>JAURYJ010000094.1 GCA_030653985.1 Methylobacter sp. | reverse complement strand
TAAAACTTAAGTTGCCGTCATGGAGAGAGCCGATATGCGTCCTCTGGTAGCAAGCGTTAATTCTAACACGACGGAAGTATTTAACACGATGAGAAATACGAAACTGAGCCGCTTACATCACCGCCCTGAACGGCGGGGTTTTACGCTACTCATAGATAAAAACTGCGAAAATATTAGAGGGGCCTGAACTGTTACATCCATAGAGCATAATAGCAATTATGACTATTGCGCACCGTATGTTTGAGTAGTTAATCTGCCTTTATAGACAGCATACTAACAATCCCGTCATCTTCCCTTTTCGGGTCAATCACCGTATTCAGTATAAATACCCGTTCATTGGCTATGCCGCCTTGTTGCACGATATAACTGGCAATCGCTCGCGCCCTTTCTGCGGCCAAACCTTCCAGTCGCTGCGGTTCCGGTTTAATAATGGCCGACAGTTTCTGCTTGGCGACCGCATAAAACTCGTCTGTTGTCGTATCGGCCTGACTACCGATCAGGCGCGGCCTGCCCAGCAACGGTTTTTCCACCAGCAGCGGAAACTTTTCAATAAATAGCTGCTCCATCAAACGCCGGTAATCCTGGTCGGAAATCACCGCATGTTCTGCGCGTATTTTTCTGCCGCCCTGTTTATTCATTTCGGCGGCTTTGATTCTTTTAAGCTGATCGTATAAGGCATCGTCGCTGACTGCGGGCCAATCTTGTTCCTGAAAAGCCGCGCCTTTAATTTCCAGCTTTAAAACCGGGCGTGCTGTTAACGCCTTGGCCAAGGCGTCCAGCTTGCTGATTTCAGACGTAGTTAATATCGCTTCGCCCGCCGTAAAACTGATTGTACTTAAATCTGCTTCGCTGCCTATCAACGAAGCTAGCGCACGGAAAGGCGAGGTGATCACCTTGCTGACCGAGTTCATCAACGCATCGACAATGATATGACTGATGCTGAACTGGGGGTCTTCCAGGCTGCCGGAAATGGGTACGTCAATTTTTATCTTGCCATCGGAATCCTTCATCAAGGCCACCGCCAGTTCCAGCGGCAATGATACCGCATTGGGATTTTCAACTTTCTCGCCCAGTTCGAACTGATCTATCAAGATACTATTGGCTGCAGTGAGTACCTTGTTCTCCACTTTGTAATTAAGCCCCAGCGATATTTTGCCTTTTTCAACTTTATAACCGGCAAATTGCACCATATAAGGCGAAATCAACGGCATCGGCATGCCGGTGAAATTAACAGTCACATGGTAATCGCCCAGATAAGGACTGATTTCGCCCTTAATATCGACGGGTGACAAATCATAGGTGTTACCTTTTAAATCAACCTTGATGATTGATTTTTGTTCTGAGGATATGCCGCTGGCACCGCCGTTCAGACTTTTGATGGGCGCGGCGAACGGTAAGATCAGGGAAAGATCGGCAAAATCGGATGAACCGTCAATGATTTGAATCTTACCCAGTTTGAATGTAGGTTTCTGCGCTTTAGTCTCTTTATTTTTAGCGACTTTAACAGCGACTTTCGGCTTGCTTTTATCGGCAATCATAATGTCGCCAAAATTGACGGTCTTGTCTTTGTTGATGATAACTCTGGCATAAGGTTTATTAAGCACCAATGTTTCAGCGCTGTATCGATTTGCCGGAAAATCAACATCGATGCCGTTAAGCGCTAAATTTTCCCATTTGACAAAATCCTTGTTCTTTAACTGATCGCGGGTTAATAACCGGGCGATTTGGCTATTGCCGCTAAACTTAACATCCAGTTTATCCGCTGCTGATTTGGCGACTAAGACCTTGCCGTCAACAGCCAGCGTCCCGTCGATGACATCCAGTCGCGCGTATTTATCGACATAAGCCTGGAACTTTTCCAGCCCAATACCGTTGACAGCAACGGCTATTTGCGCGGCTAAAGGTTCGATAACGGTGTTGCCGTCGAGTTTTATCAAGCCGCTTTGATTAAACCCAGCGCTGAGTTGAAAAGGCAGGCTTGCACCGGCTTTATTGCTGAAATTATCGAGCTTGAAATCGATAGGCTTGGCGGTCATGGTGACCGGCTTTTTTAAGGTCTGATCTTCAAAAATAAGCCCAAAATTATTGAGTACGATAGTATTGATTTTAATATCCCACGGCGTTTGTTCGGACTCAATAGCGGTAGTTTCGGCCGCTTTATCACTGACGGGTAATAAAGTTTGGTAATTAATCACACCATCAGCATTCAGCCATGCCTTAAAATCGGCATCTTGGGCTACAACCGATTCGATCGCTAGCGCCTGCTTTCCCATATCAAAATGAATGCCGGATACGGCAATCTGGGGGATGTTAAACAGCGTTTGTGGCTGCGCATTTCCTGAAACCGGAACCTCAGCGTCGGCCTTTATCCGTGCGTTAAAATTGGTATTTTTGGCTAAAACCGATTCGATCGCCAGCAGCTGTTTTTCAAGGTTAAAATCAATGCCGGATACGGCAATCTGGGGAATGCTAAGCCGCGTTTGTTGCTGTGCATTTTCTGAAATCTGCACATCGTGCAGTTCAAACTTGCCCTGCTTGAAATTAAGGTTAAATTTACCCTTGCTATAATCGGCCTTGTAATCGGCCTCGAACAGTTCATAACCCTGTAAATCCCATTGCACAAGCTCTTGCAAGGCCAGCGCCCTGATTCTCGGCAGCTGCATGCTATCCAACTTGATATGCCCGGATGAAGACAGTGGACTAAGACTAATGGAGCCTTGCCAATCCAGCTTGCCGCCTGACTTTATCGCCAGGGACAAACCCAAGCCGGCCGGTTTATCCGGCTGAGTGCTAAAGTTTTCAATATCGAGTTTGATCGGATAAATAATCTCTTTTATAGGGCTTTTAAGCTGCGCATCTTCCCAGTCCAGCTTTCCTTCGACTATCGACAGCTTGACGATGTTTACCGGAAAAATCGTAGCGTTCTGCTGTTGGCTTTCGTTGTTATCTTTAAGCAGATCTTTAAAATTGAACGCGCCATTTTTATCTTTGGCGATACGAACATCCGGCTTACTCAGCAATATTTCATCAAAAACCAAAGCCTGCTGTTTAAGGGATTGCCATGCATTGATCTTGACAAGAAAATCATCAAAACCGACAAACAGCTGTCCGTTAGGCTCTTGCAGCTCAAATCCGTGCAGGCTTAATTGTAACGAAAAGGGATTGAACTGAACCGTTGCAACCGAGGCTTGCCTGCCAGTTTCCTGCTGAATAAATGATGGAAGTTTCGACTTAAGCAACATCGGCAAGCCATAAAAACCCAATGCGGCATAGATAGCCGCAAGACTGGCTACAATAAAAACAGCTATTTTGACTATAAATGTTATCTGTCGAACTTGCATAAAATCCAGCGACTTGATCTGCTTTAATTGTCATCATTATAAACACAAAAGGCGGCTCTCAGGTTACTGAGAGCCGCCTTTTGTGGCTGAATAATACTATCGACCCAAGCTACAAATCGAGATAACCGGTCTCTTCATGTAGAGCATTATCCAGTCCCTGCACTTCTTCATCGGACGTCACCCGCAAGCCAATCAATTTGTCTAAAGCTTTCAAAATCAGGTAACTGAATAATGCACTCCAAGCCGCCGTCACCACAATCGCCAAGGCCTGAACGCCGACCTGATCCATAATGGAAACGCCCTCAGCCAAACCAATTCCGCCCAAGCTGCTGGCCGCAAAAACGCCGGTCAATAATGAGCCGGTCACACCGCCTACGCCATGAACGGAAAACACGTCCAGGGAATCATCGATTTTCAGGGTGCGCTTTACATACTGGGTCGCATAAAAACACACACAACCGGCGGTAATGCCAATCACCAAAGCACCCGCAGGACCGACAAAACCGGATGCCGGTGTGATGGTACCCAAACCTGCGACCATGCCGGTCACAATGCCCAACACGCTGGGCTTGCTAAAGTGTTTCCATTCGATAAACATCCAACTTAAAGCCCCGGATGCCGCGCCGATATGGGTCACCAGCATCGCCATACCGGCATGTCCATCTGCAGTCAACGTACTGCCGGCATTAAACCCGAACCAACCGACCCACAACATGCCTGCACCGGTAACCACCATGGTCATGTTATGCGGCGGCATCGCCGTGTTGGGAAAACCTTTCCTTTTGCCCAACACCAGCGCAGACACCAAAGCGGCAACACCGGCATTCACATGAATAACAATACCACCGGCAAAATCCATTGCCCCCAAATCGGCCAACCAACCGCCGCCCCACATCCAGTGACAGATCGGCATATAAACCATGATCAACCATAAGCCGCTAAACCACAGCATCGCCGAAAATTTCATCCGCTCGGCAAAACCGCCGACGATCAACGCCGGCGTGATAATGGCAAAGGTCATCTGAAACATGAAGTAAACCGTTTCAGGAATATCACCTATTAACGATTCAACACCGATGTCAGGCAAAAACACTTTGGACGCACCGCCGATCAGCTTTTGCAACTCGCCGCCATCGGCAAAAATAAAACTGTAAATCCCTGCCAGCCAAAGTATCGAAACCAGACAAGTAATCGCAAAGCACTGCATTAATACCGACAATACGTTTTTACTTCTAACCAATCCGGCATAAAATAATGACAAACCTGGTATGGTCATAAACAAAACCAGGGCTGTCGATGTTAACACCCAGGCCGTATTGGCCTGGTTTAATTGATCCGCCACAGCAAGACCGGGGAACATCATGAGACCTAAAAACAGCCTTCTACTTATTATCTTCAACAACATTCTTTTTCCTTGCGCCTAAATGGCTTCTTCTCCGGTTTCACCGGTTCTAATACGAATAACCTGCTCCAAATTGGAGACAAATATTTTCCCATCGCCGATTTTTCCGGTATTGGCTGCTTTAACAATCGTTTCGACAGCTTTATCGACCACATCGTCAGCGACAGCAATTTCTAATTTAACTTTAGGCAGAAAATCGACTACATACTCAGCCCCCCTGTACAGCTCAGTATGACCTTTTTGACGACCAAAGCCTTTGACTTCGGTTGCAGTGACACCCGCAACCCCAATTTCAGATAACGCTTCTCGGACATCATCCATCTTGAACGGTTTAATGATTGCTGTTATTAATTTCATATTTTCTCTCGGTTAGCTAGCAAAAAGTGTTGGCAACATAGGCTGCAATCATAGTAAATTATCAATCAACATACAATGAATAGGGTAAAGGCAAAAGACGAAAACACCCAACTTCAAATAACGTTACCTTTAGCTTTGCGCCTTTTCACCTGATCGCCTTTCTTCAAACGCAAAAACGGACGCACTTGGCGTCCGACTTAAAGACTTGCTTTTTGCAGATTGCCGCTATACAGCGGCAATCTGCTTATGCCGATAAAGAAATTACAAGTTATATGCCGATTCGCCGTGGCTCGAAACATCCAGTCCCACCCGCTCAACTTCTTCGCTAACCCGAAGACCTAGCAACATATCAACAATTTTGTAGGCGACATAGGCCACGGCTCCAGACCACACTACAGTGATGATCACACCTTCAGCCTGAATCAGCACTTGGCTAAGGATAGAAAAATCATCCGCGCCAGTGCCGCCCAAACCGGGAGCAGTGAATACGCCGGTCAGCAACGCACCGACAATACCGCCCACGCCATGCACACCGAATACGTCCAGCGAATCATCGGCACCGAGCATTCTCTTAAGGCCGTTGACGCCCCATAGACAAAGGAAACCCGCCGTCACACCGATAACGATAGCGCCCATCGGACCCACCGAACCACAGGCCGGGGTAATCCCTACCAAACCGGCAACTGCACCGGATGCCGCGCCCAGCATAGAGGCTTTGCCCCGACTCATCGCTTCACCTGCCGACCAAGCTAATACTGCTGCCGACGTCGCCAGCAAGGTGTTAATGAAAGCCAAGGTTGCCCCCCCATTGGACTCAAGATTAGAACCGGCATTGAATCCAAACCAACCTACCCACAACAACGAAGCACCTACCATGGTCAAGGTCAGGCTGTGCGGCGTCATCGCTTCCTTGCCATAACCAATGCGTCTACCTACCATATAAGCGCCGACCAAACCCGCCATAGCGGCATTGATATGCACCACGGTACCGCCGGCAAAATCAAGCGCGCCCTTGTCCAACAAATAACCGCCCGCGCCCCAGACCATGTGGGCAATGGGCAGGTAGCTGAAAGTGAACCAGATAACGGAAAACAATAGTACGGCACTGAATTTAATACGTTCGGCAAATGAGCCGACAATCAGCGCACAGGTAATGCCCGCAAAGGTAGATTGGAAGGCAATGAAAATAAACTCGGGAATCTTGACATTGTCAGTGAAGGTGTCAGCCAGCGAATCAACCGTGACGCCCCGCAAGAACAGCTTATCGAAATTACCGATAATCAAGCCTTCTCCCCCAAACGCCAAGCTATAGCCATAAACAGCCCACAGCACCGCAATCAGCGAAAACACCACCATCACCTGTATCAGCACCGACAGCATATTCTTGCTACGCACCAAGCCGCCATAGAACAGTCCCAGACCGGGTACCACCATCATGATAACCAGTAGCGTGGATACCATCATCCACGCAGTATCGCCTTTATCTACTGTGGGCGTTGGCGCTGCTGCGGCAACAACATCAGCGGCCGGGGAAATTTCCACCGCTACCGATACTGCAGGGTTGTCCAGGGTTTTGATTTCTACAGTCGACACTGGTGGCTCAGCGGCGGTAACACCGGCAAAACTCAGTAATAAAAAAATTATAAAGGTACTGATAAGATATTTCATAGCTCCTCCTTAATATTAAAGTGCTTCTTCGCCAGTTTCTCCAGTACGAATCCGGACAACTTGCTCTAAATTGATTACAAAAATTTTACCGTCACCTATTTTGCTGGTATTGGCGGCTCTGGTAATGGCCTCTACAGCCTGATCCAACATGGCGTCAGCTACCGCCACTTCAATTTTGGCCTTGGGTAAAAAATCAACGACATACTCAGCCCCCCGATAAAGCTCGGTATGCCCCTTTTGGCGACCAAAGCCCTTTACTTCAGTTACAGTTACCCCCGAAACCCCTATATCTGAAAGCGCCTCACGGACATCATCCAGTTTGAAGGGTTTAACAATAGCGGTTATCAGTTTCATACTAAGACCTCTTGCTTTAAAGTTATATTCAGTTTTGATCAAAGCACATAACATGCCAAGCTAAAATCACCATAATACGCGGTGACTTATCCTCACTATATCAAGCGACTTCAGACTAATGCGCACCACATTAAGCCGCTATTTTCTTTTTATGCACCAAAACAACGCTTGATTTTATGAGAAATAACTTTTGTTACACCTACAAAAAATAAATCTAGGGTGAAGATAAATTTTTCGTTATTTTTGATTTAAGGACTAACAGGGTTTTCAAAAAAACGCACCATAACTGATCTATTTTCTTTTTTTACGCACTATTTTTGATCAAAAAACGCATTAACTGCCCTCTACATCGACTCCTTGAATCACCTAAATAGCGACTTTATCTACACCGGCTAATTTTGGCCCCTAAATTGCTTTTAAAATACCAGAGTGTCTTAATGACACAACAATTTGTCTTATAAACAACAGCAAGCTATTCTATTTTGCAAAAATTCAGCCTTTCTATCGATTAATTGCAAAATCAGCTTTGCTTACTGGATTACAGCTTCCAAATAATTTTTTACAACCATTTAATATAAAGGGCCTACTGATGAAATCTCATTTAAGAAAAAATGCAGTTTTGCAACTTACTCTGTGTAGTGCAGTCCTCTGCTCTTCACTGGCGCAAGCCGATGATGATAAAGGTGCAGTAGAAAGCCTGACAGGCTTTAATATTAACGAAACAGCGCCCTTGAAAGATCTGGGTATTAATGTGGGCGGCTGGGTTTCATCGGGTATTTCCGGCAATATTGACTCCCCTGAAGATCGCTTCAACGGACCGGTAACGTTTGGCGATCGCGCCAACGAATTTCATATGCAACAACTGAACGGCTATATCGAAAGAGCCGTAGACACCGAAGCCAAGAAATGGGACTTGGGTTTCCGCGCCGATATTTTGTATGGCACCGATGCCCGCTTCACGACCCAGGCCAACTTTGATAATAAATTGATCTTAGATAGCAGCTCCCGTTTTTATAAGCTGGCCTTCCCACAAGTTTATGCAACCGTTTTTGCACCGATAGGTAACGGCATCACCACCAAAATCGGGCATTTTTACACCATCATCGGTAATGAAGTAGTTACCGCACCGGATAATTTCTTCTTCTCGCACGCCTATACCATGCAATATGGCGAACCGTTCACCCACACCGGAATAATATCTTCATACCCGATTAACAAAAACATCAGCCTGACCGGCGGTGTCGTCTCAGGATGGGATTCTTTCTTCCAGGAACCCGCTAATTTCCTTGGCGGAGCTACCTTTACGACCGACAATGAAAAAACCTCTTTAGCCTTTTCGGTGATCACCGGTGATGTCGAAAAACTGGATAAACATAATCGAACTATGTACAGCGTCGTATTAAGCCATGACATTACCGACACCTTGCACTACAAACTGCAACATGACTTAGGCATAGAAGAAAAATCGACTAGTGCTGACGCGGCCAAATGGTATGGCATCAACCAGTACCTGACTTATGACATCAGTGACAAACTGGGCGCAGGCCTTCGCCTTGAATGGTTCCGCGATGAAGACGGCGCACGAGTCGGCGCAATCGGTAATGGCAACATGATGCCCGGCGGTAAAAACCATTACCTGGCGGCAACAGCCGGGTTAAACTATTCGCCGATATCCTGGCTAACCTTGCGACCTGAAGTCAGATATGACCATTCAACCGAAAATAATGCGTATAACGCGGGTTTAAGCAATGATCAACTGCTGATTTCAGCCGATGCCACAGTTCGCTTCTAAATACTTTTTATCTGACCAGAAATTTGGCGTACATTCTCGTGCGCCAAATTTCAACCTACTCCCTAATATAGCGCTTATTCAGAGCGCTTTTTTAGTAGCTAATTCGATAAAAAAAATGGTATCGTTACGCCGTTTGGCATAAAACGCTGATTCCACATAACCCATTCTTAGGAGACAACATAAATGTCTGCAGCAAAAGTACTTAAATTGATCAAAGAAAACGACGTAAAATTCGTCGATTTTCGTTTTTGTGACACCCGTGGTAAAGAGCAACATGTAACTTTCCCTGCTCATTCAATTGACGAAGACACCTTTGAAGAAGGCAACATGTTTGACGGCTCTTCAGTTGCGGGCTGGAAAGGCATCAACGAATCAGACATGATTTTAATGCCAGACCCTTCTACAGCAGTGATGGACCCTTTCTTTGATGACAACACCTTAATCTTGCGTTGCGACATCATTGAGCCAAGCAACATGCAGGGTTACCAACGCGACCCACGTTCTATCGCTAAACGCGCAGAAGACTATTTAAAATCGACCGGCATTGCAGATACCGCATTCTTTGGCCCTGAAAACGAATTCTTCATTTTTGACGATGTTCGTTGGGGCACCGATATGAGCGGCTCTTTCTACAAAGTCGATTCAGAAGAAGCGGGCTGGAATTCAGAAAAAGTCTATCCAGACGGTAACACCGGTCATCGCCCAGGCGTTAAAGGCGGCTACTTCCCTGTACCTCCAGTCGATTCACTTCAAGACATGCGTTCTGCGATGTGCTTAACCTTGGAAGAAATGGGTCAAGTGACAGAAGTTCACCATCATGAAGTTGCAACCGCTGGCCAGTGCGAAATCGGCGTCAGATTTAACACCTTGGTTAAAAAAGCCGACGAAGTTTTAGAACTGAAATATGTCATCGCCAATATAGCCCATGCTTATGGCAAAACAGCGACATTCATGCCAAAACCTTTAGTAGGTGATAACGGCAGCGGTATGCACGTCCACCAGTCTTTAGCTAAAAATGGCGTTAACCTGTTTACCGGTGACTTATACGGTGGCCTGTCTGAAATGGCATTGTTTTACATCGGTGGCATCATTAAACACGCCAAAGCATTGAATGCGTTCACCAACGCCTCAACCAACAGCTACAAACGTCTGGTACCAGGCTTTGAAGCACCGGTTATGCTGGCTTACTCTGCACGCAACCGTTCAGCTTCCATCCGTATTCCTTATGTTATTAACCCTAAAGGACGCCGCATTGAAGTTCGTTTTCCCGACTCCACTGCAAACCCTTATTTGGCATTCTCAGCAATGTTGATGGCAGGCTTGGACGGCATTCAAAATAAAATCCATCCTGGTGACGCGATGGATAAAGACTTGTACGACTTACCTGCCGAAGAAGCCAAAAACATCCCACAAGTTTGCCACTCATTTGACCAAGCATTAGACGAGCTGAACAATGATCGTGAATTCTTGACACGCGGCGGCGTTTTCACTAACGATACAATTGATGCCTATATTGCTCTGAAAATGGAAGAAGTCACTCGTATTCGTATGAGCACACACCCTGTAGAATACGACATGTATTACAGCTTGTAAAAGTTAAGCCTGTTTCATACAGGCTCAGACTGACCCACGACCCCGCAAGTTATCTGGCTTAGCGGGGTTTTTTATGCTCAGACGTTCCCACGCAAAACCACACGAAACCCTCGACTTATGCCCCAAGGCAAGCCCACATAAATGTCAGTCCAAGAGAAAATAAGACCCTGCTGAAATCATCGTTCACAACGGCTCCAAAGCGTTTTTTAAGGGCTAATTTTCTTGATACGATTATGACTGAACGAACAGTGATACAGGCAACTTTTAGGGAACCGGTTTAAAAAGACAGTACGGAATAGGCATTACCGGCGCTTACATTTACGGGTTAAAGTGCAGTACAAAAGCAAGAAGCCGCATGATAACTGGAATTGTATTCGGAGTTGAATCCGCCTAATTGATAGAACAATCAGTTATAAGACCACCCATCAAAAGTCCCTGCATACGAAACGCCCAACCAAAACCCTCCAAAACCACTCGTTTTTACACGGGGTAATTCCCTTTGATTTCAACAAAGAATGAAGACTGTATTGCTTGGCAATTTCAACAATTTACCTGCTTTTTGAAGCTTTGAAGTTATAGCTGAAAGATATAAATATTGGCGAGGGATAATGTCCGGTCTACCGGCCATTACAAAAACCTATAAACAACGAAGCCCCAAATCAATTTTTGTTTTTTAAATCTGGAGCATCGAGGCGCTCATTAAATCATTATCCAATTTAACGAACTAGAGCTATCAGCCCTCCTCGGAAATTGATAGCACTTCCACTTATTATAATTTCTGATCTTTGACATCCTCCCCGACCTAAAAGACGGGGATTCCTACCGCTAGACGCTTATGCCCAAGCGCGAGAATGTTCTTTGCCGCATTAATATCTCTATCATGCGTAGTGCCACACTCGGCACAAGTCCATGCTCTTATTCGCAAGCCTGCTCTACCTTTCGGACTACTGGCGCTTATGCAGTCGCAGCACGAACAGGCTTGGGTAGTGTACGACTCATTGACCTCTATA
>JAURYJ010000080.1 GCA_030653985.1 Methylobacter sp. | reverse complement strand
ATGAGGGTGCCGAAAATGGCGCATACCTCAAGTAGTTGATACCAATCCCTAGAAGATCTGGATAAGCGCGACATCTCCAAGCCTAAAACCATGCCGACATGATCCAAGCCAACTTCTGCAACCAAGCGCTGAAAACCAGGACGACCCTCTATCGATGCTCCAGAGCAGCCCAGGTCGTCATCAATAACGTCAATGTCGTTTTTAGACCAGCCTAAAATAATAGCTCGGTCAACCAGGCCGTATTGCAGTCGGGTCGACTCTTGATGACGATGAACTTGTTGCAGGGTAGATTGGCGGATATATATTACTGCTTTTCGATTGAGGTGGTGAGATTTGATCTTCCCGCTAATATCCAATTGATTTTTCTTTAGATTGGGTAAGTGCGTGTTCATTACAGCCCCCCTTCAATTGAATTGTCTTCCTCAGTTGGCGTTGCATTAACTCGGCCAACAGATTGATCAGGTGATTTTTTTGGGAAAAAGGAAGGCTTTGCCAGGGGTTGGCAATCGAATTCGATTCGCTTGAGTTTTTGAGCATGTGCTTGGCTCCAGTTGACCAGTGACATGAGCGCACTTTTTTGGATTATTGGAAGAACCTCCTCATTTGTCAAGAAGTCTTTTATAGATGTATTTACAATGGGGTATCGAATGCTTTTTTAAATTACTGAAAAAAGCCGGACATGATTTAGAATCCTGGCAGCAGGAAACCGGTCTAGCCATTGCCAAACGTTTACTCGTTATCAGTATGGCTTGCGTGGTTGTCTGGGAAATAGCGGCTGCGAAAGGCGAAGAAGCTGAAGCCTTGCGGACATTTCTAATCAAGTTAAGCGGCAGGCAAATGAAATGGGGCAAGTCGTTTACTAATCCCGCGTTATTGGCTGGCTTATGGGTATTTCTTTCCATGCAGGAAGTGCTGGAGTGCTATTCTTCTGAAGAGCTCGCCGCTTTGCAGGAAACAGCGCAGAGTTTTCTCTTATAAGTTGTGTAGATACCTATGCCTGAACGGCGGGGTTTTACGCTACTCATGGATAAACTTGTCATCAATTCAACACCCAACAGATAGAGATGAATCATGAGCATGAAAAAAATCATCAATACACGTTTATTAGTGATTAGCCTGATCATCTCAAGTCTGCTGGACGGGTGCGCAGGTCTGCCAAAAGTTAATGAGGATGATCCCTGGGAAGCCTGGAATCGGGAGGCACAGGGATTCAATAATGATTTCGACAATACCATTGTAATACCTGTGACCAAAGGTTATACATCAATAACGCCGGAATTTTTTAATGATGCCACAGCCAATTTTTTCAGCAATTTTAACGATATTAGCGTCACCGTTAACGATTTATTACAGCTTAAAATGGCACAGGGCGGTTTGGATGCTAGCCGTTTTCTGATTAACACCACCGCAGGTGTCGGCGGCCTTATCGATGTGGCAACAATGCTAGATCTGCCTAAGCATAATGAAGACTTCGGACAAACCCTAGGCTTTTGGGGCGTTCCGTCGGGTAATTATCTGGTGGTACCCTTTTTGGGGGCCAGTTCACCTAGAGGACTTATAGGGGTTATCGGTGATGCGTTAATGAATCCGCTGACCTATAGTTTTGTATTTACGGGTAGCGGCACTCTTTTCAAGGCAATCTCCGCTGCTAATTCACCCAGGCAGGTCGTGGGTGTTTTAGGTACGGCGGTGACGACAGCGGTAATGGAGCCTCTGACCTATCCCTTTGCGGTTTTCGGCAGCGGCCCTGTTGTCTCAAGTGCAGTCAGCGCCGAATCCGGATTGATTGTTTCTAACGAAACCAAGTTTACATCACCTGAAAATACTGTTGATGAAAACCCTATCGATCGCTATGACTACATTAAAAGCGTTTACCAGCAGCAGCGTAAATACTTGGTGCATGATGGTATGGTTACTGATGAAGATCAACGCCCATTAGCCGATGACGACACAGAAAGTATGAACGCAGAGCCAATAGGGGTGAACTATGGACGGCTAAGAAAGCGTTATCAACACATGTTTATTAGCCCGTGAGACTTTAAAAAAGCGGGTCCCATTATCCACCTTAAACCTCCAGGTGTGCCTGTCACCGTAGGGGGCGGCTTAAATCGCCGCTACATTCAGCTGTTTAAAAGTTGACTGATACGTCATGTCTAAATTGACTAAACCCTAGTCAGGCTCATTTAATATATGTAGTATCGCTTCAGATTCCGTTAACATCCGTTTAAATTCACTCAATACCTTATTCAACTCATTGTCGGAGTCATCGACTAACTTCCCCGACTTAGTCAATCGTTCTGCATCATATTTTTGACGTTTATCCGGATCAATCAATACAGCATAGGCTTCGTTAATTTCTTTTGACTTTCTTACGGCATCTTTTTTATCACCCTCATATCTGTCAGGGTGATAAATCATCATTAGAGCCTTATATGCCGCCCTAATAACGGCTAACTCTGCGCTACCGATAACACCTAATATTCTGTATAAATCTTTTTGCGTTGCATTCATTGAGTACCCATACTGTTGAGTTATTACGGTTTAATTATTTGGAAGCGAGGCACAAATTCATGCGCAGTATTATTGCTCAAATCTAGTTACCTGTCGATCTGGCAGCAGGATTTAAAAGCCGCCACGCCGAGAAATTTTGACGGCACAGCAATGACTTAATTTCAGTATACCGTCGACCGAAGAGAGCCTCATGTCTTAAGCTTTTATTATTGCGGTTAAGGATCGTGTTATCATTCACGCACTTTTTTGAGGGCTTTTTCTCGACGGAAATAAGCGCCAACTCAAAAAAGCCTTTTACTTTTAGTTTTAGGACATCAATCCCCTGAAAATCTATCATTTTTTGCACCGGATTTACGTTCCGACCCGCAACAAGGAATCATCATGTCTCAAATAGTTGTTTGCGCTCTGTACAAATTTGTCACCCTGGAAAATTATCAGGCTTTACGTCAACCCCTGCATCAGGTAATGGAAGCCCATCAAGTTCGCGGCACTTTGCTGCTCGCCAGCGAAGGCATCAACGGCACCATAGCTGGATCGCGTCAAGCCATCGACACCGTGCTGAACTGGTTGCGTAACGACCCGCGTCTGGCAGATATCGATCACAAGGAATCGCTGACCGACACACTACCTTTCAACCGCGCCAAAGTTAAACTCAAAAAAGAGATAGTGACGATGGGCGTAGAAGGTATCGACCCTAAACGCGTGGTGGGCACTTATGTCAGCCCTAAAGATTGGAACAAACTGATCTCCGATCCTGAGGTCATACTGGTGGATACCCGCAACGACTACGAATATAAAGTCGGCACTTTTAAAAACGCCATTAACCCCAATACCACCAGCTTTCGCGAGTTTCCCCAGTACATTAAAGAAAATCTCGATCCGGAAAAACACAAAAAAGTCGCGATGTTTTGCACCGGCGGCATCCGCTGCGAAAAATCCACGGCTTTCTTAAAAGAACAGGGTTTCGACGAGGTTTACCACCTAAAAGGCGGGATATTAAAATATCTGGAAGAAGTCCCCGCACAGGAAACGCTTTGGGAAGGAGAATGCTTTGTCTTTGACGACAGGGTGACGGTTAATCTTCAGCTTGAAAAAGGCAATTACGACCAGTGTAACGCTTGCCGCCTGCCCATCACCGAAGCCGATAAAGCCAGCGATAAATATCTGCAAGGGGTAAGCTGTCCTCATTGTTACGATAAAATCACTCCTGAACAAAAAACTCGGTTCATGGAACGTGAAAAACAAATGGAATTAGCCAAACAGCGCGGTGAAACCCATATCGGCGCAGATGCCGCCAAGATGCTGATCCAAAAACGGGTAGCCAAGTTGCAACGGCGGCAACGTGTATTAGAAGATTGTTGACATCCTCCCCCACCTGAAGGAAGGGGATTCCTAGTTTCCTAAGAGTGAGTATGTATCGCTACTGCTCACTGGTTTCTGCTGCTGACGGCATTACTGCACCGTTCACTTCACAGACTAGCCCCGTCTGCCCGACGG
>JAURYJ010000084.1 GCA_030653985.1 Methylobacter sp. | reverse complement strand
TGGGTAAACCGATATGAACTCCAGGCAATTTTTTTAAGCTTGCCAAAATACGAGTCCACTCTTCATCACTTAATTTTATCCGCTTCATTTCATTCAAAACGGCTTATTCTACCGGATTGGTGAAACGTCAACAGAACCTAGAAAAAATGAGCGAACGCCGAGTTTAAAGATAAATGGAGACGTGATGAGATAACTTCTCATTAGTCGCTTAAGCTACACTTAATCAGCCTTTTTAACAAATTGAAAAAAAACGGGTTTTCGTTTATTCATCTGTTCAAAAAAGATTACCTGGGTTAATTTCAAGTCAAGCTTTCGGTGACCGCTGATGATTTTTCTACTCGCCATTCTCCGGTGCTTAATAAAACAACCACATCCCCTCGATAGCGCTTTTCACCGTTTGCGCTCTTATTTGCCGCCGGTTTCCTGAAAATTGCTTTTTGACCACCTTGGCTGTTCCATTTTTATGCGCCCAAGCGATAAATACGGTGCCGACCGGTTTCTCCGGCGTTCCACCATCGGGTCCGGCTATGCCGGTTACCGCAACCGCAATATCGGCATTGCTGTGGCTGAGCACACCCGCCGCCATTGCCGTTGCAGCTTCGGCACTCACCGCACCGTAGTCTTCCAATAGTTGCACACTGATACCCAGCATTTGCACTTTGGCGGCATTGCTGTAGGTGACAAAGCCCCGGTCGAACCAGGCTGAGCTACCCGGAATCTCGGTAATCGTTTGGGCGATCCAGCCGCCGGTGCACGATTCGGCTGTGGCTATTGTTTTGCCGCTAGCCTTTAATAAACGGCCCAGCTGTTCTGCCAGTTTAAATAATTCAGACTCCATGATGTGACCTCGTGCGACTTCGGATAAAATAGACTGATGAGTATAAAACAAAAAACCACCGACCAGCACACGCCGATGATGCAGCAATTCTTGCGCATCAAATCCGAACACCCCGATACTTTGTTGTTCTACCGCATGGGGGACTTTTACGAACTGTTTTTCGATGACGCCAAAAAAGCCTCGCAACTGTTGAATATTACCCTGACCAGCCGGGGGCAATCCGCCGGCTTGCCGATTCCTATGGCGGGCATTCCTCATCACGCGGCTGAAGGCTATCTTGCCAAGCTGTTGCGGCATGGCGAATCGGTCGCGCTGTGCGAACAAATCGGCGATCCGGCAACATCCAAAGGCCCGGTCGAACGCAAGGTGGTACGCATCGTCACCCCCGGCACGGTCACCGACGAAGCCTTGCTCGAAGACCGCAAGGATAACCTGCTGGTTGCGGTATGTTCGTTCCCAAACGCGCAACACGGCATCGCCAGCCTGGATTTAACCAGCGGCCGTTTTGTATTGCAGCAGGTTGAATCCATTGATCAGCTATTGAGCGAAATCGGCCGCCTTAACCCTGCCGAACTGCTGTTCAGCGAAGACTGGCCGTTGCCGGCAAGCTTAAAGCAGCACAGCGGTTTGTGCAGAAGACCGCCCTGGCATTTCGAAGCGGAAAGCGCCAAACAACTGGTGTTAAGGCAATTCAACACCCTTGATTTGAAAGGCTACGGCTGCGAAAACATGCCTGCCGCGATCGCTGCGGCCGGCGGTTTGCTGCAATATGTTAAAGACACCCAGCAAAGCGCACTGCCGCATATTCAGGGCATTCGTACCGAAAGCAGCGACGACAGCATTTTGCTGGATGCGGCCAGTCGCCGTAATCTTGAACTGGATTTTCACCCGTCCGGGCAGCTGCAATACACGGTGTTCGGGGTGCTGGACAAAACCGCCACGGCGATGGGCAGTCGTTGTTTACGACGCTGGATCAACCGGCCCTTACGCGATCACGGCATTCTGAACAACCGCTATGCCTGCATCGACACCCTGCTGAATGTCTTGTTGTATCGTGACATCCAAACCCAGCTGCGGCAAGTGGGCGATATTGAACGGATCAGCTCCCGTATCGCCTTAAAATCGGCGCGGCCCAGAGATTTGCTGGTGTTGCGCAACACCCTGGCGGTGTTGCCCGCGTTGCAGCAGGCGCTTGCCGGCGGCGACAACCCGCAACTTGCCGCTTTATGCGGACAGATCGGCGAACAGCCGGAAATGTTAAAGCTGCTGCAAGCGGCGATCATCGACAATCCGCCGGTGCTGATCCGCGACGGCGGCGTCATTGCGCCCGGCTACCATCAGGAGCTGGACGAGTTGCGCAACCTGAGTCAGAACGCCGATCAGTTTCTGCTTGATATGGAGAATCGGGAAAAAGCGGCGACCGGCATCAGCACGCTGAAGGTTAAATACAACCGGGTACACGGTTACTATATTGAGATTTCCAACCTGCATGCGGAAAAAGTCCCGGCGCACTACACCCGCAAGCAGACCTTAAAAGGCGCAGAACGCTACATTACCGAGGAGTTGAAATCATTTGAAGACAAGGTGCTCAGCGCCAAGGAAAAATCGCTGTCTTTTGAAAAAGCCTTGTACGAGGAATTGCTGAACATCATCGGCGTATCCTTAATCCCGTTGCAGCAATGCGCCGCCGCCTTGGCCGAGCTGGATGTCTTGGTCAACTTTTCCGAACGCGCTGAAACCTTGAATTTATCGCAACCGGCGCTGGTCGATAATCCCGGCATAACGATAGAAGCCGGTCGGCATCTGGTCGTTGAGCAGGTTTCTGACATTCCGTTTGTACCCAATGATTTGTCGTTTTCCAGTCAGCGCCGGATGCTGGTCATCACCGGCCCGAATATGGGTGGTAAATCGACTTACATGCGCCAGGCCGCGCTGATCGTATTAATCGCCCATATCGGCTGCTATGTCCCGGCCAAAACCTTAAGCTGCGGGCCCATCGACAAGATTTTTACCCGTATCGGTGCGTCCGACGACCTGTCCAGCGGCCGCTCTACGTTTATGGTGGAAATGTCGGAAACCGCCAATATTCTGCATAACGCCACCTCGAAAAGCCTGATCTTGATGGATGAGATCGGTCGCGGTACCAGCACCTTTGACGGCCTGTCGCTGGCTTGGGCCTGCGCCGATTATCTGGCTAAGGAAACCCAGGCGTTTACGCTGTTTGCGACGCATTATTTTGAACTGACCACGCTGCCCGATGAACAAAAAACCATCCATAACGTGCATTTGGATGCGATGGAGCATGGCGACAAGATTATATTTTTACATGCGGTTAAGGACGGCCCGGCCAGCCAAAGTTACGGCTTACAGGTAGCTTCTCTGGCGGGTGTGCCGCGATCGGTGATTGACAAGGCCAAGGCCAAATTGCGGCATCTGGAAGACCATGCCTACAGTGAACAACAAGCGGAAATCGGCGTTAACCAGCTGGATTTATTTTCCTCGAAAGAGTGTCATCCTGCTGTCGGTTTGCTGGAAGATATGAACCCGGATGAACTCAGTCCCAGGCAGGCTTTGGACTTGCTTTATCGGCTTAAGGGGATGGTGTAGTTCAAGATTCAAGTTTTCAGTGCTTGATTTCAGCAAAGCCCGCTAAACCAAGCACTAGAACAATAAATACTTTTACGTACCTGCCGTCCACCGCAACAGGTAAATCAGAACACTTTTTTGAGCAGACTTTCTATAGACTTCCCAATCAAACTCCAGTGGGGATTAATAGAAAGCTAAATAATTTATACGGCACGCTCTTTAAAATATCGATTGCTATAAGTATTTGTACCCATATGTTTACGCATTTTTTTTGTTTAAATGGCAATGACTTAGGTTTTCTAAGTCTAACCTAAAAGACGCTAGACTCATCAAGCGACCTAGGTTACTAACTACTAACGGTGAATTACCCTGACCTAAAGGACAAGGCTTCCAGCTTCAACGGCACGAGCAAGAACAGAGGATTTATGTCTCCTGACTTGGCTAACAGCGCCTCGACTGGCAGTACCGGATATTCCCTCCGGCAGGCTGACTTAGGGCGA
>JAURYJ010000082.1 GCA_030653985.1 Methylobacter sp. | reverse complement strand
AACTATTCCGAGACAACGGGATAGAATGGCCGGTGGTGGTCGAAAGCAAACAGTTGAAATTAAAGATCAAGGCGATATTGACGAACTATTTCTATCCATTTTAAAAGAACATACAGCGGGTGACCCTATGGATGAAAAGGTCAAGTGGACCAATTTGACCAATTTGACCAAGGCGACTATAGCGGCGTTGTTGGCTACAAAAGGCGTTAAAGTCAGTCGCAATATTGTTAAAAAACTGCTGAAAAAACATGACTACGTCAAACGCAAGCCCTTAAAGAACAAGGCAGGGGGTGGGCATATTAATCGGAATGCCCAATTTGAACGCATAGCAGAATTGAGAAAGCTCTATGAATCAGAAGGTAATCCAGTGATCAGCGTTGACACCAAGAAAAAAGAACTCATTGGTAATCTGTCACGTAACGGAAAAATAGTTACCACTGAAACGATAGAGGTTTTTGATCATGACTTCCCGTCTCTCGCCGAAGGTGTAGCGATACCGCACACCATCTACGACACGGTTCAGAATAAGGCTTACGTTACTATTGGCACCAGTCGGGACACCAGTGAATTTGCGTGCGATTCCATTCGCCAGTGGTGGAATAATCATGGAAAGTTACTTTACCTTACCGCTACTTCAATACTAATGCTGATGGATGGCGGGGGCAGTAATTCATCCAGGCATTATATTTTCAAACAAGATCTACAAGCCTTAGTCGATGAATTAGGTATTGATATTCGTGTGGCACATTACCCACCGTACACGTCCAAATGGAATCCCATTGAACATAGAGTGTTTCCGCATATCACACGGGCAATGCAAGGTATGGTTTTAACGTCACACGTCCTTACTAAAGAATTGATTGAAACAACAACCACAAAAGCTGGATTGAGTGTCGTCGCCTGTATTTTGAATAAGGTGTACCAGACAAAAAGAAAAGTAGTGGCGGGGTTTAAAAAATCTATGCGTATTTTATTTGATGGCGTTCTTGGACGATGGAATTATGTCGCTACTCCTAAAAATGAGCATTAGGAAGTTGCTCAAGTTATTTCATGCACGTTCCTAAGCATCCGGGGCTCCTCGCCAGGCTCCAGCGGCATACGCTCGTCATCGACCATGATCAATGTACCTTCGCGCCGAACAACGGGACGTTCCTTGGCTAAATAAAGCGACGGAAGCGGAATATTTTCCAGATGGATGTATTGCCAAATATCCAGTTCGGTCCAGTTGGACAAGGGAAATACCCGGATCGACTCGCCCTTGTCGATCCTGCCGTTGTAGAGATTCCATAATTCCGGGCGCTGGTTCTTGGGATCCCAACGGTGGTTTCGATCGCGAAACGAATAGATGCGCTCCTTGGCGCGGGATTTTTCCTCGTCGCGGCGAGCGCCGCCGAAGGCCGCGTCGAAGCGGTATTTGTCGAGCGCCTGTTTGAGCGCCTCGGTTCTCAGGATGTCGGTGTGTTTCTTGCTGCCGTGGGTGAAGGGGTTGATTCCCTGCCCGATCCCTTCCTCGTTGATGTGAACGATCAGATCCAGCCCCAGTTCGCGCGCGCCGGTCGCGGAACTCGTACATTTCGCGGAACTCCCAGGTGCTGTCGATGTGCAGCAGCGGAAACGGCGGCTTGCCGGGAAAAAACGCCTTCAACGCCAGTTGTAGCATGACGGTGGAATCCTTGCCGACGGAATAGAGCATCACCGGCCGCTCGAACTCCGCAGCCACCTCACGGATGATGTGGATGCTTTCCGCTTCAAGCTGTTTCAGGTGGGTCAATTGATATGAAGTCACGCGGGTAATCTCCTAATGAAAGGGTATAAATTTGAGCGCGCACCTTTGGCGTTTCATGTGTAGCCACAAATCGGCAGGACAGCCGATTTGCACGCATCGCGCCCGAAAGGTGCGGCATAGGGATATGCCGCATGAAAAGCACGAGGCGCTCCAGTAAAGTTAAGGATTGCAGTAATCGCAATATCGGGCAGAGGCGTATTCCCGCTCCCGCTCCACCAGCACTTGATGTTCGCAGCGAACGCAGCGGTGAACATCTGCCTTCGCCTCGCCGGTTGGGCTACCGCAGTCCTCGCAGGGAAGTCCCCGCACCTGTCCGGCCAAGGAAAATCCCGGCGCACCGCACTCTGGACAAAGCGAAGTAAGACGCCGCGCCAGATTCTCGGCAGCCAGCCGGATGTTTTCCATACGGGTCGGATTGGCGAACGCGCGCATGTCGGTCTCGATGAAAGCATGCCGGTTCGGCGCCAAGTCCAATGCCCAGGTTACCGCATCTTTTAAGCTGGCCCAGTCTTCCAGTCCTTTGCGGAGTTCGGGGTGATTCTCGTCCACCGGACGAACCACCAAATGATGTTCGGGAAATCCGGCCGATCGGGCGAAATCTTCGGCTTCCTCCCAATTCTCGGCCAGACAGTGAGATAAATTGGTCTTGCCGGACGAGGTTGCGACGACCTCGATGCCGAGCCGGTCGTCAATCCAGATCAACAGCTCCCTGTTCCCTGGCAGCATAAAGACCGAAGGGTCCGGACCGAACGCGCCCTCGCTGGCGATGCCGATGGGAAGCCCCGACAGCTCCATGCCGATGCGCGCTTTTTTCCGCGCCGCGTCCAGCATGGTTCCCTCGCGTGCGATGTCGCGGGTGAAGGTGCCGAGAAGATCGGTGTCGAACCCGTCCACTTTTTCAACGCAGCAACCCAGCAGCTCTGCCAACACAGGCGCTATCACGGCTTCTTTACCGTGCTGGGTGAGCAGGGCGACCCGTTGGTTGCTATAGCTGTTTGCCGACGGTTCATTGTTTGGTTGATGTGTTTTCTCGCTCATGTCCTGTTCGGTAACCGGTTAGTGTGGTGGGCAGGAAAGCGTCGCCTCGGCAATTGCTCCTGCATTGCTCTACCTCCTGCATAACCCACAGGGATGTGGGGAATGCAGATTTTGCATGGAGCAAATATCTGTCCTTGCAGTCGTAAAGCGCCTACTGTTGGTGCCCACGAGATAGTTAGAAATTAAAATTAAGATTTGTCATCCATACATTGTTATTTTGATCAGCCGATGGGGAATTTCTCCATACATGCTGGTATAAATAACCTGTTTCAACTTGAGCCTCAGGCGTAAATCGATAACCGACCCCCGCATATAACCGGTTTTGTTGCGCCCCGGCTTGTAATTGGGCATTATCGGAATTGTCGTTTAGATTCACGAATATTTCTTCAGAGGCAATGACAGACCAATGCGACCCGTCAGGAATTAACTGCTCTACCCGAAAACGTGTTCGCCAACGGATACTGGGATCAGAATTCCCCGCTAAAAAGCGCTCTTCCAGCCTGTTACGAACTTCCCATATAAATTGCTTTTCATTAGCGGTATCTTTCCATGTAAATCCTTGCCATGCTCGATTTTCAATCCTGTAGGTATCGGAATCGGGTGTAACAGAGTCGGCCTGCATTCCATAGCCAACCCATATACTAGCCTGCTTATTAATCGCCCAGCCAAGAGCGGGTCTGACTATTGCGGTGGTAAGATTTGATGCGTTATTGCCAATTCGTGGTTGGAACTCTAAAAAACCACGTAATTGTTCTGTCAATTTTGTATTAATGTTTATTGGAACCCATATCTGAAAATCAGAAGTAGCTTGCACATGAGCGTTAGCCATTAATGCCATTATCATAATGGCAAAACGAATCCACAAGTTTGGCGGTTTTAATAGCATTGTTTGATCCTCAGCTCGCCCTACTTGGCTGAGCCTGTAGCGGCAGATTTTTACATCCGCCTGAAAGCGGTTTTACTTAGGATTATTAATAATCAAAGTATCAGCATAAAAACTGACCTCCCCCGTTAAAAGATCATGATTGCCGCCAATAATTTCTATCTCACCTGCGTCTATCATTTCCTTTAAAATCGGGCTGCGTTCGATAATGGCATGTACCGTTCTTTTTACATTAATGGCGGCCACTTTTTCCACAAACTCACTGTTGTCCGAATTACGGTTTTCTGTGACGGTTTTTTCATCATAAACCGCAGGCTGTATTTTACTTAACAGCGCCGTCAGGTTACCCATTTCCACATGATCGCAAGCGCCTTTTATTGCACCGCATCTGGTATGGCCTAAAACCACTATTATTTTAGAACCGGCTACTTTGCAGCCGAACTCCATACTGCCTAAAATATCTTCATTAATAATATTGCCGGCAATACGGACACTGAATACATCGCCCAAACCCTGGTCAAAAATCAACTCGACCGAGGTGCGGGAATCTATGCAACTTAAAATGACCGCAAACGGATGTTGTCCATCGGACGTTTCATTAGCCTGTTGCAACAGGTTGCGGTTCACTTTAAGGTTATTCACAAAGCGTTTATTGCCCTCTTTTAATAAGTCCAGCGCCATTGCGGGCGTAATGGCGGCTTGCATTTCTTTGGTTAATGTTTTCATTGTTTATATGTCCTAAATTGTTTGCGGCACAGTCGGTTCAATAAAATTTATTTTCTCGACCGTTATGTTCTTGGTAAGGGCATTGCTCTGATAATTTTCTATGATCTCTACGACATCGTAAGCAATTGATTTGGATTTTGAGCAATCAATAATCACTTTTGCATTTTGGGGGATGTTATTTAATGCGTTTAATATGCTTGCCTTATTAAAAAACGAAACTTCTTCTGCCAAAACAAGGTGATGAACCTCATGTCCCTCTTCTGTAGTAATTACATCCTTCATGTAGTGGGAGTTGCGGTAACTATGGCGCAAGGTGTAAAAGATGCCGAACAGGATGCCGACGATAATTCCTTTTAGTAAATCGGTTGCCAATATACCGGCAACAGTAGCTGCAAAAGGCACAAACTGTTCCCCGCCCAATTGGTACATCTGTTTAAAGAGAGCGGGCTTGGCCAGCTTATAGCCCACTATAATCAAAATGGCCGCTAAACTGGCAAGCGGAATCCTGTTTAGCAATCCGGCAATGGTAATGGCGCTGATTAATAAAAATACCCCATGAAGTATGGCGGACAGTTTTGTTTTACCGCCAAATGAAATGTTTGCCGAACTGCGGACAATAACCTGGGTAACAGGTAATCCGCCACACAGCCCGGAGACAATATTGCCCAGCCCTTGCGCCTTTAATTCCCGGTTAGTGGGCGTGACTCTTTTGTAGGGGTCAAGCTTGTCGGTTGCCTCTACGCATAACAGTGTTTCCAAGCTTGCAACAATCGCCATTACGAAAGCTGTTTTCCAAACTTCAAAATGGGTTATTGCAGAAAAATCGGGGAGGGTAAACTGGCCGAAAAAGCCGACCAGGTTTTCAGGAACAGGAATGCTAACAACCTGGTCGGCAGCTAAACTAAAATTCAATAGCCCATGCTGGTAAAAAGTATTCATTACCATACCCAAAACAACGACCACAATGGGCCCTTGTATCAGTTGAAACAGCTTATGTTTTTTGGTTAAAACCGTATCCCATAAGATAAGGATCGCAAGCGATATGACTGCAATCAATATAGCGCCTGGGGTAAAGGCATTAAAAGCGCTGGCAATGGCTGAAAGGGTAGTCTCTCCGTCCGTTTGAAAGTACGAGAGGTCGCCCTCAACGTCTTTATCGTAGCCTAAGGCATGGGGTATCTGTTTTAAGATAATCAACAGCCCTATACCGGTAAGCATGCCTTTAATGACAGAAGAAGGAAAAAAGTAGGCGATAAAACCTGCCTTGGCAAAGCCCATAACAAGCTGAATAATCCCGGCCAGAACAACGGCTAATAAAAAGGCAGGCCAGGAACCCAGTGTCGTAATAGCAGATAATACAATGACGGCTAAGCCTGCGGCAGGACCGCTAACCCCCAATGGGGAACCGCTGGCGATACCCACCACAATACCGCCGACTACGCCCGCTATAATCCCGGCGAACAAGGGCGCACCGGATGCCAATGCAATGCCAAGGCATAAAGGAAGCGCTACAAAAAACACCACAATACTTGCAGGCAGGTCGCTTTTTAGTTCTTGAAACATATTTTTTACTTCCATCATCGGATGCCTTTAGAATAAAAGTGAAAAATAGTAAACCTTTTTCAAATAATAGTAACACTATCTTTACAAATTGCAATGCTCTCAGTTATCATTTTTACAATGAAATGCGGTAGCCCTTGCTAAAACAATCGGGTCAAATGCATTAACTACAGATAAAAAAAAGAGCGCCATGGAAATACAGCTACAAATTAAAATGAATGAAAAATTATTTCTCAGGGATCCGGAGCAATCCGAGCTGGGCAAAAAAATCATTCTGAACAGCATTCCGTTAATTCACCTTAACGGGTTTGAAGCCTTCACCTTTAAAAAACTGGCGGAAGCTATCGGCACAACCGAGGCGGGCATTTACCGGTATTTTGAAAACAAGCACCGGCTGCTGATCTATCTTACCGCCTGGTATTGGAGCTGGCTTGAATACCAGGTTACTTTTCAGACTAACAATATTAAAGATCCTGCTGTTAAGCTCAAAATGGTCATTAAATTATTAGCTACCA
The DNA here is from genome assembly GCA_030653985.1 of Methylobacter sp. GTDB lineage: Bacteria > Pseudomonadota > Gammaproteobacteria > Methylococcales > Methylomonadaceae > Methylobacter_A. The sequence continues at coordinate 18,769 of JAURYJ010000082.1, read as the reverse complement.
CCGTGGAAGACGATATTAGAACCAGTTATGTCGATGAAAGTATCCTTCATCAAATCATTATTACAGAAGGCTCCAAAGCCTATCTAACTAAACGGGTATCCGAGGATAACAAGGATCACCTGTTTAAACCCTACAAAGACCTTTGCGCGGTTATCGGAAATATCATTTTGGAGTGCAGTCCCCAATACAAATACCCAAAATCATTAGCCTCTACCATTATTGAAATGGCGCATTTCCAGAATTTTTTTATGAATAATCTGCCGTCGCTGACTGACTTTGGGGAAAATAAAGATGAGGCAGAGATTGTAAAGTTTCTGGAAGATTTGGTGTTTTCCAGCTTATATTCAACTCATAAGTACAATCGACAAGCTTAAAGGGGTAAAGCAACAAAACCCCAAGGTTTTGCCATAAAATTATTTTTGGTCATCGTATTTTCCAGGTTAAATGAATATTAAATATTGTGAAAATAGGGCTTTGCAGATCATGCAACCTTCCTGCTCAATAAGGATTGCTGCGTCCTAATCAGGCAGACCTCATGCACTAACGTATCAACTTGTGTGTGCCCAGACGTGATGCAAGACCGTCATTCAGTATCAGATGCCCGGAACCGTCCTTTTTGATCTGGTCATCAGAGACATATAAACCGCTGAGAACATGGATCGCACCTAAAGCATACAAGACCGGTTTCAGCGCATAAGCAATCGCGAGCAAGTGTTTCTGGGACCCGCCTGTCGCGATTGGCAGTACGACTTTACCGGCAAAGGCCTGTTGCGGCAGCAAATCCAATAAGGCTTTTAGCGCCCCGGAATAAGCGGCTTTGTAAATAGGCGTAACAATAATGGCCCCGGATGCTTGCTCCAGTTGATCGACAACTTTGTTTAAATCCGGGTTATTTTCGCCAGCGCCAAAAATCAAATCGTGAGTCGGAATATCCCGCACCGAAAATAATTTCCCGGTGCCTGCGGCAACACCGATAATTGCAATCATCCTCGCACCAAGCTCTGCGTCCAGATAGAATAGATAGCTTTCTCCTTAGTCATTGAGATAGTTTCTATGAAATTTAATGTCTTTTTTATCAGCCTGTGCCTGCTTGCCTCAGGTAACAGTTATGCTGCGGAAAAAACCGTCATTCGTATCGGCGTTCAGGCTTTCGGCACCGCCGCTTGGGAATTGGCGGCTTTACAGGATAATCCCCAAGCCGCTGACTTTCAATTGAAAATACAGCATTTGGCCAATGCGGAAGCGGGCAAGATTGCGTTGCAATCCGGCGCTGTCGATATGATTGTGTCGGACTGGATTTGGGTTTCCAGGCTCCGCGCTACCGGTTCCGATTTTACTTTTTACCCTTATTCGAATACCTCGGGTGCCTTGGTTGTAGCGGAAAACAGCCCGATCCATTCGATAAAAGATCTCAGCGGTAAACGACTAGGAATTGCCGGTGGCGAGCTGGATAAAAACTGGCTATTGCTACAGGCCCTAGCGCAACAAGAACAATTCAATTTGAATGCTTCGGTGGAAAAAGTCTTCGGCGCACCGCCGCTGATCACCGAGCAAATCAAGCACAACCGCGTGGATGCCGTCCTTACTTATTGGCATTTTGCGGCCAGACTTGAAGCCCGGCAATATCGTCAGCTTATTGACGGCAAAGGTATTTTAGAAGGCTTAGGCATTATGGAAGATGTCCCTAGCCTGGGTTATGTGTTCAAGCAAAGCTGGGCCAATGAACACAAACAGGCGGTCCACCATTTTTTTAACGCCAGCAAGCTGGCTAAAAATCAGCTATGTACCGCTGATGCTGCCTGGAAAAAAGTGATCCCGTTAACCCAGGCGGATGATTTGCCGACGCAAACCAAACTGCGCCAGCGTTACTGTGAAGGCAGTATTACGCAGTGGGGCAAACCGGAACAATTGGCTGCGGAGCGTATTTATACAATGCTCCGTCAGCTAAGTAACAATCAGTTAACCGGACAATCAGAGCACCTGCAGCCCGGCACCTTTTGGTCCATAAAATAAAGGATTCGGTTTGATTAGCTTTAAAAAATGTTTACCCACTCTTTCATTACTGGCTTTTTTAGTCATCTGGCAAGGTTTGGCTGTTTATTTAGACAGCAACACCTTGCCGACGCCCGAAGCAGTCGCCAAGGTTTTCTGGCAAGCCTGCGTCTCGGGACAGCTGCCTTTTCACTTGGGCGTCACCCTGCTGCGGCTGGTGATCAGTTTTGCGATTGCGATGTTGCTCGGTTGCGCTATCGGTATCGTACTGGGGCGCAATAAAAAACTCGATGCGTTCTTCGATAACTGGCTGGTGATTTTCTTGAATGTCCCGGCTCTGGTCACCATCATCTTGTGCTATGTCTGGTTCGGCCTGATTGAATCGGCGGCGATACTCGCGGTGGTGATCAACAAACTGCCCAATGTCATTGTTATGATTCGCGAAGGCACTCGCATGCTGGATCAGGACTTACTGGACATGGCGCGCTGTTACCGTTTTAGCAAGCGTAAAACCCTAGTTCACGTTATCTGGCCGCAACTGCATCCGTTTGTGATGGGAGCTACCCGTTCGGGCCTAGCCTTGATTTGGAAAATCATTCTGGTGGTCGAGTTATTAGGCCGCAGCAACGGCATGGGCTATCAATTGCATTTGTTCTTTCAACTGTTCGATGTCGCCGGCATACTGGCTTATACCATCGCTTTTGTTGCGGTCATTCAGCTGATAGAACTGCTGATTTTAAAACCTCTGGACAAAAAAGCCCTACGGTGGCGCAAATGACCGACATCCAAATCCAAATCGACAACAAAACCTATCCGGCTGCGGCCGATCCCAGTATCGTCGACCTTAAACTGTCGCTAACTTCGGAGGAATTTATTTGTCTGGTCGGCCCGTCCGGCTGCGGCAAAACCACGCTGTTAAATATTATTGCCGGTCTGGATAATGATTACGAGGGCGATATTCTAGTGGGCCGGCAACACACCGCCCCCAAGATCGGTTACGTTTTCCAGAATCCGCGCCTGCTGCCCTGGCGTACGGTCAGGGAAAATATTGAGCTGGCAGTGGATGAGCGCCAGCCTCCCGAGGTCATTGACGCATTGCTTGAGGTCATGCAATTAACCGCAGCGCAGCATAGTTATCCAGAACATCTGTCATTGGGCATGAGTCGCCGGGTTGCGATCATCAGGGCATTTGCTGTTGATCCCGAGGTGTTGCTGATGGATGAGCCGTTTGTGTCGCTGGATGCGCCGACCGCCAGGCAAGTCAGGGAGCTGTTATTGAATCTATGGCAACAACGTCCGCATACAATTTTATTTGTCACCCACGATCTGCGCGAGGCCATCGCCTTGGCTGACCGACTGATATTTTTATCGGCAGCGCCGATGCAGGTCGTTAGCGAAATCGTCGTACCCATCTCTCGAAGTGAGCGCGGCAATGAGCTGGCTATTGAATCATTCCGGCAGCAATTACTGAAAAATCATCCCGAAATAAAACAACTTTTGTGATCACTTTCCGGCGGGAAAAACAGTTGCAGCCTAGGCCAAAATACCTGATACTCTTGAATCGTCAAGCCTTGTTAGAGTGACTTCTGCGGGGCTTACCGCACAAACTACCCAAGGTTAAATCATATGAAAAAAATAATTATCTTAGGATTGACCACCGCTGTTATGGCGTTGGCGTCATTAACGGCTTCAGCCGGAAGCGATGACCAATACCCGGCAGCAAATTTTCAACCTAAAGTCATCTATCTCGATAAAGACTCCGTCAAGCCTGCAACTAAATGTCCAAGCCCAAAAACTGCCGAAAAGGAAATCGAGTTTGACCCCAAATACCCGGCCGCCAACTTCCAGCCTAAAGTCATTTATCCCTAAGCCATAGGAATGCAAATCAAATAACTCATACCGTTGCCCAAGGGGCGACCCGCCGGTCGCCCCTACAAGTTATCGCCTGTTCAAGTTATTTGGATTCCATTCCTAAACGGCCATTCGGCAATCAGAAAAATAGCCAAGAGTAAACGGCGACTGTTTCGCCTTTAAAGATAATTAAACAACGATAATTTATTGACTTGGGCAAAAGCTTGTTGTCCGGCCTGCAAAGCGATGGATTGCAGCTGAAACTTGCTGATCGCATCAACATAATCAAGATCCTGCGTTTCAGAAAGCGTTGTCTTGGTATCCAAGACAAATTTTTCATTTTGGGATTCTTGATTGTCCAAAGCGTTCATCCTGGCTCCGACACTGGTTCTTGTCTGCAAAAAACTGTCCAGCGCCGCATCAAGATCGGTTAACACATTGCCAAGTTGATCTTGAAAGACCTGTGCGTCAACGCCTGTCTTGGTTAGGTTATTACTAGAACCACTAAAACCGGCATCCGTTAAAAATGTTCCTGAGGCAGGGGTGCTCTCACTAATTGTTATGCTGGAAGTAGGACCTGTTGCCACTGAAAAAAACTCAATTCTATTGCCATTACTTCGCGCTTGCATAGTCGCAGGAACCGGCGCAGCAGCAGCGGCAAGTTGATTGTTAATCTCAGTAGCAAGATCTTCCACACCGGTAATTACTTGACCACTTAAGTCTATCGGTATCGGTGCCCCACCATCAGCAGTCAAGTCAAATGTAGTTGGGGGAGCCGCAGGATAAGTCAAGCCATAGCGTAAAAACCGGTCGCCGGTGATTGCGCCGGGGGTGGCAGTAAAAGTGTCACTCAAGCCCTCGGACAGCGCCTTTAGCGTATTGAAAATACTACGAATTTTAGTGGGATCGCCGTTCTGATCAACAGCTTGATCGGCCGCCGGACTGCTCGATGTTATATTTTCAAATACATTAAAGCCTAAATCGCTATCCGCTACCTGTCTGCTAGAGCCGATTTGTAAAGCCCGCTGCTGTGTTCCGCCTTGATACACATATTCGCCTGTTGTCGGGTGTTTGGCAAAGGCAGGCACAGTCGAAAGGTCGCCGGAAAATATAAATTCACCATTGGCATTTTTGGTATTGGCGACACCGGCCAATTGCTCAATCAGCTGATCCACTTCGAACTTGATCGATAGCCTGTCACTATTATTTAGACTAGCGTTCATACCTTGGATGGTCAGTTCTTTGGCGCGAAACAATATGTTATTTGACGTTTCCAGAGCGGATTCCTCAAGATTCAACCGTCCGCGAACCGTGGCAATATTACTTTGATACTGCTCTGTTTTTGTAATCGTTCCTTCCAAATCCAAAACTCTTACCGCTGCCGCCGGGTCTTCAGCAGGCGTAGACACTTTACGTCCAGAGCTTAATTGCTGCTGTACCTTAGCTAATTCAGTTTGCTGTTTGCCCATTGCGTTAACACTAAGCTGTTGCGCCCAAGCTGTTGAAATTCTCATCGCTATCGCTCCTATCTCACTGCGCCTAATAAAGTATCGAATAAGGATCTGGCTACCGAAATAGCTTGTGCGGATGCCTGATAAGCTTGTTGAAATTTTATCAAGTTGGCCGCCTCTTCATCCAGGTTGACACCGGCCAGACTCTCTCTGGCACCCTTGGCCTGATTTAATAAGGTTTCCTGTGCGGAAGCACCCAGTTTAGCCGCACGCGTCAAGGTTCCGACACCGGAAACCACTTCATTATAAGCACTATTAAATGAGGCGGTTCCGCCTAACATGCCCAATTTATTAGCCAGATTTGCCAGTTGCAAGGCATTTCTATTATCGCCGGGCATCGGACCCTTAATAATAACGGGGTTGCCCGAGCCGTCATCAACAGGATCGCCATTCGTATCCAGCTCTATATTGGTGGCTGCCGCTATTTTTCTCGGGTCGTCAATAGCGACAGTCATTTTTTGGGCTGCATTATAGGTAGGTCTGATGAGAAATTGATCGCCTCCTGATACACCCGCATTCTGATCAACGGTTATGTCAATGCCCGGCAAAGCAGTTGCAGAGGATAAAGTAAAAACATTCGTACCCGCGCCGGTCTCGGTAGCCGTAAGATTAATCACCTGATTATCCCGAATCCGGGTCAGGGTGTAACCGGTTCCGCTAACATACTCCAGTTTAAAATCGCTAAAATCGAGACTGCCAGCCGCTGATGGATTGCTATTAACATCCTGAAAATTAGCGGTAACGCTTGCATTACCGGCATTCTTGGCGCTTTTAATAACCGGAATTTCAGCGCCGGAAAAGCTAAATAAGGCCTCGCCTGCGTTACCGCTCAAATCAAAACCCTGTTCATGCAGCGCATTAATCTCCATGGCCAAACCGGCAGCAACCCGGCCGAGTTTTTGCTGCGCCGGATCCAGGACTTCATCCCGAAAGCGTAAGGAACCTGCCAAAGAACCGCCACTGATCTGACTAGTGATTTCCGTGACACTATTCGTTGTTTTAAGCCCAATTTCCAAGCGGTTTGAATCGAATGTAGACTGCATCGTGGTAAATGTTGCGGTGCCGCCGCCCAGCACTAATGACTGGCCATTGCCAATAAAAATACTGGAGGTTCCATTTTCCTGCGGCAACACCGACACATTGACGATTGCGGATAACTTTGCAATCAAAGCATCCTGCTGATCGAGCAAGTCATTGGGCTGTTTCAAGCCTTGTGTTTTACCGATGCCTTCGGTGATTTGTAAATTAAGGTTCGCGATTGCCGTCGCGTAAGAATTAATATCGTTAACCATGGCAATCATGTCGTTATTGTTCTGTGTGCGGATCTCTTCAAAACGGCCGCTCATGGTGTTGAAGCTTTGCGTCAAAATTTCGGCTTCAGACAACATCACCTGCCGGGCAGGCACCGATGAAGGATCATCCGCCACTTCATTGATCGCATTAAAAAAACGATTCATCACCGGCGCTATCCCGGTACTGGGATCAGCCATGATATTATCGATGCTAGTGGCAAGTCGGTGGTAACGGTCGACATCGCCAAAGGCAGAAAGGCTGGAACTCAATTGCTTATTAATAAACTGATCATAACTGCGCGTGACATTAGTGACATTGACGCCCTGCCCAATATAGCCATCGCCGGTAAAGCGCGCCGCGTTGGTTGCTTGTTCTACCCGTTGCCGACTATAACCGTCGGTGTTTACATTGGAAATATTGTGTTGCACCGTTTCCAATGAGCGCTGAGCCGCCATCAAACCTGATAATGATGTTGATAGTAATCCGCTCATGAGTGCGTCCTGTAACTGAAAGTAGAGCCGTTCATTAGTTCATGGCCACGATGATATCAGGCTCAAATCCGGCCATGGTCTTGCCTTGATAGATACTCATGACCTTGGCGGCATATTTCGGATCGGTGGCATAACCCGCTTGTTGTAATTCATGCATATAGTGTTCCGCATTACCTACTTTTTTTAAGGCGTCGCCATAACGCGGGTTACTTTTTATAAAGTCGACATAATCCCTAAAACTTTCTTCGTAGGAATCGTAGGATCTAAACCCGGCATTCACTTTTTTAGCGATACCTTGATCAAACTCCAGTGTAGACACCTGCGCCTGTTTGCCCTGCCAAGCTTTATCGGCTTTAATATTAAACAGATTAAAACTGTTATCGCCATGACTGTTTTTTATCACCGAACGCCCCCAGCCGCTTTCCAGCGCGGCTTGTGCCAACAGAACCTTGGGTTCAATGCCCAATTCTCTGGCAGCCTGAACGGCTAAGGGATGCAGACGACTGACAAACTCATCTGCTGACTGTATCGGCAAGACGTGCCCGGTCTTTAATCCACCCATAGACTCCATCGGCAATGCAGTTGCCGCTTCAAGTGGACTTCGGTCATGAACATAAGGCGTAAGCATCACTTGACCGTCTTTAAAGCTGGCGACCGGGCTGTCGGTTTTACCACTTACCTGCCGGTTAACGGCGTGAGCCTGTTCAGAACCGCTAGGCGATATTCCCCCGGATCTATTCAGAGCATCTTCGGTATCCTGCTGCTGATGTTTGGGTTTATCGTGACTCAATTGCTTAACGATCAAGTCGGCCAGACCAACGCCGGGAGAACCCGACAAATGGACGGCCAACTGCTGATCATACATATCGTTATAAAATTTACTTTGATCGTTATCCATGGCGCCATCGGCCAGCTTGGCTTGACGCATGCTTTTCAGCACATTATTGAGAAAAATGGACTCGAATTGTTTGGCAGCTTCTTTCAACGCTTCCGGCGATTCTTTTCGGGCCTCGCCTTTTAATTTAGCCAAGCCATTAAAGTCGGTATAAACATCGGCATTTTGTACCTTTAACATAATAACCCCGGCTAAATGTGCGCTTAAAAACGAACAACTTTAAATAACAATTAACTCGGCATGCAAGGAGCCGGCTGATTTCAGTGCTTCAAGAATAGCCACCAAATCACTGGGTGCAGCACCTATCTTGTTGACCGCCTGGACAATTTCATCCAGGGAAACGCCGGGATTAAACACAAACATATGATTGTTCTCTTCTTCAATCTTAAGAGTAGATTGCGGTGTCACTGCCGTTTGGCCTCCCGCTAAGGCATTGGGCTGACTGACCTGCGGCGTTTCACTGATAGTCACAATCAGGCTGCCATGAGACACCGCCGCTGGCTGCACTCTGACCTTACCGTTAATAACGACAGTCCCGGTACGGGAGTTAACAATAATACGCGCCGGTGCATCATCCGGAATCACCATCATATTTTCGACCACCGACGCAAAGGTCACTTTTTGATTCGGATCTAACGGCGCACTAACCCTGACCGAAGTCGCATCAAGCGCCTTTGCGGTATTGGCACCCAATATTTTGTTAATGGACTCCGCCATCCGATTGGCGGTGGTAAAATCCGAAGTATGCAAATTAAACACCAAGGCATCGCCTTCAGAAAAAGAAGTGTTGACGGTGCGCTCAACGGTCGCGCCATTGGGAATACGGCCCACATTGGGATTATTGACGGTAATACTTGAACCGTCCTGACCTGAAGCACTCAGGCCGCTGACAATCAAACTACCCTGAGCAATGGCGTAAACTTGTCCGTCTGCGCCTTTCAAAGGACTCATTAACAAGGTCCCGCCTCGCAGGCTTTTGGCATCGCCCAATGAAGACACAGTGACGTCAATCGCTTGACCCGGTTTGGCAAAGGCAGGCAGTTCCGCTTGAATGGAAACCGCTGCAATGTTTTTTGATTTAGGATCAATGCCGGGAGGCAAGGTCAGACCAAGACGCGCCAGCATGCTGCGTAAGCTTTGTCCGGTGAAGGCGGTTTTATCGCCGGATTTATCCAGTCCGACCACCAAGCCGTAACCGACCAACTGATTACTGCGGACGCCTTCGATGGAGGCTATATCCTTGATGCGTTCGGCATAAACCGGGCCGCTAGAAGCGATGCCTAGCAGGACGAGAACGATAAAGCGCTTAACGTGTCTGTTCATAAAGAAATCATTGCCTTAAAGTGGAAACCAGGGGCTGTACAGAATCCGTGCCAGCCAACCCATTTTACTGGCATCGGCCATAGCGCCCTCGCCTACATACATAATAGTGACATCGGCCACTTTGTCCGAGGAGATAACATTGCCTGCGTTAATATCGACCGGCCTGACAATACCCGACAACCGGACAAATTCATCTCCTTGATTTAAAGTGACTCTTTTCTCGCCGCGTACACTTAAATTGCCATTCGGCAGCAGCTCAACCACCGTTACAGAGATATTGCCACTTAAGCTGTTAGCTTGATCGGAAGTCCCCATTCCGGTAAAGCCTTTTTTCGATGCCACCTCGGTTTCAAGGTCGCTGCCGGACAGCACCGATGCCGCCATACCAAACAAAGTAGGCGCAGTCACTGAGACTTGGGTGTCCTTCTTGGCCATAAGATTGTTTTTGTTTTTTGCCTGAGTAAGCTCATTGAATTGAATCGTCAGCACATCGCCTACCCTTTTTGCGGTGTGATCTTCAAACAAGCGCATATCGTAACCAGCCTGATAGATTGATCCGCTGCTTTGTACCGGCGGCCTTAAGTCGGCAGGCGCAACCGGAGCAAATGCAGGATCTCTCGACGGTATGGAGTTGCAGCCGCCTAACAGCAACAGCGCAGCGGCAAGCGTACAAACATTTAGGCGGCTGCGGCTATGCGCGGTCAATTCAGCTTCTTGGAGGTTCATACTATCCGCCTAACTTATAATTGTTGCGTCACAAAGGACAGCATCTGATCGGTGGTTGAAATCGCCTTGGAGTTCATCTCATAAGCCCGTTGCGTTTCAATCATATTGACCAGTTCCTCAACGACATTGACATTGGAGGTTTCCAATGCGCCTTGCGTCAACGTCCCGTATTCCGCTTCCCCCGGCGTTCCCACTATCGGCGCGCCGCTGGCGGCAGATTCCCGATAAAGGTTTTCGCCAATGGCCTCCAACCCGGTAGGATTGATGAAATTGGCGGTCTGTATTTGGCCTAACACGCTCGGCACCGCGATGCCGGGCTGTAAAGCCGATACCGTGCCGTCAGTGCCGATAGTGACGCTCAGTGCATCTTGAGGCACGGTAATCGCCGGATTCAACGTTAATCCGCCTGAAGTAACTAACTGTCCTGTGGCATCTAATTTGAACGAACCATCGCGGGTATAATTGGTATCGCCGTTAGGCATTAATATTTGCAGGAATCCCCGGCCATTTATTGCCACATCCAACGAATTGTCTGTCGGCTGAACATTGCCTTGCGTATGCAGTTTTTCAGTGGCAACCGTTCTTACACCGGTTCCTAACTGCAAACCCGTCGGCAGCTGGGTATTTTGCGTAGATTGAGCGCCGACCTGACGAATATTCTGATACATCAGGTCTTCAAAAACCGCCCGGCCTCTTTTAAACCCGGTGGTGTTGACGTTCGCCAAGTTATTGGAAATAACCGCCATTCTTGTTTGTTGGGCATCCAGACCGGATTTAGCCACCCATAATGCGCGTTCTGTCATGATAATCTCCTCAGTGCCAATTTATTGTCTTAGTTAAATACAAAGCATGATCTGTGCCATTATTTAGCCATCTAAAGCCCAATGCGCCGCGCAAAAAAAAGCCAAGCTAAGCTCGGCTTTTGTGAAAATTCTATCGTCTATCGTTCTCACACTGGAGCGTCACTGCCATTAGGTTAAGTGCTTGGTATTGGGGGTGGGCGCGAATTTATTCGCGCAGTGACAGCCAAATGCGCGAAAAAATTCGCGCCCACACGGTTCAGTCATCACTGTCTTTTCAGTCTAACTTAATCCGCAGTCCCACGTGAGAGCGAATAACTTGTGTAGATAGTATGGTCCGGCTCAGAGTTTTTGCGCGCTTCCTAGCCCATTTGCATCAACTTGGCACCCACTGCCGAGTTTTCATCGACACTCTTCATCACCTTCGTTTGCAGCTCGAAATTTCTTGCCAGCTCAATCATATCGACCATCGCGCTAATCGCATTCACATTACTGCCTTCCAAAACGCCCTGCGCCAGCCTGACATCGGCACTGGCGACTACCGGCTTGCCATCTTTAGCATGCAACAAGCCGTCATTTGATTTTTCCAGGTTGTCCGCCTCTATCGTAACCAGCTTGATACGGCCAACTTCCACCTGTGTCGTCGCGTTACCCGAACCCAATGGAATAATGCTGATGGTACCGTCACTGCCTATGGTCAGCTTTTCTGCAGGTTGAATAGTGATAGGCCCATCCTGCCCCAGCACTTGCAAACCCGCTCCGGTCTGCAATAAACCTTCCGGAGTAACCCTCAGATCACCGGCGCGGGTATAAGCTTCTTTACCATCAGTTCCCTGAACGGCAAAATAACCCTCACCGTTAATAGCCACATCCAAATCGCCGCCGGTCGTCTGCATGCCGCCCTGAGAAAGATCGACCCCCGGCTCGTCATTCATCGCATAAACCCGGGTAGGAAAGCCGGCACCCAGCACTGGCCTACTGCGGAACTGCTCTAAATCTGATTTAAAACCGGTCGTCTGCGCATTCGCCAAATTATTGGCATTGACTGTTTGCGCCATGAGCGTCTGCTTGGCGCCGCTCATGGCAATATATAAACTACGATCCATAACAGCTCTCCTTTAGCTTAAAACCAGATATAAGCAAACATTACTCCAGTAAATTACGCATTCAGAATAGTTTGTATCAAGGTTTTTTCGGTGGTGATGGTCTGAGAGTTAGCCTGATAAGCCTGCTGTGCAATAATCAACTTAACCAACTGCTCAGATAAATCCACATTGGAGCCTTCCAACGCTGACGATTGAATGCCGCCAAAATTATTATCACCGGCGGCGCCAAAAATAGGCGCTCCGGAAGTTGATGTCGTTGCCCAGGAAGTATCGCCTAATTTTGCCAGCGCTTGGTTACTTGGAAATCGGGCCAAAGCCACCTGCCCTAAAGCCTTGGAGCCGCCATTACTGTACCTTGCAAATACCACTCCGGTGGCATCGACATCAATGCCGGTCAAATTACCGGCCGGTAAGCCATCTTGATTTAAGCCATTAACACTAAAAGGCGTAGCGAACTGGGTCGTGCCAAAAAAATCTATATCAAAAGCCATAGCGTCAACTTTTAGATTAGGATCGATGTCCGATAAATCAATAGCCCCAAAATCCACACTGGTAGCAGCAACACCGGCCACGGTGTTAAGCAATCCCGTCGAAGTAAAAGTTAGCTTTATCGGATCCCCTGCTTGATTTGGCGTTCCCGCCACCGGAGGAACCCCCGCACCCACCACTGTCGATGCCGGCGCGACTGCTGGCGGCACCGCAGGCCCCCCCGTGGTAATACCGTAATCATCGATAAACAAATAAGCATCCCATTCGTTAGCCGCCGTTTTTACATAATAGGTTGAAGCGATATGGGCATTACCCTGAATATCATAAGTGGTGATCGATGTCGTATTGTTATAGGACAAAGGGTCGGTAGGATCAAATGCTGCCGTTGGCGGCACTGCTGCAGCCCCGTTAATATTCAATTTCATATTGATATTTTCGGTAGCGTTGGGCAAACCCTGAGCGGTATCAATGGTCAACGGCGTAAAAACACCAACACTAAAACCCTCCGCTGCGCTAGTGCCGTTAGCGGCAAAAGCCAATAAATACTGGCCTTTATCATTAACCACATTACCTGCACTGTCTAACTGAAACGCACCATTGCGGGTGTAGGCGCTGGGCACCGAAGGATCCACAGGGTTATTCGGATTATTTTTGTCAGGAAGATTCACCGTATCCGCCAAGACAAAAAAACCATTGCCGCTGACGGCAAGATCAAGACTGTTTTGGGTGGACTCGATATTGCCCTGATTAAATTGCTGTGCGACTTCGGTGACTTTCACGCCGGAGCCTGCTTGCGTCTTGCTCACCCCGCCGAGACTGGACGCATAAACATCGGCGAATTCCGCCCGTGACTCTTTAAAACCGGTGGTTTGCGAGTTGGCAATATTATTGCCGGTTACCTGCAAACTTGTTGATGCGGCTTTTAAGCCGCTTAATGCTGTTGCAAAACCCATGTTATATCTCCAGTCCTAAAGAATTTGTTTAATCTGATTAAAAGCAACACTGCCCAATCCGGTCAGGTTAACTTTCATTCCCGTAGTGCCGCTAGCCATGCTGACGCTATCAACCCGCGCATTAATATCTGTTTCCAATACGGTATTTTTGCCGTCGATACTCGCCGTTGCTTCTATTTTATAGACGCCGGGATTGGCCATGACGCCATTTGAATTCAGGCCATCCCAGACAAAAGGTATTTTTCCCGCACTATGACTGCCCAGATCCACATTTTGTACCAGCTCTCCGCTGGCAGCGTTAGTGACTTTGACCTTAATATTGGTGACGCTGTCGGTTAAATTAATATTACCGGATATATCCCCGCCGACGCTCAACAAGCCTTGCGTCCCTGGTGCCGACACATATCGCCCGACCAAAGTCGTTGCCTGCAAGGCCTGACTGGAGTTGATTGAACCGGCAAAATCACCAAATGACTTTTGCAAATCCTGAATACCCGCTACCGTGCCAAACTGCGCCATTTGTGACAAAAAATCACCGTTTTCCATCGGTTTGGTCGGGTCTTGATGGGTCATCTGCGTGGTCATTAACTTTAAAAACTGCTCCTGTCCTAATGAGGTTTTTTTAGGTGTTGCCGCCGACTCCGATTTAGCGGTGGCGGTTAAATTGCTGTATGGATTTGCGCCTTGAATTGCCATTTTTATCTCCCTACTGTCCCATTTTTAAGGTCTGAAGCATCATCTGCTTTGCCGTATTCAGTACTTCGACATTATTTTGGTAAGAGCGTGATGCCGACATCATATTAGCCATTTCTTCGACCGTATTCACATTCGATTTAAAGATATAGCCGTCTTTATCAGCCATAGGATGACTCGGGGAATACTCCATAACAGGGGCCTCTTGGCTCTCGACTACGCCCAGCACATTGACCTTACTGGTGGCATTATGCTTATTCATTGCATTATGTAATTCAGCGGCAAACACCGGCTGCCTGGATTTGTATGCCTCCGCCGCACTGCTGCTGACACTGTTCGCATTGGATATATTACTGGCGACCAGATTCAGCCTTAACGACTGAGCATTCATGCCGCTGCCGGCAATATCGAATATACTTAAAGCAGCCATGACTATTGCCCTCTCAAAGCGGCCATCAGGCCGGAAAACTTACCATTAATAAACTGTAGGCTAGCTTGATATTGCACCGCATTTTCAGCGTATTTAGCCTGTTCAACATGCGCTTCGACGGTATTACCATCTAATGACGCCTGACTGGGATTCCGATACATGACATTAGCGCCAAATACTTGTTGCTGCGGTGTAATATGCCCGGCATGGGTACGCTCCATGCTTACGCCTGAAGCCAAGCTTTGTTTCAAAACTGACTTAAAATCCAGATCACGGGCTTTAAAGTTGGGCGTATCGGCATTGGCTAAATTAGCCGCCAGTATCTCACCCCGTTTTTCTCGAAAAGCCAGGGCCTTAGGTTCAATGCCAAGCGCTGTGTCAAAATTAATAGCCATGATAGTTGCCTCACTGATTACTGATACAAAAATAAAAGCACAGCATATGCCAAAAACATACAATACTATTTAAATCAATTAGCTATGATTTTTTAAAATTATTTACCACTACTCAGTAACTGATTAGGATTAGAATACCTTCAAATAACCCGGCAAAAAGTAGCCGCTGCCAAGTAGCCAGCCAATGAATCGACTTGCAGTTCAAATAACATGTCAATAAATTGGCTGCTCTATCAAACAAGCTGATTTTAATCATGCCTAGTCACCTGACCACGTCATCAAACAAAGCTCTACCATGATAAAAAAAACACCTCTTTTTTGGGCCTTACTCTTTATCTTTTTCGCCCCGGCCCATGCAGAACAAGGTTCGCAATCTCACGAATCTATTGGTGAAGCTGTTAACGATTATATTGCACAAAATATCAACCTCCCGGGAGAATACGAAGTCAGTCTAGTTCCATTGGACAGTCGCTTAAATTTACCTCAATGCCTCGATCCGCTGGAGGCCTACACAACCAACAATCTCATTAAGGCAGGCAGAACCACTATCGGCGTACGCTGTAACACAGGAAAAAAATGGTCGATTTTCACTTCGGCGATCATCAAGACTTATCAACTTGTCGTCGTTCTATCTCACCCGATACAACGCGGTGAAATCATTACCCGACAACATCTTGCTATCGAAAAAAGAGAAGTGTCTAACCTCAGAGAAGATTTTGCCACTCAACTGGAACAAGTTGAAAACAAACAGGTCACCCGCCAACTTAATAGCGGAACCATTCTCAGCTTGAGAAACCTTGCCGAAGCCAAGCTTATCAAAAGAGGGGATAAAGTTGTTATCAGCTCAACAAAACCGAATTTTTCTATCAAGATGAGCGGGGTAGCCATGATGGACGGCACTAAAGGGCAACTCATCAGAATTAAAAATCAGAACTCAGGACGCCTGATTAATGCCACCGTTATCGAGCCTGGATTAGTCTCCGTTAATGACTAAACGCACAGAAAATCGTTAAAGTTTTTTACCGCTCTGCCGATACACGTTTCAAATGAAAAAATTATTAAGGAATTTATCATGGCTATCGAGATAAACGGCAGAATGAACAGTCCGGTGCCGCTCAAAACGACCCCGAAAACGGGAGTCGATAGTGGGCAAAAAGTTGCTGTTGCCCCGACAAAAAAAGACGACAGTGTTGCACTGACGAACGCAACGCAAGCAATAAAAAAAGCCTTTGGCTCATCTTCTAGCTCACCCGTAGATACTGATAAGGTCAACTCGATAAAAAAAGCGCTTGCTGACGGAAGTTATCAGGTAGATGCGGAGAAAGTTGCCAAGAAAATGCTTCAACTTGAGAAATTAATGCCTCAAGAAAATAGTGCATAGCCATGATACAAAAAACCTACCCCATTGCCGAACAACTCATCCTTAATGCACTGCAATTGGCGCAGCAGCTTCATCAGGAACTCAATCGGGAACTTGATGCCTTAAAAAAAACACAGCAAGCTGAATTGATTAGCACTATCGCAGCCAGCAAAAAACAATTAGTCGTGCAGCTGGAACAGTTCAATGCACAACTTGCTCAAGTCTTGGCGACTGAAAAGCTGCCTAATGATCAAAAAAGTATCAATGAATATTTTAGCCGGGCTGAAACCGCTGGCCTGCAAACCGCCAAATCCATTAGCAACTGGGCGCAGCTAATGCTTGTCTGCGCAGAATGCAAAAGCTTAAATGAACAAAATGGTGCCGGTATTGATCTTTTATCTCGCCACACCAAGCGCTCACTGGATATTTTAAAAGGCAAGCCGGAATTCGCAAATACTTACGGTTCCGATGGCTCAGCCAAGAGTGACCGGTATTCCCACACCTTAATTTCGGTATAATCACTTAGCCCGCACAGAACAAATGAATTAAATAGCCATCTATGGTAGAATTCATTCTGTTTTTGCCCCGATAGCTCAGCTGGATAGAGCGGTCCCCTCCTAAGGGACAGGCCGGTGGTTCAAATCCGCCTCGGGGCACCATTCATATCAACGACTTACACTCGCCTACCCGCGACAAGACATTCCATCTCTATCAAAACGCCAATATTACCGCAATCAACTTAACCATCATTCATTGCCGCGTTTTTTTAATAAGCCCTACACTGTTTTCACCAAGCTGTAAGACGTTTGTCAACAGCAACCTTTTATTGAGACCCTAAAAATATGCCATTTACCACCCTCGGTTTATCTGATCCACTGTTGCGTGCCATTGCTGATGCCGGCTATACCACGCCGTCCCCTATTCAGGCACAAGCCATTCCAGCCGTTTTAGGCGGCCATGATGTGTTGGCGGCCGCACAGACTGGAACCGGTAAAACAGCAGGATTTACCCTGCCCATCCTGCACCGCTTATCGCAAAAGGCTTACGGCAATAACCGTCCAGTCAGGGTATTGATACTGACGCCAACCAGAGAACTTGCTGCGCAAATAGGCGAATCGGTCAACAAGTATGGGGCGCATCTACATCCCCGTTTAAAATCCGAAGTCGTTTTTGGCGGGGTAAAAATCAACCCGCAGATGATGAGATTAAGAGGTGGGGTAGATATTCTGGTGGCCACGCCAGGCCGACTTTTGGATCTGGTTAATCAGAATGCGGTAAAACTCGATCAAGTAGAAACACTGATACTTGACGAAGCAGACCGCATGCTGGACATGGGCTTTATTCGCGATATTCGCAAAATTATTGCCTTTCTTCCGAAAAAGCGCCAAAACCTGCTGTTTTCGGCAACCTTTTCAGAAGATATCCGCAAGCTCACCACAGGGCTTCTGGTCAACCCAATTAAAATCGAAGTCGCCGCGCGTAACACCGCTGCAGAACTGGTTGACCAAGTCGCTTATCTGGTTAATAAAGCCAACAAAACCGAACTGCTCTGTCACCTGATAAAAGAAAATAATTGGCAACAGGTTTTGGTATTCACTACGACCAAACATGGTGCCAATCGACTCACCGAAAAACTCAACAAAGTTGACATTAAGGCAGCCGCCATACACGGCAACAAAAGCCAGGGTGCCAGAACCAGTGCATTATCAGGCTTTAAAGCCGGTGAAATTAGGGTGCTGGTGGCGACCGACGTGGCGGCACGCGGCATTGATATCAACCTGCTGCCGCATGTCGTCAATTTTGAACTGCCCAGAGCACCGGAAGATTACGTCCATAGAATTGGTCGTACCGGACGTGCCGGCGAAGAAGGTCAAGCCATATCGCTGGTATCCCATGATGAATACAGCTTCTTGCGCTTGGTTGAAAAACTGATCGGGAAAGAGATTAAACGCGAACAAATTGTCGGCTTTGAAGCCGCAGCAGTGGCTCCGCCGATGCCGCCAGAGGAACCGCGCGGCCCACGCCCGACCAGAAACTCAAATCAAGCGCGTAAGCCCGCCGGCGGCAATCAATCCAGAAATAAGCCCCGGACAAGAAGCGCTTAGATTATCGAGCTACTTGGCGACCGCCGGACGGGGGACTGTTACCCATTGAAGCGCATTAAGTGCAGCCCCGTCGCTACGGCCACTACTATAGCTAGAAATGGCTAAGGTTGAATGCCGTGGGCGCGAATAAATTCGCGCCCACGCCTTTATTTAAGGGCAGTCCCACGCTACGAAACAACTACGACTATAATTTATCAGTTTGTCCGTAAAACCCCTTCCTTCAGGTCGGGGATGTAAGGATGCTCTTGATTTTTCTTTTTCAGAGTTGTATGCTCATTTCGTGCTGATGGCGCTAGTCGCCCTAAGTTAGCATGATACTTCCATAGCGGCGGGAATCGCCGGTACTGCTAACTGAG
>JAURYJ010000078.1 GCA_030653985.1 Methylobacter sp. | reverse complement strand
TAAAACTTAAGTTGCCGTCATGGAGAGAGCCGATATGCGTCCTCTGGTAGCAAGCGTTAATTCTAACACGACGGAAGTATTTAACACGATGAGAAATACGAAACTGAGCCGCTTACATCACCGCCCTGAACGGCGGGGTTTGCGCTACTCATGGATAAAATCACCGACTTCCGCCAAATCAAACGGCCATCCCAAGTCCTGCTTGGTCCTTGGATCATATAAAACAGGAATGCGGATAGCGTATTGTTCTTGCCACTGCTCCTGTTCGGCAATATCAACATAGTCGACGCCACCCGGCACACAGGCATTAACAATAATTTCCGCCTGTTCGCAAAGATGGCAGCCGGAGGTACCAAACAGCATCAAGCGCATATTAATGATGCAAATGCGCCGCCAACCAGCGCTCGGCGACTTCTTCGGCGATGCCTTTGCGCCTGGCATAATCTTGCAGCTGATCCTTATCTATCTTGCCGACATTAAAGTACTGCGATTCGGGATGGGAAAAATACCAGCCGCTTACTGCTGATGCAGGATACATGGC
This sequence comes from Methylobacter sp., assembly GCA_030653985.1. Taxonomy (GTDB): domain Bacteria; phylum Pseudomonadota; class Gammaproteobacteria; order Methylococcales; family Methylomonadaceae; genus Methylobacter_A. The sequence continues at coordinate 22,794 of JAURYJ010000078.1, read as the reverse complement.
GTAACTTTCTGTAAGTTCTATGGTGGTATGCTCAGTCACATTGAGCAACTCAAACAGCTTGCCCTTTTCGGTATGATCGGGACACGCAGGGTAACCGGGTGCAGGTCGTATGCCTTGATAGGCTTCGTTGATTAACTGATGAGCCTCCTGAGCTTCATCTTTGGCATAACCCCAATACTCTTTTCTGACCACCTGATGCATATACTCTGCAAATGCCTCGGCTAATCTGTCGGCCAGCGCTTTGAGCATAATCGAACTGTAATCATCATTATCCAGTTCAAATTCATGCAGCTTTTGCTCTATGCCGATACCGGTCGTTACCGCAAAAGCGCCGATATAATCGGCCTTGCCGCTACCAACCGGGGCGATAAAATCGGACAGGCAATAATTAGGTCTGCCCGGCGCCTTGACATTCTGCTGACGCAAATGCTGCAAGGTTTCTTTTTTCTGGGTACGGGTGTCATCGGTGTACACCACCACATCATCGCCGTCACTGTTGGCCGGGAAGAATCCGACCACTGCGCGGGCGCTTACCCACTGTTCGCTGATAATTTTTTTCAGCATCGCCTGCGCATCTTCGAACAGTTCTCTGGCTTGAATGCCGATGACTTTATCATCGAGTATTTTGGGATAACTTCCGGCCATCTCCCAAGTTTGAAAAAACGGCGTCCAATCGATATACCAGACCAGCGTGTCCAAGGGGAAATTATCAATGACTTTTATGCCCAGAAACGCCGGCTTAACCGGTTCATAATTACCCCAGCTGAATTTATTACGTCGGGCTTCTTCTAAAGAGTGTTGCTTAGTTTTGGCTTCCCGGCCTTTATGCCTTTCCCTGACGACCTCGTATTCTTCGCTGACGCTGCTGACGAACTCATCTTTTAACTCAATGCTCAGCAAATTACTGGCGACCCCGACCCCACGCGACGCATCGGTCACATAGATAACCGGCCCTTGGTAATGCGGGGCAATTTTTACCGCAGTATGCGCACGCGACGTGGTCGCGCCGCCTATCATCAACGGCACGGTAAAACCCTGGCGCTGCATTTCTTTGGCGACATGCACCATTTCATCCAGCGACGGTGTAATCAGGCCGCTTAAGCCGATAATGTCGACGTTTTCCAAACGCGCGGTTTGCAATATCTTTTCGGCGGGCACCATCACGCCCAGATCAATCACCTCATAGTTATTGCATTGCAAGACCACGCCGACGATGTTCTTGCCGATGTCATGCACATCGCCTTTGACAGTCGCCATCAGGATTTTGCCATTGGTTTGCCGTTCGCCTGCGGCTTTATCGGCTTCCATAAACGGCATCAAGTAAGCCACGGCTTTTTTCATCACCCGCGCCGATTTGACCACTTGCGGCAGGAACATCTTGCCCGCGCCGAACAAATCGCCGACTACGTTCATACCGTCCATCAGCGCGCCTTCGATGACATGTAGCGGCCGCTCAGCTTCCAGCCTTGCCTGTTCGGTATCTTCGTCGATGTAGTCGGTAATACCTTTTACCAGCGCATGCTCCAGACGCTTGGTGACCGGCCAGCTGCGCCATTCCAAATCCTGTTCTTTTCCTGCGCTGCTGCTGCCGTCACCGCGATATTTGTCGGCAAGCTCCAGCAACCTATCGGTACCACTGCCGTCGTGAGTATTTAAGACGACCGCTTCAACCGCATCACGCAGATCTCTGGGTATATCCTCATAAATCGCCAATTGCCCGGCATTGACGATACCCATATCCATGCCCGCCTGTATCGCATGGTATAGAAATATCGCATTTATCGCTTCCCGCACCGGGTTATTGCCCCGAAACGAAAACGAGACGTTGGAAACGCCGCCGGAAATCAGCGCGTAAGGCAGGGTACGTTTAATCTCGCGGGTGGCTTCAATAAAATCCAGGCCATAATTGTTGTGTTCGTCGATGCCGGTGGCGACGGCGAATATATTGGGATCGAAAATAATGTCTTCGGGCGGAAAACCGACTTGTTCAGTGAGAATCTTGTAAGCCCGCTGACATATTTCGACTTTTCGATCCTTGGTATCCGCCTGCCCTTCTTCGTCAAAGGCCATCACGATAACAGCCGCACCGTAGCAACGCACCAGTTTGGCGTGCTTGATAAACGCGGCCTCGCCTTCCTTCAACGAGATGGAATTGACCACGCCTTTGCCCTGAATGCATTTAAGACCGGCTTCCAGAATATCCCATTTGGACGAATCCAGCATGATCGGCACCTTGGCAATATCCGGCTCGGACGCGATCAGCATCAAAAAGCGCACCATCGCTTCTTTAGACTCGAGCATGCCTTCGTCCATATTGATGTCGATGATTTGCGCACCGTTTTCAACCTGCTGCTTGGCAACATCCAACGCCGCTTCAAAATCACCACCAATAATCAATCGTTTGAATGCAGCCGAACCGGTCACGTTGGTGCGCTCGCCGATATTGACAAATAACGAGTCTGGGCCGATATTCATCGGTTCGAGCCCGGATAATCGACACATTTTAGGTATCTCCGGAACTATTCGGGGACTGTATTGCTGTACGGCTTCGACTATCGCTTTGATCGTCGCAGGCGAGGTGCCGCAACAACCGCCGATAATATTCAGGTAGCCGCTTTTCGCCCAATCGGCTAACTCCAGAGCCATCGCTTCGGGCGTTTCATCATATTCCCCGAACTCGTTAGGCAAGCCTGCATTGGGGTGGGCGGAAACGCAGGTATCGGCAATGCCCGATAATTCATCGATATACTGGCGTAATTCGGTTGCGCCTAATGCGCAGTTAAAGCCGAAAGAGATCGGCTCAACATGTTTCAATGAATTCCAAAAAGCGGCAACGGTTTGCCCGGAAAGTGTTCTACCTGACGCATCGGTAATGGTGCCGGAAATCATCACCGGCAGTTTGTAACCGATTTGTTCAAAAACCTGTTCTACCGCAAAAATGGCGGCTTTGGCATTCAGCGTATCAAACACGGTTTCAATCAGGATAATATCCGCGCCGCCGTCAATCAGACCATGCGTGGCTTCCGTGTAGGCGACAACTAATTCATCAAAAGAAATATTACGAAAGCCCGGATCGTTAACATCGGGCGACATGGAAGCTGTACGGTTGGTGGGGCCTAATACGCCGGCCACAAAACGCGGCTTTTCCGGGGTCTTTTGGCTGTATTCATCGGCCGCCTGTCTTGCCAAACGCGCCGCCTCGACATTGATTTCATACGCCAGCGATTCCATGTTGTAATCGGCCATCGCGATACGGGTGGCGTTAAAGGTATTGGTCTCGACAATGTCGGAGCCGACTTCAAAATAAGCACTATGAATCGCTTTAATAATGTCTGGCTGAGTCAATGACAACAGATCGTTATTCCCCTTAAGATCAACATCCCACTGGGCAAAACGCTCACCACGATAATCTTTTTCTTCCAGCTTGTAGCCTTGGATCATCGTGCCCATCGCGCCATCAAGAAATAAAATACGCTGGGATAATTGCTGTTTTAATAAGTCTGTTTTACTCATAAGGATCGGACCAAGGTTTATTGATTTGGATATAATCATTGCTTAAAAGGCAATCAAGCACTATTATTTTTTCACTATTCATATCGGAGATGAGCATGTCAAAACCAACGATTACTCAAGTCATCAAGAGCGTTTTAGCTGCCGCCATTGGTGTACAAAGTAATGATAACAGGCAAAAAGACTTCCAACAGGGAGCGCTCTCAACCTATATTATTGTGGGAGTGGTATTTACGGTACTTTTCGTTTGTGGCCTCATCTTTCTTGTTTCTACTATTTTAGGCAAATAACATCGAGAAATCAGAACCTATAATCTGCAAAATAGTGTCTAGCCATAAAAAAAGCCCAAGTATCACTTGGGCTTTTTTTTATAACCAACTTTGTTCCTTACTTGTCGCCAGCTGACGTTTTAAAGCTTTGTTTAATACCCTGAAACATTTCTTTAATGTCGCCAAATAAATTACCCAGTGTAAAGGCCTCTTTGGTAATAAATTTTATTCGGATTAATGCTACTGCTAGAACACCGACGATTTGCGGCATTAATTCCATATACACTGAAAGCAAAATACCGCCAAATCCCTGAAAACCGCCTTCATTTTTTCTATCGCCAATAGTCGTTAAATCACGCTCGTAGTCGCCACCACCTTGACTGCTTTTTATTGACTCTAAAATGTAAAGATTGATATCGATAAACGCTAGTTGCACTACAAAAAAAACAACTGCACTAATCGCGACCCACATTATCACATTATCCGCCTTAGCTCTCATAGCAGACTGGTAAATCCAGAGAGCCACTAGAATCATGAGTATGCCACCTATCATAGCTATATCCTTTTTTTAAATTATTTTTTTGTTAGAAAGAAGTAAAGATATGTACACTTTAAAATCATGTTTGAACCCTCTTTTTCAACAACTTTGCAGGATTCATATTTTTCTCGTCCAGGAGTGGTTTGCTTTTTAATTTCGCCATTTTCAACGGAATATTTAATGGCTATTTTCATTTCTTTGGTTCGGCCAACAGAATCTGTTGACGTTGTTTGCAGAGTGCCATCCTTTTTAAACTCCCATTCAATTTTAACGGCTTTTTTCTCTCCATCTAATTTAGCCGCTTCTGCATATAAATTCCATTCTCCAAGGATTTCAGAGCTATCTTTTAATACAACTTCAGCATTGGCCGATAACGTAAAGAAAATTGCGACCAATGGTAATATTTTAATGTATCTATTCATTATAATTCCTTATCTTAAAACCTATCCGCACTCAAAAAAAGATTCTAACCTATAACACATCGTATATCGAACATTGACACCCTCCCCCAGCTAAAGCAAGGAGATTCCTGATGTAACTCAGGAGCAGGCATATATCGCTATTACCTGCTGGTTTCTGCTGCTGGCGACATTGTTGCATCGCTCACTTCACAGACGAGCCCCGTCAGCCCCACGGTTGTTTTACTTTTTAAGCGGTTATTCGAGATTTCACACTCACCGCTTGATTTTCGCTGAAAGTGAATCTGAAGTCTTTTTTAAAACTAAGTTGCCGTCATGGAGCGAGCCGATAGCGTCCTCTGGTAGCACTGTTTAATTTTAACACAATAGAGATTCATACTATGGAAAATACGAAACCGAGCTGCTTACATCCCCGCCCTGAACGCATAGCGGGCCAATAACTTGCGTAGATGGCTATACCATGAACGGCGGGGTTTTACGCTACAAATGGATAAATTCAACCGGGAACAAAATTCATCTCTTATCAATATAAGCACCGAACAATAAGCCTTGACTTTAACTTTTCCTAAAGTATTATGATCTTTCCGTTTGCTATGTAATTAGCAATATTTCTAAAAATACAAAATTATAGGTAGGACATCCCATGGGAGCGATCTTAGATATCACCGAAATGTTAAAAGAACCAGCCGGTATGATCGGCGCGGTTGTAGTTATAGCTGCTGGCTACTTCCTCGTCAAGTGGGTATTCGCCGAACACCCAGACGATGAAAAATAAGTCTTAACCGATTTATTCTTAACTTAGGTCGCTTACTTCAATTCACTATGAATTGAGTGCGACCTTTGTTTTATCTACACATTTAAACGCATAAACCCTACGTTTCTTATATAATTTATACATCCTCTCGATTTTCCGAATCATGAAATGTATAAACTTATCTCCGCTAAAATCTTAGAACTTCACTCCAAGCAAGCTCCTGCTACCGGCATTGGCTTATTCCGGATTTTTTACGGTTTGATCACGCTACAGGAAATTATTTTCCTGCTGTACTTTAATCATTTAATTTTCGACCCTATCCCTTATATAGATATCGAATTCCCGATGATTCCTTTTTTCTTGTGTCTTTGGGGCGTTATTGCTACTTTTATTGTGATCGGTTATCGCTACCAGTTTGCAATGACCTGCAACTACATTATTTGGATTGTTTTTGTAAACTTTACCCCGATGCAAAGGGACTTTGATGGCGGCTTCGATTTATTCATGATCGGAACAGGTTTTTTTCTGCTTTTTATGCCCGGAGATCGAGCCTTTTCAATCGACAATCTTCGACATAAACTGAGTACACCTTTCACCCATTACAGTACTTATCCAAAGCCAACCGCCTCAGTCCTTGCTTACTACCTGCCCGTTGCCATCTGCCTCGGTTTCCTCTATTTTGACTCCGCCATACACAAAATGTTTGCCGAACACTGGCTTAATGGCTTGGGCACTTGGCTACCAGCAACGCAGCCCTATTATGTTTCGGCGATAGACATGTCGTATTTACTAAACAACAAACTACTGCAAAACATCCTCGGCTATACCATTTTAATTTTTCAATTTACCTTTATATTCTTTTTTAACCAGCGTCAATTACGTATCGTCTATTTATTAACCGGCCTTATGCTGCATCTTGGCATTACCTTGTCTTTTAATATTTACCCTTTCGGCTTAGGCATGCTCATTTTTTATATCTTACTGATTCCTTTTAAATGGTGGCGCTGTATAGGTCGTCTAATGACAGCTAATGAGCCATCACTCACCGTATTTTATGACCAGCTGTGCCCACTGTGTAATCGCACCGTGCTCATTATTAATCATTTCGACATATTCGGTCGCATAGCTTTCAAAAACGCTCAGGAACATGCCATACACTACCCGGCACTGGCGTCCATCAACAACGAAACGCTGTTAACCGATTTATACGCACTGGATCGCAACAACCGCATTTATTCAGGCGTCGACACCTACAGCCAGATCTTTATAAAAATGCGCTATCTATTTCCACTTGGTATTATTCTGAGCCTTCCGGGAATTCATCAACTGGCTTTAAAAAAATACCGGTCTATTGCCGATACGCGCAATCGCGTCCCATGCACATCAACATGCCTTACCCCACAAGCACTGCCGGACACCACTTTTTACCATCAATTTGCTGAAGGTATTGCCGCACAAAAACCCAAGGCATTTTCCAGAAGATTAACAAAAATATTGATTGCGCTACTCGTTTTGCAATTAAACAGCTCCATTCATTACGGACTTATTTACAGACTTCATGCTGACAGCCCTCAAAACCCCCTATCACAAGCCAGCAATGCTGTGTTAATGGTCTCGCAGACATTTTTAGGCATCACCCCGCACGCGCTTTATCTACACGACCATTTCGCAGGCTATGATCATATTTTGGCTATCACCTACACCGATCAAAATGGTTCTGAACATTGGCTGCCGTTTGTCAATGAACAAGGACGGCTTCTTTCACCCAACTGGGGCCGAGTTCATTCCATGTGGGCCAATATTGCCGTTACGCCAAACATTGACAACAAGCGCTTGCATAAATTCATCATGAAAGTCACCGCTTTCTGGGGGAAAAATTGTGGCTTAAATCTTGACGACGTTGTGTTCAACATAAAACTTAAAAAAATCAGTGCACCCTCACATTGGGTTCACGATCAATTACACCAAAACTTTACCTCTCCATGGAGCACTATCGGAACCGCTAAATGGGCTGATCAAAAAATCTCTATTGATTTACCTGGCAACATCAATCAGCTTTAATTACACAGATATTTTCCGATTTTTCTCGAAAAACACCGCAAAACCGTGCCGTTTAGGGTGAGAATGTAAGGCATACTCTTGACCTGGTTTTTATCTTTATTCATAATTGAATTTCCTTAATTAGGATACCGTTGGAAATCAGCGGCAGTGCCAGTGAAGGAGGCATAAGACTCATGCACATAATACCGAGCATCATCCCCGTTGAAGCTAGAAGCTCGGTCTTTTAGGTCGGATAATTCACTATTGCATCATCATTCTAATCATGATATAAAATGCACGTGCTTTAATTTATTGGCGCAACTTAATAAAAATAATTGAAACCCCTTTGGAGGATATTCTTATGAATAAAATTTTATCTGTTCTAGCTATGACATTAATGATTGTTGGTTTAACTGGCTGTTTGGACAATCCTGATGATTCTAAGCAAAAAGTCTCTAGTTCTATTCAACTGTAAATAGAATTTTTAGCAGCACCAAAAAACCCAGCTTTTAGCTGGGTTTTTTGTTTTTACAAACCTTCAATTTATCTCCAAAAACACAAGCTTAAACTTACCGCCTCTTTCAATCCGTATCATTCATACACGCACAGCAACCCTTTGTTAAGGCGAGTTAATTCGCAGTCTTTAGCTTTACTCACTAAAAAATTCAAGCTCTACCGCACTGACTCGACGCAGATTATTTTCTCCAAAATTCAGGCACAAATAAAATAACAATCGAAAATATCTGCACCCGCCCCAATAGCATTGCAAAGGTGCAAACACCCGTTTGAAAATCGCTTAGACTGGCGTAATTGCTGGCAGGCCCTACCTGATTAAGACCGGGGCCAGCGTTGTTAAAACAGGCGACAATAGCCGAAAATGCACTAAGAAAATCCATACCGCTTAACAACAGCATAAACACCAGAATGACGATGCTAATGAAATACAGAAAAATAAATCCAGTCACCGAGGTAACGATTTTATTGCTGACCACAGTGTCGCCGATTTTCATCGGTTTAACTGCAAAGGGATGAATAAATTTAAACAGCTCCAGGCGCGCCTGTTTCATCAGGATAATGGTGCGAATCATCCTGATACCTCCGCCGGTGGAGCCGGAAGAAGCAGAAATACAACATAAAAACAGCATCCACATCGGCACAAAAATGGGCCATTGATTAAAGTCCTGAGAGGCAAAGCCGCAATCGGTAGCAATCGTAACCAGATTAAACGTTGCATGACGTAATGCAGTCAAAAAATCCGGATAGGTGCCCTCGCGCCACAATACCAAGGCTGCGACCAGGCAACTCCCCAATACTAAAGCAAGAAAAACTCTCGCCTCTCTGTCATCGGCGTAGGGATTGAATGATCGTTTTCGAAGCGCTACAAAATGAGTAGCAAAATTGATCCCCGCCAGCAACTGGAAGATAGTCAGCACCATCTCGATGGACAGCGAGTCGAAATAGCCGATACTGCTGTCATGAGTGGAAAATCCGCCCAAACTCATCGCAGAAAAAGCGTGGCAAATAGCATCAAACCAATCCATGCCTGCCAAGCGCAACGCGATAATACAGGCCAGAGTGATGCCCGCATAGACCAACCATAACGCTTTTGCGGTTTGTGCGATGCGTGGAGGCAAGTCAGATTCCTTGACCGTTCCCGGGGATTCCGCTATATACAGCTGCATGCCGCCGATACCCAGAATAGGCAAGATGGCGACCGCAAAAATAATGATGCCCATCCCGGCAATCCAGTTCAACTCATGCCGCCACAGATTGACAGACATAGGTAACAGGTCAAGACCGCTTAGCGTTGTCGCCCCCGTTGTGGTCAGACCAGAAACCGTCTCGAAATAAGCATCGACAAAGCTAAGTTCCGACAGGTAAAGCATCAGCGGCAAGGTGCAAAACACGGGTATGACTGACCAGGTAATTGCCACCATCAAAAAACCCGTCTGTCTTGACACTTTTTTTGGTATGTTGATCGTCGGAATAAACATCAACGCACCCGACAACAAGGTCATCAAAGTACCCTGAAAAAAAGCCGTAGTGGCACCGTCACCAGCGATGAAGGAGGTCAACAAACAAGTGGCCATCAAGCCGCTGAATCCCATGGTGACCAAACCGAAAATATTGATGATAGTAAAGATGACATTCATGGAATAGGTTCAAGGCGAAAAGTTCAAGACGAAAGGCTAAAGGCTAAAGGCTAAAGGCTAAAGTTTTTCGCCTTTAGCCTGCCCTTAATTAAAGAGGCTGGAATTTTTTCTCGATATTGACAACCAGTTTTTTATCCATCACAAACATCACCACATGATCGCCCTCTTCAAACACCGTGTCACAGTGTATGCAAATAACCTGCTTGTTGCGTATCAACGCACCCATCACTATGCCTTCGGGAAAACTGATCTGATCCACCCTACGCCCAACAACTGAATTCAGATCGACACTTTGATGGGCAATAGCCTCGATTGCCTCGGCGGTGCCGCCGCAAAGGGAGCTTACTTGCACCACATCACCTCGACGTACGTGCTTTAGAATACTGCCTAGCGTTTCCTGATTAGGCAGCACAGCTACATCAATCCCTGTTCCAGGTAATAGTTTGCTGTACGAAATATGGTTGAGCAAACAAATGGCTTTGCGCGCACCTAAACTTTTTGCCAAAGAGGCGGAGATAATATTGACACCGTCATTTTCAGTAATCGCACAAAATAAATCGGTACTGTCGATAGACTCATCAAGTAACAGTGCTTCATCAGCGCAATCGCCTAAAAGCACGACCGTATGATCAAGATCATTGGCAATTTTTTGGGCTCGCCTAGGTTCTTTTTCAATGATTTTTACCTGATGGTTTTTTTCCAACGCCAGCGCCAAACGCTTGCCGACATGACCGCCACCGGCAATGATAATGCGTTTTAACGGTTCTTCCAGCTTATTCAATGCTTTTAATACTCGACGCACCTCTTCCCGTGGTGCTACAAAAAAAACTTCATCGCCGGTCTCAATAATGGCTTCACCGTTCACTATCAGCGGAATACCTTGCCGAAAAATAGCCACCACCCGAATTTTACCGCCGACCAAGCGCTCTTTCAGGGTTTTAATTTCTTTGCCCGTTAAAATACCGTCCGGCACCACCTTGACCGAAAATAGTCGCACTAGGCCATCGGCAAAATCGGAAATATGCTGAACACCGGGAAACTCGATTAAATTGCGGATAGCCTCCATGACAATTTGTTCCGGGCTGATCACAATATCCACCGGAATACCTTCTGGACCAAATAACCGCGGATTTTTTAGATAATCGACAGCACGCACCCGCGCAATCGTTTTCGGCTGACTATACAGCGCATTGATGATCACACACGCCAGCATATTGGTCTCATCACTATCGGTAACCGCGATAATAATATCGGCAGTCCGGGCGCCGGCTTGTTCGAGCACTCGCGGATGCGCCGCATTACCGGCAACCGTGGCAATATCGAAACGTTCTTTTAACGCATCGAGTAACTCTGTCCTGAAATCAACGACCACAATATCGTTCTCTTCGCTTGCCAACGCCCCGGCAACCGATGAACCGGTGACACCGGCACCAAGAATAAGTATTTTCATTTACACCCTGCGGAATCTTAAGAAATAAAAACGAACAAAGGGCAAAAGACAAAAGGTTAAAAACCTTGTACCTTTCGCCCTTCGCCCTTCGCCTTTTATTTTGTATCTTTCGCTTACATTCTCGCCAGCACGGCCGCGACTGTCTCGCCCATAGCTGCCGGTGTCGAACAAATGGTTACACCTAAATCTTTCAATATTGCTACCTTTTCAGCGGCGCTTTCACCCGCAGAGGAAATAATCGCACCGGCATGACCCATACGCCGACCCTCCGGTGCAGTCAATCCGGCAATATAAGCAACGACTGGCTTAGTCATGTGAGCTTTGGCAAACATGCCGGCCTCAACTTCCTGAGGACCGCCAATTTCACCAATCATAAGAATCACTTTGGTTTCCGGATCGGCTTCGAATTTTTCCAGAATATCACGATGCGAACTGCCGTTGATGGGATCGCCGCCGATACCGACCGAGGTTGAAATGCCAATGCCCAAACGCTTCATCTGATCGGCGGCTTCATAACCTAAGGTGCCTGATCGACCGACAATACCGACATTACCTTTCATGTAGATATGTCCCGGCATAATGCCCAACATGGCACGCCCCGGACTGATAGTGCCCGCGCAGTTGGGGCCGGTCAGCATCATTCGCTGCCCAACCGGAAAACGGCGTAGAAAGCTTTTAACCGTCATCATATCCTGAGTGGGAATACCATCAGTAATCGCCACGCAATATTTAATGCCTGCGTCGGCTGCTTCCATGATCGAATCGGCAGCAAAGGCAGGTGGTACAAAAATAATACTGGCTTCGGCGCCCACTTGCTGCACAGCTTCCTTGACGGTATTAAAAACCGGCAAACCTAAATGGGTTTGACCACCTTTACCGGGGGTGATTCCGCCGACGACATTGGAGCCGTAATTAATCATGTCTTGGGCGTGGAAGCTGCCGATTTTACCGGTAAAGCCTTGAACAATAATGCGTGTTGTTTCGTCAATTAAAATAGCCATCTTACGCTCCCTGAGCCGCTTCTTTTGCAACCGCTTCATTACGCGCTTGCACCGCTTTTTCAGCCGCTTCGGCCAAGGTTTCTGCGGTAATAATAGGCAGGCCACTCTCGGCAATAATCCGGCGGCCCTCTTCAACGTTGGTACCGGATAACCTGACAATCAACGGTATTTTCATGTCGATTTTCCTGACCGCTTCAACTACGCCTTCAGCAATCCAGTCGCAACGGTTGATACCGGCAAAAATATTCACCAGCATGGCTTTTACGCCTTTGTCCGCCAGCACCAAACGAAAAGCTTTTTCGGTGCGTTCGGCCGACGCACCACCGCCTACATCAAGGAAATTGGCAGGTTCGCCACCGGCCAGCTTAATCATATCCATGGTCGCCATCGCCAAACCGGCACCGTTAATCATGCAGCCGATGTCGCCATCCAGGCCGACATAACTTAAGCCGCGATCGGCAGCCGCCATTTCCCGAGGATCTTCCTGGGTTTTATCGCGCAATTCGGAAATTTTCTGTTGACGGAACAAGGCGTTGTCATCAAAGCCCATCTTGGCGTCCAGTGCGATCAATTCACCGCTACGCGTAACCACCAGCGGATTAATTTCCAACATACTGACATCAAGATCGCGCAGGGCGCGATAACAGCCCTTGATGGTTTTAACCGCATGACTCATCAATTCAGGCTCCAGGCCCAGCGCAAAAGCCATTTCGCGCGCCTGATAATCTTGCAGACCTACCGCAGGCTCGATATAAATTTTGGTAATCGCCTCGGGATTGTTTTTGGCCAGCTCCTCAATCTCCATGCCGCCTTGAGCGGAACCGACCATCACAATACGCTCGAAACTGCGGTCAACCAGAAAACAAAAATACAGCTCTTTGACAATGTCGGTTCCGGCCTCGATATACAACCGGCCGCACACCTTACCTGCCGGACCGGTTTGATGAGTGACCAGCCTTTTGCCTAACAAGGCTTCTGCCGCCGCTTCAACCTCGTCATGAGTCTTGCAGATTTTAATGCCGCCCGCTTTACCGCGCGCACCGGAATGAACTTGCGCCTTGACCGCCCAAATGTGTCCGCCAATATCTCTGGCGCGTTGCACAGCTTCTTCCGGGCTGTAAGCCATACCACCTTCAGCGATTTTAACGCCGTAACCGCTTAAAATTTCTTTCGCCTGATACTCATGAATATCCACAGCATCTCCTGCTTATGTGTTAGGTAGGTTGGGTTGATGCTTTTCTCAACCCAAGATTTCTGACCGCCATAAGTCGGGGTACGAAAAAACCGTAACCCAACCTATAAGACTATTATTTTTTTGCTGCGATAGCTTCAGCGGCTCTGACCACGTTATTGGCCATTTTTTCCGATGCGGCATCGATTAATCGACCATCTAATGCTGCTGCGCCTTTACCTTGAGCGGCCGCTTCTTTCAAGGCAACCAATATACGCTTGGCCTTATCAACTTCAGCTGCAGGCGGAGTAAATATTTCATTGGCCAATTCGACTTGTGACGGATGGATCGCCCACTTGCCTTCACAACCTAAAGCCGCCGCACGTCTTCCGGCCGTTTTATAGCCTTCGGGATCTTTAATATCGCCAAAAGGACCGTCGATAGGACGCAAACCATAGGCTCGACAGGCAACCGTCATCCGGCTGATGGCAAAGTGCCATTGATCGCCCGGATAATCGGGGTTTAAACCGCCGATGTTGGTGGTTCTGGCCCGATTGCTTGCGGCGTAATCGGCTACACCGAAATGCAAGGCTTCAAGACGACCTAATGCGCCATTGCGGGCAATATCTTCCACGTTTGCCATGCCCAGCGCGGTCTCAATCAAGGCTTCAACGCCGATTTTGTTTTTCAGTCCCTGCTGCATTTCCAATTGATTAAGCATCGCTTCAACCATGTAAACATCGGCATAAACGCCCACCTTAGGAATCAAAACCGTGTCCAGCTTGGCGCCGCACTGCTCGACCAGATCCACCACATCACGGACCATGTACTGAGTGTCCAGGCCATTGATACGCACCGAAATAGTAACGCCATGTCCCTTCCAGTCCAGATCATTAATCGCTTCAATAATGTTTTTTCTGGCTTGTAACTTGTCGTCAGGCGCTACGGCATCCTCAAGATCCAGAAAAATAAAATCAGCGCCACTTTTCATCGCTTTTTCAAACATTTCAGGGCTAGAACCCGGAACGGCTAATTCACAGCGCTGAACTCGTTGAATTGACGCTGCATATAAGGTGTGGCTCATTGGTATTTTCCTAATGTCATGGGTGTAAATCAAGTCGCAGGTTGAGTTAGCAATAGCGCAACCCAACATTTTTCGCATTAATCATGTTGGGTTAAGGCTACCGCCTAACCCAAGCTACAAGGCTTAAGACGAACATAAATTAACCGCACATTTTACTTCTAGGGGTATCAAAGTCAATTTTTATAGCGTGTTTAACCGCTCAAGCCCTAATCTAAACTTGCCGATTTTTAGCGGCTATGTCATTATTGTTGGTTTTTGGACTTTGGCTTTTTCAAAATTCCAAGCTGTGTTAATCACTCAACTACTATTTAAAGAGGCAATTCAATGGCTGGTCGTAACCACCTATATATTCCAGGCCCTACCAATGTGCCGAATGAAATCCTGAACGCCATGCATATCAACATGGAAGACCATCGGTCTCCTGTGTTTCCTAAACTGCTGACGCCTCTTTTACAAGACCTGAAAAAAGTCTTTAAAACCGAAACCGGGCAAGCCTTCATTTTTCCTGCTACAGGTACTGCTGGCTGGGAAGTTGCGTTGACCAACACCTTAAATCCGGGTGACAAGGTTTTAATCTATCGCTTCGGTCAATTCAGCCATTTATGGGCTGAAATGGCAAAACGTTTGGGCTTCGATGTCGAAATTCATCAGGAAGTCTGGGGCAAAGGTATTCCTTTGGACAGAATAGAAGCACGTTTAAAAGAAGACACCAACCACGAAATCAAGGCTGTTTTGGCAACGCATAACGAAACCGCTACCGGTGTAACCAGCGATATTGGCGGTGTTCGTAAAGCCATGAACGCAGCGAATCACCCTGCACTATTATTCGTCGATGGCGTTAGCTCTATTGCCAGCCTCGACTTTCGCATGGACGAATGGGGCGTTGATGGTGCCATCAGCGGCTCACAAAAAGGCTTTATGATGCCCGCCGGCGGTGCATTTTTAGCTTTCAGCCAGAAAGCCTTAGCAGCCGTTGAAACATCAACCTATCCGCGTTGTTTCCTGGACTTAAAAGACCAGATGAACACCAACAAAGACGGCTACACCCCATATACACCGGCCCTGCCTATTCTATACGGCTTGCGCAAAGCGTTAGACTTGTTGCAGGAAGAAGGCCTGGAGAATGTTTTCGCACGTCATCACCGCTTGGCCGAAGGCGTTCGTAAAGCCGTTGCCGCCTGGGGATTAACAACCTGCGCTCAACCCGGTTTCGAATCGGACACCGTGACTGCGATTATTGTCCCCGAGGACAAAGACGCCAGAGATGTAATCAGCACCGCGTTTAGCCGGTACGATATTTCTTTAGGCGCCGGTTTATCCGAACTTGCCGGTAAAGCTTTCCGTATCGGCCACGTCGGCGACATGAACGACGTTTCGATGCTGGGCGCTATCGCCGGTGTTGAAATGGCGATGTTGGACAACGGCTTTGATTTCAAACCGGGTGCCGGCGTTGCTGCGGCGATTGAATATTATCGTTCGACAGCAAACTAAACATTGTAGGGGCGACGCAAGGCGCCCATTGAGCTAACCGGGCGACTGAAGTCGCCCCTACAATTAGGTGATCCTACCATGAGCAAACCCAAAGTCTTTGTTACCCGCAAATGGCCTGCCTCAGTCGAAGCAAAACTGCAAGCTCTTTACGACGTAACCTTAAACGAAGATGACCGGCCTTTAAGCGCCGACGAATTCAAATCCGCGCTGCAAAATTACGATGCCGTTTGTCCTACCGTTTGCGATTCATTCCCTGCCGACGTGATCAATGTCGACAACAAACGCTGCAAAATTCTCGGCAACTTCGGCGTAGGCTACAACCATATCGATATTCCGGCCGCCAAGGCGCAAGGCTTAGTCGTAACCAACACCCCAGGCGTATTGACGCACAGCACCGCCGATATTGCGATGACTTTATTGTTAATGTCTGCACGTCGCGGCGCAGAAGGCGACCGCCTGGTTCGCGCCAAGCAATGGCAAGGCTGGTGCCCAACGCACATGCTGAGCTCCGATGTCACTGGCGCAACTTTAGGCTTGATCGGCTTTGGTCGCATCGCGCAAGCCATGGCAAGAAAAGCCCATCACGGCTTCGGTATGAAAATCGTCTATTTCAAACCCAGTCCGGCCGACGAATATGTCACCGACGACCTTAACGCGACCCGTTGCGAGTCTATAGAAGACCTGTTGCAAACGGCCGATTTTGTTTCGTTGCACTGCCCCGGCGGCGATGCCACCCGGCATTTAATCAACGCCGACAGGCTTAAGCTGATGAAACCGTCCGCGCACTTAATCAACACCGCCCGGGGCGATGTCGTCGACAGCGTCGCACTGATAGCTGCGCTTAAAAGCAAAACGATTGCCGGAGCAGGTCTTGATGTCTATGAAGGCGAACCTAACGTCAATGAAGGCTTCCTGACTCTGGATAATGTATCGCTACTGCCGCATTTAGGCAGCGCCACCTTAGGAACGCGCACCGCCATGGGCGAAAAGGTTTTAGCCAATCTGGCCGCATTCTTTGCCGGGAATCATCTGCCTGATCGGGTAGTTTGACAGGGTTAACGCGCCCGCCTTACCTGACTCGCCTGATAAAATTTCTAGCAGATTTTTGGTAAAAAATGCGCTCCGCTGATACCCGAGGAACGGGTAACACTCTTGGAAGATGAAGCACAAACAGCAATCATTTCGCGCCCATGCGAATCTTGACGACAGGATTGTTACCGGTGTTTTCTCTTAATGCAACGATAATGTCAATTAGCTTTTGATCTGCAATACAATTTCTAACATAAGGGGTATTGTCAAAATAGATACCTTCTATTTCCATGCCGGGCTTCAATTGAGTCCATGAAATCTCAAAAACCAGGCAATCCAAGGTATTTTGTGATGTACTGGCGAGGAGCCTACTGTTCTTCCATGATTTTTTAATCACCGGAAGTTCCTCTTTGATTTCAACAGTTATGTCTTCTTTGAGTATCTTAATGAAAGCGTCAACAATAGCCGGATCATAATAGCTTTCTTTCCGATTGATTAATTGACTGATTGCGGCACTGACCGACATGACTTCACCCGTCATCGAGCCCTCAAGATAGCCAATATAATCAGCGACAACACTGAGAATACGTGAGCCCATCGGAATACTGTTTTTAGTCAAGCCATCGGGCAGGCCTGAGCCATCATAGCGTTCGTATTGATGCCGGATTAAAATAGACGCACCTTTTAACTGTATCAATCCATTTAATAAAGCTTCACCTTCTACTGCATGATTTAAATAGCGTTGTTTGTCGGCAAGCGGTATTGAGTAAAACGACTCTGCCAGCAAGGTATCCGGCAAACTCATCTTGCCGATTTGCATTAGTAACCCGGCATAAAGAATATTTTTCTTTTCTTCTGCATTCAGGTTCATTTTACAGGCAACCAACGTGGCTTTTTCGATGATATATTTTGATTGTCCGCTCTTAATGCCAGGGCGCATTTCAATAATATGAGCGAACGTCTTAATCGAATCAATATATTGTTTTTTTAGATCTTTATTTGCCATGTCAAGAGACCGTACCGTACGCTTGAGCTGTTCGGCAGAAATGCGCAGCTGCTGTTCGGTTTGTTTGCGCTTCTCTGCCTCCTTCATCAGCTGTATGCTATTAGCCGCAAGACTGCTGTAAGTCGAGAGCACCATGTTAATCAGCAATCCAATCCCATCACGCAATTGATCATTTGCTTGCTTCTTTGCCTGTTCCTGTGACAAACCGGATTGCATAGCCAGCACCACTAAGGCCAGGTATTTGTCGTTTTCCAGCATATGAGCTGCCAACCAGTGAACTAAAAACGCAAGGACTTCGCTTACCATGCTATCGACTGAATGAATGTCTTCTCCTGCCTTTAGAATAAGAACAGTTGAGATAAAGTTGTCATGTTCTTCTTTATGTTTTGTTTCTAAAGGACTTTCCTGGAAATATTCGTGCCAAATGGCTTCTTCAGTCTGAAAATGGTAAACAGCATAGTCGGCAAGTTCTTGAAAAATCGCATCTAAGGTCTGAATATCAGCATGAAAAGCCATATGGCTGGCCAAGCGATTCAACAACTGAACTAGTTTTTGGTGTTGTGCATCAATCGTCGCTATGCCGGTATTGAAATGTTCATTCCATGGAAAGACATTAATTGATTTCATGAGTCTATTCTCATTTATACCCGTATAACCCGTACGCGCAAAGCGCGAGCCTTTGATCACGTAAGCTAGTTAGAGCAAAGCAACACCCATCACATCGACCTTTAATGATGGGTGTCAAGCGCCTCTCCACCATCATTAACGAGCTCCTACCCAGCGTTTTTTTACAAAAACCTAAATCGCTTTCTTAATCCGCTCCAACGCGTTTTGTAGATTAGCCATGCTGGTGGCTATGGAAATTCGGATATGTCCAGGCGTACCAAACGCGGAACCCGGCACTAACGCAACGCCAGCTTCTTCGATCAGATATTCGGAAAAATCAAGATCGTCATTGATGTTATCCAGTCTGGCAATCAGCTTTTCCACATTAGGGAACACGTAAAAGGTACCGTCGGTTTCAAGACAGTCAACGCCGTCTATGCTGTTCAGTTCGGCAACGACATAATCGTGACGTTTTTTAAACTCAACGCACATATTGTCGATAAAGCTTTGATCGCCGGTTAACGCGGCTTCGGCGGCGTGTTGCGAAATCGACGTCGGGTTGGAAGTGCTTTGCGACTGGATAGTGGTCATCGCCTCAATCAGATCCGCAGGACCCGCCGCATAGCCGATACGCCAGCCGGTCATCGAATAGGCTTTGGACACGCCGTTCATGACCACGGTGCGCTCATAAAGCTCGGGATGCGCATTTAAGATATTAACAAACGTGCCCTTCTTCCACAGGATATGCTCGTACATGTCATCGGTCGCGATGATGATGTTGGGGAAATCCTTTAGCACGTCGCCCAAGGCTTTAAGCTCTTCCAAACTGTAGGCAACACCGGACGGGTTGGACGGGCTATTGATAAAGATTAACCGGGTTTTATCGGTGATGGCCGCGCGCAGTTGTTCCGGCGATATTTTAAAATTTTGCGCCTGGGTGGTTTCGATAATAACCGGCACGCCGTCGGCCAGTAACACCATATCAGGATAGGAAACCCAGAACGGCGCGGGAATGATGACCTCGTCGCCGTGGTTAAGCAGGGCCTGAACCAAGTTGTATGAACTTTGCTTGCCGCCGCAGGATACCAAAATTTGTTTGGCCTGGTAATCAAGGCCGTTATCGTTTTTGTACTTAGCGATAATGGCTTTTTTCAGACTGGGGATGCCGTCAACCGCAGTATATTTAGTATAGCCACTATCAATCGCCTTAACCGCCGCCGCCTTAATATGATCCGGGGTGTCAAAATCCGGCTCACCGGCGCCAAGGCCGATAATGTCTTTGCCTGCAGCCCGCATTTGAGCGGCTCTGGCAGTAATCGCCAAAGTCGGTGATGGTTTAACTGCCTGCACTCTGTTAGAAAGTTTGATGCTCATATTTCCCCGTGTAAAATCAATGTCAAAGATAGAGAGGATTATACATTATGTATAATGGCTTACTAATAACTAGGTGTTAAAAAACAGCATCGTTCCCGTTCCCGCACTCAGCCGCCACCAACCTGTAGGAGCGGGCCATGCCCGCGATGAAGAGAGCGTCATCGTCTAAATATCGCGGGCATGGCCCGCTCCTACGGCTTCATGGCTTCGGCATGGGCACAATCAAGCAATTCTGTTCATTGAGAAATCCACGTGAAAAAAAAGTTCAAACTCTACAGTCGTTTCCAGCCAGCAGGCGATCAACCTACCGCAATCAAAGCATTGGTCGAAGGCTTAAATGATGGCGAAGTGCATCAGACTTTGCTGGGCGTGACCGGTTCCGGAAAAACCTTCACCATCGCCAATGTGATTAACCAGGTGCAGCGCCCGGCGATGATTATGGCCCCCAATAAAACCCTGGCCGCCCAGCTCTACGGCGAAATGAAAGAGTTTTTTCCTGAAAACAGCGTCGAGTATTTCGTCTCGTACTACGATTATTATCAGCCGGAAGCTTATGTTCCGGCCTCCGATACTTTCATCGATAAGGATGCGGCGATCAACGAGCATATCGAACAAATGCGCCTGTCGGCGACCAAAGCCTTAATCGAACGGGACGACACCATAGTCGTTGCCACGGTTTCGGCGATTTACGGTCTGGGCGAGCCGGAATCGTATTTCAAAATGGTACTGCATCTGGTCAAAGGCGACATGATCAATCAGCGCGACATCCTGCGGCGGCTGGCGGAAATGCAATACACCCGCAACGACATCGACCTGCGCCGCGCGACCTACCGGGTGCGCGGCGAAGTGATCGACGTTTACCCGGCCGAGTCGGACAGCGAAGCGTTACGGATAGAATTGTTCGATGATGAAGTTGAACGCTTGTCGTTGTTCGACCCGCTGACCGGCGAAATCATCCGGCGCTTGGCGCGGTATACGATTTATCCGAAAAGCCATTATGTCACGCCGCGAGAGCAGTTATTGGAAGCGGTTGAAGCGATCAAAGTAGAACTCAAGGAGCGCTTGGAACAATTGCGTTCATTGAACAAATTGGTCGAAGCGCAAAGACTGGAGCAACGCACGCTGTTCGATATTGAGATGATTCTGGAAGTCGGCTATTGCTCCGGCATCGAAAACTATTCCCGCTATCTGTCCGGCAGAAGTGTAGGCGAATCGCCGCCGACGATGTTCGATTACTTACGCGACAATGCGCTGGTGATTATCGATGAGAGCCACGTCGCGGTACCGCAGATCGGCGCGATGTATAAGGGCGACCGCTCGCGCAAGGAAACCCTGGTTGAATACGGTTTCAGGCTGCCTTCTGCGCTGGATAACCGCCCGTTAATGTTTAATGAGTTTGAGTTGAAATCTCCGCAACGGATTTATGTGTCGGCAACCCCGGGGCCTTACGAACGGGAGCATTCAGGTGTGTTTGCCGAGCAGGTGGTAAGACCTACCGGCTTGCTAGATCCGGTCGTGGAAGTACGCCCGGCAACCACCCAGGTCGATGATTTGTTATCGGAAATCAATAAGCGCGTTGCGGTAAAAGAGCGGGTGCTGGTGACTACCTTAACCAAACGGATGTCCGAAGACTTGACCGAATATCTGGCCGAACATGGGGTGCGGGTGCGTTATCTGCATTCCGACATCGATACCGTGGAACGCGTCGAAATCATCCGCGATTTGCGGCTGGGGCAGTTTGATGTATTGGTGGGCATCAACCTGTTGCGCGAAGGGTTGGATATACCGGAAGTGTCATTGGTTGCGATACTGGATGCCGACAAGGAAGGTTTTTTGCGTTCGGTCGTGTCACTGGTGCAGACTATCGGCCGGGCGGCGAGAAACGTCAACGGCAAGGCAATTTTGTACGGCGATAAAATCACCAAATCGATGCAGCAGGCGATAGACGAAACCGACCGTCGCCGCGAAAAACAGCACCAGTTCAATATCGAGCATCATATAGTACCGACGACCATTTTTAAGTCGGTCACCGATATTCTGCAAGTATCGATACCCGGTTCAGGGCTGACCAGCGCCAATAAACTGCTGAGCAAAGTGGCTGATTTTCCAGCCGATTACAAAGCCTCTATGACCCCAAAACAGGCGGGCAAGAAACTGAAACAACTGGAAGACGCCATGTATCAACATGCGAAAAATCTTGAATTTGAGCAGGCGGCAAAAATCAGGGATGAGATTAAAGTATTGCAGGAGTTGATGCTGCTCCAACCCAACCTACAAAATGGCACAATGCCCGATGGTTAACTAATCTGTCTTAGCCGCAAAACTATGCACCCATACCAGACTGTCGGCTTCCCAGGTCATTCCGGCATGCATTTTTAAAATGATGTCGCGGTATAGCTCAAGACTTGGATAGCCTTCTGCCTGGGCATCGGCATCGGTCATATCGCCTAAGCGCTGACGCTTTAAATCGGTAACGACAAAAGTCATCCCGTCCAAATCGAAGGTTTCGCCGGGCAAGCCATAGATACCATCACGACGCTGCTGTGTTTTCATTCCGGCTTTTGTCGCTTCTACCAATTTCACATGAGTGACCAGTCGGTCTATCGAACAGGTTTTCTCGGGGTAAGCTTCCATTATCTATCCTAATCTAAAAAAAGTCCTATTGTACACCACGCATGAGACAGAGCTACTGCGGTAATACCCTGACTTTGTTATCGTCTAAATTCATCAAATTTCCTTGTTGGTTTGAAACCTCTCCCTTCAGGGAGATTCGTTTAACGTTGACAACGATGCTTTAGCATCGTTACCCTTTCAGGTAACCTCGTCGTTTACGGCGAGGCAATCCACCGACCTCTATCTGTCGATGGAGGGTCGTAAGACAAGTCATTTGGCAGATGAG
>JAURYJ010000070.1 GCA_030653985.1 Methylobacter sp. | reverse complement strand
CTCATGGTTAAACTCTTGGGTGGATAGTGAAATGTGATGAATTTCAATTATATCCAAATATACCCAAGAGTTTAACTTTCATTTATGCGCCTATCTTACTGTTATTAAATGAATAATGCTGTTTAAGGTAGCAGTATTAGTACCTGACTCCTTTGACATACCTCCGTCGGTCAACAAAAAATAGCGAAGACAGGCCTTTTTTTTCGGGCTTATGATAGTCGGGGCGTCGTCGGCCAGAGGCTGACTAAAGGTCTCGCCAGAGCGACCCTATAAAGTTAAAGCGGGGAGCAATCTTCAGTTTCTTGTACAATAGCATTACACTAATAAAATAGTGGTTTATAGCCAGTTTCTTAATCCAGGGAAAAAATAATGAACAAAATAAAACTATTACTCACGCTCTCTTTGTTGTTTGGCTTGTCAAGTTCGGCTGTATTTGCCGATGCGCTGAGTTCTGATAAGGACATTATCGGTAGCTGGTTTCTGGAATATACCAAAAAATCACCTGAAGATGTTGCAAAAAAATCTATGGGCATGACCTGGGTGCTTAATAACAATCAATTGACCCAAAAAGACATTCCGCAAGTTAGAGGTGCTCCTTATGATGCGCCTGCGGTTGACTATATTGTGGAAGATGGCACTTTAAAAGTCAGCATACTGGGCAGAGCGGGTAAGTTTGACGTTTACTCATTAGTGGAAAAAACCGATAAGTCTATGGTACTTAAAGATAATAAATACGGAACCTATATGTATTTTATCAAAAAGTAAGTTTACCCCTGCCTCTCTGATGAGACTTATCCTTTAAGTCTCATCACGCCGTTGAATTGAGCCGACACGCTTTATCCTAAAAACAACAGTCAGCCCACGAAAATCACGAAATACACGAAATAAATGAGTATGTTGTGGTGATGTGATCATTCGCATTTTGGGTGACGACCTGTAACTTGTTATCTCTTTGATAATTTTCCTGCTTTTCGTGTCGCTTACGTTTGATTTTCGTGGATCAAATGATTTTTTAGGTTGAATGGATAATCGAATGATTTTAATGGATAATGCACGTCTATTTAGTTGATCTAACCTACGCAGTGAAGCAATGAAAAAAAAGATAGAGGAACTTATCCTGCAAGCCGTTGAAACACTTAAGTCAGATGGTGTTCTCCCTCAGGAAATTACCCCGAATATTACTATTGACCGTACCCGTGACGCACAGCACGGCGATTTTGCTTCTAATCTGGCATTAATGCTGGCAAAACCGGCCAATATAAACCCACGCAAGTTGGCAGAAAAACTGATTGCCGCGCTGCCTCAAGATAGCGCAATTACTAAAGTTGAGCTGGCAGGCCCTGGCTTTATCAATTTCTTTATCGATCCCTCAGCTCAATACCAGGTCATCCAAAAAATTCACGACCAAGGTCGAGCGTTTGGTTTAAGCGATATCGGTGCCGGTAAAAAAGTTCAAGTTGAATTTGTCTCCGCCAATCCTACCGGGCCCTTACATGTTGGTCATGGCCGTGGCGCTGCCTATGGTTCGGCCGTTGCCGATCTATTGAAGGCAGTCGGTTTTGAGGTGCATCGTGAATATTATGTCAATGATGCCGGTCGGCAGATGGATATACTCGCCACCAGTATCTGGCTCAGATACCTGGAAGAATGCGGCGAAGTGGTGCATTTTCCTTGCAATGGCTATCGAGGCGACTATGTGCGCGAGATTGCCAATGACATTCATAAAAATGCCAATAATGACTATCGTAGGCCCTCTGAGCTGGTGTTTGAAGACATACCGCTTGATGAGCCCGCAGGCGGCGATAAAGAAATACATATTGATGCGTTGATCGCCCGCGCTAAAACCTTGCTGGGAAAATCGTTATATCAGGACTTTTTTCAAATAGGTTTGAATAATATTCTCGACGACATCAAGATTGATTTAAGCGAGTTTGGCGTTGACTATCAAGAGTGGTTTTCAGAACGGCAATTGATGGACGACGGTGCGGTAGAGCAAGCATTGGAGCGTTTGCGTATTGCCGGCCATCTGTATGAGCAAGATGGCGCGACTTGGTTTGCCAGCGCTAAATTGGGCGACGAAAAAGACCGGGTGGTGATTCGTGATAATGGGCAGTCCACCTATTTTGCGTCGGATATTGCCTACCACATGAATAAGCTGGACCGTGGTTTCGACCAGATCATCAATATTTGGGGGGCCGATCATCACGGTTATATTCCCCGAGTCAGAGCGGCCCTTCAGGCCTTAGGTGCTGATGAATCCAAGTTAACAGTGCTACTGGTGCAGTTTGCCTCGCTTTGGCGCGGAGAAGAAAAAGTATCGATGTCGACCCGCTCCGGCGAATTTGTGACCTTACGGCAATTACGCAATGAGGTGGGTAAAGATGCGGCGCGCTTCTTTTATGTGATGCGTCGATCGGAACAGCACATGGATTTCGACCTGAAACTGGCGACCTCTAAATCCAACGAAAATCCGGTATTTTATGTACAGTATGCTTATGCTAGAGTCTGTAGCGTATTACGCCAACTGGATGAAAAAAACTGGGACCGGGATTTGCTGTTGGGCATGTCAAACCTAACGTTATTGACCGAAGAGCACGAAACCAATCTGTTGAGTACACTGGCGCGCTATCCTGAAATGCTGGAACGTGCTGCATTACAATACGAACCACATCAGCTGATTCAATACCTACGCGAATTGGCCAACGAGTTTCATACTTACTACAACGCGCATCAATTTTTAGTTGATGATGCAAAAACTCGTAATGCAAGACTTAATCTGATTTGCGCAGTAAAACAGATTTTGGCAAACGGTTTGGACTTGCTGAATATCAACACACCTGAAGCAATGTAATGGCTAAAGACTACAAACACAGAACGCAGAATAAGAATACTGCGTCCACATCGTACAGAAAAAAACCAGAAAGTCTTAGTCTGTGGCGATGGATGCTGATCACGGCATTGATTATTTCGTTTGTAGTCTTTTTGGTTTATTTGAGTAGTACCGGATCGAAACAAACGTCCCCTTCGCCGGCGTTATCGACAAAGCCTGAGGCAACAAAAGCTGAAGCACCCCAGCAGGAAAAAAACCCTGAGCCGGGACCGATGCTGCCGCAATTTGATTTTTATACCATCCTGCCTGAAAAAGAAGTCATCGTACCGGATTATGAAATTAACACGCGTACCCGAGAAGAACGGGTTGGACAGGCAAAAACCGCTAATTATATTTTGCAAGCCGGCTCGTTTAAGGAATTTAAAGATGCCGATGCCTTAAGAGCCAAGCTGGCTTTAATGGGGATTGAATCAAAAGTTGAGAAAGCAAAAGTTGGCAATACGGTCTGGAATCGGGTCAAAATTGGGCCTTATACTCAGATGGCCAGCGTTAGCACCATTCGAGCCCGATTAAGAGGCAATGGTATTGATGTACTCGTTATAGAAGTTGGCCATTAATTCACCACAAAGATAACGAGTCTGGGTGCGATAGGGTGTTACAAGTACAACCTGGCTTTCCAATGGAGCAAAAAGTAACAGCGGATTGGATGTAGAGTGCAGGTATAGTGAGATGGGTTGTTTTTTAATCGCAATGGTTTGATATAAAATGAGTGAAGAATACGAATACGATGATGAGGCCGAAGAATTTTATGCAATCCGGCCGAATAAGACACAAATAAAGAAAGATATGGCCGTTCTTTTTGCGTTAAGCGAAGAAATGTCAGAGCTACCTGCGGGGCAATTAAAAACGCTTGAGCTTCCTGATATCATTAATAAAGCGGTTATAGAAGTATCGGGTATGCCGCATAAAGGCGCGAGAAAGCGGCTGCTTAAATTCATTACCAGCCAGCTTCATAAGATAGACCTAGAGCCTATTTTAGAGAAACTGTCGCGCATTAAAAATAAAAGCGCTCATGCCGTCCGCGAGCATCACGCGGTAGAACGTTGGCGAGATCGGCTAATTAACGAGGGTAATGATGCATTGCTGGCATTGCTTGCCGAGCAACCGCAAGCTGATCGGCAAGTATTAAGGCAATTATCACGTAATGCTCAAAAAGAAGCCGAAGCCGGTAAACCGCCTAAATCTTCTCGTCAATTATATCGTCAACTGAAATTATTATTTCAGGTTGAAGGCGAGTTGGATGATGAATCAGGATTTGAGGATGAGCAGGAGATAGCGTAGGGGCTACCGGCGGTAGCCCTTCCATCAGCCTAGCAATCGCTAAACAAATCCAGTTGCTGGTAATCAGTCTGTCCAGTCTTGTCATCCAGTGATGACAGCGTAATTCCCAGCAAGCGGACATTACGCCTGCCTATGTCGGTGTTTTTTACCAAATCTTCAAGAACGGCACCTATAGTCGTTGTCGCAGTAATGATATGCGGCAATGTCCGGCTGCGGGTGATTTGGACAAAGTCATGATATTTAATCTTTATGGTTAGAGTATGGGCGACCAGCTGTTTTTCGGCGACTTTGCTCAAGGCTTTTTCCAGCAGGCTTTGCAATTGTGCAATGACCTCTTGTTTAAGCTGAATATCCTGTTGAAAAGTCATTTCCACACCTACCGATTTTCTGCTGCGGCAGTTGTTGACGGGGCGGTGGTCTATGCCTCTGGAAATGCTGTAATAATGCAGTCCGGCCTTGCCAAAATAATGCTGCAACATTTCCAGCGGCAGATCCTTTAAGTCCTTGCCGGTGTTGATGCCCAACGCTCGCATTTTTAGCGAAGTCACCTTGCCTATGCCATGAAATTTGTCGATCGTAAGGCGTCCGACAAAGTCTGCGCCCTGTTCCGGGGTGATGACATAAAGTCCGTCCGGTTTATTGATGTCCGAGGCGATTTTAGCGAGAAATTTGTTATAAGAAATGCCGGCCGAAGCGATCAGCTGGGTTTCCTGCTTAATCGCCGCCTTGATGGCTTTGGCGATTAATGTGGCTGAGCCTTGATGCAAGCATGACTGACTGACATCCAGATAGGCTTCGTCTAAAGAAAGGGGCTCAAAAAGGTCGGTATAGTCGGCAAAGATTTTTCGAATGGACATTGACGCTTGTTGATAAGCGTCGAAGCGAGGTTTTACAAAAATAGCCTGCGGGCATAAACGATAAGCGTGAGCCGAAGGCATCGCAGAATGGATGCCGTATTGCCTTGCTTCATAGCTGCAAGTTGCGACTACGCCCCGAGAGTTTGGAGCGCCGCCGACGATCAGCGATTTGTTACGGTATTGTGGGAAATCGCGCTGCTCTACTGCCGCAAAAAATGCATCCATATCGATATGAATGATTTTTCGGCTAGCATCCATTCTGTCTTATTTTGCGGATTTTTTCGGTTGAGGCAGGTTGAGTTCTGCGGTCATATTCCAGTCGGAAAAAGGGAATGGCAGGATTTCGGTATTAAAGGTCAGAAACAATAAAATATGGTACATGTAAATGGACAGGCTGCGTCCAAAATTAAGCGTATTGACGTTGGTTTTTCCGGTGATCAGTGTTGAGGCCACCTGTAAGATAATAACGGCCCAAAGCAACATTCTGACTAGACTGCCGATCGCCGCAAAAATCAGCATAAAGAAAATTCTTTTCCAGCTGGATAGTTGTTTCAAGTTGTCGTTAATTTGTTCGTCCATCGTCATTAGCCTCTGTTCATAATATCGCGTAAATCAAGCGCCGCTGCATTGGCGCGAGCTATATAATTGGCCATCGACAGCGAGTAGTTGGCGAAAATACCATAGCCGCTACCGTTTAAAATCATCGGGCTTAAAATAGGCGTCAGTGCATTTTCCAGCGCCTTAATCATGATGTCAACGGTACGCATGGCCCGTTTATCTAACAAAATGTCAGCAAAATCATGTTTGATCGCTCTAAGTATGTGTAATAAAGCCCAACTTGCACCGCGCGCTTCATAGAAGACATCATCAATCTCGAGCCATGTCACTTTAGCTACAGGTGTTCCTTTTTCTTGAGCTGCCTGTTGCTCAAGCTTGGTGAGTCCTGGTCCGTAGTTGCTGGAATCGTTTGCGCTCAATCGGGTAGATAAGCCGCCCAGACGTTTTATCACCACTTCGGTGTACTGCCACAAATTGTCTGCTCTGGAATAAAATTGCGCTTTTTTGACTGGACCGCCGTATTTTTGCAGGCGCTCCATGTATTTATGCAGGGAATCAATACCTTTTTGATATTCAGCTTCCGTTGAAGGCAAAGCCCAGGAGTTATGTTCGTAATAAAAATAAGGTTCAGCAATCGCTAAGTCAGGATCTTCGGCGGATTGCGACTGATCTCTGGCAAAGTGATTTCTTAATGCGGTGGTGGCGTCACGCAGCATTACCAACGCGCCATATTCCCAATTGGGAACGTTGTCCAGAAATACGCCTGGAGGCGCGACGTCATTAGTAATATAGCCGCCGCTTTTATGCAACAGAACCTCGGCGATATGAGCCAGGGTGTTGGTATAGACGTAGCCGATAGGCATATTTTCAGTGGTATGGGTTTCTTCGGCACGCTTCACCGCTTCGTCCATAATATTAAATTGTTTCGGTTCACTGCCCCACCAAGCGCCTAAGAAGAGCAAGACGGCCAATACAATGAGGACGAAGACGCCAAACCCCCAGAGTATTCCTTTCGATTTTAAATCGTTCAGTGCTTCATTTGCCGCCATTTTTGAAATCCCGTAAAGAGGTTTTTTGTAGGGTTGAAAATATTTTCACCCTATTGCTTTTTATATGAAAAATTAACTGCATAGTAGCAGGTTTTTTAGCGATTTGCTTATGGTGCAAGCGGCTATAAGGGTTTTTTTTTGGCTCTTGGATGGGCTTTATCATAAATTTCAGCCAGATGCTGGAAGTCCAAATGGGTGTATATTTGGGTGGTACTGATATTGCTATGGCCGAGCAATTCCTGAACGGCCCTTAAATCCTGGCTGGATTCAAGTAAATGACTGGCAAAAGAGTGCCTGAGCATGTGCGGATGGATATGTTCGGCAATACCTTTTTTTTTGCACCACTGTTCCAGCCTTAATTCGATGTTGCGTTGGCCGAGTCGAGTTCCGCGCGTTGACACAAATAAAGCCGAATCGATGGCGGGTATTTTTATGGCGCGTTGTTGCAACCAGTTTTCAATAGCGGTAACGGCTTTGCTGCCCACTGGTAATACCCTGGATTTACCGCCCTTACCGATGCGGACAGTCAGGGTGTTATCCGGCAAGTCCAGATCGGTTACATCAAGCCCCGATAGCTCACTCAGGCGCAGACCGGATGAATAGAATAATTCGAACATGGCCAGATCGCGGATTTCGAGCAGCGAACTCGCTCCGGCTTCCAGTAAACCGGATAACTGATCGACATCCAGTGTTTTTGGCAGCTTTCGATCTTGTTTGGGTGCTTGAATATGTTGGGCAGGATTGGCGCTGGCCTGACCTTTTTTTAACAGGTAGTTATAAAAACTGCGTATCGCAGACAACTCGCGCTGAAGGCTTTTACTGCTCAGGCCTTTCCGGTGCCGACCGGCTATATGGGCGCGAATATCGGTATGTTGCAGGTCTGCCCACTGGGCTATGGCCTTGTCTGTGCAATAGCGGGATAGATGCTTAATATCCCGCCGATAACTTTTTATAGTGTGTTCCGAGGCGCGCACTTCAACGGTAAGCTGGGTGAAAAAGTCAGCCAGCATTAACTCCGCATCAGCATGCATGATAGGCGGTTTCCGAGTAAAAATAGTCCAGAAAAAATTTGATCCATGAGGGTAAATAGCATCGCTGAAAATCAGGAAAAATATAAAATTTTGGGCGTTGTTGGTGCTGTTTGTGTCTTTCGTCGGCCATACTTTTAGTCGATTCATGACTGGGAATCAATTGAAGGCCTCGGCTTCTTCGCGCACCTCGCCTAAGTCCTGTAGGTTAAGCTTGCGCTCTTGTAACAAGTTGATCAGCCGGGTACCTATGATTTCGCTCATGTGGTTTAAAAACAGATTGCCCATGCTGTAATGAAAGCGGCCGTCCTCTCGGCTGCCGATGGCTAAAATACCTTCCAATTCGGTAAAAGCCAGCGGGATAATCGCGCAAGATTTCACTTCAAATGCTGATTCGCCGAATAAAACCTTTGCTTGAGCCAGAGTCGGGCGACCGCATTTAGGCTGATTTCCGGCCAGTTCGCTGGCAAACGGTTCCAGGTCTTTGCTGTCCGGCTCAATAAACAGATTAGTCATAGTCGCGGAGTCTGGGTGATGTTTGATAATGCGTACCGCAACAAAGTCGACCAGAAAATATTCTGACAGGACGACATCAAGATTAGCTACTGCGTCTTCCAGCGTTGTAGCCTCCAGCAGCGCCAGAGTGAGCTTGTGCATACGGATCAGAGAAGCATCGTTGTCTCTGGCTATTTCAATCAGCGCAGTGAGCTGATTTTCCATGTCATGATGCCGATTCCTAAACAGTTCCAGCTGCTTTGAAATCAGTGAGACTGCCGTGCCGGAGGGATGAGGGATGCTCAGTTGTTCCAGCAAATTCAAGTGTTGGTGAAAGAACTCGGGATGGTTGCGCAGATAATTTTCAATCTGGGCTGGAGTGAGTTCCGTGATTAATTCATTCATAGCATAAGTGTCCTTCAAAAACAGAAATGGCAGGCCCCGTCATTAAAACCGGTTCGCCACGGCCAGGCCAGTTAATGGTTAGCGTTCCGCCGGGTAGCTCAACGCAGACCGTATGATCCAGCAGATTGTGTTCGATGCCGATGACCACGGCAGCACAAGCGCCGCTGCCGCAAGCCAGAGTTTCGGCAGCGCCGCGTTCATACACGCGCAGCTTGATATGTTGGCGATCTACGACTTGCATAAAGCCGACATTAACCCGTTCAGGGAAAAAAGCATGGCTTTCCAGGGCTTTGCCCAATTCAGCCACCGGCGCGGATTTAACATCCGTCACTTGAATAACCGCATGTGGATTGCCCATCGAGACCGCGCCGAAGGCCTTTTCAGTCTCGTTAACCCGCACCGTATAAAAGCGGGATTCTTCTTCCGCCAGCAGCGGGATTTCAGCGGGTGCGTGTCTTGGAACGCCCATATTGACGGTGATCTGGTTGTCGTCATCAAAACGTAGCAACAATTGACCGGAATTGGTATCGACGCGGATTTCATTCTTATCCGACAGTTTTTTATCGCGGACAAAACGGGCGAAGCAGCGCGCACCATTACCGCATTGAGAGACTTCGCTGCCGTCCGCGTTAAAAATCCGGTATTTGAAATCGGCATTGGCGCTTACCGCTTTTTCAACCAACAGCAGCTGATCAAAGCCAATACCGAAGTGCCGGTCAGACAGTCGTCGGATTTGCTCTGGGGTTAAGGCGATCTGCTGATTGATCGCGTCAATGACCACAAAATCATTACCGAGGCCGTGCATTTTTGTGAAATTGATCATGGCAATAAATGCTCGCCTACCCAAAGCTGGGCAAGCGTTTCTCTTTCCCTGATCAAGTGCAGACTGCTGCCGTCAACCAGCAGCTCAGCCAGGCGCGGCCTGGAATTATAATTCGAACTCATGGTAAAACCATAGGCGCCGGATGAGCGTATCGCCAACAAATCGCCCTGAGCAATTTTAAGCGTACGGTCTTTACCCAAGAAATCACCGGTTTCACAGACCGGGCCGACGATATCCCAGGTTGTTTCCAGCGCATTACTCTGCAGGTTTACCGGAATAATAGCCTGCCAGGCGCTATATAAAGCAGGGCGTACCAGATCATTCATTGCCGCATCGACGATAGCAAAGTTTTTATTCGCCGTCGGTTTAAGATATTCAACCTGAGTGACCAGAATGCCGGCATTGCCGACGATAGCGCGGCCCGGTTCCAGTAGAATTTCAAAATCGGTTCGGCCCAGTCGCGCCAAAATCGCCTGGATATAGTCGGCAGGTTCAGGCGGCTGTTCATCTTTATAACAAATACCCAAGCCTCCGCCCAGATCCAGATGATGCAGTTTAATCCCTTCGGCCGCAAGCGAGGCAACCAGATCGAGAATCTTATCCAACGCATCCAGAAAAGGCCGGGTTTCGGTCAGTTGTGAGCCGATATGGCAATCAATGCCGATCACCTTGATATTGGACATGGCCGCAGCACGGCGATATTCAATCAAAGCCTGATCAATGTCGATGCCGAACTTATTTTCCTTTAAACCGGTAGAGATATAAGGATGAGTTTTGGCATCGACATCCGGGTTTACCCGAAAAGATACCGGCGCGATAACGCCCAATTGCTCGGCCAGTCGGTTAATCCGGTCCAGTTCGCCGCTGACTTCAATATTAAAACAGCGTATGCCGATTTTTAACGCAGCCAGAATTTCATCTTCGCGTTTGCCGACACCGGAAAACACGATTTTTTCAGGCTCGCCACCGGCGGCAATCACCCGTTCTAATTCACCCAGAGAAACAATGTCGAAACCTGAGCCTAAACGGGATAGCAGATTGAGTATCGCAATATTGGAATTCGCTTTGACCGCATAACAGATTAAATGCGCTTGATCGCCAAAAGCTCGGTCGAAAGCCTTCCAGTGCCGCTCTAGCGTGGCGCGTGAATAGATGTAGCAGGGGCTGCCGTATTTATAGACGATATCAGAAACAGCAATGTCTTCGGCGAACAGCTCACCATTTCGGTAATTAAAGTAATCCATAATTATTTATTTTAGTCATGCATGGCTATCCCTGCCACGCCCCTTTCGGGTAAATGCAAATCGGCTTCCTGGCAGATTAGTCGGGTTTGGGTTCTGGTTTTTGGGCGGGTTCCGGCTCTACATGAATCGGTGCTACTTGATTCGGTAAATAAAGCGGACCAGGCTGTCCGCAGCCTACGATAGCTGAATGTAGCAGCAAAAGGATTACTATTTTATAAGGTTTCATGGCGCGTTATCATAAATCATCGTGGCTAAGCATAAGTGTAATGGCGACCGGTCATTCCTACACTCATAGCAAGAATGGTCGATATAATAAGCTGAATTACAAGAAAAGGCATTAATTTGCTCAAACCCAAGTCGCTGAATTCCTCGCCTGTTTATCCCTATGCGGCACTTAATCAATTTGATTTTGATGCTGCTTGTGGATAATCGGAAGTTAAGCCTTTAAAAAAGGCAACATCGATTTCGGCCCTGCTGTTTAGCCTGATAAAGCGCTTGGTCAGCGCGTTCGAATGCGGTTTCATCGGTGTCGTCAGTGATGAACGCTGTAACCCCGCAGGAAACAGTGATGGCAACGGAGGTGCCGCTGGCGTTAAAGCCGGTTTTCTCAATAGTTTGACGTAGTTGGTTGGCCAGTATTAACGCCGATTGGCTGTCGGTGTTGGGTAACAGCATAGTAAATTCTTCGCCGCCAAAACGGGAGATAAAATCGGTTGTGCGGGAATGCTCGGATAATTGTTTGGCGATTAACTGCAATACTTTATCGCCGGCTTTGTGACCATAACTGTCGTTGATATTTTTGAAATGATCAATGTCCCAGACGATCAGACTTAACGGTGAATGGTAACGTTTCCAGCGGGCTAGTTCGGTTTCCAGGCATTCGTTATAGGCATAGCGATTTGGTAGGCCGGTTAAGGTGTCGCGTAATGCCTGGGTGTTGGCAATTTTTAGTTTTGATTTGAGATCGCAGGATTCTGACTCCATATCTTTTATTTTATTAACCAAATCATCAAGTTGCTGTTGTGTCTTTTGGCGTTGGATAGCTTCTTTTTGGCTGTGGTCCTGAATTTCTTTGGCAATATTGGCTAAGCGACTGTTGATGATTCCCTTTAAAGGCTCCAGTTTGGTAGCGCTGGTCGAGCTTAACTTTAATGCTTCCATCTGTTCAGAAACGGATTGATCGAATTTGCTTCTGTTTTCGGCCGATTCAATGGCTGCCGTACTGGCCCCGATCAGGCTCACATCCAGTGCAGCCAATTGCTCGGTAATATGAGCGAGAAACTTATCAATGTCTTGCTGTTCGGATTGGTTGTGTTGTTTGATTTTAAGCAATAACTTAAAGGACTTGTCCATAATGGCTTCAAAAGCCGTTGCAGTTCGATTGGAGGCGGCTAGCAACTGTTTTGCGGCTTGAGCCTGTTGATCAAAGATGCTGGGGATTTCGATGCCTTCCAGTAACAGCAATAACTGTCGACTGACAATGTCTATATCAATCTGGTTGACGAGGATATTGGTCGGGGAAATGCCGTCGTCAGGCTCGATAATTTCAACTATGGCGATAAATAATTGATTGGCGGTTTCAAATTTTACGGTCTCAGCTTTATTCTTTAGCTGTTTTAGCGCATTTTGATGTTGCTCGGTTCGATATTGCTGAAGCAGAAAATCAAATAGCAGTTCCGCTTCTACTGGCTGGTTTTTAGGTGGAGTGTGTCTGATTTGAGTGACGGAATGGGTGAATTTCGCAAGCTCATCTTTAAGTGCGGGGCTGTTTATACCGTTTTTTACTTGATCGCGAATACTCAGCAAATGCGGGTCAAGAAGAGGATCTAGCCCAGTGGTTGCGATAGTCAGGCGTATGATGATTTTACCAAGCAGGTCTTCTGTTTCTTTATAGGCTTGTTCAGATTGTTCCTGCTCATCAAGTAGATTTAAATATTTCTCTTTCCATTTATTCTGTTCGGCTACCTTATTAAAAATACTCATGATAGACCTTATCAAGGATTAAATGGTGACTATTTTGTGCCAGCAGCGGCCTACAAGCCGCCGCATCTCGGTAAGGTTTGTTCAAGCTATCAAAGAGTGAGTAAGGATGTGATCTGTTGAGATAGGGCGCGATTATTTTGTCGCGCTTTCCTGCTTAATCAGTTGATCAACGACTTCAAGCATTTTTTCATGAGAACCGGCAATCGGGCCGTTGGTTTTGTATTTGCCGTTAATGATGACGGCAGGAACGCCGGTTACGCCGTAACGACCGGCCATTGTGGTTGCCTGACGCATTTTGGCGTCGACTAGAAATGAATGGTAAGTGTCATGAAATTCATTTTTATTAACGCCATGCGCAACAAAGAATTTAGCCAGCTGATCTTCAGTCTCAAGATTTTGTTTTTTATTTTGGATGGCATCGAAAAAATCAGCATGAATTTTATCGACTACGCCCAGCGCTTCAGCGGTAAAATAGGCTTTGGCATGCTTGCCCCAAAGGTCGCTAAATACAGCCGGTTGGCGGATAAACTCAACATTTTTAGGCAAGCTTTTTACCCACTTTTCCAGTAGTGGTTCAAGGCTGTAGCAATGCGGACAGCCGTACCAAAAGAACTCAATGATTTCAATTTTATCGGGATTATGGGTAGGTTGTGCCGGCGACAGGGTTTCATAACCAACCGATTCGGCTTTTAACAAGGCTGAGCAGGAAAACAATAAGATGAATAAACTGGTTTGGGCGATTTTTTTAAGCATGACTAAAGTTCTCTATAAGGTTTTGCAGGTCGATTTTGCCCACGGGAACTAGAGCGCAATCAAACCTGCGGAGTTTTGGTATTCCTTAGATGAGGTTTATTTCATCATCGATATACGATAAGAAACGGCTTTTATTTCCTCATCGGTCATTTTTTTAGCAATCATGTGCATCATGCTTTCCGGATTATTACCGCGAGAACCGGATTTAAAGTCAGTGAGCGCTTTAATTAAATAGTCGGCGTGTTGCGATTTTAGTGCTGGAAATGAGGCCGGTTTGTTGCCCTCGCCAAAAGGACCATGACAGGCTATACAGGCTGAGACTTCTCTGGGCAGATCACCGTTGCGGTACAGATCGCTGCCTTGAGCAATGAGGGTCTGAATGTCTTTGTTAGCGGTCGGTTTTTCGTCTTCATCGTCAGCGTTCAAAACAGGCAAGGCGTTTTCAGCAATCTTTTGTGCGGCGTAGTAGGCGGAAATGTCGGCTATATCTTCATCGGTTAATGCCAGTGCCACCGCAGACATCATCGGGTCATTGCGGCTGCCGTCTTTAAATGCATGCAACTGCTGTTGCAGATAGGAGGCGTGTTGCTGTGCAAGCTTGGGAAATGTTGGCATTATGCTGTTGCCGTTGTCGCCGTGACAACTGGTGCAGGTCGTTGTTTTTTGTTTTCCTGCGTTAATATTGCCTTCTGCATGTAAAATACTGGTAACACTGGTCAACACCAGAGAAATTGAAAGTATCTGCAATTTTTTCTTCATCAAATTCCCCTTCGGAATGGTTAATCAGTTTTACGTAGAAGTAGGCATTGTGCCTGCCTTTATAGTTTTAAATTTTACTCTAAATAGTAATTCTAAGCGAGACAACGATGAATCCAGTTTATCATCAAGCAAAATTTATTAACAGTTCGCCACACCTCAGTGACACGCCGCAGGATCAGGGCATGGAAGTCGCGTTTGCCGGACGATCTAATGCGGGTAAATCGAGTGCGATTAATACCTTAACCCGGCAAAACGGATTGGCCCGGATCAGTAAAACACCGGGTAGAACCCAGATGCTCAATTTTTTCGAAATTAATGAGCGCCAACGGTTTGTCGATTTACCGGGTTACGGTTATGCCAAAGTGCCTTTAGCAGTGAAGAAACAATGGCATGAGTTGATGGAAACGTATTTAACCAGTCGCAAGTCATTATGCGGCATTATTTTGGTGATGGACGTTCGCCATCCGTTAACCGAATTCGACTGGCAGATGATAGAGTGGTGCGAACACACCGGGTTGCCGCTACATATACTGTTAACCAAGGCGGATAAGTTGAATTATGGCGCGGCTAAAAATACCTTATTACAGATACAAAAGGAGCTAAGGGATGCGAATTTCCCTTTGACGATACAGCTGTTTTCGTCGTTGAAAAAAACCGGTGTTGATGAGGTGCATGCGGCTCTTGATCGATTGTTTACCCCGGTTGAGGTGGATCAGAGTGAAATGTCGACACCTTCCTGAGCGAGCAATAATTCGCAGCGGCTTTTTGGGTTATTTTGCAATAAGCTTTGATAAATGACCTCAAGGCTTGCATCGTTACGGGTAGGTTCATGGTGGGTGAAAAACAGTTTTTTTGCGTTTGCGGCGATCGCCAGCTTTATCCCTGAATCATAAGTGCCATGCCCCCAACCTTGTTTGGAGGCATATTCCTCGTTGGTATAGGAAGCGTCGACAATCAACGCATCGACATCTTTCATGGCCAGGACCACTTCGTCCCATTTTTCATCGACAAAAGACTGGAATTCGGCATATTCATCATCTTCCGGATTATAGATGTTGAGCTGCGGCTCGTAATCGCCGGTAAAAAAAAGCGACTGCCCGTCACAATCGATTCGGTAGCCGAAATTGAGTACCGGGTGACTGAGTATAATGGGGGTGATAGTGGCGCTGCCAACCTTGACCGGTACACCCGGCTTGACTGTAGCGTATTGAATCCGTGCATTTAACTGTGCTTCCCGTATCGGAAAGAAACTGTATTGCAACTGTACAGAAAGCGCTCTGCTGATGGTTTCATTTGTTATCGGGTCAATTCCGCCGTAAATGGTAATCTGGTTGTTCGGGATAAAAATGGGGATAAAAAAGGGTAGGCCCTGTATGTGATCCCAATGGGTGTGGGTAATGAAGATATGCGCCTGAATCGGCATTTCTTTCAGCAGATTTTGTGCTAGAGCGTGAATGCCGGTACCGGCATCGAGAATGATCAAATCATGGTCATCGGTTCTGATTTCTATGCAGGTGGTATTGCCGCCATATTTAACCGTAGTGGGTCCCGGTGTGGGTATGGATCCTCTAACGCCCCAGAATTTAAATTTCATTATTTGCCCTTCGACTGCGTGGATGTAGATGTAGGAGCACAAGCAGAACACTACACATGAATAAATGATTGTGCTTCTGTTTTGACGGCTGCTAAGTCCCCTAATGCCTCGCACATGGCGGAGAGCGACAAGCCAAAGCGGGTGCTAATGGCTTCGGGAAAGTCCTCTATCAGCGGGTTTCCGCCATCGCCAAACTGCATCTGTTTGCTGATTTGATTGGCGGCAAAAACGCAATCCCTTAAGACATTTTGGCTGGGGTCGAGATTATGATGATGAGCGATGGCATCAATGAGCTCATCAGACAGCTCCCATTTCTCGGCCAGCATTTTACCGGCCTGTGAATGACTCAAACCGATAAATTCGACTTCGGTCTGATGCAGGGGCAGTTGTTGATCCTTGCTCTTTTCCAAGGCGAGTTTAAATTCATCAGGCATAAACTCGGCGAAGACCACTTTTCCAAAGTCATGCAGTAAGCCGGCAACGAAACAATCGCCACATTGTGTTGAAGATAGACCCAGGCGTTCAGCAAGCAGTTTACTGATTGCTGCGGTGGTTAAAGAATGCAGCAAGAAATCGGAGGTATTGAAATTGGCCTTGTTGGTGGCCTTCAGCATGCCCATTGCGGCAACACCTAACGCTATGTTCTTTATGGTGTTCATGCCGATATGTACGACGGCTCGTTGCACCGAGGTGATTTTTTGCGGCAAGCCGTAGAAAGATGAGTTAATCGCTTTGAGGACTTTAACGGTCATGACCGGATCGCATTCTATAACGCGGACAATATCTTTTGCCGAAGCGTTGATGTCTGACGTTAATTGCATCACCTGTTGGACGCTTTTAGGAAAAGCGGGCATTTTTTCAACGAGAGTGATAAGTTTTTCGTTTTTTGAGTTTAGCATTGTGTGTCGTTAAGCAATAATCAACAAAAAAAGTATAGCATTTGTAGCGGCGGCCGGCCTGGTCTGCCCCTTGCGCAAAGGCAGGCGTTAGTTAATTTTTATTTCTAATGGGCTTCGTCCCAATTATTGCCAGCGCCTATGTCGACAATCAGCGGCACGTCAAGATCGGCGGCCGCACACATCAAGGTTCTGATATTCGCCGCGCAGTCGTCTACCTGATCTGCTGCAATTTCAAATACCAGCTCGTCATGCACTTGCATAATCATTTTGGCATCCGGGGTTTCCTTAAATAACCACCGGTCGGCGGCAATCATCGCGCGTTTAATGATGTCGGCCGCCGTTCCCTGCATCGGTGCGTTGATAGCGGTGCGCTCGGCGTACTGGCGGCGCGCCGCGTTGCGTGAGTTGATCTCCGGCAAATACAGCCGTCTGCCGAATAAGGTTTCAACATAGCCGTGTTTGCGGGCTTGCTCCCTGATGCTGTCCATATAGTTTTTGACGCCGGGGTAACGGGTAAAATACAAATCGATATAAGATTGCGCCTGGT
This sequence comes from Methylobacter sp., assembly GCA_030653985.1. GTDB lineage: Bacteria > Pseudomonadota > Gammaproteobacteria > Methylococcales > Methylomonadaceae > Methylobacter_A. The sequence goes on along the minus strand of JAURYJ010000070.1, from coordinate 5,529 downwards.
TGCGCGACAAGCCTAATTGTTGTGCCAGACCAAAGGCCGACATGCCGTAAATCAGCCCGAAATTGATCGCCTTGGCTGAGCGCCGCAAATCGCTGGTGACTTGTTCGGGAGCAACGCCAAACACTTCAGCCGCTGTGGCTCTATGCACGTCTTGTCCTTCGCTAAAGGCTTTTACCAAGCCTGAATCAGCCGATAAATGCGCCATGATACGCAACTCAATTTGCGAATAATCGGCGGCGACTATTTTCCTGCCTTCGGGGGCGATAAACGCTTGTCGGATTTTTCGCCCTTCTTCGCTGCGTATCGGGATGTTTTGCAAATTGGGATCGGATGAAGACAGCCTCCCGGTTGCGGTGACTGCCTGATGGTATGAGGTATGAATGCGTCCCGTTTGTTCGTCAAGTTGTTGCGGCAGCTTGTCGGTATAGGTCGATTTCAGTTTGCTTAAACTTCGGTACTCCAGAATCAACTTGGGCAGCGGGTAATCGATAGCCAATTCCTGTAATACCGATTCTTCGGTTGAGGGTTGGCCTTTGGGTGTTTTCTTTAACACCGGCAGTTTTTGCTGATCGTAAAGTATTTCCTGGATCTGCTTGGGCGAACCCAAATTAAAAGTCTGCCCGGCCAAGTCGTGGGCATGTTGCTCAAGGGAGATAATCTGACTGGAAAGCTCAAGACTTTGCTGCGCGAGCATCGCGGTGTCGATCAATACGCCATTGTTTTCAATGCGGGCAAGTACGCTGATGAGCGGCACTTCCATTTCCGTATACAGCTTTTGCAATTCTGGATATTGTGCCAGTTTTGCCGACAGCAGTTGATGCAGTCGCAAGGTAATGTCGGCATCTTCTGCGGCGTAAGGGGCGGCTTGCTCTATCGGCACTTGCTGAAAGCCTATCTGTTTTACGCCTTTACCGGCCACATCTTGGTAATGGATGGTTTCAACGCCCAGATAGTGTTTAGCCAGATCATCCATATTGTGTTTGGTTGCGGTGCTGTTTAACACGTAGGATTCCAGCATGGTGTCGTGGCTAATGCCGCGCAAGGCGATGCCGTGATTAGCCAATACATGCATATCGTATTTCAGGTTTTGCCCGAGTTTGGCTTTACGCGGATTTTCCAGCAGAGGCCGGAGTTTTTCCAGTATTTCAGACCTATCCAGTTGATCCGGTACGCCGGGATAGTCATGAGCCAAAGGCACATAGGCGGCAAAGCCTGGCGTTACCGCAAACGATACGCCGACTATCTGCGCCTTACTGTAATCCAGGCTGGTGGTTTCGGTGTCGAAGGCAAACAACTCGGCTTTTTCAAGTTGAGCCAGCCAGTCGTTAAAGTGCTGTTCGGTTAATACCGTTTCATAACTGGATTCAATGGGCGCGGGTTTATCATTAATTTGAGCGGTTGTCGTTTCAATAGAACTTGTCCTGGGTGTAGCCGGAGGATTATCCAGCATTTTTAACCAGGACGAAAAGCCCAGCTCAGCCAATAAATTTTTCAGTTCCGCCTTGTCCATCGGCTGCTGTTTCAGGTCTTCGATGCTGTAGGGTAAATTAAGATCGCATTTTATGGTGGTCAGTTGTTTGGATAACGGCAGCTGATCCAAACTGGCGCGCAAGTTTTCGCCGATTTTTCCGGTGATTTCATCGGCGTGGGCGACCAGATTTTCCAAGGTCTGGTAGTGTCCGAGCCATTTTGCCGCCGTTTTAGGGCCAACTTTGGGTACGCCGGGAATATTGTCGACGGTGTCGCCGATCAAGGCTAGATAATCGATAATCTGCTCCGGCTTGACGCCGAATTTGTCGAAAACCCCCTGAATATCCATGCGGGTATTGGACATGGTGTTTTCCAGAATAATGTGCTCGGTAACCAGCTGCGCCATATCCTTGTCGCCTGTAGAAATAATGACATCTAGGCCTTGTTGTTCGGCGTGTTGAGCCAAAGCTCCCAGCACATCGTCGGCTTCCACGTCGGACTCCATAATCAGTGGCAAACCCATAGCACGAATCACGTTGTGCAGCGGGGCAATCTGTACCCGCAAATCATCAGGCATGGGCGGACGATGGGCTTTGTACTGATCATAAAGTGCATTGCGAAAGGTTTTACCGGGCGCATCAAAGACGACGGTGATGTAGTCGCTGTGATAGTCGGCGATCAGTTTGCGCAACATACTGGTTACGCCGTGAATTGCATTAGTGGGTTCGCCATTGGCGTTGGTTAGCGGCGGAATGGCATGATAAGCGCGAAATAAAAAAGAGGAACCGTCAACCAGAATCAGGCGTTTCCTTTGGCTAGGCTCAGGATGGGCTTGGGTTTGTAAGGACATAGGAATTTAGGTTAAAAGGTGCAAGATTAAAGGTGCAAGGCTGTGGGCGCGAATTTATTCGCGTTGTTGACTAGGCGCGAATAAATTCGCGCCCACGAGGCAACAATTGCCCCAGCGTTAGGTTTTACGCTTAACATCCACGATATTAGGCAATTGATTAATTTTATTAAGTACTTGACTTAACTGATCGGTATTTTCAATCTGAATGGTCAAATTGAGTCGCGCTGAAAAATCGGGATGAGTATCCAGTGCGGCATTAGAAATATGGATTTTAGCCTGCGCCAAAATCTGGGTAACATCAGTTAGCAAATTATGAGAGTTAAAAGCATCGATAACAATAGGAACAGCGTAGTTGACTTTTTTTCCGCCCCAGCTCACCGAAATAAGCTGAGCCTGCTTTTCGGGGTCAAGATGCAAGATGTTTTCACAATCTTTGCGATGGATAGTAATGCCTTTTTTGTGGGAAATATAGCCGATAATGTCATTACCTTGAACCGGCGAACAACAGTGGGCAAAAGAAGTCAGAACATTATCAATGCCGGCTACAGAAATGACGGATTTAGCTTCGGGCTTTTTGCGCTGAATGGGGGCAGTAGCTTCCAATTCAGGCACTTTGAAAAATGCCGCAAGCTGACGGCTATTAATATCGCTACGGCCTATGGCTTCAAGTAATCTATCGGTATCCGGCTGATGGAAATGTTTAGCCAACTCCGTTAAGTTAAGCATTTTTAAGCCTAGGCGCTGGCTTTCCTTATCCAGAATAGTTTTGCCTGTGGCGATATTTTGGGCTTGTTGCTGATTTTTAAACCAGCTTTTCACTTTGCTGATCGCCGCCGATGTCTTTAAATAGCCTAGATTAGGATCAATCCAGTTGTGATTGGGGCCTCCATCTTTCGCCGTTAAAATCTTTACCTGTTCGCCGGATTTTAAGGTATAGGTCAGCGGTACAATACGACCATTGATTTTCGCCCCCCGGCAACGGTGCCCAATCTCGGTATGGATTGTATAGGCAAAATCCAGCGGCGTTGAGCCCTTAACCAGATCGATTAATTTACCGACTGGCGTTAAAACATAGACGCGATCATTAAATAATTCGCTGCGGAAACTTTCTGACAGAGTTTCGTCGTTACCTTCCTTGCGGCTATTCTCAGGACTGGTTTCTTCCAATAATTTACGCAACGAGGCGATATTTTTTTCTATCGCAGAGTCATGCTTGCCGCCTTCTTTGTAAGACCAGTGTGCAGCGACGCCGAGCTCGGCAAAGTCGTGCATTTGTTTGGTGCGGATTTGTACCTCGATACGATTGCCGTCGGGGTCGATAATGACGGTATGCAAAGACTGATAACCGTTCTCTTTGGGATTGGCAATATAATCGTCAAATTCCTTGGGAATGGTTTGCCACAGGCTATGTACGATACCTAAAGTGGCATAACAAGCGGTCAGGTTATCGACAATAACGCGTACGGCTAACAGGTCATAAAGTTCGTCTATGTCCAATTGTTTGCGCCGCATTTTTTTCCAGATGCTGTAAATATGCTTAGGTCGGCCATGAATCTGGGCAGAAATCGCCTCTTCAGCGAGTTTTTTCTGTAGCAGAGCAATGAAGTTGTTAATACAGTTTTCCCGCTGGACACGGTTGTCGGTTAACGACTTGGCGATACGGCGATAGGATTGGGGCTTCAGATAGCGAAAAGCCATGTCCTCCAGCTCCCACTTTAACTGATGAATACCCATACGGTTGGCAATCGGTGCATAAATATCCAGCGTTTCCTGGGCAATAAAACGTCTGAGCTCGTAAGATTCTCTGGGTAAAACCTTAAGTCGTTGAATCCGGTAAGCCAGCTTTATCAGCACGGCGCGGACATCCTGAGTCATGGACAGCAGCATTCGTCGCAAGGTTTCCGTTTGGCTCGGTTGATCCGTCATTTCCAGAGAATAAACGGTTAACTTATTCAGCCAGTTAACATCGTTAACCAGCGTTGCAACGGTTTCGCCAAACTGTTCTTTAATATTAGGTTTTGAATGTAAATGGGCTAAGCGTGGATCGCTTAAGATCGCAGCCAAGATGGTATTCAGATCGACATTAAAGTCCATCAAAATGGCCGCCACTTCAACTCCCTTGGGGCGAAAGTACTGCGGATCTTCAGGGATTTTGGCGATAATCGCCAGTGCCCGATTGATTTGTTCGGTATCGGGAGCGGAAAATCCGCTAAAAAGTTGTTTATTGGGCTCGGTATTTTTTTGCATCAAACGCTAGTCAATAATTTAAAAACTTGGCGGTTATAATAGGTCAATGCCGGTTAATCTAACAAGCAATCATTGCCTACAGATCAAGGTCGTGTGATTAAAAGTGCGGGGAATTTAGTAAGATACTGTTTTTTTAAGCCATGACCCAAAATAACGACCAGATCGTTATCAACCCTCTTAACCAGCATCCAAAATTACGTGAGCGCATGGAAATATTGCTCAATGTAGTTGAAAACACGACAGGAGATCGAGCCAAAGCGGATGCTGCTCAGCGCTATCTCATTGAATAATTATGTAAAATTGGCAGTAATACCCTGCATTGTTGGGCTGAGAATGCGGTCGAAAAAACGGAAGTGGGTTAAACCTGTTATTTTCAATATAATTGAGATGACGACATTTCGATCAAAATCCATAATATTGCCTATGACCTGATATCAAGAATTCATCTGCCATCAGTGTAACAGCAACCCTATTACGCAAGCAGGTGTTCGGCGACCATATTTATGCCGGAAATGCTAAGCGAGCAACAGCCAAACCAACCACAGAGATGATATTGCGAGCATTTTGCGGACTTAATCTGATCGTAATTAATATTAATGAAACGGATTGCTGTTATATCACGCAACTAAATGCCGTACAGCGGCGTATTTTAGCGTTGCTTGGTTTCCCACCCAGTCTTTATCAAGGCATTGTAGGAAAATCTAATGAACTGGCCGTCGGAATGGACGAACCGTGAGTAAAATAATTCGGCAACAAAACAAGTAGGCAAAAATTTAGGCAAAAAAAAACCCAAGCACTGAGGCTTGGGTTTTTAATTTAAGCGCTTGGCAATTCCCTACTTTCGCATGGCAAACTGCCACACTATCATCGGCGCTAAATGGTTTCACTTCCGAGTTCGGGATGGGATCGGGTGGTTCACATTCGCTATGGTCACCAAGCAAACTGGTGTAGTCGGTTTGCAC
>JAURYJ010000065.1 GCA_030653985.1 Methylobacter sp. | reverse complement strand
GTAACCGGTGTGCAGACCCTTCGGGGGATTGCACCTGTCGGTTGAAACTGCTCAACCAGGATTCCAGTTGCAGGTTGCAAGACCTATCAACGGAAAGCGAATTATCAAATGAATATGTTTGTATATGAACTTTGAAGCAGCTATAAATACAGATTGGGAGTTGGAGTGGTGCGCCCGAGGGGATTCGAACCTCTGACCACAGCCTTCGGAGGGCTGTACTCTATCCAGCTGAGCTACGGGCGCATGACGCGTATTCTAACCGATTGTTGCGGCAATTACGATAACATTGTTTTCAAATGCGCCAGACTGGCTTTGCCGCGTTCCTTGATAACTTCAGGAGCCAGCTGTTTTTTGTTGACCCACTCCAGATCGTCTTCGGGCAGTTCGCTTAAAAACCGGCTGGGCTCGCATTCGGCAATTTCGCCGTAACGTCTGCGATGGGTGCAGTAGCTGAAAGTACAGGTGCGCTGGGCGCGGGTGATGCCGACGTAGGCCAGGCGGCGTTCTTCTTCGATGTTGTCGGTTTCGATACTGTTTTGATGGGGCAGGATGTTTTCTTCGATGCCGATCAAAAACACATGCGGAAATTCCAGGCCCTTGGCGGCATGCAAGGTCATCAGGCTGACCTGATCGCTGATTTCGTCTTCCTGATTGCGTTCCATGATGTCCATCAGCATGATTTTGGCGACAATTTCCGCTAACGGTTTTTGACCGTCGGTTTCTTTATCGGCTATGCGTTTTAGCCAATCAACCAGTTCGTAGACATTTTTTAGCTTGCGGTCGGCGGATTCCTTGGTTTTGCTTTCTTCCTGCAAATGCTGCGAATAACCGATTTGATCGATGAAGTGCTCAATCACCGCAAAGGTATCGCCGCTGTCAATACGGTCGGCGGTATCGAGCGTCCAGTCGCGGAATTTTGCCAGTCGCTGCATGGCTTTTTCGGATAACTTTTGGCTCAAGCCGAACTCGGTCGAGGCCGCAAACAGGCTGATATGGCGCTCATTGGCATAGGCGCCGAGCTTTTCCAGCGTGGTCGGGCCGATTTCCCGTTTGGGGGTGTTGATGACGCGCAAAAATGCGGCGTCGTCGTCCTGATTAACAAACAGGCGCAGGTAGCCGAGGATGTCCTTGATTTCCGAATAGGCGAAAAACGAGGTGCTGCCGCTGATGAAATAGGGGATGTTGTTTTCCCTAAGGCCTTTTTCGAACAAGCGGGACTGATGGTTGCCGCGATATAAAATCGCATAATCCTGATAATTGCCGCCGGTCTTGAATTTATGATGGATGATCTCAGAAACGATCTGCTGGGCTTCAATCAGTTCGTCTTTATGGCTTAAAACCCGTAGCGCATCGCCGTAACCCAGTTCGCTCCACAGCCGCTTTTCAAAGGCATGCGGATTGTTGGCGATCAGCTGGTTGGCGACTTTTAGGATGCGTCCGGTGGAGCGGTAATTTTGCTCCAGCTTGATGACTTGCAGGCGGGCGTAGTCTTTTTGCAATTGCGCCAGGTTTTCCGGCTGCGCACCGCGCCAGGCGTAAATGGACTGGTCATCGTCGCCGACCACGGTAAATCGGCCCAAATTACCGGCGATCAGGCGCACCAATTGGTATTGAGTGATATTGGTGTCCTGATATTCATCGACCAGCAAGTAGCGGATTTTGTTTTGCCACTTTTCCAGAATGGCCGGGTGTTGTTGAAACAACAGTACCGGCAACAGAATCAGGTCGTCGAAATCGACCGCATTGTAGGCTTTTAGACTGCGGGTGTAGTCGATGTACAGATTGGCCGCCGGGTATTCGGTGGCAGCCGCCAGGGTTATAGATTGTTCCGGGGTGACAAAGGCGTTTTTCCATTGCCCGATTTGCCGGGCATAGCTATCGATGTTGTCGATGTCGCAATCTTTCGCGCCGTGGCTGATCAGGTTGCGCAGCAGGGTATGCTTGTCTTGTTCGTCGAACAGGGTGATGCCGGATTTATAGCCCAGCGTTTTCGATTCCGCCCGCAATATGTCCAAACCCAAAGAGTGAAAGGTGGACACCCGCAGGCCGCGCTGTTGATTGTTATCCAGCAGTTTGGACACCCGGGTTTTCATTTCCCGCGCGGCCTTGTTGGTGAAGGTCACCGCAGCAATATGCCGCGCCGGCAGGCCCTGCTTGACCAGATAAGCGATTTTTTCGGTAATCACCCGGGTCTTGCCGCTGCCTGCTCCGGCCAGCACCAGTAAGGGATGATCAATCGCTTTAACAGCGGCTTGTTGTTGGGGGTTTAATTTTGACATTGATGGTTTAAAAAATGAAAAACCTTGTTGGCTTTAGTCTGTTAGTTACGCTGCATTCTTCATCAGGCCAGTGACGCAAAATCCTCTACCGCAACCTGCATAATACGCTGAGGCTGCCTTTGCTGATTATTGATCGCCTGATAATCGTTTTCGATTCTTTCTAAAACCAGCGCGTCGAAATATTGCTCACCGCAAAACGTGCATTCAAGGCAAGGCACATGTTCAATCACTAGCATTCGCTCATCTTTTTGGTAGATATAGCGTGTGGTTTTGCTAATAAGGTGTTTATGACCGCAAAATACGCATTGTTCGGACATGTTACGCCTCGTTTAACCTTAAATTTTACGATCCAGCTTGCGATAACTAATCGCCTCGCTTAAGTGCGCGGTTTCTATATTTTCCGACTGGGCAAGGTCGGCAATGGTGCGCGCCAGTTTCAAAATCCGGTGATAAGCCCGATGCGATAGGCCGAATTTGTCCATCGCCTGCTCTAAAATCTGATGACTTTGTTCGGATAATACGCACAGCTGTTTCACTTCCTTGGCCGACAACGCCGAGTTGGCTTTGCCGCTACGCGTGACCGCAAGGTTACGCGCCGCAACCACGCGCGCCCTGATTTTCTCGCTGCTTTCTTCGCCATCCGGCGAACCTTTGCGCAATACCTCATGCGAAATTCTGGGCACCTCCAGATGCATGTCGATACGATCCAGCAACGGGCCGGACACTCTGGCGCGATAGCGCATCACCTGTTCGGAGGTGCAATGACAACGCCCCGAAGCATCGCCCAGGTAACCGCAAGGACAGGGGTTCATCGCCGCAATCAGCTGAAAGCGTGCCGGAAAATCGACTTGCCTTGCGGCGCGGGAAATAGTGATATGCCCGGTTTCCAGCGGCTCCCTCAATACTTCCAACACCTTACGGTCGAATTCCGGCAACTCGTCCAAAAATAAAGTTCCGTTATGCGCCAGCGATATTTCGCCGGGCTTGGGATTGCTGCCGCCGCCGACCAAGGCCGCTGCCGAAGCGGTATGGTGCGGGGCTCTATAGGGTGGCTTGAGCCAGTTGGCGACATCCAGGCCCTTATCGCTGATTGAGGCAATGGCTGCGGTTTCCTGCGCCTGCTGCTCGGTCAACTGCGGCAAAATAGTCGGCAAGCGCGAGGCAATCATCGATTTTCCGGTGCCGGGCGGGCCTAACATAATCAAATTATGGGCACCGGCAGCAGCAATCTCAAAGGCGCGTTTAACGTGATATTGGCCGTGAACATCGGCAAAATCGACATCGGTTACCGGAATGGGCGGCTCTTCCTGCTGGAACTCGATCTGAATCAAATGCTGCCCGGTCAAATGGGCGCAAACGTCGAGCAGATGCAGGGCAGGGATGATTTCAATATCCTTGACCAATGCCGCTTCGGCGGTATTTTCCTTGGGCAGTATCAGTTTCCGGTGATTATTCCGGGCTTGTATCGCAATCGGTAACACGCCGTTGATAGCCCGTAGTTCGCCGCCCAGCGACAACTCGCCGACACACTCGTAATGATGCAGATGCGCGCCGGGAATCTGGCCGGATGCCGCCAGAATGCCCAAGGCGATTGCCAAATCGAAACGCCCGCCTTCTTTAGGTAAGTCGGCAGGTGCGAGGTTGACGGTGATGCGCTGCATCGGAAACTCAAACTTGGAGTTTAATATCGCGCCCCGAACCCGATCCTTGCTTTCCTTAACCGCTGTTTCCGGCAAGCCGACAATATTCAGTGCCGGCAGGCCATTGGAAATGTGAACCTCAACGGTCACTAAAGGCGCATCTATGCCGGAGCGCCCGCGACTGTAGGTAACCGCTAAGGACATGACAATTTGTACGTGCTTACGACTGCCAAGGATGGCAAAAGCCGCACAATCAGTCGTGAGCTGATGGGCTCAGGTCTTCTTTAGGTAACAGGTGCGGCTCCATCTCGGCGACGCGTTTTTCCAGGTCTTCGAGCTTTGAGCGGGTTTTTGCTAATACCAGCTTTTGCACTTCAAACTCTTCCCGGGTTACCAGGTCAAGCTTGCCTAATGCGCCCTGCAAAATGGCATGGAAGCTTTTTTCAAGATCGTTTTTCAGGCTGTTTAAGCCGGGAGGTATGGCGCCCGCCAAACGGCTGGCAATATCATCAAGGGCTTTAGGATCAAACATTGGAGTAATCTCGTCTTATTTAAGAGTTGTGGGGTTATAGGTTGGGTTGATGTGGTTCCAACCCAACGCTTTCATGCCATAAATGTTGGATTGCGAAAACAGGCAATCCAAACTGCTTACAAATTAAACGCTTTTTTAAAAAACTCAGGCTGAGCCAAAGCGGCTTTGTGTATATCGGCATTATAGTAAGTGGTATCGAACGGCTTGTTCGCACAATCTTGTTCCCTGAACTGGCTCAAATCGCCTTTGCTGGCAATCGTGGCACTCCACCAGCCGGAAGGATACAAACATTGCGGAAAGAATAAGGTCTGCAAATTTTTAAAGCCGGACGCGCTCATCGCGTCGCGCATTTCGCCGATCAGCTTCATGTGCAGCAGCGCCGATTCGCTTTGCTGTACCACCATGCCGTTTTTCGACAGGCAGGCAAAGCAATCGCGGTAAAAGTCTTCGCTGAATAAACCTAACGCCGGGCCAATCGGGTCGGTACTGTCAACGATAATAATATCCACCGAATTCGGCTCGGCATCTTTTACCCATTTAATGCCGTCGATAAATTTCAAATCGGCTCTGGGGTCGTTATTGGATTCGCATAACTCGGGGAAATAAATTTCCGCCAGACGCGTTACCCGCTCGTCAATGTCAATCTGTACCGCCTGTTCTACCGAGGGATGCTTTAACACTTCTCTTAACGTGCCGCAGTCGCCGCCGCCGATAATCCACACTCTTTTTGGCTCGGGATGAGTGAACAAAGCCGGATGACTGATCATTTCATGGTAAAAAAAGTTGTCACGGGTCGATATCATCGTACAGCCGTCAATCACCATCAAGTTACCGAAGGTTTCGGTTTCATAGATTTCAAGGTGTTGAAACTCGGATTGCTCCTCGTACAACTTTTGTTTAATTTTTAACGAAAAGGCCGATCCAGCCTCTGGGACTTGCTCGGTAAACCACTGGGAGGGATTTAGCATGATGTATTCCTGAAGAAACCAATAAATAGCTGGGTATTATAGTAGAACTCGGCATTTTTTAGGTATAAAACAACCTTTACTGTGCTGGGTGCAGTCCAGGTGTCGTTTTTTATCTGGGATCGCGGGCGTCTCGACCGCATTTGTTGCGGTCAGGAGATCTACGCGTCGGGCGGCTTATCTACACAAGTTACTCGCTCTCTCGTGGCACTGTGCCCATTTAGTTAAACTGAAAAGACAGTGATGACTGAGCACTGTGGGCGCGAATTTATTCGCGCAGTGACAGCCAAATGCGCGAATAAATTCGCGCCCACCTAATGCCCCTAATAGCTGACAAACTTTCGTCGGTCGGTACGCTATCGTACAGACCGACGAGGTGCGCTGCTTTACATTCATTTCCTGAGTAGAGGGATCAAGCCGGACGAAAAATATCTTCGGATTTGTGTGCAGCAGCAAGTTGAAGGCACTGGAAGCCAAGGTTATATCCTACTTCTTATCGGATCCAACGCCCCGAGTCTTTATCATTAACAGAAATGGGTGATTAAGCTCATTCAATATCTAATTTTTGGGAGAACAGCTATGACTTTGGAACAAATCAAAGATACATCAAGAGAATTAACAGGGAGATTATCGAAGAACGGACAGGGAAGCACTTCCGAGCAAACCGCAGGGCAGAGGCACGTAACCCTGAGACCATTCTTGGCTGTTGGCGTGATGAGTCTGGTCGTTGGTCTCAGTGGATGCATGATCGTCGATTCGCCGATCAAAGGGGTTATGGGGACCGAAGTTATCTGGGGTGATATAGCGACCGGAGAAACGGCCTCTTCTGGCTCATTAAAGGAGGGCAAAGCCTGTGCGGAATCCATTCTGGGCTTGCTGGCGCGGGGTGATGCCAGTGTGCGCGCGGCAAAGGCAAACGGCAACATCAAAGAGGTCGTTTCGGTGGATCACTCGGCGAGGAACTTGCTCAACATTGTCGGCGAATGGTGCACGATAGTGAGAGGCCACTAGTACTTAGTCAATTTATAAATGACGGGTTCCTGTAACTGTGTGGGCGGCTTTAGCCGCCCAGTGGCGACTGAAGTCGCCCCCCACATCCAGTTGCTTAACCGTCAGAATAAAGTTGACTGAGTACTAGGCGCCTTGCTCCTTATTCACGTGGCGGCAAGGAAAGAAGGGCGTGGGCGATGGTTGTCCTGCCTCCGACTTTTCCGATCACCGTCCATCTTTGCCGGGCAGGGCAAGGTCAGCAATCGGATATACGCGTACACCGAATGGATGTGCTGAATAATTACGCCCGGTCTTGAGGCGGTTGTCTGCTGGTAGCACCACTCATTGCTGCTGATCACGCAATAATTCAGCAAACTCTCCAAATCGACCGACTTGAGTCAGTCATGGTTGCAACCCGTAGATTGAGCAAGTTCAAGATCCGTTGGTTGTCTGTGCAAGCAAAATTCATAATAGCGCCCTGACAAGCTGTTTCGACTCATCCCGAAATCTGGAAGAGACCTTGTCGCGCTATGTCCTGCTATAATACGGCCACTTGATCCCGGGCTTATCATCAGCCGGGACTTGATTATTTTTCCTGAACTCGAAACCTTGTGAAACGTACGTAGGAGCAGCCGCACCATGACTTCCGAACTCTTGATTAACTTTGCGGTGCAGCTTCTTGGCACCGGGGCCGTATTTTTTCTCGCCTATCGATCCTTCCAAAAACGCCGCATTCAGTTAGGCGCTGAACCGACGCTACCCCAATACTTTATCCGTAGAAGCACCTATTGGATAGGCATCGCAACGTACTGCATATTTATGGCGGTACTTTACGGCTTATTGACTTGGCTGTGGTTGCCTTTAGAACCGCTGGTGACGCTGATCGTGAAGAACCTTGGCTCGGGAGAATTAGTGAATCTGCTGAATGGCTTGGACGAAAACACGATCATACCGTTGATTGCCGCCGGGTTGTTTCTATTTTTCATCGCCTGGGAAAACCGGTTTAACCCCTTACTGATATTAAGGGACAGCATCCATGACGCTTTCGCCATTCCGACCAAAGCAGTAGAGGTCTATAACGCGCTCATTAGCTCAAGATTATCGGCGGTTGACGATAGCTTAAAAGCACAAATCGGCAATCGCCTGCTGGTGCCGAGCATCGACCCCGGCGATTTCGAAAAATCCAGCGCTACGGTTGAGTATAAATGGGCTCATAATTGCCTTCTTTTTGACCAGATGCAGAACTACGCCAACCAATCGTCCTTTCGTCGTCTTTTCAACGAACCCTCGCTGAAATGGGGGGAAATCTGTATCTCTTATAATGCGATGTCGGAAAAAGTGACCGTCTGGAAAGAAGCGGAACCCCACTATACCAAGACGGTAAAGTTGATCAAGGAGCTGGACCAGCTCACCGGCCTGCTGTGTCGCTTACTCGCCGCTCTGGTCGTGTTCGGGAGCGCAAGCGAGAATGAGATATGGGCAACCGTGAAGCAGCTCGGCGGTAACGTCCACGAGGCCCGCCTGAAACACACCTATAAATATGTTCTGCTGTTCACCGCTGCCACCGCCATTGGCGTCATGTTGGGTCGGGAGATTTCGGTCTCGCTGCACAATGCTTTCCTGTTTCCCGATCAACCGCTGGCGCACTTTGATTACACGACGCTTCGGTGGATCGTCTATGCCATTGCGATCTATGTCCTTCCGATCGCGCTGGTCTTTATTTCACGGACGCTCGCCTTCAGACACCAACGGGGACAATCCGATCGATATTATGGGTTCTATATGGCCGTGATGATAACGGGATTTATTGTCAGCACCACAGTATCCGCGCTTATTCTCGAGTTAGCTTACTACAAAGGTAATTTCAACTTTCTGGAAAGCTTCATCCAACATATGCGCTGGGGAATTTTGCCCGCGCTGATGTGCGCTTTTGTGGCTTATCGAATGGACACGCCGGTAAGCGAAGCGGAAGATCCAGGTAAACTTATTATGGCCGCTGCGTTGCGTTTTCTCGGTTGGGGATCGGTTGCTGTTATTATCATGCTTTATGCTACCGGCGACCTGATTATCCAGGAAACGAATCTACGCTTCACCCTTGTCGGTACGGCTTTTTTCGTGGTCGGACTGTTAGGAGCGGCTGCCCGTTTCAAAACCGCGAAGTAAGATGATTAGCTATTCCATGCCGTGATAGTGCTTAGTTTGAGCCACTAGAGTTGCTGTCAAAATAACTTTTCGCGGGCGTTATCTAAAATAGCCGTTACGGCCGGATGCTTCAGCTTCCGCCGTGCGGTAATGGCATAAAAACGTTCCTGTACCGCATCAATCCGGCCGACAACCTCGACATCGTACTGACGTTGGATTTCGGCTTCCACCGGGGTTGGCGCAATAAATAAACCCACGCCGCCGCTGCCGAAGGTCTTAATCAGCGCACTGTCCTCAATTTCTGCCTGGATTTTCGGGCTGATATTTTCGGCATCGAACCACTGATCCAGCGAGCGCCGCAGCGCAGTGTTGCCGGTCGGCAATAAAAACGGCGCACCGGTCAGCGAGCGGGGGAAATCAGCACGATAAACAGCGGCCAGTTGCGCTGTACCAAACACAGTAACGGGACATTCGCCTAACAGGTGGTTAAAGGCCTTGGCATCGCTATTTGGCGTCAGTGGCGCGTCCGACAACACCAAATCGACGTTCTGCAAGGATATTTCCGCCAAAAGCCGCTCCGCCTTGTCTTCATAGCAAAGAATTTGCACCGGCTCCGGTAGTCGGAACGCCGGTTCGATCAGGCGATAAACGACCAGCTTGGGCAAGGCATCCGCCACCCCGACAATCAGCCGCAACGGCCCGCCACTGGGACGGCCTTTCAGGGTATTGGTCAGTTCCCGGCCCAGAGAAAAAATCTCATCCGCATAATGAAACACAATGCGTCCAGTGTCGGTCAGTACCAGTTTGCGCCCGTTCTTGTAAAACAGTTTTTCCCCGACCGCTTGTTCAAATACCGATAGCTGGCCGCTAATAGTGGGTTGCGCCAAATGCAGTTTTTCGCAGGCGCGGCTGATGCTTTCTTCGCGCACCACATGCCAAAAATAAAACAAATGCTGATAGTTGATACGTTCCATAATCACTGAATACATCGTAAATTTCGATACTTTCATTCTAAACATTCTATTTAACAATAACAAGTTTCAGCGGTATGCTAAAGCACGTGAATAAAGCCAGGGTGATTTTTGTCTCGTTCCCGTGCTGAAACGCGACTGCCATTGAGTTAAGCCGAAAATAGCGAGGGTTAAATGCTGTGGGCGCGAATTTATTCGCGCGATAGCTGATAAAAAACGCGAATAAATGCGCGCCCACAATAGATTGCATTCTTAACTTGTATGATTAAAACCAAGCCATTGACCTCATTTTTTCAACTAACCGTAAGGAAAACCGCTAATGCCTCCCTCATCTGATGACAAAGAGCTCCGCCACTCGATCCGCCTGCTCGGATCGGTGCTGACACGGGTATTAAAAGCACAGGCACCGACCGAAGTCAGTGCCGCCGTCGAGCGCTTGCAACGCCGGTTCACCGGCTTGCTGCGCGATAACAGTCTGCCGAAACGGCTGCATTTACAGGAGGCTGTCGATGGCCTCAGTCCCGATGCTATCGGCGATGTCATACGGGTATTTAATCGCTATTTCAGCCTGCTCAATATCGCCGAGGAATCCTATTATTTGAAATTGCGCAGACAGCGGCAGACCGGGCACTATTGGCCCGGTTCTTTCCACGATACCTTGCTGGCGCTCCAGGCTTCCGGGGTAACGGCGGATAAGCTGCAAATACTGCTGGACGAGTTGTTGTACCTGCCGGTGATGACCGCGCATCCGACCGAAGCCAAACGGCGTACCGTTAAAAGCGCCTTGCGCAATGTATTTTTAAGCCATGATGCCTTGGCCGATAATCGTCTGAAGGGCTATTCCCGCCGCGACCTGCTCAACCGTCTGCAATGCCAGATTCAATTGTTGTGCAAGACCGACGAAGTGCGCACCCGAAAATTATGCGTGGCTGATGAAATCGATGCCGGATTGTTTTATTTTTCACTGTCGCTGTTTCAGGCGACGGGGCAGGTTTACCGCAATTTTGAACGTTCCATTGTTGATGTGTACGGTGAAGAGGCGGCCTCGTACATCCGTGTGCCCAGTTTTTTGCGCTTCGGCTCCTGGATCGGCGGCGACCGCGACGGCAATCCCAACGTCACTCCGGATACTACGGTGCTGGCCTTGCGTCTGCAAGCGCAGACCATTTTGCAGGAACACATCCGCCGCCTGGACGAATTATACGAACAGATGTCGCATTCCTATGGCTTCTGTGAATTATCGACCGAGTTTATAGACAGCCTGGAAACCGACCGCAGCGCGCTTGGGGCATCGATAGTGGAGCTGGAAAAGCCCTATCTGCAAGAGCCTTACCGGCACAAGCTGGCGCTGATGAAATACCGCATGAACTGCACCCTGATGCAGGTTCAGCAACGCCTGCGCGGCGAACAACCGCCGCCGGATCACCACGCCTACCCGAATTTAGCGGCATTTTTAACCGACTTGCGGATCATCGACGCCTCCTTGCGCGGGCACGGCGATGCCGCTATTGCCGATTTGGAACTGCGCGACGTCATCCGTTTGGCGGAAACCTTCGGTTTTCATCTGATGGAACTGGACGTGCGTCAGGAATCAAACCGACATACCGACGCCGTAGCCGATATTCTGGCGGCTGCACTGAGCCTGGATTATCACGGCATGGATGAAAATCAGCGGCTCGACCTGTTGAGCGAAGCTATCGCGGTACCGGGCGGGCTGATTTACGATGACGGTGCCTTGTCTGCCGCCAGCCGTGAAACCCTGGAACTGTTTGCGGTGATGGCGCGGATGGGGCGGGAAATCGGTGCGGATTGCTTCGGCAAGTATGTGGTCTCAATGACCCACTCGGCCAGTCATGTGATGGAAGTGATGTTGCTGGCAGCGCAAAACGGTCTTGTGGGTCGTGTTGGCGGCCATTGGTATTGTCATATCGGCGTCAGTCCGCTGTTTGAAACCATCGACGATCTCAACCGGATTGAAGACGTGCTCAAGCGCCTGTTCGATACGCCGGTTTACCGTGAATTGCTGCGGGTTTCCGGGGACAGTCAGGAAATCATGCTGGGCTATTCCGATTCCTGTAAAGACGGCGGCATTCTGGCTTCGTCCTGGGGGCTGTCGCGGGCGCAACGGCAGATTATCGCGATTACCGAACAGCATGGACTCAAGTGCCGCTTGTTCCATGGTCGCGGCGGTACCGTAGGACGCGGCGGCGGTCCAACCCATGAAGCCATTCTGGCGCAGCCGCCGGATACCGTGCGCGGAAAGATTAAATTCACCGAGCAGGGCGAGGTGCTGTTTTACCGCTACAACAACATGGAAACTGCCATTTACGAATTGACCATGGGCGTGACCGGCCTGCTCAAGGCCAGTGTCAGTCTGGTGCAAGCGGTACAGCGCGATCATGCCGAAGATTTATTAGTGATGGATGAACTGGCGCGGATCGGCGAACACGGTTACCGCGAACTGACCGAGCGCACTCCCGGATTCTTGGATTATTTCTACGAAGCCACGCCGGTCGGCGAAATTGGCGGCCTCAATATCGGCTCGCGGCCGTCGCACCGCAAAAAGGGCGATCGCTCGAAAAATTCGGTGCGCGCTATTGGCTGGGTGTTCTCTTGGGCACAGTCGCGGCAGACTTTTCCCGCCTGGTATGGCATCGGCTTAAGCCTGTCGACCTGGTGCGCCGGCAAACCCGAGCGCCTGGAAAAATTGCAGGCCATGTACCGGGACTGGCCGTTTTTCCGCAACCTGTTGAGTAACGCGCAAATGGCGCTGAGCAAATCGGACATGAGTATCGCCAAGGAATACGCCGGTTTGTGCGTCGATCCGGAAACCGGCCAGCGCGTTTATGGCTTAATCGCCAGCGAACATCAGCGTTGCGTGGAGTGGATTCTAGAAATCGCCAACACCGACCGGCTGCTGGCGGAAAATCCGGAATTGGCAACCTCGCTGCAGCGCCGCGACGCTTACCTGGGGCCGCTTAATTATCTACAGGTGTTTTTATTGCGCCGGGTGCGGGAAATCGACCCTGAAAATCAGGCCGAAAGCCCCTGGATGAAACCCTTATTGCGCAGCATCAACGCGATTGCGGCGGGGATGCGCAATACCGGTTGATGGCTTGTGTCCACGAAAGCACCAATGAATAAAACCTGTGGGAGCGGCCGGGCAGTCACTCCCATTAGGTTAGGCAAGGCGCAAAAATAAACCGCTACTTTTGTAGGATGTGCTGAACGGCAGTGAAGCGCATCATTCGTGATTGAGCGATGCGCTTCACTGCGTTCAGCACATCCTACGGGGGTATTTTATTTATTGCGAGTTACCT
>JAURYJ010000058.1 GCA_030653985.1 Methylobacter sp. | reverse complement strand
AGGTCAAGTCCATCTTGCTAAAACGGAACAGTGCCAATCGGTTGAAACTGCTCAACCAGGATTCCAGTTGCAGGTTGAAAAACCTATCAACGGAAAGCGAATTACTTAATGCGTATGTTTGAGTACAAAATTAAGAGCAGATAACATGCAAAAACCCATCACCCCTTTATTGGCAGCCGATATTTTAATCGAACTGATCGACCAACCTGGCCGACCCTTTGTGCTGATCGAACGTGCCTATCCGCCTTACGGCTGGGCAGTGCCGGGCGGTTTTGTCGACGTTGGCGAAACCGTAGAACATGCCTCGATCCGGGAGGCCAAGGAGGAAACCTGTCTGGATGTTACGCTGACGGCTTTACTGGGTATCTATTCGAATCCCGAACGTGATAGCCGCAACCATACCGTCACCGCCGTTTATATTGCTGAAGCCGTCGGAATGCCGGAAGCTGCCGATGATGCAAAAAATTTCGGTATTTTTACCTTTGATAATCTTCCCGCTGTGCTGGCATTCGACCATGCTCAGGTTGTGGCGGATTATTGGAATTACCGCATGACCGGAAAAGTCACGCCGTTGCGGGTGTGAATAAACCGTTACGCTGCTGCGTCGCCTCGGCAATTGCTCCTGCATTGCTCTACCTGCCGCATCCAGTGGTAAAACGCTTACTTTTAGTGCTCTACCTAAGGTGGGCAAAAACCCTGTCCACCCTCGTCTATTCATCATCAAACGATTCAAATACTTCGCTTAAATCAATCGTTAGCTCAGGAAATAAATGCGGTATTGCCACGCCGTTATTTGCATACATATCTTTTAATTGATACCACCCATTAGCGTCTAAGACAAACTGATAGACTGCTTGCTCATAAGGATAAACCAGCCAGTATTCGCTTACCCCACTTTCGGCATACAATTCATACTTGATCTGCATTTCTTTTTTAGAATTGCCTTTCGATAAAATTTCAATAATCCAGTCAGGCGCACCGTTACAACCTTGTTCATCCAGTTTTTGGGTATCGCAAATCACGCACAAATCAGGTTGTACAACCGTGTGAATTTCTTTATTAGCCAAAATAGATTTTTTGCGGTCATATAAGCGTACGTCAAACGGCGCGGCATAAACACGGCATTTTTTATGTTTGAAGAAAACAGACAATGAACGGGTTAGGTTCATAGAAATGTCTTGATGCTTCACATTCGGCGCGGGAGACATCAACATGATTTTACCTTTGATGAGTTCCACGGTCTCATCAAATTGCCATGTCAAGTAATCGGCATAACTGTAGGTTTTATTTAAATCTAATTGGGAAATATGGGTGATTTTTGGCATGGGAATAAACTCAAAGTGAATTTAATACAATGTTCCGGATAATAACACAAGCAGTCCTGTAGATACGCTGTTCAAGGTCATATGGGGGCCTTTTCTGCACACCATGCCTATGTATCCGCCACAGACGGACAGCTGCAAAACACATGCCGGTCGCCATAAACATTATCGATACGCCCGACCGGCGGCCAGTATTTATCATCATGCTGATCGCTGTTCGGGAAAAAGGCCTGTTGTTTGGAGTAAGGCAGCGTCCATTTTTCCAGCAACAAGCGATGGGTATGCGGCGCATTATGCAGCAGGTTGTTTTCGGCGTCGGCAGCGCCGGTTTCTATAGCTTTTATTTCTTCGCGGATGGCGATTAACGCCGCACAAAAACGGTCAATCTCGGCTTTATCTTCGCTCTCGGTAGGCTCTATCATCATGGTGTCGGCGACCGGGAACGATACGGTGGGCGCATGAAAACCATAGTCGATCAGGCGTTTGGCGATGTCGTCCACGGTGATGTTGCCGGTCTTTTTAAAGGCGTGGCAATCGATAATGCATTCATGCGCGACCCAGCCGTTTTTGCCGGTATATAGAATCGGATAATAAGGCGCTAGTCGTTTGGCGATGTAATTGGCGTTCAGGATCGCGGTCAATGTCGCGCGTTTTAAACCGGCTGCGCCCATCATCGCGATATAGGCCCAGGAAATAGTGTAGATGCTGGCCGAGCCCCAGGGTGCGGCGGATACCGTGCCGATAGTGCCGTGCTCGCCTTTGGCCGGATTAACGCCATCAACCACCGGATGGTCGGGCAGGAACGGCGCCAGATGCGCACCCACGCCTATCGGGCCGACACCGGGACCGCCGCCGCCATGCGGAATGCAGAAGGTTTTATGCAGATTAAGATGCGCGACATCGGCGCCGATTTTGCCGGGACGGCTCAAGCCTACCAGTGCATTAAAATTGGCACCGTCCAGGTAAACTTGTCCGCCGTACTGGTGGATCAGGTCGCAGATTTCCCGGAACGCCTGTTCAAACACGCCGTGCGTGGACGGATAGGTAATCATTAACGCGGCCAGCGTGTGTTGATATTCAACCACTTTGGCGCGTAAATCATCCAGGCTGACATTGCCGTTGTCATCGCAGGCGACCACCACGACTTTAAGCCCCGCCATCGCGGCGCTGGCCGGATTGGTGCCGTGCGCGGAAGCGGGTATCAGGCAGATGTTGCGCTGCGCCTGGCCCCTGACTTCATGGTATTTGCGGATCACCAACAGGCCGGTGTACTCGCCTTGGGAACCCGCGTTGGGTTGCAGGGAGAAAGCGTCAAAGCCGGTCAGGTCGCATAACATGTCTTCCAGCTCGGCAAACATCTGTTGGTAACCGTGAGTCTGGTACAGCGGCGCGAACGGGTGCAGCGCGTTAAATTCATAATAGGAAATGGTCTGCATTTCCGTCGCCGCATTGAGCTTCATGGTGCAGGAGCCCAGCGGTATCATCGAGCGGTCCAGCGCTATGTCCTTTCTAGCCAAACGGCGCATATAGCGCATCATTTCGGTTTCCGAATGATAACGGTCGAACACCGGATGTTGCAGGATTTGATCATTGCGCAACAAGGCATCCGGGATGCATTCGCCCACTGTCGCATCCAAGCCGTTGATGTCGGGCAAATCGGCGGTGGCGGAGGCAAAAACCTGCCAGACATCCCTTAAGTTTTCCCGCGTCGTGGTTTCGTCCAACGAGATGCCGATATGATCCGCATCGATCACGCGCAGGTTGATATTGGCTTCCGTGGCTTGGGCGGCGATACGTTTTGCCCGATTCGGGGTGCTGACCACCAAGGTGTCGAAATAACACTCGCTCAACACTTGGTGGCCCAGTTGGGTAATGCCTGCGGCCAGGATTTGCGTGTAACGATGCACCCGGCCTGCAATCAGGCGCAAGCCTTCCGCTCCGTGATAAACCGCATAAAATCCGGCGATCACCGCAAGCAACACCTGCGATGTGCAGATATTGCTGGTGGCCTTGTCCCGGCGGATATGTTGCTCTCGGGTTTGCAGCGCCATGCGCAACGCAAGCTGTCCGTGGCTGTCTTTGGATACGCCGATAATGCGGCCGGGAACCGAGCGCTTGTATTCATCCTTGGTCGCAAAATACGCGGCATGAGGCCCGCCGTAACCCATCGGCACGCCAAAGCGCTGGGAGTTGCCGACTACGATGTCGACGCCGAATTCGGCAGGCGCTTTAAGCAACACCAACGCCAGCAAATCCGCCGCAACCGTG
Organism: Methylobacter sp.; assembly: GCA_030653985.1. GTDB lineage: Bacteria > Pseudomonadota > Gammaproteobacteria > Methylococcales > Methylomonadaceae > Methylobacter_A. The sequence continues at coordinate 11,934 of JAURYJ010000058.1, read as the reverse complement.
ACTAATGCCGATTTGGCCTGAGCTACGGCGGTGACAGCGCTCAGGTCTTTTATTTCGCCTTTGCCGCCCGGATATTGCAGCAGCAGCGCAAAAAAATCGTATTGTTCCAGATCGCGATAAGGGTCGGCAACGATAACCTCATAACCCAGGGAACGGGCTCGAGTTTTGATCACGGCCACGGTTTGCGGATGGCAGTCCTGATCCACGAAGATGCTGTTGGCAGCGCTCTTGGACAAGCGCCGCGACATGGTCATCGCTTCCGCCGCCGCCGTGGCCTCATCCAGTAGCGAAGCGTTGGCAAGCGCCATGCCGGTTAAATCGATAATGACTTGCTGAAAGTTAAGCAACGCTTCCAGCCGCCCTTGACTGACTTCGGCCTGATAAGGCGTGTAAGCCGTGTACCAGCCGGGGTTTTCCAGTACATTGCGTTTAATCACGGACGGCATGATGGTGTCGTAATAGCCCATGCCGATCATCGAGGTGAACACCTTGTTGCGTTCGCGCATTTTGCGCAGATGCTTGATCACCGCGCGTTCGCTGACCGTTTCGGTCAGTTTTAACGGTTCATGATTCAGGATATTGGCCGGAATGGCCAGATCGATAATATCTTCCAGTTCGTTTATGCCCAGCTCTGCCAACATGTCTTGAGTTTGCTGAGGATTGGGGCCGATGTGGCGGTTGATGAAATTACCGCGCATTTCCAGTTGAGCCAAGCTAGGGCGAGATGGGGGCATGGTTTGTACCTACTCGGTAATTAGGGAAAAAACATTGTCCACGAAAGACACGAAAAAAAATATAGGTAAAAGGCGAGAGGCGAAAAACTAGACTTCAATATGGCCACTTTTCGCCTTGCGCCCGTCATTTATAGTAGCGGTGGGGGACAAAGGGTAATGGGGTCACGGTAACCGGGATTTTATGATCCCGCACCTTGGCGTATAGCGTATTGCCCAAGTTGGCAGCAGTCCGGGTCAGCAATGCCATTGCAATCGGCCGCCTCAACGTGGGAGAAAAACCGCCGCTGGTAACATGGCCTACGGCAACATCCTCATTGTTGAAAATTTCACTGCCATCGCGCACCGGTATTTTGCCTTGCACCAGCAAACCTGCGCGGATTTTTTCTGAACCTTGCTGCAGCTGAGGCAGAATTTTGTCGGCTCCGGGAAATTGGTCATGACCTTTTTTAAACAACCACTGGAGGCCTGCCTCTACCGGCGTAATCGATTCATCGATTTCATGGCCGTACAGGCACAGACCCGCTTCCAGGCGCAAGGTATCTCGGGCCGCCAAACCTATAGGCTCAACACCGTCTTCAGCCAACAGCAGACGGGCAAGTTGTTCCGCGTAATGATGGTCTACCAAAATCTCAAAACCGTCTTCGCCGGTATAGCCGCTACGACTAATATTGCACTTTATGCCGTTGATGTAGGTGCCGCAGGCTTGCATAAAGGAAAGTTCAGCCGCTTGCGCAGAAAACTTTTCCATGATTACTGCGGCGGCAGGTCCCTGTAAGGCGAATAAAGCCTGCCCGGTCAGTTCATTGAAACAACACCGGCCGGATATTTGCTTATACAGATAGTTAAAATCTTTGTCTTTGCAGGCGGCATTGACAATAATCATCACCCCCGATTCGATACGGGTAATGATGATGTCGTCCATAATCCCGCCATCGTTGTTGGTGAATACCGTGTATTTTTGCTCGCCGGGTTTAAGCTTGGCAATATCGCCGGGTATCAGTTGTCCAAGTTCCTGAACGGCATCATCGCCCAGAATCAGACACTGCCCCATGTGGGAAATATCAAAGAAACCGGCGTGGCTGCGACAGTGTAGATGTTCGTGCAGCGTGCCGTTACCGTATTGCAGCGGCATAAGGTAACCGGCAAAGGGTATTATTTTGGCGCCCAGTTCAAGATGAAGATTATAAAGTGGAGTCTGTTTTAACATGTCGGTATTGATTTTGGCGGGTAAGCTTAAGATGACAGTGTAGCTAGTTATTCGATTATTTGCCACGAACAGCGTGAACAAAAAAGCTAAAAACCTGGCGCTCTTTTTCACACCGATTAGGCAAAAAATCATACAGGTTAGCCGCCCATAATTTGCTTTTAGTTTTTTAGATTAAGGCCATAGCTTGTATAATCCCTGCTTTGTTTCGGCTTGATTCGTCATGCTGCATTCACTTCTTCTAAAATCTCAGAGAACTCTATGGCGCTGTATTGTGGAATCGTTGGTTTACCCAACGTTGGAAAATCGACCTTATTTAATGCATTAACCCGCGCGAAAATCGCGGCCGAGAATTACCCTTTTTGCACCATTGACCCCAATGTAGGTGTCGTTCCCGTGCCTGACCCTAGAATGGACAAGCTGGCCGAGATTGTAAAACCCGAGCGCGTGTTTCCTACCACAATTGAATTTGTAGACATCGCCGGTTTAGTTGCTGGCGCATCAAAAGGCGAGGGCTTGGGTAATCAATTTTTGGCCAATATTCGTGAAACAGATGCGATTGCTCATGTGGTGCGTTGCTTTCATGATGATAATGTCATCCACGTCGCCGGAAAAATCGATCCGCTTTCCGACATTGAAATCATTAATACCGAATTAGCCTTGGCCGATATGGCTTCCGTTGAAAAAGCCCTGTTACGTGCGAGTAAGGCGGCCAGAACCGGCAACAAAGATGAACAAGCTAAAAAAGATGTGCTGGAAAAGGTGTTCAAGCAATTGGACTTAGGAGAGCCCGCACGAGCGCTGCCGTTAACCGAGGATGAAAAATCCTTAATTAGAGACCTGTGTTTGATGACACTGAAACCGGCCATGTACATTGCCAATGTTCAGGATGACGGTTTCGAGAACAATCCCTTGCTGGATAAAGTACAAGCCCTGGCAGACAAAGAAGGCGCGACGGTCGTGCCGATCTGTGCCGCCATAGAGGCGGAAATAGCCCAGTTGGATGATGCAGAAAAACAGGAGTTCCTGGACGATCTGGGACTGGAAGAACCCGGCTTAAATCGGGTCGTAAGAGCCGGATATGAACTATTGAATCTGGCGACCTATTTTACGGCAGGAGTAAAAGAAGTCAGGGCCTGGACTATTCCGGTCGGCGCGACCGCACCCCAAGCGGCCGGTGTCATTCACAGCGACTTTGAAAAAGGCTTTATTCGCGCCGAAGTCATCGCTTACCAGGACTTTATCGACTATAAAGGTGAGCAGGGCGCAAAAGACGCCGGAAAATGGCGATTAGAAGGCAAAGATTATATCGTTAAAGACGGCGACGTCGTTCATTTCAGATTCAACGTTTGACAAAGGAAGAGCGGGTACTTATAATTCCCGCTCTTTAAAGAGCCGTTTACATGGCGATGTAGCTCAGCTGGTTAGAGCACGGGATTCATAACCCCGGGGTCGGTGGTTCAAGTCCACCTATCGCCACCAAACAAATCAAGCGCTTAGGTGAAAACCAAGTGCTTTTTTTATGCCTGAAATTCTCCGTGGCGCACTTTCCCCCCCCCACCCCGCAACACTTGCCAGCTTATTTTGACAAATAAGTGAGTATTACCCAACTGAATAGATTTGTTTTTTATTACCGTGAAAGATCCGCTGTGAGGGAGTCTCAACAAGAGTATGCAAAAAAATAGCAGCCGACCCTCTGATAAACAAAGTAGTGCAGGCTAGATTGTTTGAATTGTTACCATATAAGTTATTACCTACGTAACATAATTAGATAATTACGCACGGAAAATCGATACCTCAGATGTGCTAAACTAACGCTTATTAAAGTTCGACCGCCATCAGCGCCATCTATTTCCAAAAATAATAAGGACATTCCCGCCCATGGTCGACAAGAAAAGTCTCTCTGAACGCGATATCTGCACCAAGTATATTACTCCGGCCATCACTGCCGCAGGCTGGAATTTGCATAGCCAGATTCGGGAGGAAGTGAGCTTTACCAAAGGGCGAATCATCGTGCGTGGTAAGCTGCATACCCGTGGTGAACAAAAGCGCGCTGACTACATCCTTTATTACAAATCCAATATTCCGCTGGCAGTGATCGAGGCTAAAACTAACAGCCACGGTGTTGGCTCAGGTATGCAGCAAGCACTAAACTATGCAGAAACTCTGGGCGTGCCGTTTGTGTTCAGTTCCAATGGCGACGCCTTTTTGCTGCATGACCGCACCGGAATGGCTGACAAGACTGAACATGAATTGTCGCTGGATGCCTTTCCGTCCCCCACAGAACTCTGGCAGCGCTATTGCCAGTGGAAGGGACTGGAGACGCCAGAAGCTCGACATATGGTAGAAATGCCGTACTACGATGACGGCACCGGTCGCTCCCCGCGTTACTACCAAGCCATCGCCATTAACAACACGGTGGAGGCCATCGCGAAAGGCCAGCAGCGCATCTTGCTGGTGATGGCGACCGGCACCGGCAAAACCTACACCGCATTCCAGATCATCTGGCGACTTTGGAAATCAGGCACCAAAAAACGCATTCTGTTTCTGGCCGATCGCAATATTCTGGTCGACCAAACCAAAAACAATGACTTTAAACCCTTGGGCGCGGCGATGACCAAGATCAGCAAGCGCCAGATCGACAAGAGTTATGAGATTTACTTGTCTTTGTATCAGGCGGTCACCGGCAGCGAAGAAGAGCAAAACATCTATAAGCAGTTCTCGCCGGATTTTTTTGATCTGATCGTGATCGATGAATGCCATAGAGGCAGCGCAGCAGAAGACTCCGCATGGCGTGAGATTCTGGCCTATTTTTCTTCGGCAACCCATGTGGGCTTAACCGCCACGCCGAAGGAAACCAAGGATGTTTCCAGTATTTATTACTTTGGCGAACCGGTCTATACCTACACGTTAAAGCAAGGCATCGAAGACGGTTTCCTTGCGCCGTATAAAGTGGTGCGCATCGACATCGACAGGGATGTGCAAGGCTGGCGGCCCAGCAAAGGCCAGACTGACAAAAACGGCCAGTTGGTTGAAGACCGTGTTTACAACCAGATTGATATGGATCGAACACTGGTGCTGGAAAAACGCACCGAACTGGTCGCCAAAAAAATCACCGAGTTTCTGGTAGCTACAGATCCTTATGCAAAGACGATTGTGTTCTGCGATGACATCGACCACGCCGAACGCATGCGTCAAGCCTTGGTCAATCTGAACCCCGAGCGGGTTAAAGAAAACCGCAAATATATCATGCGCATTACCGGCGATGAACTCGAAGGCAAGGCCGAGCTGGATAATTTCATCAACCCCGAAGAGCGTTACCCGGTCATCGCCACCACCTCCAAGTTAATGACCACCGGTGTCGATGCACAAACCTGCAAGTTGATCGTACTGGATCAACATATCAAGTCGATGACCGAGTTTAAGCAAATCATCGGGCGCGGCACCCGCATCAATGAGGATTTCGACAAATATTGGTTCACCATCATGGACTTCAAAAAGGCGACCGAGCTGTTTGCCGACAAGGACTTTGACGGCGAACCGGTGATGATTTATGTGCCGAAAGACGGTGAATCACCAGTGCCGCCAGATGATGATTTTGAATCTTCCCTTGATATAAACAGTAATCCTGTTCCACCGAATACAGGAGATACTGCTGGGCAAGATGAAGTCGATTTTGGTGTAGATAACCCCGGCACCAAACGCATAAAATATGTGCTTGGCGACGTCACGGTATATGTCGTCGCCGAGCGCGTTCAGTATTACGGGCCGGAAGGCAAACTAATTACCGAATCACTGAAAGATTACACCCGCTCAACGGTGCGCAAGGATTATTCGTCACTGGATGATTTTTTGCGTCGCTGGAGCAAAACCGAGCGCAAGGCCGCCATTTTGCAAGAACTTGAAGAACACGGCCTACTGCTGGAGGCTCTGGCCGATGAAGTAGGCAAAGGCTTCGATGCGTTCGACCTGATTTGCCACGTCGCTTTTGATCAACCGCCGTTAACCCGCCGCGAGCGTGCCGACCAGGTCAAAAAGCGCAACTACTTTGCCAAATACGGCGAACAAGCTCGCCAAGTACTGGAAACCCTGCTGGAAAAATACGCCGATACCGGTATAGAAAACATCGAAGACATTAAAATTCTGACCCTTGATCCATTCAAAAACATGGGCACCGCCAGCGAACTGGTGTCAGCCTTTGGTGGCAAACCCGCCTACCTGGCAGCGCTGTATGAGTTGGAAGAAAACCTTTACGCATAAATCCCCCCTAGCCCCCCTTTTTCAAAGGGGGGGATGATTTAAACTTTACCGATATTAAAATAGTCCAACAATGAGCATTTCCTCCACCATTAAATCCATCCAAGACATCATGCGCAAAGACGTCGGTGTTGATGGCGACGCCCAACGCTTGAGCCAGCTGGTCTGGATGTTGTTTTTAAAAATCTTTGACGACCGCGAAAGCGAATGGGAGCTATTGCAAGACAACTACCAATCGCCGCTGCCGGAGCAATACCGCTGGCGCAACTGGGCGGCCAATGCCGAAGGCATGACCGGCGATGCGCTAAAACAGTTTCTCGATAACGATATGTTCCCCGCCTTGCAGCAACTGGAAGCCAAAGGCGGCGACCAGCGCGCCTATGTTATTCGCTCGGTGTTTGAAGATGCCTACAACTACATGAAGTCCGGCCAATTAATTCGGCAGGTAATCAACAAGATTCAGGACGGCGTCGATTTTAACAAAGCCCAAGAACGTCATTTGTTCGGCGACATGTACGAGCAATTGCTGCGCGACTTGCAAGCCGCCGGTAATGCCGGTGAATTTTACACGCCGCGAGCGGTCACCGAATTTATGGTAAGAATGGTCAACCCGCGCCTGTCTGAAAAAGTGCTGGATCCCGCTTGTGGTACCGGCGGATTTTTATCTTGCTCGATTGAACACATCCGCAAACAGGATGTGAAAACCGTCGATGATGAAATGCACTTGCAGGCCAGTATTTTCGGCATAGAAAAAAAGCCGATGCCGCATTTGCTGTGCACTACCAACATGATCCTGCATGGCATTGATGTGCCCAGCAATATCCGCCACGATAACACCCTGGCTCGTCCGCTGATCAGTTGGGGGCCGAAAGAACGGGTCGATGTTATCGTCACCAATCCGCCGTTCGGTGGCATGGAAGAAGACGGCATAGAAACCAACTTCCCCGCTGCATTTCGCACCCGAGAAACCGCCGATTTGTTTTTAGTGTTGATCATGCAGCTGCTTAAAAGCGGTGGACGTGCCGCGCTGGTTTTGCCGGACGGTTTTCTGTTTGGCGAAGGCATCAAAACCCGCATCAAAGAAAAACTTCTGCAAGACTGTAACCTGCACACCATCGTGCGCCTGCCCAATGGCGTGTTTGCACCTTATACCGGCATCAAAACCAATCTGCTGTTTTTCAGCAAAGGCACACCGACCCAAAACATCTGGTTTTACGAACACCCTTATCCGCCCGGCGTAAAAAGCTACAACAAAACCAAGCCGATGAAGATAGCAGAATTCGAGGCCGAAGCCGCCTGGTGGGGAAAGGAGTCTGAAAACTTCAATACCCGAGTGGAAAACCAGTACGCATGGAAAATGAGTATTGAAGACATCAAGGCGCGCAACTACAATCTCGATTGTAAAAATCCGCATATCGGCGAGCAGGAAATTCACGATCCCGAGGTGCTGCTGGCGCAATATAACACTATACAGAATGACATCGTAGCGCTACGCGGGCAGTTGAAAGATATTTTGGATGCAGCTTTGACATCTCCTAACTCCCCCCCGGCCCCCCTTTTCCAAAGGGGGGCCGGGGGGGAATTAGGAGTTCAAGAATGGCATAACTCAAAAGTCCCCCCTATGAAAAAGGGGGGCTAGGGGGGATTATGAAACCTTACAACCCAATTTTAAAACCCTTTTCCCGCAAATTACGCAGCAACATGACCGATGCTGAACATCTGATGTGGTCAAAATTACGCCGCAAGCAAATATTAGGCTTGCAGTTTTATCGTCAAAAACCTTTGGCTAGCTACATTGTCGATTTTTATTGCGCAGCCGCAAATCTCGTTATTGAGCTGGATGGTTCGCAGCATTTCGAGCCTGGTCATCAGACTAGAGATGCGAAAAGAGATCAAAAGTTGGAGTCTATGGGTATAAAAGTGTTGCGATTTGATAACCATCAGGTATTGACAGAATTGGATGCAGTGATGAGTGTTGTTTTTAATACAGTTGAAAAGCAAATCCCCCCTAACCCCCCTTTTACAAAGGGGGGGATAAAAGCAACAGCTACCGAGAACCCCAGGCACTCCGATAAAGAAAAGGAGACAAAGATAAACTTCGAAAAGATAGAAAATATAAATCCCGAAGAAGCGGAAAAGGTAAAATTCGAAGAAAAAGCCGAGGCAATAAACGTCGCCCCCTTTGAAAAATGGGGGCCGGGGGGATTTTCAAAAAAGGGCGGTTCCGCATGAGCGTCATTCAACAATTGCTAACCGAGCACCTCGACATCTGGACCGCCGCCGAAACCGAAAAGAAATCAGGCCGTGGCCGTAGTTCGGGTAATGCGGCCAGCGTTTATGGCATTAAGAAGTTGCGCGAGCTGATACTGGAGCTGGCCGTGCGCGGCAAGCTGGTGCCGCAAGATGCTAACGATGAACCTGCAAGTGAGTTGCTTAAGCGGATACAGGCTGAAAAAACCAAATTGATTGCTGATGGCAAGATCAAGAAAAATAAACCATTGGCGGAGATAACGGATGATGAAAAGCCGTTCGATCTGCCGCAAAGCTGGGAGTGGTCAAGACTTGGACTTATCGGTTATACACAAACAGGATCAACCCCAAGCAAGTCCAATTCGGAAAGCTTTGGTTCCGATATTCCTTTTATTAAGCCCGGTGATATTTATCCTAATCACGTAGAGTACAGCAATGAGGGACTTTCATTTTATGGTGCTGAGCAGTCAGGAAGAATAGCGCAGTCCGGTTCTTTATTGATGGTTTGCATAGGGACAATTGGAAAATGTAATCTGATTGAAATGAATTGCTCGTTTAATCAACAAATAAATTCCGTAACTCCATACATATTTGATTCGCAGTATCTACTTTCAGTCTGCCGTTCGGTTTATTTTCATGCTGAAGCATGGTCGAGATCTTCGAGTACAACAATTGCGATTTTGAATAAAGGTAATTGGGAAGGAATTTGTATTCCTGTTCCTCCAATTGAAGAACAACACCGCATCGTCACCAAAGTCGATGAACTGATGGCGTTATGCGACCAACTGGAAACCCAACACAGCAATGCCGCCGAAGCCCACGAAAAACTCGTCAGGCACCTACTCGGCACACTCACGCAATCACCAATTACAGCCTCCCCCCTTTGCAAAAGGGGGGCTGGGGGGGATTTAGATTGGCAGCGCATCGCCGCGCATTTCGACATCCTGTTCACCACCGAAGCCAGCATCGACGCCCTCAAGCAAACCCTGCTGCAACTGGCGGTAATGGGTAAACTTGTATCGCAAGATGCCAACGAAGAACCAGCAAGTGAATTATTTAGTAGAATTGCTGCAGAAAAAAAACAATTACTGAATGAAAAAAAATATCAAAAGACAGGAAAACTTAAGCCGAAGGAACTAATAGGAAAATATCCTGAAAATTGGGTTGTTGTGCAAATAGGTGAAATTTGCCCATCAGTAGTGCCAAGCCGTGATAAACCTAAGTCTTTTTCTGGTGATATTCCATGGATAACACTACCTTCCTTTCCATTTGATGGGTGGTATTTGGATGCAAGTACTGTTAATTTAAGATTGACCATAGAAGAAGCCACTGAATACTCCGCGAGAGTGATACCGGAAAATAGTGTTTTGATGAGTTGTATTGGAAGATTTGGGTTAACAGCTATTAACCAAATACCTGTAATACCAAATCAACAAATTCATGCCTTTATTCCTTTAAAAGGGGTGGTGCCAGAGTTTTTAAGTATTGTTATTCGCGTTTCTGGAAAACAAATGGAAGAGATGGCTACATCTACCACCATAGCTTATTTGAATAAATCAAATTGTGAAAGCATTGAATTTGGTTTGCCACCCTCTACCGAACAAATGCGCATCGTCACCAAAGTCGATGAACTAATGGCAATCTGCGACCAACTAAAATCCCGCATCACCGAAGCCAATCAGTTGCAGCAAAAACTGGCGGATGTGATGGTCGAGCAAGCAATTTCTTAAAGACTGATTATGGCTATATTCAAAGACACCCAAGGCACGCTGAACAAGCTCAACACCTTGCCGTTGGACAAGGAAAAGAACTTACAGAAATTGGTTGAGGACAACCTGATGGAAGTGCTGGAACTGCGCTTTCTGGCAACCGAGTATACAACGACCTTTGGCGGAAGAATCGATACCCTGGCGGTGGATATAGTGGACCCCGAAACTGGGAAACTTCAGTTGTCGGAATCAAGCACAGCAATACCCATTCCCAACTCAAGCCAGCAACCCTACGAATACAGCAATTTTCACCGGTAAACAAAAGTTGAATCGGTGGTAAACTGAGCCTGAAAATCAACAAAAACCTTTGAAGCATTTGTACTGGGTCTGACAAATATCAGCATTGTAAACAGCGCTCCTAGTACAATATAGAACAGTCTTATTATTGAGGAACTCCCATGCAAACCTATTTGCCTTTTATCAAAGCGCTTTTTTCCGAATGGTATCTTTTGACCCTGAACAATCCGTTGTATGCTGGGGCATTAGCGTTAGCGGTCTGGCTGCTGACCGCTTTGCTTTACAGTATTCGAATTGCCTCGATAAAAAGAGCAAATGTTGCCAGTGAAAAGGCGGGTATCGAAAAGCTCAATGCCGCACAGCAACAGTTACAGCACAACCAGGAGGAATTGGCGGAGGCTGTTATGCACAGGGAAAAAGCCCAATCGGCAGCTCAAGGTGAAACACAGCGGGCTTTAACGCTGGAGCAGTTGCTTTATCAACGCAACCAGCAGATTGCCGGCATTATTCAGACACTGGCGACAAGCTTCGATCTTGGCGAGCGACCATTACTGGCCAGTGAGGATGTGAAGGCGGACTCATTGTGGCAGCAGCATGATAAAGTCATTACGCAATTAACTGAGCGTCTGCGTACCGAGCAGCAAGCAAAAATAGAGTTACAACAAGCCTATCAGGCGGAGGCGATAAAGCTGGTCGAAAAGGATGTGCTGATTAAGGCCCTGCAAACGACGTTAGACAACCACACCAGTCAGCTTTCCAGGCTAGAGGTGGCGTTTGAAGAACAAAAAAGCCTGCTGCAACAGCAGCAGCATAATGCTCACCAGGTTTTATCCGACACCCTGAAAAAATACCAGGCGGATATGACTCGCCCGGTAGAACCGGAACAGGAAACGATTAAGACCGTTACTACTTCGCAACAACCCATAAGCTTGGAAGAAAGCCCGGTTATTGAAGAGTCCCCGGTTGCACATCCAAAGCCGGATAGCCCGGTTATTCAAGTCAGTGACGTATCGCATGCAGCGGTTAGTTGGCAGAAAGAAGCTCCGACTGAAGAAGCGCTTGCGCCAATGCCGTCAGAAATAAAGCCTCAAACGGTGTTTGAAGCAGTGCCTGCTGTAGCAGCGGATATCGATCCGCAACCGGTTATTGCTGCTAAAGGGTCGTTGGGAAAATTCAAAAACCTGTTCGGTAATAAGCAACAGCCGATTAAAACAGAGCCGCAGTGGGTAGACGTAAAATTGGAGGAGCCGCTGTTATTGGATGAGGAACAACAGCCTGAAAAGGAAGTCAAAAAAGAGTCGGGAAAACTGAAAGGCTTTTATCAGTTTTTCCGTAAAACCCGTTCCTTCAGGTCGGGGATGTAAGGATGCTCTTGATTTTTCTTTTTCAGAGTTGTATGCTCATTTCGTGCTGATGGCGCTAGTCGCCCTAAGTTAGCATGATACTTCCATAGCGGCGGGAATCGCCGGTACTGCTAACTGAG
>JAURYJ010000050.1 GCA_030653985.1 Methylobacter sp. | reverse complement strand
CGATTTTAGGGGTTGATATAGTACCAGGCCGGTTTTGGGGGTCAAAATGGCTGTTTTTGGGGTCCAAAATGGGGTATGATGGCCAAAAACACGTTCGTGTTACGCTACGAACGTGTTTTTTGACATTTTTTGACAATTTTTGACGATGATGGGGGGTGTTGGTGGGGGGTATAGCGTTGATAACTTTTGATAAAGTTTTATGGGTATATACCCATTAGGGGTGGGGTAAATAGTTATGGGGGGTATTTTTATGGATAATATGGCGATAATATTTGGGCGTATGGGGGGACATTGTTACGCACAATAAAATGGAGATTTTATGGGGGGGCACAAAAAGTGGGGGGGTCACAAAATGGGGGGGAAATGGAATTATCGGATCTTCTGTTTTTTTGCTCGTTCTTTGGTTTGTTGTTTGTTGGAGAGGTTTGGGGGGGTTCGCCAGTGTTGGGAGCAGGAACGCACTACATGTAGTGGGGGTCACCCCAGTGCTACATGTAGTGCGTTCCTGCACTACTGTGATGGCGGTGTGCGTTGTAAATAGTATTTAGTTGGTGGGTAATTGGTATGGGTATTATTTGGTATTATTGTATAGATTTAAATATGTTTCTATAATTCCTAGGTAAAACAACAGGAAATCCTAGGTAAATTGCTGTTTTTTATGATTTTATGGGGTACTAGGCCGTGATGATGTATATAGTAATGGGGGGGTATACTAATGTAATATTTTTGCGTATGGGGTGTTGTTATATGGGGTAATAGGCCGTGATGGGGTAATAGTTGATGAGTGGTACTCACCCTCTCGCTATTCGCGAGGAGGTGTCCCACCGACTAAACAGATGGCTGTACTGACGGGAAAACGGTTAACCCACGCTTTATTAGCTTTATTAACGGCGATGGCATCGAACTCAATAGGTTTACAAAAACTAAAGAACCAGCCTCGTGCTATTAAGCGAAGACCCAAACCTTTTACTCTACTTACCGTACCTAGACATCTGGCATGTTTAAGCCTATGAATTGTATTAATTATTTTAAGGTAGCAGTATTACATCCTGACTGGACTGACTGTCCATGCACCCATTTTAAAAAAACAGGTCCTCCGTTCCCTCGTGGGTGGCATCACCGCCATTAGGTTAAGGGCTTGGTATTCGCGCATTTGGCTGTCACTGCGCGAATAAATTCGCGCCCACACTGTTCAGTCATCACTGTCTTTTCAGTCTAACGTAATGGCAGTGCCACGGGAGAGCGGATAATTTGTGGCTGTCACTGTGGGGGCGGCTTTAGCCGCCCAGTGGCGACTGAAGTCGCTCCCACATCCAGTTACTTGACCGTCAGAATAAAACTGACTGAGTACTAGCCGCTCAATAATGATCCGATTGTTGCGGCAATTGTAAGGATTCTGGGGCATCTTCGCCTATGGCGAAGGGGGCGTTACCATTCCATTGCACTGAATACTGACCTAGGCGGCGTTTGCGTTCCAGGGTTTTGCTAACGGCTAAACGCAAGCAATCTAAGGTGGCTTGAATATCTGCTTTGGGTGTAGGGTTTACATCGGCATTCATGATTGGGCCTTCTGCTGTAAAAACACTAAAAAATCGGGGTGGTAGATGGTGCGTATATCGCCTTCTTGCTGAAAGACCAGTTCAGGGCTTGCGCCGTTATTCATGTAACACTGTGCTTGATCAACCTTGGGCGCGAAGACATTTAACAGGTTGTGCAGGCTGCGCGGAAAACGCCGCATGATGTCGGCTTCAGGAATATTATGGCCTCCGTGAGTCACGCGCTCGGCTACGCGCAGACGCGACATTTCGGCGCTGGGTAAGGCCAGATAGATTAACTCCACTCGCCAGTCGGTGGCTTGTAAGCGGTCTATCAGCTTAAGATAACTGCATCCCGAGAGGGTGGTTTCAAAAGCAAAATCCTGTCGTGCGGCTATGCAGTCTTCAAGTTCACGCAGAAACAAGCGACTCGCGGCCAGTAAGTGCTGTTCCGGTGCCAGTGGCGATAAGCCGGCCGCGATTAAGTCGGCGTTAATAAAACGCCAACAGCCCGCTACCGTGGGCAGGTATTCCAGCGCAAAGGTGGTTTTACCGGCGCCGTTGGGTCCGGCGATTATCCAGCAGGTTGGCATCTGCAGGTCTCCTTACTCACCCAAAATCATACGTTCCACTTCGGCTTTGGCATTGGCTAAAATTTGCGCGGCTTCGGTTTGGAGTTGTTTGGCTTGGATTCTAATCGAATCAATTTGTCTTAAGATTTCTAATTGAATACTTTTTGGTGGTACTGGTATATTTAAGCGAATCAAATCACGCGAATACACATGTGGTTGTCCTGCTCCTTGCTGCAAGTAATAAATTTCCTTCTGTTTCAGTTTTAATATTTCAGCGAGAAAAAGGGTTTTTATTTCTTCTTCATTTTTTGAACCAATGACAGAACAGTCTGAAGCGAAAATAGGAGTTTCGTGATACCACACATACCCCGCATAGGCTCCAGAAGCGCTAACAGTAATTACATTGCCTTCGTAATTGAAAGCATGATGTTTATAGGGGCTGGACTGCCCTCCAGCAACAACAGGGTATAGCCCCACTTCGATTTGTGCCGATGTTATGCTTTGCCCTTTCGAAACAAAAGCTATGTTCCCCAAAGAGAAATTTGGAAACTTTCCACCTTCGATTCGATAATGGGAATTGAAATACCAATTTGGATCAAAACGTTTGCCAATCAGCTCACTAAAATTGCTCTTAAAAATTCTTTTGGGAAAAGTATTGTCCTGTTGTGGCAAAGTTATACCCAACTCCGCCAATAAATACGCATCAATCCCCGCCAAAAGTGCTTGGGCTTGTTGTGATTTTTGATTTTTCCTTATCTTTGCAGAATCAACAAATTGGTTTATTTCTGCCATTTTCTTGGCATCGGGTATAACTATTGGGTATTTCCTTAAATTTGAAATAACAACACGACCTCTTGTCGCTCCAGAATTTAAACGCCAGAATAAATCTTGCCCAATTTTCGTATTTATAAAGTTAACAATGTAGTTTGCAAAAACCGTATCATTTACGATTACAGCCGCTAAATCACCGCGAATATTAGCCTCCTTTATTGTTTCAGGTACTATGCTGGCTGCACCCATTGTTGCGCCTGTTTTGGCAATAACAACATCATTTGGAAATACCGTTGAACGGCTAATTTCTCGGTGTTTTTCCAGGGAAATGTAAATCAAGCCATCTAATTCAATAGTTCCATCTCCGTGCGTAATATCAGCAACTCTTAAAAAAGGTATACCATTTTCAACGTAATCATTTGCTTTAACTGAGCTTCCAAAAGGACCATCAACAATTTTTTTGCTAATTTCTTTTAAGGTCTTAATTGGATAGAGGGATGCGGATAATCGAGTTAATAGTTCAAAATGTTTAGGCTGATAATATTCAACATCTAGTCTTGCATCCAAATCATGTCGTTTAATCAAAAATACTTTATTTTTATCAACTTGAGAATCAAGCTTAAACTGACTCACGGCTTACCTCTTCTTGAATAAACCGCGCTAATTCGGTACCGATAAAGTCTAATTCGTTATTGCTTGTTTGTTTGCCGGTAGCGTCATAGCCAATATCTTCGGCTATCGCCATGAAAATCGGGTAATCGGGCAATGCGTTTTGTTTTTTCAACAAATAAGCCTCTTCCAAGCGCTCTTTAAGTTCATTGATTTGTTCGGTGTATTCGGCGCTTTTCTCGGTTTTCCAGGCTTTGTAGATTTCGGTTTTTTTAAAGTCGTTCAGTTCGCCTTCAAATTGTGCGCCGGTTGCTTGACTAATAACTGTTTTCTTGCGCTTTTCAATTTTGGCAATCTCGGATTGATAGCTATTTTCGGTCAACAAGGTTGTTTGCAAATTGAGCTTTTTCTGTTGTAAGGCTTGGGTTTTATCGGTGCTGTATTTGCGCAAAAACAAGACGCTGCTTTTTACGCCTGCTCCGGTGGCGGTAAAGGCGGTTTGCGGCAGGCTGACCACGGCGACGATGCGGTACCAGTCTTCGATTTGATCGCGTACATATTGCAGGCTGCTATTGGTGAGTACGCCGTCAGGGAGGACAATCGCCAAATAGCCGCCAGCGGTTAAGAACTGGTGACATTGTTCGATAAACAAGACTTCGGTACTTTGGGTGTCGCGGTTTTTAACGCCGCTGTTTTTAAGGTCTAACCAGGAGGTGTCTCTTTGTCCGAAGGTGTAAGTGTCCAAATAGGCTTTTTCGGTCAGTTTTACCGCGCTGCCAAACGGCGGATTGGTGATAATGAAATCAAAGCGGCCGTATTTAAAACCGTTGTTGGTGGTGAGTTCTTGTAATTTATTGTCTTTAAGCAAGCCGTCGGCGCTGATGACGTTGGTATGCCCATCGTCATGAATAATCATGTTCATTTTGGCGGCGCGGCTGATTTGTTCGTTGATTTCGATGCCGTACAAGCGTTTTTCGGCAAAATCGTGCCAGTGTTGCCAATGTTCTTTGCTGTCTGGCTGGTAAAATTCATCGGCTTGGCGGCGCACTTTTTCCAGGGCATGCAATAAAAAACCGCCACTGCCACAGGAGGTATCCAATACCAATGATTCATGGTTGATCGGTAATACATCCACGATGAATTTTACAATCGGGCGCGGGGTGAAATACTGCCCAAAGCTGCCGCGAAAGAAGGAATCCATAAAGGTTTCAAAGGCGCGGCCTTTGCTGTCTAAATCGGTTTTATTGAGGTTGATGTCTTGCAGGTATTCAACAATGGTGCGTACTCGTTCGTGGGTGAGACGAATATTATCGCGGAATACTTCCGGGTCTCTTTTACGGCCTTCTTCGTAGAGTGCGTTAATGCGGGTGAATAAGGCTTCGTTAGTCTTACTTAGTGCGTCACGTTGTTTTTCATCTTCATTGCTGCCCTTGCCTTCTTCCTGAATGACTTGGAAATCATAGGGCTCTCCCTGTTTACGGGTTTTACGCTCATCCCATATTTTGCAAAAGATCAGTTTGTCCAGTTCATCAAAGGCTTCTGAGGGGTTAAGTTGGCCACCTGCCCATAAGGCATTATGTGCTAGCTTAAAGCGGCGGGTCAGTTCGTCCTCGGCAACCACATGCAGCTCGAAAAACTTTTGTTCGCCTGCTTTATATTTTAGGTTATCCGCACCTTTAACAAATTTATACGGCGCTAATTTATCCACACCGTAAGGCGGAATATCGGACTCGGATTTGCGGGTGTTTTTGCGCTTATCAACCCGAAAATAGTCATTTTTAATTTTTGATGTGACCCACACCCATTTGATGTTATTGGGTAAGGCAAAGGCGTATGAATAGGCTTGATTGACTGATTGGGTAAATTCGGCTTCGGAGACTTCCTGTTTTTTACACTCCACTAAAATATGCGGCTCCAAGCATTCATCATCGTTATAAACGACAATATCCGCCTCTTTTTTACCGGAGCCCATTGTGACCACCACAAAATTTTGTACACGGTGCTTGGGGTAACCGTATTCGAGTATCAAGCGGCAATAGGCCTCAGCTTGTACTTGTTCTTCGGGGTTGGTGTATAAGCGGCTTTTCTTTTGTTCAATATATTCGATGCGTTTGCCGTCATCGAGGATTTTGATTAGTCCTTTTTCTATGCCGTGTTGTATGTAGTCAATCACTTGGTTTTCGTTCATTTATTGTGTTGTTGGGTGATGGGTAAGAACAATTAGCTTTGACGTAGCAAGCTTCAGCTTTGAATTTTATTTCAGATTATCACCCGGCAGGTGATTCATATGGTCAATGATTGCCATATTATTGACATCCAAAACGGTACGCCTCTACCTGTATTGAAAGAGCCGGACGGTTAGGCTGATTTATCGATGGTGTTAAGGTGCGCTTATCTGTCGAATGTACATCTTGAAGAGTACTCGGGAAATTCTAAAAGTTGTGACAAATTCACTAAACAGAAGAAAATAATTTAGACAGGAAAGAACAATAAATAGTATAAGCCTTTATTTCAATTGGTCGGGACGATAGGATTTGAACCTACGACCCCTTGTCCCCCAGACAAGTGCGCTACCAAGCTGCGCTACGCCCCGACAGTATGAAATAAAGAATTTAAAGCTGAAAGGATTATGATCACAATCCCCAATAATTCAATGCGGCAAATTATACTACATTTTGCCGCATTGAGTCATGAATCTATTTTAGCAACTCCAGAATTTCTTCCAGTTCGCTAACCATTTGATGAATCAATTGTTTGGTGCGGGTTGAGTCTTCTTTGGCGTCGTCGCTACTCAAATGAGCTCTGGCACCGCCAATAGTGTAGCCTTGTTCGTATAATAATGATCTTATTTGCCGTATCATCAACACATCATGGCGCTGATAATAACGACGATTGCCGCGCCTTTTTACCGGATTAAGTTCTGTAAACTCTTGTTCCCAATAGCGCAGTACATGAGGTTTTACGCCACATAACTCACTGACTTCACCTATGGTGAAATAGCGTTTTGCCGGTATGACGGGCAGCTCATTATTATTACTCGGCTCCAGCATACGCTTCTACTCTGGCTTTTAGTTTTTGACCTGATCTAAATGTTACCACGCGCCGTGCAGTTATGGGGATTTCTTCGCCTGTCTTTGGATTTCTGCCGGGGCGACTGCTTTTATCTCGTAGTTCGAATTTGCCAAAACCGGAAATTTTTACTTGCTCACCCTGTTCCAGGGAAGCTTTAATTTCCTCAAAAAACAGTTCGACCATATCTTTTGCTTCGCGCTTGTTTAAGCCAAGCTCGTCAAACAGCCTTTCGGCAAAATCTGCTTTAGTTAATGCCATTGTTAATCCCTCAGCTTTGCACTTATTTTTGTGGTCAATGTTTCTAACAGTCCGCTAAATATAGCATCTATTCCAGAATCTGTTAGCGTTTGTGAAAAATCTTGTATGATTAAACTTAAAGCGACGCTTTTACTGCCTTCTTCGACGCCTTTACCCCGGTATATATCAAAGATGACTATATCTTGTAAGGTGGGCTCGTCGCAGTCTTTAATGCAATTTATTATCGCGCTAACGGCGACTTCTTCTTTAACAATCAAGGCAATATCGCGACGTACTGACGGATATTTTGACAGTGGCTTGAATTTTGGGATTTGCTTGCTCAGTAACAGATCCTGATCCAATTCAAACAGGAAAACCTGAGTATCAAAACCCAACTGCTTTTCCAAGGTTGGATGCAGCATGCCCAGCCAGCCTATTTTTTCGCCTTGCGGTGATAAGATTTCAGCGGTTTGTCCTGGATGCAATGCAGGATGTTTAGCCGGAATAAATTCCACCTCTGCACCGGTCAACGCAACCATGGCCTGCACATCGGCTTTAATATCGAAAAAGTCGACTTTTCGGGTTGCGATTCCCCATTGCTCGGAATAGGCGCTACCTAAGGCCAGTCCCGACAGCATTCTTTGTTGCTGTGTGTGGTCACCTTTATTAACAAAGCGCAGGCCGGATTCAAAGAAACGAACTCTGTTTTGCTGGCGATTGGTGTTGTGCAAGGCAGCCTTTAACAAGCCGCACCAAAGGGTAGTGCGCATGACCGATAAATCGGCAGAAATAGGATTTTTTAGGCGGATAAGGTCATCATCTGGGGCGATGGCTTGTTGTATTTGTTCATCGACAAAGCTGTAGGTAATCGCCTCCTGAAAGCCCCTGTCAACCAGCAAATCTTTAACCCGATCCAGATCCAGTAACGCTTCGGTGGCTTTTCCCAGTTCTGAGCGCATTAACAAGCTGCTGCTCGGCAGCTTGTTGTAGCCGACAATACGGGCTATTTCCTCGATCAAATCGGCTTCAATAGCAATATCAAAACGACATCCTGGCGGAGTCACAGACCAGCCATCGGACTGTGTTTGTACGGACATTCCCAAGCGCTGAAAAATATCGACGACTTGTTCGTCAGCCAGATCGATACCCAGGGTTTTTTCCAGACGCAATTTTCTGAGCAATACTGCAACGCGTTGCGGCAAGGTTGCTGCCGTTGTCGCGTCGGTAATTGCGCCGACGCTGCCACCGGCAATGTCGATAATCAGTTGGGTGGCGCGCTCTATGGCGCGTTCCTGCAAGGACGGATCTACGCCGCGTTCAAAACGGTGCGATGAGTCGGTGTGTAGGCCGTAATTCCGCGCACGACCTGCGATGCTTAGCGGGCTAAAAAACGCGCACTCCAGAAATACATTCTGGGTTTCGTCTGTAACCGCAGATTCGCTGCCACCCATGATGCCGGCCAAGGCCAGCGCCTGTTTATCGTCGGCGATAATCAAGGTCTCATTATCCAGTTTAATGGTCTGGCCATTTAACAGGGCAACGCTTTCATCGGTATTTGCATAGCGAACGTTAATGCTACCGCTTAATTTGGCGGCATCGAAGGCGTGTAGCGGCTGGCCTAATTCGATCAGCACGTAATTGGTCACGTCAACCACTGCACTTAAACTTCTTATGCCCGAGCGGCGCAGACGTTCCCGCATCCATAACGGAGTTTCGGCTTTAACATTGACGTCTTTGAGTAATCGGCCCAAATAACGTGGGCAAGCATCAGTCGCTTTTACGGAGACGGTTAAAGTGTCGGCATGGTTGACGGCGGATTTTTCAACCTGAGTGATTGACCAGTCCATTTGGTTCAGTACCGCCACTTCACGCGCCAGGCCTTCAACGCTCAGACAATCGGCCCGGTTGGGGGTCAGGTCGACTTCGATGATGTTGTCATTTAGCGACAGGTAGTCGCGTATATCAACGCCCACAGGTGCATCGGTCGCCAATTCCATTAAGCCGTTGGCATCGGCGGCCAGGCCCAGTTCTTTTTCAGAACACAGCATGCCGAAAGATTCTTCGCCACGGAGTTTGGATTTTTTGATTTTAAAATCACCCGGCAATACTGCACCGATCAATGCCGCAGGGATTTTTAGGCCGAGCCTGACATTGCTGGCGCCACAGATGATTTGCAACGGTTCCGACTCGCCTACTGCGACTTGGCAAATCCTTAGCCGGTCGGCATCGGGATGAGGCTGCATGGCAATGACTTCGCCGACCACTACGCCGCTGAATGCTGCTGCCGCAGGCGTAACTGAATCGACTTCAAGACCAGCCATGGTCAATTGCTCGACCAGTTGTTCGGTGCTTATTGCGGGATTGACGTATTCTCTTAACCAGGCTTCACTAATTTGCATAACTCAAACTTTATCTCCAGGGATGGGTGTGTATGCCGCAAGCCTGCCGGAAGCAGGCGCGGCGCCTGTTTAATTAAATTGTTCTAAAAACTTAAGATCATTTTCAAAAAATAATCTTAAATCGTTAATGCCGTAACGCAACATCGCGAGGCGTTCTACGCCCATGCCAAAGGCAAAGCCGCTATAGATTTCGCTGTCGATATTGACCGCTTTGAAAACTTCGGGATGAATCATGCCGCAGCCCATCACTTCCAGCCAGCCGGTATGGCTGCATACGCGGCAGCCTTTGCCGCAGCACATCACGCATTCAATATCGACTTCTGCGGATGGTTCTGTAAACGGAAAATACGACGGCCTAAAGCGTACTTGTATATCTTTTTCAAAGAAAGCACGCAGGAATTCGTAAACTACGCCTTTTAGGTCGGCAAAACTCACATCGGTATCAACCAGAAAGCCTTCGACCTGATGGAACATCGGCGTGTGGGTAATGTCGGAATCACAGCGATATACCCGCCCCGGTGCAATCACTTTTAACGGTGGCTTTTCTGATTCCATGACCCGAATTTGTACCGGCGAGGTATGGGTTCTTAATACGGTGTGGGCATCAAAATAAAAGGTATCATGCATCGCCCTAGCCGGGTGATGGGCTGGAATATTCAATGCCTCGAAATTATGATAATCATCTTCGATTTCAGGCCCTTCAACGACTTGAAAGCCGACGCTGGCAAAAATCTTGGAGATGCGGCGCAAAGTGGTCGTCACCGGATGCAAGCCGGCAACAGTTTGACCTCTGCCAGGGAGTGTAACGTCTATGCCTTCGCTAGCGAGTCTTGCTTCCAAGGCGGCATTTTGCAGCAGCTCTTTTTTGGCTTCCAGTTTCTGTTGAAATTGGTCTTTGGCGTGATTGATGACTTGACCGGCAGAGCGTCTTTGATCAGGATCAAGCGCACCGAGTTCTTTCATCTGGAGGGTAAATAAACCCTTTTTCCCGAGATAATGAACGCGAACTAGATCGAGTTGGTTAAGGTCTTGTGCGTCGCGAAGCTGATGTAATGCCTGCGCGAGAATTTCTTCTAGGGTAGCGGACACGTTTTAGCTCGCTGTGTTGGGAGTGTGGGAGAATTTTTATTTATCGGGAAATGTTTACAACCAAATCCCGCCCCTTCTCAGAAAGAGGAGGGGGGAATAGCTGGATTTTAGCTCACTAAAATCCAAATTTTTCCTTAAGGCTTGCTTTGGTGTTCTCTTGCAATGTCCGCAATTTTTGCAAATGCAGCAATGTCGCGAACGGCAATATCGGCTAGCACTTTACGGTCGATTTTCACATTGGCCTTAGTTAAGCCATTGATGAAGCGACTGTAGGACATTCCACTTAAACGGGCCGCCGCATTGATACGAACGATCCATAAAGCGCGGAATTGGCGTTTTTTCTGTTTACGGTCACGATAGGCATATTGACCGGCTTTGATGACCGCTTGTTTGGCAACGCGATAAACCCGGCTTCGTGCGCCGTAGTAACCTTTCGCTTGCTTTAATACTTTTTTATGTCTTGCTCTGGCTGTTACGCCGCGTTTAACTCTAGGCATGATTTATTTCCTTAGATTAACTGTACGGCATCATACGTGCAGCCATGCGCACATCTGACGGATGAATAGTTGCCGGCGAGCGTAACTGTCTTTTTCTCTTAGTCGATTTTTTAGTCAGAATATGACGTCTGTGGGACTGGCCACATTTAAAACCGCCGTTGCCTGTGCGTCTAAAACGCTTGGCTGCTCCACGGTTAGTTTTGATCTTTGGCATTTTTTTGCTCCAATAAATTAAAATATGAATCCCTGAGTTTGTAACCCAGCAAGGCAAAATGCATGGCCCTGAAGAATTAACCGTATCATTTATTGATACTTAGCGGCTCATCCTGTGCCGCTGTAGAGACGCTGCATGCAGGGTCTGCTATTTTTTCTTTTTCGGTGCCATAACCATAACCATTTGGCGACCTTCCATTTTAGGGAATTGCTCGACGATGGCTATCTCTTCCAAGTCTTTTTCTATCCGTTTCAACAGATCAACACCGATTTCCCGATGCGCCATTTCGCGGCCACGGTAACGCAAGGTGATTTTGGTTTTATCGCCATCGCTAAGGAACTTGGTTAGACTCCTCATTTTAACTTGGTAATCGCCTTCGTCAGTTCCAGGTCTAAATTTGATTTCTTTAACCTGAATCTGTTTTTGCTTCTTTTTGGCAACAGCCAGTTTTTTGTTTAACTCAAACTGGTATTTTCCGTAGTTCATCACCTTGCAAACCGGAGGATCCGCATTCGGTGATATTTCCACTAAATCCAAGTCTGCAGCGTAAGCAATCTGTTTGGCCTCATCTAATGACATAATGCCTAACGCCTCACCATCTGCACCTGTTACTCTCACGCGTCTTGCGGTGATTGCGTCATTCAGGCGCGTTTCGTCTTTTTTAGCAGCGATATTCTAATCCTCCAAAATCATTCATTGTCTACCTGTCATCTCTTGTTTCAACCGTTCGGTAAATTCATGGATTGTCAGGCTACCTAAGTCGTCACCTTTTTGCGTGCGTACTGTAATGTTTTGTTGTTCTAATTCTTTGTCGCCAATAATGACAATATACGGTACGCGCTGCATAGAGTGCTCGCGAATTTTAAACCCGATCTTCTCATTTCTCAAGTCTAATTTTACCCGAATACCTTGTTTCTCAAGGTCCAGCATAATTTGCGACGCATATTCGGCATGTCGGTCGGTAATGTTCAATATGACGACCTGTACCGGAGACAGCCACAGCGGGAAGGTGCCTGCATGATGCTCAATCAAAATACCGATAAAGCGCTCAAGGGAACCGAGTATCGCTCTATGTAGCATGACCGGCACTTGTTTTGATCCGTCTTCGGCAATATAGGTGGCATCAAGACGACCCGGCATCGAGAAATCCACCTGAATCGTGCCGCATTGCCAGACCCGTCCGATGCAGTCTTTTAAGGAGAATTCGATTTTAGGTCCGTAAAAAGCGCCTTCGCCCGGCTGTAAATCCCATTTTAAGGCTTTGGTATTCAACGCCAGTTCCAGGGCATTTTCTGCTTTATCCCAGACCGAATCATTACCCACTCTATTTTCAGGGCGGGTTGATAATTTAATGATCACCTCTTCAAAACCGAAATCTTTGTAAACATCGAATAGCATGTCGATAAAAGTCGACACTTCGTCCTGAATCTGCGCTTCGGTGCAGAAGATATGCGCATCATCCTGAACAAAATTTCTGACCCGCATTAAACCATGCAAGGTGCCGGAAGGTTCGTTGCGGTGACAGGAGCCGAATTCCGCCATACGTATTGGCAAATCACGGTAACTTTTAAGGCCCTGATTATAAATCTGCACATGGCAAGGGCAGTTCATCGGCTTGATCGCATAATCGCGATTTTCGGAATGCGTGGTAAAAATCATTTCGCCAAATTTTTCCCAGTGTCCGGATCTTTCCCATAAAGAACGATCCACCACCTGCGGTGTTTTAACTTCGCCGTAACCGTTTACTCGTAATTTCTCGCGGATGTATTGCTCAACCTGTTGATAGATGACCCAGCCTTTTTCGTGCCAGAACACCATGCCGGGAGCCTCTTCCTGAGAATGAAATAAATCCAGGGTTTTTGCCAGTTTACGGTGATCGCGCTTTTCCGCTTCTTCCAGGCGATGCAGATAAGCCTGTAATTCTTTTTTGTCGCTCCAAGCCGTACCGTAAATGCGCTGCAGCATTTCGTTATCGGAATTCCCGCGCCAATAGGCTCCGGCAATCTTCATCAGCTTAAAGGATTTTAATTTTCCGGTGCTGGGCACATGTGGGCCGCGACACAAGTCGGTAAATCCGCCCTGTTCATACAAAGATAAATCTTCATTAGCGGGGATGGATTCGATGATCTCGGCTTTATAGGCTTCGCCCTGGTTTTTAAAAAACTTGACCGCCTCATCCCGTGATAACACCGAGCGATTGATCGGGTAATCCTCTGCAACCAGTTGTGCCATCTTTTTTTCAATGGCGCTTAGATCATCTGGCGTAAAAGGTCTTTCGTAGGCAAAATCGTAAAAAAAACCGTTTTCGATAACCGGTCCGATAGTGACTTGTGCTGAGGGAAATAACTGTTTGACGGCCTGAGCCAATAGATGTGCAGTTGAATGGCGAATAACGGTGATACCGTCGTCATCCTTTGCGGTAATTAGTTGAAGTGTTGCATCCTGATCGATTAATGTACTAGCGTCAACCAGATTGCCGTTAACCTTGCCTGCCAAGGTCGCCTTAGCTAATCCCGAACCGATGGACGATGCAATATCCATTACTGTTATCGCGTGGGCGTATTCTCGCTTGGATCCATCAGGAAGGGTAATTACCGGCATTTTTTATCTATATTTTGTGTCTACAATAAAAAAAGCACTGCAGAGCAGTGCTTTAAATGTTTGGTAGGCACGAGTGGACTCGAACCACCGACCCCCACCATGTCAAGGTGGTGCTCTAACCAACTGAGCTACGCGCCTGAAGTTTATGTAACTTCGAGCTGGCTATTATACCAATGGATTTCTGTTACGCAACTGTTAAACCAATATTTTGTTGTAACTGTGCAGTTTTCAATCTTTCCTCTACCTAGAGTTTACCAAGCCTCTGCTGTGTTTTATCGATGTACAGAGGATGTCAAGAGTCGTCGGTCTTAAGGCAGGAGGGTGGATATTAAACTATGAATATGAATGGTTTATGAATCTAATGTATCAAATTGGGAAACAATCTATATATTCCTAGGGTTGTTGTTAACAATAGGCCTCTTCCGTATAGTTAAGACATGATTTATCGACGAGTAGCGTAAAACCCCGTCGTTTTCGGTAACCGCTCCTGCGTTACTCTACTTCCTGCATCCATGCAGTCGAGGGCGGGGATGTAAGCGGCTCAGTTTCGTATTTTCCATAGTATGAATCTCTATGGTGTTAACATTAAACAGTGCTACCAGAGGACGCTATCGGCTGGCTCCATGACGGCAACTTAGTTTTAAAAAAGACTTCAAATTCACTTTCAGCGAAAACCAAGCAACAAGTGTGATGTCTTGAATAAGCGCTTAAAAAGTACAAAACAACCGTCGGGCTGACGGGGCTAGTCTGTGAAGTGAGCGATGCAACAATGTCGCCAGCAGCAGAAACCCGTAGGTAATAGCGATATATGCCTGCTCCTGAAGTTACCTCAGGAATCCCCTTCCTTCAGGTGGGGGAGGATGTCAAAAAAACCTTTCAACTTTATTCGAGGATTTGCCCATGAACGACTTTCACAAAGACATTTTAACCGGAGTAGTCTTTATAACCGGTTTACTCGGATTTATTTCCGGCGAATTTATTATTTCATCGACGCTGTTCGCATCAGCGGCCATTGCCAGCAATGTTAACATGAACCGTAAACGCGTTAAATCAGGTCAATTATCATGCGAATGACCCCTTTGCCTGAGTTGCTTAACCAAACAACTTGAAGACTTCCAAGGCTTAACAGCCTTGGAAGTTTTTTGTTTTAAGCTACCCCTCGTTTTATCCCCTTTGCTAGTTCTATATTTCTCACCCATTGCTTTATTCAAAATAAATACCCGCTGTAAAAAACGCATTATTTAGATCATTCAGTTAAACAACAGGGCTTTGTCGAGCGGCAATCAAATCAGGTTTGAGGTTTTGCATTTTCTTTTTAGTGGAAGCAGTTGATAATAGCCGTATTGTCAATTTAACCAGGAATGAGAAAAAATGAGTAATGTCTTTAGTTTTACCGGGACTGTGGGCCGCGATGCGGAAGTCCGATATTTGCCGTCAGGCCAAGCGGTATTGAATGTTACCGTCGCTAATAATATCGGCTTTGGCGATAAGCAGCAAACGTTGTGGATCAGATGTGCGGTGTGGGGTAAACGCGCCGAAGGGCAGTTGCAAAATTATCTGAAAAAAGGCCAGCAGGTGTTTGTCTCGGGTGAGCTGAGTCAAAGCGAATATCGGGCGCAAGATGGCTCGACTAAAACCAGTTTGGAGCTTAACGCCAATATTATCGATTTGGTCGGAAAAAGAAACGAGTCTAACCAGTCATCGCAACAGAACTATCAATCGCAAGGTGCACAGCAAGGCCAGCCATCTGCCCAACAAGCCCCGAGCCATGATAATTTCGATGCGCCGTATGACGACGACATCCCGTTCTAAATTTATGGGGAAAATAGTGGATAACCTAGGAGTCGGCCGGCAGAAGGTGAGTGTGACTGAGCGCAGCCTGCTGGTAGCTCCTGGGCAAAGTAAAAAGCTTCCGCTCCTGCTCACGCCCCTTACCTACATCCATGTAGGCAAAACTGGAGGATATCCGCAAAAGGCAGCAGCCGGAGTTGCCGGTTGCTCCCGCGCTATCCCCCTGAAAAACAGCTGTTAACCGGCTTGAATTCGGAAGTTGAGACAGAGCTGAACAAGGCAAGGACGCTTATTGATGACAGCATCAAGCAAATAATGCGCAGTTTTCCCGAGGGCAAGAGAAACCGGCTGTTTGGTTTTAGATTCGGTTCTGTTGACGCAGTAAAAGGCATGGGTATAAAGGCCGTTTTTAAGATCTTGGGCATTGACGACAATTTGGTGAAAATAAAGCTGATTGCCGGAATGGACTGTTACGGAAATAATCTTAAAGGCAGCTGACCTCTCCGGCGTTTAAATCTGCAAGACAGGAGGGGATGTGTACACACTACAAGCGTTACTCGATTCTATCGCCGGCCAGCCGTTTCAGAATATTCAAAAGCTACACGGTTGTTATCTTTTCCCCCAATTTGAACTCAGCTTCATCAAAATGCAGGGCAGCGTCGGCGCTAACCCTGCTTCCATTGCAGCGGTAAAAATTGCGCTGCAAGACAGTAAAATCCCCGAGAATTTTTTGCATACCGCCGAGCGTAAACTGGCGGTAGCCGATTTTTTGATTCGGCGTTTTCGTGACGGCATAGCCCGGTTTGCGCCGCAAAATCGCGGTAAAGACGGCAGCGGCTCCTTTAACACTATTGCCCTGAGTCAAAAGATGTTGATCAGGGATAGCGTTTTGTTCGATGCCGATGCGGTTTATTTGCGCTTTATGATCAGTCTGCCGGCAAAAGGGCAGGGCGGCGGCATTTTTGATGCAGAACAGGCGTGGATCATGCTGAGCCAGGAACTGGTTGCCATTGTTGACGACTGCTTTTTTTACCAACATTACGACGAGCAAACCCGAGCGCTGTTTCAGCGGTTTGTCGATGTACAAAAAAACCGCGCCGAGATTATTCGGTTTATGCAAGGGCGCGATCTGATAGCCTTTGTCGCCAATGATGCCAAGTTGCCACGGCAAAGCGGCGTCGATGACCGGCCTGCTATGGACGAGTCTGTTAAAGCCTTTCAATCTCCTTCGTCGTTGCAAATAACTATTCCCTTGCCGGATGGGTGTAGCATAACCGGCATGGGTATTAAAGAAGGTATCAGCTGCATTACCGGCGGCGGCTATCATGGGAAATCGACCTTGATGCAGGCGATTTTAGCCGGAGTTTATGCACATATTCCGGGAGACGGGCGGGAATATGTAGTGACTCGGGAGGATGCTTTTTTTATCAGGGCTGAAGAAGGTCGCAGCATCCGTCATGTCGACATCAGTCCTTTTATCAGCGATTTGCCGAACGGCCTTAAAACCGCTTGTTTTTCATCCGATAACGCCAGCGGCAGCACCTCGCAAGCGGCTAATATTGTCGAGGCCATCGAAAGCGGCAGCCGATTGCTGCTGTTTGATGAAGATACCTGCGTAACCAATTTTCTGGTACGTGACGAACTGATCAAAAAAATTGTGGATGCGGCGCAAGAACCGATCAAACCGCTATATTCCACGGTGCGCTCGCTGTGGAAAAAACAGCAGGTCTCGATGATTTTCGTGGTCGGCGGCCTGGGTTATTTTTTGCAAAAAGCCGATACCTGTTTGCTGATGGATAATTACCGTTGCGATGATATTACCGCTAAGGTACGCGACAGGCTGGGGGGAATAGCCGAGGAGGATACGCTGATTGCCGATTTCTCCGTATCGCGCCGTTTGGCCGTCGATAATTTCGATCCCGCCTATACCAATCCGCGTCTGAACAAGACCTTGCCAAAACGCATAAAAGCTTTACGCAGCGCACCGAGACAACTGGAATACGGCATGGATCTGATCAATCTGGACGCGGTAGTGCAAATCGCAGAAGCGCCGCAGCTTTTAACCATCGGCTATTGTCTGTTGACGTTGCAGACTCAATTAAAGCAGTCGGGTAAAGCTGAGACTATTCGTTTCTGGATAGACTGGTTGGAGGGCGAAATTAACAAACACGGGTTGGCCGTTTTGAAGCCGGACTATCCGGGAACCCTTTCGATGCCGCGCAAATATGAATTGGCTGCCGCTATTAACAGAATCAGATCGTTAATGATTTTTCAGCAATGATGAAAATTGAGGTCAAAAAAAAGACCACCCTAGAGAGAGAAAGAGGCGCAAGCCTCAGGTGGCCTTTGTAAAAGAGATAATTCGACAAAATATAGCATCCTGCCTTACCTGTCGATTATAGGCTAACAAAATATGCTGATGGGATTTATCCGTACGAATACTTATATGTTTCAATCCACATTTGACCTCATCTGCCAAATGACTTGTCTTACGACCCTCCATCGACAGATAGAGGTCGGTGGATTGCCTCGCCGTAAACGACGAGGTTACCTGAAAGGGTAACGATGCTAAAGCATCGTTGTCAACGT
>JAURYJ010000042.1 GCA_030653985.1 Methylobacter sp. | reverse complement strand
CTTCGGCCCTGGCTTGGGCGGCTGCTTCGGCTTTGGCTTTAGCCGCTTCCGCCTGCTTGGCTTCGGCCCTGGCTTGGGCGGCTGCTTCGGCTTTGGCTTTAGCCGCTTCCGCCTGCTTGGCTTCGGCCCTGGCTTGAGCGGCCGCTTCGGCTTTGGCTTTGGCCGCTTCCGCCTGCTTGGCTTCGGCCCTGGCTTGGGCGGCTTCCGCCTGTTTGGCTTCGGCTTTGACTGCTTCCGCCTGCTGTACTATCGGCTCGGCCTCTTGCTTAACTTCTGTTTCTTGCTTTATTGCTTCTTCAACCTGACTGGTCTCCGCCTTTACAGGCTCTGCGATAGCCTCAGCCGGATTTTTAACGGTGGCTTCATCAACAATTTCAGCATGAATAATCTCCGGCGCTGCTTCCGATTCTATTTTGTCCGGTTTTATCAGAGCACTTAAGGCAAACAGACCTAAAATCGTAAGGTGCAAAGCCAAGGCCAGAATGACAGGCCAGGTAAATTTCCTTTTGCTATCCATCGAAATTTATTGTTCGCTCGACTTAGTCATTAAACCTACACTGGGCACACCGGCATTTTTTAATCCCGCCATTAGCGTCACCACGACACCATATTCAATGCCCTTATAGGCTCCGATTAAAACCTGGGTTTTCGGCTTCTTGTTTAATACCGTCATCACTCGGGCCTCGACCTCTTCACGCTGTATCTGCTCAGGTTCCTGGTCATCAACAGTAATAAAATATTGGCTCTGTTCATTGATGGATAAAACTACAGGTAAATTATCGCCTTCGGATTCTACGGTTGCCGATTCGGCTTGCGGAAGCTCGACTTCCACGCCGGTTTGCAACATCGGCGTTGTTATCATAAAAATAATCAACAGCACTAAAGTCACGTCAATGTAGGGAACCACATTGATTTCTGCCATAGGCTTCCTGCGCCCATTTTTTCTGCCCATTTGTGGAGCGCTCATTTTTGATGTGCCTGCCGTTGTAACAATACGACGAACTCTTCAACAAACAATTCATAGCGACCGGTCAATCTGTCCAGCCGGGTAGAAAAGCGGTTATAGGCAATAACGGCGGGGATTGCGGCAAACAGGCCTATGGCTGTTGCGATCAAGGCTTCGGCAATACCCGGCGCGACTTGCGCCAAGGTTGCCTGTTTGACATTACCTAACGACATGAAGGAATTCATGATGCCCCAGACTGTACCGAATAAACCGATGTAAGGACTGATCGAACCGACGGTGGCAAGAAAGGCCAGATGCTCATCCAGTCGCTCCAATTCACGCGATAATTCGATACGCATGACTCGCTGCGCACTTTCAACCTGCACGCCGGGTTCTACATTACCGGCCTGGCGCATTCGGGAAAATTCTTTATAACCGGCCAGGAATATTTTCTCTATGCCTTCCGGCTCAAAATCCTTGGCCGCCAATTTTCGATAAAGCTCAGCCAACACCACGCCGGACCAAAACTGCTGTTCGAATTCATCGGTGATTTCAATCGCCCGATTAAGCTCTTTGCGCTTGCTGAAAATAAAGGTCCATGATGACACCGATGCTGCTAACAATATCACCATGACGAATTGAACAACAAAGCTGGCTTCTTTAACTAAATGGAAAAGCGATAAATCAGTATTCATTAATGGTGTGCTCTAAGTGCTCTAAATAAGGTTTCGGGAATAGCTTTAGGACGCAGGGTTTGTGCATCCAAACAGGCAATTTTAACACTGCCCTTGCACAAAATATCATCGCCTCGCGTTACAACTTGCTCAAAAATAAGACTGACTTTTTTAGCCAGACTCACTTTTGCACTCACTTGCAGTTGTTGGTTAAATCGGGCGGGGCTTAAATAATCGACCTGTACGGAGCGTACTACAAAAATAATGCCTTCACTGGTAATCAGCTGATCCTGTTCATAGCCCATGGCTCTGAGCATTTCGGTTCTGGCCCGTTCGAAAAATTTCAGGTAGTTAGCGTAAAACACCACCCCGCCTGCATCGGTGTCTTCGTAATAAACGCGCACCGGCCAAATAAAATCGTTCATATCCGTTTAATTATTCAAACAAATCCTCAAATACACCCAAATGTTTCGGCGGCTGTAAGCCAAAATGCAAATAAGCATTCTGGGTGACCACACGGCCGCGAGGTGTGCGCATAATAAAACCCTGTTGCAGCAAATACGGTTCCACGACATCTTCAATGGTACCCCGTTCTTCACTGATGGCAGCGGCTAACGTATCCAGTCCAACCGGCCCACCGGCAAAGCCTTCAATCATGGCCATCAGCAGTTTGCGGTCTAAGGAATCAAATCCATTATTATCCACTTTCAACATTTCCAAAGCCTTAAAGGACAGCTCTTCAGTAATCGTGCCATTGCCTTTTACTTCCGCATAGTCCCGCACCCGGCGCAACAATCGATTGGCAATTCGGGGCGTTCCGCGGGAACGACGGGCTATTTCATAAGCGCCGCGCTGTTCCATCTCAATACCCAGCACTTTGGCTGATCGCTGCGCAATACTCGCCAACTCATCAACCGTATAAAATTCCAAGCGCTGAACGATGCCAAAACGATCACGTAAAGGCGATGTCATCAAGCCAGCACGGGTGGTCGCGCCTACCAGGGTAAAAGGCGGCAAATCCAGCTTGATAGAGCGCGCGGCAGGGCCTTCGCCTATCATCAGATCAAGCTGATAATCTTCCATGGCCGGATATAAAATCTCTTCAACCGCCGGACTTAAGCGATGTATTTCATCGATAAACAACACATCATGCGGTTCAAGATTCGTCAGCAATGCGGCAAGATCACCGGCTTTATCCAGGACAGGACCGGATGTTTGGCGGATTTTAACACACATTTCGGCGGCGATAATATTAGCTAACGTCGTTTTTCCCAAACCGGGCGGGCCGAAAATTAAGACATGATCCAAGGCTTCTTTTCGTGCCGTTGCCGCCTGAATGAAAATCTCCATTTGCTCGCGCAATTCTTGCTGACCGATATAATCCGCTAGGCGTTTGGGTCGGATAGCACGATCCTGACGTTCTTCATCGGCATGGCTGGTGGCGGTCACCATGCGGTCGCTTTCTATCATCTGACCGAGCCCTGTAATGCCAGCCGGATAATGTCTTCACAGCTTTTGCCTTCAATACTGATATTTTGCACCATTTTTCCGGCATCCAGTGGCTTATAGCCCAGAGAACACAAGGCGCTAATGGCTTCTTGTTTGGGGTTATTAACCCGCTGGATTTTATCGCTGCCGACTGCTGATGAATCGACCGAATCGGTTGAATCACTCAAGTCCGGCAACCGGTCGCGCATTTCAATCACCAGACGTTCGGCGGTTTTTTTACCGACTCCCGGCAAGCGCACCAAAGCTTGGGTATCATTATTATGAATGCAGCGATGGAATTCTTCAGCACTCTGTCCCGATAAAATCGCCAACGCCAGCTTAGGGCCGACGCCATTGACCTTGATCAGGGTTCTGAACATAGCCCGATCCGCCTCGGTTGAAAACCCGAACAGGATGTGCGCATCTTCCCGAACCACCAGATGCGTATGCAGCATAATCTCAGAACCGATAGCGGGCAGATTATAAAAAGTCGTCATCGGCGCCTCGACTTCATAGCCGACGCCATTCACGTCGAGCATCAACAATGGCGGCGCTTTAAACGCCAATTTGCCGCGCAGAAAACCGATCATCGCAACAAACCCTGCTGCAAACGCTGTGCAGTTTGCTGATAATGGGCATGACAAATACTGATGCCCAGCGCATCGCCGGCATCGATCTGTAACTCGCCTTGAATATTTAACAGAATTTTCACCATGTGCTGAACCTGTGTTTTTTCGGCGCTGCCTTTGCCCACCACCGCTTGCTTGACTTGCCGGGCCGCATATTCAAACACCGGCAAACCGGCGGTATGAACCGCACAAATTGCCGCTCCCCGCGCCTGACCCAACTTGAGTGCTGAATCGGCATTTTTATGCATAAATACCTGCTCTATAGCCATTTGTTCGGGTTGATAGCGTTCAACAACTTCGACAATGCCGTCAAAGATTTGCTTGAGCCGATCAGGAAAATAATCGACTTTAATCCGAATACAGCCGCTGGCTATGTATTTATAACCGTGCGCTGAGTCTTCTATAATGCCGTAACCGGTTATTCTGGAACCGGGGTCTATGCCTAAAATTATCATTTGTTATTAATTAATGATGGGGCGTTGTTTACACTATTTTGCTATAGCTGATTTTCATCAAGTAGCTTAACCGATTGCAATCTTGCAAGTTTCTTATCAAAGGTAAATAACTCATGATTATTTTCCAAACAGCCTGACAAAATAAGGTAATCAGAAAAATCCGCAGTATGATTTTCAAAAGTCGCCAATGCCAGATCAAACTGAGCTTCATCTTGCAACACAAAAAGCAAAGTTTGCTGAAGATGCTTTAGTACGCTTATAACGGCTGCCTTATCAAAGTCGTAAGCCGTTTCCAATACCCAAACCATTTCAATTTGTACGATTTGTGGCACATAAACCTGTTTAGCACGTTTTAACAGAGCCTTAGCTAAACTGACTTGTGTTTGTGAATCTGGATCGTTGATTAACAAACGCACCAGCACATTGGTATCAACTGCAATCATAAACTCCCGCCGCGTTTTTTAATGGCCTCATCCATTTGTTCCAAGGTGATACCGTGTGGGGCCTGTAAAATGCCGCAAGCCTGTTCAATCTCTTCGTCGGTTAATTGCTGTGTTATCGGTTTAAATGAATAACGATCTTCCAGAAAACAAATAAAATCCAATACCTCTTTTTGTAAACTTTCCGGCAGCTTTTGGCTATGGGTAGTTATTTCATTAAGATGATTCATGACAATTTTCCCTCCTCGAGTGTGTGTTGGAGATTATGGCAGGGTTTATCAACCCAGCCTACGGGGCTACGCGCGCTATGAACCTTTTACCCTGTGCCTTATTTAATTTATTCCAGCCCATCCATAATTTCGTCGCTAATATCCGCATTGGAATAAACATTCTGCACGTCATCCAGATCTTCCAACCGGTCTATCAAACGCATCATCTTTTCTGCACCTTCGGCATCCAATTCAGCCAGGGTTGCCGCCTGCATGGTAACTTCGGCATTATCCGGCGTAAAACCTGCGGCAATCAACGCATCTTTGACTTCCAGATAGCTTTCCGGCGTGGTCATCACATCCACCGAACCATCGTCATTGACGATGACATCTTCGGCTCCGGCTTCCAAAGCCGCCTCCATCAGCGCATCCTCATCAACCGAAGGCGCATAACTAAGGATACCGATCTTACTAAATAGATAAGCCACAGAACCGTCTGTGCCCAAGTTGCCGCCCGCTTTAGTAAAAGCATGACGCACTTCGCCGACAGTGCGGTTGCGATTATCGGTCAGACAATCGACCATAACTGCCGTGCCGCCAGGACCGTAACCTTCATAACGAACGATTTCGTAATTAACGCCTTCTAACGCGCCGGATGCCTTTTTGATTGCGGTATCGATGGTATCGCGGCGCATATTTGCGCCCAAGGCTTTATCAACCGCAGTGCGTAAAGTCGGATTGCTTGCCGCATCGGGCCCACTGGTTTTTACCGCTACCGTTATTTCCCGCAGCATTTTAGTGAAAATTTTGCCGCGTTTAGCATCCTGCCCTGCTTTACGATGCTTGATATTAGCCCATTTACTATGCCCAGCCATTGTCTCTCTCTTAAAGTACGGTTAAATTAATCGGTCGTTGATAAAATATGCGCCAGTATTGATACCAAGGTCGGTTCAGCGCTGTAAAAATCGGCTTGTTCGCGAACCACCTGCCGGTCAACCACGCCGCCAAAGCCGATCACAACGGCTCCGGCTTGCTTGGCTTCCATATCGGTGTTGCCGTCGCCCACCATAACCAGTGAGCCTTGCGCCTTAAGTGTGCCCACAATAACGGCTTTGCCGCCCGATCTGGCCAACGGCGAGCTCTGATCATAATCGCGATAACTGCCATCTGCATTGAAATAAATATCGACTGCGTGAACCTGAGTTTCCGGCAAACCTAAAACCCGTGCCAGCGGCAAAATAGCCTGACGGAGTCCGCCGCTGACAATGTGCAGCTCCTTGCCGAGCGCAGTTAAGGTCTCAAATACTTCTTTAGCGCCATCGACGATCTGCTCGATATACAAATCCGCCAGCCAGTCGATGCTGGATTGATCCGGCCTGATCAGCGACAAACGTTGTTCATAGACGGCTTCCAGCAGCACTTCGCCATTCATTGCCGCATTGGTCAATCTGGACATTTCCTCGCCCAAGCCGACACGCCGGGCGAGTTCGTCTATGCCCTCTATTTTGCTTAAGGTGCTGTCGCAATCAAAGCAGATGACCTCAAAACTCATAAGTTAATCTGGATCGCCTTGTGTACCGCAGGAATAAGACACAACTGCTGCAACAAATCATCTGTCAAGGGTTCGGAAACACTAATAACCGCCATCGCCCGCTGCTGTTCATCCGCCGTACCCACCTGCATCCTGGAGATATTGATATTGGCATTGCCCAGTACACTGCTGATTGCCGAGATAACGCCCGGCTTGTCGTCATGCTGGGTCACTAATAAGGTGCCTTCGGGTACCACTTCAATATCAAACTGGTCAATACAAACCAGACGCGGATGACAGCCGCCCAACAAGGTTCCTGCCAGCGTAATGGTTTGATCCCCGCAATGCCCGGTCACCTTGATCAGCGACAAATAATCCTGAGTTTCTTCGGTTTTCGATTCAACCAGAACAATGCCCTGGCGCTTGGCAATATTTTCGGCGTTAACCCGGTTTACCGGTGTGGAAAATTGTCCGCTTAACACGCCGATTAAGGCAGCGACAGAAACTGGACGCACTTCAACTTCTGCCGCCCTGCCCATTAACGCCACTTCGATTTTTTCTATCGGCTTGGTCGCCAGTCCCACCAACACCTTGCCAAGAATATTGGCTAGCGTCATAAATTCGCGCGATTTTTTCAGCTCTTCGGCCGATACTCTAGGCAGGTTTAACGCATTAACCGCCTCCCCGGTCTTTAAAAAAGTAACCGCCTGCCGGGCAATTTCGACGCTGACCGCGACCTGCGCTTCGCTGGTCGACGCACCCAAATGCGGGGTGAAAACGATATTGTCCAATTCCAGCAACGGCGAGTTGGCCGGCGGTTCATTTTCATAAACATCCAGCGCCGCACCGGCTATCTGGCCATTTTTCAAGGCCTCATACAAAGCGGCTTCGTCAATCAAGCCGCCTCTGGCGCAGTTGATAATCATCGCTTCTTTTTTCATCGTCGCCAGCTGAGCGCTGCCAATAATGTTGCGGGTTTTTTCGATCAAAGGGCAATGCAGGGTCAGATAATCCGCCCTAGTCACCAGCTCTTCCAGACTGACCGATTCAACGCCCAGATCTGCAAATATTTCCGGTGCAACAAAGGGATCATAGGCAATCACCTGCATTTTCAGACCCAAACCGCGTTGCGAGACGATCCGGCCAATGGTGCCGAAACCCAATATCGCCAAGGTTTTATGAGCAATTTCAGAGCCCATCAACTTGGAGCGCTCCCACTTTCCGGCGCGAATGGAGCGGTCAGCCTTAGGCAAATGCCGGCTTAGCGACATCATATGCGCGACGGCCAATTCGGCAGTCGTGGTCGCATTGGCATCCGGCGTATTCATCACAATAATGCCCAGTTCCGTTGCCGCAGGAATATCGACATTATCGACACCGATACCGGCACGACCTATCAGCTTTAGGTGCTTTGCCGCCTGCAACACTTTTTTGGTCACCTGGGTATCGCTACGAATCAACAGCGCATCGTAATCGCCAATGATACTGCACAGCTGCTCCTCATTGAGTCCGGTTTCAATATGAATTTGTAT
Organism: Methylobacter sp.; assembly: GCA_030653985.1. Taxonomy (GTDB): domain Bacteria; phylum Pseudomonadota; class Gammaproteobacteria; order Methylococcales; family Methylomonadaceae; genus Methylobacter_A. The sequence goes on along the minus strand of JAURYJ010000042.1, from coordinate 112,945 downwards.
GCCGGACTGCTCGTTTAAATAATTGATACCGGCTTCTGCCAATTTGTCGGAAATAAGGATTTTTTTCAAAGGAATGTACCGGAAAAAGGTTATGCGTTAAAAATAAAGTAGTTTAACAGGTTTACCCGCAGGGCTGTTCACCCTGCGGTTATTGACAATCTTCAGCCTTAGTAACCGCGATAATAACCCGTTGGAGAAGGCTGGCGCGCCGGTTTCGGAGCGGCTTGAGGCGCTTCCTCGGTTTGCACTCCGGCATCCGCATTTTCCAGCGGCGGCAAGCGTTCATATATAGCTATAGGCTCACCCGCCTGATTGGTAAGTGCCCGATTTAACGCTTTTTGATCATAATCAGGCATTTCCTGATTATTAGCCTTTTCAATCAAGCCCAGTGCTACGGCGAAACGCTGTTCCAGCGTAGTCTCCTCACCCTCCAAACTAGGATGCGCTTCTACATAAAGAACATTATCCAGCCAGCCAACCTTGATAGGTTGCTTAACGATATAGACCGGCGTTCCGACTGCGACCATATCATATAACTCTTCGACATCTTTAGGATACATACGAACACAGCCATGCGTTATCTGCATGCCTATGCCATGAATCTTGTCAACATCGGTACCGTGTATCCGGTATTCTCCCGGCAGCGCCAGATGCAGTGCACGCGTACCCAGCGGATTATTCGGCCCCGGCGGAACAACAACCGGCAAAGGGTCGCCATTCGCCGCATGTTCGCGTCTAATTGATTCGGGCGGATGCCATGAAGGGTTCATGATTTTTCGGGTAATTTTGGTTTGACCCAATGGTGTCTTCCAATCCTGCCTACCGACGCCATGCGCATAAGACATAACCTGCTTAGGCGTTTCACCCTTTTTCGTCGGCGGATAATAATACATACGGTATTCGGAAATATTTAAGGTGATTCCATTGCGCGGAGAATCCGGCAAAATACGCTTATTAGATAAACGAACAATCTCGCCTTTTTTAACCAGCCAACGATCAATATCGGGGTTTAACCTGACTATTTCTGTCTGCCCCAAAAGAAAGCGGCGCGCCACATCTAATAAGGTTTCGTCCTCATCTGTATGGGCTAAAGGTATACCATCAGGGTATTGAGTGATGACGCTATCCTGAGTGTTTTCAGGCATAGCATAGGTCGTAGCATTTGCCTGGCCGCTAATGACGGACAGTAAGATAGTAAAGCTAAGTAGTGCGCGAATATTCATTGCGATAAATTTCTCAGAAACACAATATAAAAAAATAATAACTGTTTTCAACAACCAACGTTGTTTGCCAGTTGTCGGCGTAGATAAATCCACACCTAAATATAGACAATCTCCAGCTAAACACGCAAGATCTGCCCCTATAAAAAACCCACTATAATATCATGTCAGACTGGCTTAAGCATAATTTAGCTGGCATTCTTGGGCTTATTTTGGGGATTATCGCCATTAGCCCTATAATTCAATTAATACAACACATTACCTTCATCCCAATAACAAGAGATCGCCCCATGTTCCTACCCATTTTTCGCAGCAAACACATTACCTTGGATGATGACTCAGGCAGCGGCCTCAAGCGTTGTCTGTCTAAATGGGATTTGGCCTTTCTCGGCATAGGCGCAATCATTGGCACCGGTATCTTTGTACTGACCGGAATCGCCGCCGCGACTCAATCCGGGCCTGCCGTCATACTGTCATTTGTGATCGCCGGACTCGCCTGCGCTTTCGCCGCCTTGTCATATGCCGAATTATCCGCCTCAGTCGGCGGCTGCGGCAGCGCATACGGCTACAGCTATGTGGCTTTCGGGGAGATATTCGCCTTTATGATCGGCTGGGATTTGCTGCTGGAATACAGCCTTGCCGTAGCGACCGTCGCCAACGGCTGGTCCGGCTACTTCAATAACGCATTGACCGCTATCGGCATACCGCTACCGGAAATGTTGACCAAAGCCCCAAAACTCGGTGGACTAATCAACCTGCCTGCAGCCGCGATTATTCTGCTATTAATGATGCTGTTGATCATGGGTGTCAAGCACAGTGTCAAAGTCAACAATGCGATGGTATTTGTCAAGCTACTCACCATCACCGTCTTTATCGCCGTTGCCGCGTTCAATATTCACCCAGAAAACTGGCATCCGTTCATGCCATTTGGCTGGTTCCAAACCCTGCCTGGCGGTAAAACCACGGGCGTTCTGGCGGGCGCATCGCTGGTATTTTTTGCCTACGTCGGCTTTGATGCGGTGTCCACTGCCGCCGAAGAAGCCCGCGATCCGCAACGCGACCTGCCGTTCGGTATCGTTACCTCGCTGGGCTTTTGCACCGTCATCTACATCCTGGTTTCCGGCCTGCTGACCGGCGTCGTCAACTATACCGAACTCAACGTCTCCTCGCCTGTCGCGCACGCCCTAAACCTGCTCGGTTACAACTGGGCATCGGCGCTGATTTCAACCGGCGTTATTGCAGGACTTACCACGGTCATGCTGGTGCTGTATTACGGACTGACCCGCATCATCTTCGCGATGTCCCGCGATGGCCTGCTGTCGCCATTCTTTAGCGAAGTGAACCCCAAAACCCAAACCCCGGTACGCGTCATCGTGCTATGCGGCATCATTATGGCGATAGCCGCAGGCTTCATCCCGCTGGGCGATCTGGCCGAACTGGTCAACATCGGCACCTTGGCCGCATTCGTGCTGGTATGCTTAGGCGTATTGGTGCTGCGCATCACCAAGCCGGACATGAAACGCCCGTTCCGCTCGCCGTTCAGCCCGCTATTTCCAGTACTGGGCATGCTGTCCTGCACCGCGCTGATGGCGTTTCTGCCGTCCCTAACCTGGCTGCGCTTTGTGGTCTGGCTGGTTATTGGGCTGATTGTTTATTTTTCTTATTCTATGCATCACAGTAAGCTGGCAAAGACTAGTTGAACTGGCTATGTAACCTGTGTTTCCGGCAAACACACTTCGAATTTGCCGGAAACGCAGGTTATATATCTGTATTTAAAAAAGATTATCTACCCTTCGTTTCTTTGCAATTACTCTACATTTCAATGCTATCTAACCATTTCAAATATGGGATGCGCCACAGCTGTGCATCCATCAGTATTTTCGTTCTCATGTTGACGGGCTGTTCGGCAGTAAGAGAATCGTTTCCAACGAGAACAGCCACCGAACAACTTTTGCTCTCCACTGCCGCCGACCATGCCGCGAGCAAACTGGAATTTAATTTACCGAAACACAGCAAAGTTTTCCTGGATACTCAATATTTCGATACATCAAGTCCCGATGCCAAATATGCTATCGGAGCGATTAGAAATCAATTACTGCTTCAGAGTTATCATGTCACAATGGACAAACAGAATGCTGATTCCATCATCGAAATTCGCTTGGGCGCATTGTCGATCAATCAAGACAAAACGCGCTGGCTAGGCCTGCCGGATTTGAGTGTCCCGATACCACTGTCAGGTAACATCCCGATTCCTGAAATTATATTGCTAGGCAATAACAAACTGGAAGGCATTGCGAAAATAGGTGTCACTATTTACGATGCCAAAGAAGGCAAGCTGGTAAGCATTGTGGAACCCGCCTATGGCTTCTCCCGATTTAGTGAATGGAAGGTATTATTATTGAGTTGGACCGATTCCGACTTGATCCCAAAGAATGCACGCGACGAACACGAAAGCCCTAAACTTCATGAGCGTTTATTGATCGAAGGCGGCTTCTAATGTTAGTTTTTGCGCCAAACAATTTCAGCTTAAGCCCAGTGAGCAAACCATGCGACCTAATCTTCCCACTAATATTTTGTATTCTTGTGAGCCCTATATGCAATATGCAGTGTTTTTATCCATTTTCACTTTAATGAAACTTTCATTAAGTGCCGCGTTATTTAAAACTTACCTATTCTTAAACCTATTGAGTAAAAACAGCGCCAATACGCATAAATTTTACCCGCTTGTTAAGTTGCTAAAAACCTCGCTTTGCTCAAAATATACCCCGCTTCTTGTTATCCTGCTTTTCCCTTCTTTATCAATGGCAGCCGATCAAGTAAGCGCGATTAGCAGAGTACAACCGTTAGATTTAACTCAGCACTGGGCCGGTTACATAGCTCTGGTCGTTTTCACAACGGCCTATATTCTCGCAATGACCGAAGAGGTGACTGAGTTAAAAAAATCGAAACCAATGGTGTTTGCAGCCAGTATGATTTGGATCTTTATTGCTGCCGTTTATACCAACGGTGAGATGAGCGAGCAAGCGGGGGTAGCGTTCCGCTCTACTCTTGAAGGTTATGGCGAACTGTTTTTGTTCATCATGGTATCAATGACTTACTTAAATGCCATGGAAGACAGGGGCGTGTTTGACAGCCTGCGGGTCTGGCTGTTGAGCAAAAACTTCACCTATCGGCAATTATTCTGGATTACCGGCTTTCAGTCGTTCTTTATCTCGTCCGGCTGCAACAATCTCACTACCGCTTTGCTGATGGGTTCGGTTATTTTGGCTATGGGTAAGGATTGCCCGCGCTTCGTTACCCTATCCTGCATCAATGTTATAGTCGCCTCCAATGCAGGCGGCTCCTTTAGCCCCTTTGGCGACATCACTACCTTATTGGTATGGCAAAAAGGCGTAGTGCCTTTTACCGATTTCTTTTCCCTGTTGATTCCGGCCATCATCAATTTTGTAATACCTGCGGCCATTATGAATTTCTTTATCCCACAAGAAAGACCCGCTGCGGTAATGGAAGCTCAGGACATGAAACGGGGCGCTTGGATAATCATCTTTTTATTCGTATTGACCATTATTACCTCGGCTTGCTTCGAGAATTTCCTGAGCCTGCCACCTGCGGCCGGGATGATGATGGGTCTGACCTATTTGAAGTTTTTCAGTTATTACCTGCAAAAAACCCGTGATTCTCACTCGGTATTGATACCCGTAGACTTGACCGATGTCAAAATCGATCATTTTGGGCCGATGAAATATATGAATAATCCACAAGCCGAGGTAAATCAACGACTGGCCAAGGAACTGCCTTTTGATATTTTCCAGAAAGTCGCCAACCTGGAATGGGATACCCTACTGTTTTTTTACGGTGTCATGGTAGGGGTCGGAGGTTTGAGTTTCATCGGCTATTTAGAAGTAGCATCCCATCATTTATACGGCAACATCGACCCCACTATGGCGAATATTCTGGTCGGCATTGCCTCAGCATTTGTCGATAACGGCACCATTATGCTATCTGTACTGACCATGGATCCTGATATTTCTCAAGGGCAATGGCTGCTCGTGACATTGACTGCCGGTGTGGGCGGCAGCATGCTGGCGGTGGGTTCCGCCGCAGGAGTTGGCTTGATGGGACAGGCTAAAGGAATTTACACTTTCACCAGCCATTTAAAATGGACGCCGGTCATTATGCTGGGTTACTTCGGCAGTATCGCCGCCCATTTTCTGATCAATGGCCGTTATTTCTAGGCTGACCGTAAAATAACCAATGTCATTACCAAGGTAAGTGTGTTCGTGATTTTATCGCTTACCTTGGCAAGGGCAAACGCCCCCCAAAAATACTACAAGCCCAGCATCAAACTGCTGCCATGTTTTTTCAGCCAATACCGTCTACTTTGATAGTCCGGCAAATGTTCGGCAACCAAAGCCCAGAAATGCGCGGAATGATTCCTAATTTTGATATGGCAAAGCTCGTGTACCACCACGTATTCCAAAACTTCCGGAGGAGCTATGATTAACAGCCAGTTGATATGGATGTCGTTATGAATGCCGCAACTGCCCCATCGGCTTTTTTGCGTTTTGATTTTAATTGTCTGGGGAAATAGCTGCTTTTTTTCCGCATGACGGTTTACCAGTTGCTCTACCTGGATTTTCGATTCCTTTTTCATCCAGCGTATTAATGCCTCTTTTATCTCGGCACTGTGATCATGAATTATCAATGCATCGGGAATGTGGACAATAAATTCGCGGCTAAATTCTATTTTTATCTTTTTTAATTTTGTCGGTCTTACCGTCAATTTATACGATGCACCCTGATAAGGAATGTCAGCGCCATGTCCGTAAACAGCCGGAGCCAAAGTTTCATGCTGTTGACTTTTGGCGGCAATTTTAGCCAATGCCCGGACTATCCACTCCCGCTTGGACTGAACGAATTGATGGATTTTATGTTCGGCGACTTTTAACGGGGCGACGACGTCCACTTTACCGGGCGTCACAATGATTCGCGTCTGCGTGGCCCGCTGACTGCGTCGAATATGGTAAGAAAAGGGTGAATTAGAAATGACAGTTCTCTACATTATTGGAGGTTTTACACTATTTTGATTTATTTCGTGTCTTTCCTGGACTAATCGCCTTTTTTAGATGTAAACCTATTCATCCCGATTAATCATGTGGGTTGCCAGTTGTTGTAAAGCCTGACTTAGGTTTCCCCTTAAATTGGCATCCATGGTTGTTTCATTTAGGGCTTTATTCATACACAACATCCACTGATCTCTTGCAACTTCGTCTATTGCAAACGCAATATGCCGCTGCCGCAATCTTGGATGCCCATACTCCTGAATAAACAAATCGGGACCGCCTAGCCAGCCAGACAAAAATTTGAACAATTTGTCATGCGCAGCCGCCAAATCCGCCGCATGTATACCTCGAACTTCGGACGCTTCAGGCAAACTGTCCATAAAAAAATAAAACCGCTCCACCAGATTGAGTATTGCCGTTTTTCCGCCTATCAGTTCATAAGGTGTTGTTTGTTTATTTTGGGTCATAATCCTGTGCCCTGAAAAATCATTCTTTCAATAATTCAGTATTCTACTAAATATTCCTACCAATACCTCCAAACTCTTGTAAAATCTAAAGGTCTGTTTGTTATGTTAACCCTGTATTTTTAAGGAATCCAAATAAAATGAAACTAAATACCGCTATTCCACGCACGGAATCCAGTATTCTGGCAACCAATAAAGTACTGAAAAACACCTATTTGTTATTGTCGATGACGTTGATTTTTAGCGCCATGACTGCCGGTGCAGCGATGGCGCTGAATCTGCCGCATTTTGGCCCTGTCATTACCCTAGTCGGTTATTTCGGCCTGCTGTTTTTAACCACCAAATTCAGCAACAGTAGCTTAGGCTTGGTTTTTGTTTTTGCTTTGACCGGTTTTATGGGACTAACACTCGGCCCTATTTTAACCATGTACATTAAGGCATTCAGCAACGGCCATGAATTAATCATGACCGCATTAGGCGGCACCGGCGTTATATTCCTGGGACTTTCCGGCTATGCTCTGACAACACGCAAAGATTTCAGCTTTATGGGCGGCTTCCTGATGGTAGGCGTTCTGGTCGCATTTCTGGCGGGTCTTGGCGCAATGTTTTTCGCTATACCGGCTTTATCGCTGGCGGTATCGGCGATGTTTATTCTGCTCATGTCCGGAATGATCTTATACCAGACCAGTGAAATCATTCACGGCGGCGAAACCAACTATATCTTGGCGACCATTTCTTTATACATTACCATCTACAACCTATTCTTAAGCTTATTGCAATTGTTGGGCGTATTCAGCGGCAAAGAATAAACAATCTTTGACACTACCCCACATTAAAAAGCCCGGCTAACTTGGTTAGCCGGGCTTTTTAATATCTTGTTTCTTTATCCTTTATAGCGAACGCTTAGAACCATGCAAACGAATCAATAAAGCTGCCTCATCATGGCTTAATCCTGAGCTTTGCATTAATTCATTGATGCTGGCTCCACTTTTTACTTTTCGGATATCTACACTGTACGGGTGGTCCGACTGGTCATTGTTCCCGACCTCTGTAAGCTTTATTGCCAAATTATTGATCTGCTCGTCGGTAACGGCTATCCGATTATCTACGGTAGCTATTCGACTATCCACCGTTAAAGCGGCGGTACACAAGCCGACAATATCATTAGTATTACCGTGAACAATATCATTAAGAACCTGGTAATCGTGTTTAAGTTTCTGTTGACTACGCGCCAGCCAAAAAAGTACCACCAGCATAATGACAATCACCACGCCCTCAATGATAAGAGCGATCATCAAAGGATTATTCATCAAACAACTTCATCGATATGTTGCATGGGTTCAGCATCCTGTTCTTCCACTTGCTGTTCTTTTCTACGCGGCTGTTTCTCTGGGCGATCCTCATCCCTTTTAATTTTTTGGGGTTTTACGACAGGAAAAGAAGGGGCTATGGGATGTATTTCTAGCATATCGGCCTCCTATGGTTGATTTGTAACGACTCAGGTGAGTTACGTTTTTTAAAATCAGCAAAAATCTACGCGATTAACCGCTACCGATTTAAGTTGCCCAGTTTTCAGCTTGACCACTAAAAACCGTTAAGCTGATGTCCATTCAGATAGCCGTGAACGTAATCTCAACACCGCCTGCGTGCTGATCTGGCTGACTCTGGATTCACTCACATTTAAAACTTCGCCGATTTCCCGCAAATTAAGTTCTTCATCATAATAGAGCGATATAACCAGGCGCTCACGTTCGGGCAAACCCATGATCGCGTCTGCCAGTGCCTGTTGAAAACCTTCGCGACTTAGGCCGTCGGCCAGACCTTCTTGCTGACGCAAGGATTCATCAAGATAACGATCGCCATCTTGCGTCAATTCTTCGACACTGAACACACGGCAGCTGCTTGAATCCTGAAGAATGTGATTGTATTCATCAATAGCTATGCCTAAATACTCGGCCACATCAACGTCTCTTGCCTCGTGCCCGGTTCTGTTTTCGATCACCCGTATCGCGTCGGATACCATGCGCGATTTTTTATGCACGGAACGAGGCGTCCAGTCACTGCGCCTGACCTCATCCAACATCGAACCCCGAATACGAATACCGGCATAGGTATCAAAACTGGCTCCCTGCGAGGCGTCATAATTCCTGATAGCCTCCAGCAAGCCAAGCATCCCTGCCTGAATCAGATCATCGACTTGAACCGAATCGGGCAGTCTGTTCAATAAGTGGTAGGCAATGCGCTTAACTAACGGTGCATGCTGCATGACACGCTCATCGGTGCCACCCGCCTGTACCGCTGTGTACATTGCCACGCCACTCATGCAACATCCTTTTGGGAACCGTACTGAATCATTCTTTCAATAAAAAACTCGATATAACCGCCTGCCTGAGATTTAAGCGGCCAACCGTCAATTCTTGCGGCTATTGTTTTCAATGCGAGAGCGGCTTTGCTTCTCGGGAAGCCGATAACGACCGGTGTTTGTTTTTGAACGGATTTACGCAAATATTCGTCATAAGGCACTGCACCGGCAAACTTCAGCGTAACATCCAGATAACGATCGGTTACTTTATTTAATTTCTGGAACAGCGCATGGCCTTGTTGAACGGTTTGAACCATATTGGTGATCACATGAAATTTGGACAAACCATAATCCCGGTTAAGCAACTTGATAAACGCATAAGCATCGGTTAACGAGGTCGGCTCATCGCAAACAACAACGACAATTTCCTGACAGGAGCGGGCAAAATTGACCACACTCGCCGATATGCCGGCCGCTGTATCGACAATCAACACGTCGATATCTTGATCAATCTCGCTAAAGGCATGGATCACTGAGGCTTGTTCAATCGTCGTCAATTCAGACATCTTCTGAATACCCGACGCCCCTGGAATCACTCTCAAACCCGAAGGCCCCTCAATCATGATTTCATCTAAGGTTTTTTCTCCTGAGAGCACATGAGAAAGATTGAACTTGGGGTAAACGCCTAACAAAATATCAACATTGGCCAGACCCAAATCAGCATCCATTAACACCACCCGCTGTCCCATTTGCGATAAGGCTATGCCGATGTTAACCGACAAGTTTGTTTTACCTACACCGCCCTTGCCGCTGGTGATTGCGATAACTCTAACAGGCTTAATTTGATTCATTTTTCTTATTCCCGCTGCTTGATCAGATTGCTTATGCATAGCCTTGCGCCGCCCAAGCTTCATTATTTGCATCGTTATAGTCGCTCTCTCCATCCAACTCAGCCACACATTGTGCGACTAAAGTCCGGGCGCAAGGACTATGCATGTCTTCAGGTACTTGCTGACCGTCGGCAATAAAAGACAGCGGCAAGTTATGTTCTATGATTGAAGAAATGGCCGAACCAATCGTTGCCGCCTCATCAAGTTTAGTCAAAATACAGGCTTGTGGTTCAAAAACCTGGAAGGCTTTGATAATTTCATTCATGGCCTTATATTCAGTCGCAGCCGACATCACCAGATAGGATTTAATCGCTTGTCCGCTTTGTTGCAGGGTATTAATCTGCTCGACCAGTTTCATATCGCGTTGGCTCATACCGGCAGTATCAATCAAAATAAGACGTTTGTCTGCAAAACCATTGATAATATTGCACAACTCAGAAGCGCTGGATGCCCCCCGAACCGGAATGCCTAATATCCGTCCATAGGTATTCAATTGCTCATGAGCGCCAATACGGTAATTATCGGTAGTAATTAAGGCAACCTGTCTTGGCCCGTGCTTTAAAATAAATTTGGCGGCCAGTTTGGCGATCGTGGTGGTTTTACCCACGCCGGTAGGTCCTACTAAGGCGGCAATGCCACCGTTCTGGAGCAAATCATCATCGGCTACCGGCAATACTTTGGTCAGCAGCTCTTGAGCTTGGCTAAAAATAAGTTCGGCATCGGTGTGATTAGCAAAACGATTGGCAATTTTAACGCTCAGTTTTCTTGAAATACTCATGCCAGCCAAACGTTGCAGTAATTCAGCTCTGACCGGATTAGCTTGCGACGCTACGCCCCAATGACTAACGTTGGACAATTTGGAGTCCATCGCCGACCTTAGGGACTTGAGTTCCCGGCTCATTTCCAGCAGCAAATTATCTGACACGACCCCAGGGATGGGGGAGGTAGAGTAACGCATGGAGCGGTTGCCGAGATTGCTCTGTTTTTCCTCCGGCATGGCTATTTGCATAGGCCTTTCTCTTGCAACAGGTGCAGTCGGCTTGGTGACTTTTGCTGTTACCGTTTCCAGATTTCCGCGTAGATGTACTTTTTCTGCATAGCCCACATATTGATCAATATTCCGGCGACCGCCAGGGATGGTGGAAGTGTCGGAATCGGTAGGGAATCGATTCGACCGACCGCCAGAGATCGTGGAAGCGTCGGCATCGGTAAGAAATCGGTGCGGCCGATTCCCAGAGGTGGCGAAAGTATCGCTATCGGCAGGAAACCGCTGCGACCGCGCTGGAGCATTCTCAGCCAAAAAACCATCCGTACTTTGTTTTCGTGAGCTGCTTAAGACATGCAAACGATTTTTTTCTGCTTCAAAATCAGGCAAATCCATTTTTTGTGGCCGTGAGGAAGACTGCTGCTCTTCGGCCTGCTTTTGCAACTTACTTTGAATCAACTGCTCATCAAAATCTCGTGCGGCAACGATCTCAACACCACCATCAACCGACTTATTTGACATAATGACTGCATCAGCGCCCAATTCTTCTTTGACCATGCGCATGGCCTGACGTATGTCTTCCGCAAAAAAACGTTTAATCTTCATCGTGTAGCCTCATGTGCTATGTTCGTCGCCCAACAGTTGAAACCACTTTGATCTGGCGATCAGCAGGTATTTCATTGTATGCCAAGACATGTAATCCGGGAATGGAATGGCGAACAAATCGGGCTAACCAAGGGCGGATATAAGAAGAAACCAGTAACACCGCTGTTTGTCCTTCCATTTCCATTTTCTGCATACTTTCCTGCAAAGATGTATGCATTTGTTCTGCTAAGCCTGGTTCGATCCCGACACCACTTTCGCCTGCCGTTTGCAAAGATTTATGCAATAACTGTTCCAACTCATGATCCAGTGTAATAACCGGCAATTCATCCTGCATTCCACTGATTTCATGAATAATTAACCGACCCAGTGCGGCACGTACTGCTGAGGTCAAGATGTCGGGATCTTGACTCTTGAGTCCGTACTCCGCCAAAGTTTCGACGATAGTGCGCATATCGCGGATAGGCACATGCTCTTGTAACAAGTTTTGTAATACCTTGACCACCACACCTAACGGCAATGTTTTTGGCACCAAGTCCTCGACCAACTTAGGCGCAGACTTAGCCAAGTTATCGAGTATTTTATACGCCTCTTCATAACCGAACAATTCATGGGCATGCGCCTGCAACAGATGACTCAAATGGGTCGCCACCACCGTTCCCGGATCAACCACGGTATAACCCAGCGTTTGCGCATAATCTTTTTGGCTCGGCTCTATCCACACCGCATCCAGACCAAAAGCCGGATCCTTGCAGGCATTACCTTTCAAGGTACCAAAAACACGCCCTGGATTAATCGCCATTTCCATTTCCGGCATAATTTCAGCCTCACCGACAGTCACTCCCATCAGCGAAATTCGGTAAGCTGTTGGACTTAAATCCAGGTTATCCCGGATATGCACGGAGGGTATTAAAAAACCCAATTCTTGAGACAGTTTTTTTCGTACGCCTTTGATTCGAACCATGAGTTGCCCACCCTGATTCTTGTCAACCAACGGAATAAGCCGATAACCCACTTCCAATCCGACAACATCGACCGGCATCACATCATCCCAACCCAACTCTTTAGTCTCGGGAATGACGGCATTTTGAGCCAAATCCTGCGGATAATCGAGCGCCACTAGCTCCGCTTCTTTATGCTTCTTGTCAATTAAGTAGGCGGAACCAGCTAAAATCAGGGCCAGCAAGATAAAGACCATATTCGGCATGCCTGGAATAATACCCAGTCCGCCTACGACCGCCGCCGTCACCGTCAACGCTTTGGGATTGGCAAATAGCTGCGAAGTGACCTGTTGTCCAATATTTTCGCCGGTGCTGCCAACCTTGGTGACTACCAACGCCGATGCTGTCGACAATAACAACGACGGAATTTGAGCGACTAAACCATCACCAATAGACAGTAATACATAAATCTCACCGGCTTCGGCAAAACTTAAATTGTGCTGAACGACACCAATGGCAAGACCGCCAATCATGTTGACAAATAAAATAATAATCCCGGCGATTGCATCGCCCCTGACAAATTTACTGGCACCATCCATAGAGCCATAAAAATCCGCTTCGGTAGCCACTTCAGCACGCCGCTCACGCGCTTCATCCTGAGTCAGCAAACCGGCATTTAAATCCGCATCAATCGCCATTTGTTTACCCGGCATCGCATCCAGCGTAAACCTTGCCCCAACTTCCGCAATTCGTCCAGCACCTTTGGTAACGACCATGAAGTTAATAATGATCAATATCGCAAAAACCACCAGACCGACCGCAAAGTTACCGCCGATAACAAACGCACCAAAGGCCTCAATCACCTTCCCTGCCGCATCGCCACCCTTATGTCCGTCGATCAACACCACGCGCGTCGAAGCCACGTTCAACGCTAGTCGTAATATAGTTGCCAGCAGAATGACAGTTGGAAATGACGCAAATTCCAGCGGTTTAATGGTATAGACAACAACCAGCAATATAATTAACGAAAAAGCGATATTAAAGGTAAAGAACAGATCGAGTACAAATGCCGGCAACGGCAATATCAGCATCGACAGCACCATGATGATAACCAATGGCGCACCCAACTCGGCTTTGCCCAGTATCGCCAACGCTGCTTTTAATTTAGTAAAATCCATACCCGGTTAATCTCGTTTAAATTCGTCAGGCACGTTAATATCTGCCGGTGGCAATGGCACTCTCCAATCATTTTTCTGAGCAGCTTTTAACTGATAGACATAAGCAAGAATCTGAGCGACGGCCAAATAAAGCCCCTCCGGTATCTCGCTATCTATCTCGGTTGAATAATACAACGCCCTGGCTAACGGCGGAGACGCCACCAGCGGCACGTCAGCGCCAATCGCTGTATTACGGATGTGGGCGGCGATCAAATCGACGCCCTTAGCAACCAACTTTGGCGCGCTATTTGAGTTTTGATCATATTTTAAGGCCACCGCATAATGATTGGGATTGGTCACAATAACATCGGCGTTTGGCACTTCCGTCATCATCCGTCTTTGCGACATTTCCATTTGTACCCTGCGCTGCCGACCCTTGGTTTCTGGACTTCCTTCGGATTCTTTATTTTCATCCTTGATTTCCTGCTTGGACATTTTCAGATTTTTGGTGTGCTCCCACAGCTGATAAGGCACATCAATCATCGCAATTAAAATCAATGAAGCGCTAAGCACCAAAAAGCACATACCAATAATATTCAGCGCATGACTGACTGACTGATCTAGCGGCTCAGCCCCCAATCCCAGTAATTCACCGATAAAGCTTTTGTACAAAGCCACCGCTACAGCGAAAACCAATAAAATTTTTAACATGGCTTTGAATAGCTCAACCAAGCCTTTTATCGCAAACATTCTGCCAATCCCGGTAATGGGATTCATTTTTGACGGTTTAAAGGCTATAGCCTCCCAACTGAACACCCAGCCGCCCATCGATATCGGGGTAATAATGGCGACAAAGACCATCAGTGCAAAAAACGGCGCCAGCAGCAGGAGACCGTCAATCATCGCCTGTTTAAAAAAGACTATCGGGCTAACGGGATCGAAAATAACTTCGCGACTTAACTGAAACTGAGCCTGCATTCCCGCTATCAAACCCTTGCCGATTTTTCCTCCCTGGATAAGAAACATCACGGCGCTTGCTATTAGCATCACAACGGTATTGAGCTCCCTGGACCTGGCAATCTGACCTTTCTTTCTGGAGTCTGCCAGCCGCTTACCGGTGGGCTCTTCGGTTTTGTCGTCTTTATCTGCCATAATTTAATTTACAAGTGCAATAATTGGCCGATCAAATCGTAAGCATCCGTCAACATTCCGGAAAATTGAGCCAGCACATCGGGTAAAGTTTTCCAAACCAGCAGCATTCCCAGCATCAAGGTTACCGGAAACCCCACCGAAAAAATCTGCAATTGCGGCGCCGCTCTGGCGGCTACGCCAAAAATGACATTGACCAACAACAAACTGGCCATGACCGGCATAGCCAGTAATAAGCCGCCTGCAAACAACCGCCCACTCCAGACGATAATTGACCAGATACCGGCCTTGTCTATACCGTCTATACCAATAGGCAAGGTTTTAAAGCTATCCAGCACCATTTGTATCAACAACAAATGACCATTCAAACTAATAAAAGCTAAGGTAGCGATAACCGTATAGAGCTGTCCAATCACCGGCACCTGCTGCCCACTTTGCGGATCTACCATCATTGAAAAACCCAAGCCCATGCTTAAAGCAATAGCTTGCCCCGCAAAAACGACGGCGGCAAAAACCAACTGCACGATAAAACCACTGGTCAAACCGATCATCGTCTGAGTAATAGCCATCATAAATCCAGCGTAGCTAAACATTTCGACAGCAGGCAAAGGGGGGAGTAAAGGCATGATAACCAGCGTGATTACTACCGCAAGAATCAGTCTGACTCGGGCCGGAACGGCTTGAATGCTAAACAACGGCACCGATACAAACATCGCACTAATGCGCATTAACGGCCATATAAATAATGCCACCTGGTCGAGGAGCTGCTCTTCGGTAAAGTTCAACGTTCAACCAATTAATTGTGGAATATCCCTGATCAAACCCTGAAAATAATCAAGGAACAGTTGCAGCATCCCCGGCCCCATCACCATCAAAACAACCCCTATAACGATTAACTTGGGAATAAATGTCAAGGTGGCCTCATTAATCTGTGTAGCCGCCTGAAACATCGCGATAATCAGACCGACAGCCAATGATGGCAATAATACTGGAGCAGTCAGTTTAATGGCGACAATCATCGCATCCTGCGCAATCATAGAAATGGTTTCCGGCGTCATGATCTACTCGCCCGGGCGACCCGCCGGTCGCCCCTACGCAACATAAAAACTCGCGGCTAACATTTCCATAATCAACGACCAGCCATCGGCCATAACAAATAGCATTATTTTAAAGGGCAGAGAAATAATCATCGGTGACAACATCATCATACCCATCGACATCAGTACGCTGGCCACCACCAAGTCAATAATCAAAAACGGCAAAAAAATTAAAAAGCCTATTTGAAATGCCGTTTTCAGTTCACTGGTCACAAAGGCCGGCAGCAATAACGAAAAGGGTACGTTTTCGGCTGATTCCAACTCCGCATTGCCTGAAATTCGGATAAATAATTCGAGGTCAGCCTCCCTGGTCTGCTTTAACATAAATTGCCTGAATGGCTCTGAAGCCTTTTCAATGGCGACAGTCACGTCGATTTTCTCTTCCAGATAAGGCTGGACGGCTTCACTATTCACCTTGTCAAAAACCGGCATCATAATGAAAATAGTCAAAAACAATGATAAGCCTAATAACACCTGATTACTCGGTGCCTGCCCGGTACCTAAAGCCGTTCGTAGCAAACTGAGGACAATCATGATCCGGGTGAAAGAAGTCATGGTCAGCAACAACGCAGGCAACACGGTCAACAAGGTCATTAACGCCAGAATCTGGATCGTTACCGTATAAGTCTGAGCGCCTTGCTTACCCGTAGTGACGGTGACGGCTTCAATTCCCGCTGCGGCATAAACCGGTGTTTCGATCAACAAAAAAGCGAAACCTATCATCAGCAATCGAAACGCCACCGAGCGAAATAAAACGCTTTTAATCATCGGATCGTCCCTTCATCACTTGCATCAATTTTTGCGCGAATCCGCCGTCCCTAGCCATAGACGGCGACGGCTCGCTGTTCAAGCAATCGTCGCCCTCCAGCACATGCAATGCCTCGATACGTCCCGGTGTCACACCCAATATAAGCTGCTTTTTTCCAACCTGAAGTAAAATGACCTTTTCCCGCATACCCAAAGACAGACCGCCGACCACACGCATTTTTTCGGTGTTATTGAGGGTGATTCCGCTTAACTTACGCATTCCCCAAACACAGAGAAAAAAAATAGCTAAGACTATCAGCAGCCCAACTCCCCAATTAAGCGTATCGCCGAAAGAAACCGTCCTGACCGCCTGTTTTGAAGCATCAGCACCCGATGCCGAAAAGCAAGCAGGAAACCACCAAAACAACAACCAGGTGACCGTTTTTTTTCCCATCATCAGGCTAATCTTTTAACACGTTCCGACGGACTAATGACATCGGTTAAGCGAATGCCGAATTTATCATTGATCACTACCACTTCACCATGCGCAATCAGCGTACCGTTTACCAACACATCAAGCGGCTCACCGGCAAAACGCTCCAACTCAACAACCGAGCCCTGATTTAACTGCAATAAATTTCTGATATTAATCTGTGTCCGCCCAATTTCCATTGAAATAGTCACGGGGACATCCAAAATAACATCTAGATTAACTTCATCACCTGGTCCTGAAGACGATTTTTTATCTTCAAACGGATCATTCAACTCATCAAATGCAGCGGTCTCAAAATCACTCATCGTTTCAGCACTCTCAGGCGTATTTGGATTTTCACTCATCTTATTCCCAACCTACTATTGTCATAATCGAACTCTACAGCGCATCAAGGTTGATTCAAGACCTTACCTTATCAATAATCTGGATGGCATAATTGCCATCCGATATGCCGACCTTACCTTCAAACACCGGAATGCCTTCCGCTTTAAGGATCACCGTATCCGGCATATCAATAGGTATGACATCACCTTTTTTTAACCGCATAACGTCTCTTATACTCATGTTTTTTTCCACCAAAAGACTGTTCACGCTCACTTCCGCTCTCAGCACTTCGCCACGCAATGAGGCCTGCCAGCTGCCATCAACCTCACCACTGTCACTACTGATAGCATCCAGTAACTCGCGGATTGGCTCAAGCATCGCATAGGGCATCGCAATGTTGATATCACCGCCCCCACCTTCCAACTCAACATGAATGGTTGAGATCACAATAATTTCCCCAGGACCAATAATATTGGCAAACCGTGGATTGATTTCTGCACCCACATATTCAAAGTCGAGATCCATAACCGGCTTCCAGGCTTCCTTCAAATCCTTGAAAATCATATCAATGATGATCCTGACCACCCGCATTTCAGTCGGTGTAAATTCCCTGCCTTCGGTCTGATTATAAAATTGCCCTGCACCACCGAAAAAGTTGTCCACCACGGTAAAAACCAGTCGCGGATCGATGACTATCAAGGCTTTGCCGCGCAAGGGGTTAAATCGAACAATGGTTAAATTAGTCGGAACCAACAATCCTTGTATATATTCAGAAAACTTTTGAACCTGAATGCCCGATATAAAAATTTCTGCCGAACGACGCAGGAAATTGAACAACGAAATACGGATAAATCGGGCAAATCGTTCGTTAACCATTTCCAGGGTCGGCATACGCCCACGAACAATTCTTTCCTGACTGGCAAAGTCATAATCTCTGACGACACCTTTTTCATAAAATTCTTCGGCATCCGCTTCAGCATAAAAATCGGACTCATCTTCCGAATCAATATCTCCGTCGCTTACACCATTCAGCAGCGCATCGATTTCTGCCTGCGAGAGTAAATCACTCATATTATTGCATTACAAATGAAGTAAAGAATATTTCATTAACCTTACCCTTTCCTGACATTTTTACTAAAACGGCAGTCACCGCATCTAGCATGAGTTTACGTAACATGTCTTTGCCTTCACGAGTATTTAATATACGGCTTTCCTGCGCACTCATCATCATCAACAGATTATTACGTATCATGGGTTCATTTTTTGTTAAAAACTCCACAGTTTCAGCGCCTTCAACCAACATAGATAGCGTAATTCGCCCATGTTTAGCTGTTGATCCCTTGGGGAAGTCAACAACAATGGGCTTACTCATTTCAAAATAAAGCTTTTCTGCTGGAACCGCCACCTCATCTACATCAACATGCTCAGCTTTTACTCCTTTAGCAGAATCTCCATTCATAAAAAAATAAGCAGCACCTCCGCTCACTGCCAATAAAAGCACTACGGCGACAATGATGATAATCAGTTTTTTAGGGGATTTCTTTTCCTTTCCATCTTCTTGTTCAAGCTCAGCCATGTTGAAAACCCTTTCGTTTTTAATCAGTAAATAAGCAATTTAGAGACTATAAAAAATAATATTAATAAGAACAATAAGATACATATTAATTACATCGTATTTACCGCTGTGAATATCGATCACACGGCCAAATATTATCATTGTCTCCTTTAAATTTGACGGATCATCAAGAACCCATCCTAACAAATTTCGACTTGTTAAATATATTCCCAAAAAAAAGCCCTTAAAGGGCTTTTTTTTGGGAATAAAAAATATTTTTAGCCCAGTTCATCAAGCAATGTTTGAGCTATATTTTTTTGCTCAACCGTACCTTGATCAAGCACCTCTCTAGCCAAATCCTTAGCTGCATCGGCATCTCCCATATCGACATACGCTTTTGCCAAATCCAGTTTAGTTTCCAACGCATCCCTATCGGTAAGCGCAGAAACACCAAACTCCTCATACTGACCGGAGTCCTGATCCTTTCTGGCTGGGGCTAAATCCAAATCAAAATTAAAGTCAAAATCCCCATCCAGTTCATCATCAAAACTCAACGAATCATTTGACTCTAAGGCACTAAAATCAAGACTATCAACTTCTTTTGTTTCAGCATGATCGAAACTAAAATCAAAATCATGCGCGTCATATTTGTCTACACTTGCCACTGGGAGGGAAGACAATAAAGCATCAGAACCGGTAAAATCTTGATCGGTCTTATCTGTCTCGTTGGCATCCAGTGAAAATGAACTTAAATCAAAATCTTCTATGGGTGCAACCGAAAGACTACCTGCCTGCGTATTGGGGGCTATAACACCATTATCTGATTCTATGGAAAATGAACTTAAATCAAAATCAATGCTCTCACTCGTCGCCCTCAAGAACCCACTGGTAATAGTATTGGGCGCAATAACACCTTGATCCGCACCATCGAATTCTATTGAAAATGGACTTAAATCGAAATTAACATCCTCTACCTGTTCTGTTGACAATGCATCAATCTGAACACGGGGATCTATAGCATTTTTTTCCGTCTCATTAGAGGTGTTGGTATCTAACGAAAACGAACTTAAATCAAAATCAATATCTTCGTTATTTCGTTGCGTCCCAGCAATAACGTCATCTTTAACTTCATCAGATGAAGTTAAATCAAAATCAAGTGTATCACTCTTCAACTCAGTCGCTTCCTTGACAAAAGCATCATCCTCTGACTTTATAAAAGAAACGGCTCCAGTCATTACACGCTCCCTATTGAGCGCATTGTTCGCTGTGATACTGTCGCCTGTACTGTCAACGACTTCATCCTCAACCATAGCGAACAGCTCATCCCCGGATGAAAATAATGGCGAATCAGGGCAAATTTCACGCCCCATTTCTGCCGCTTTTTCCCAAAACTCAGCTTCATTTCGCTTACCCATTTTCGCCAGTTCAGCGGCATAAGCTTCAAAATCCGCTTTGTTTTCATTAGCGTAAAAAATTTCCAGCAACTTTAATTTACATTCATCTCGATCCGGTTGATCTTTAATTGCCTGCCGTATTAATTCTTCGGCCTGCTGATAACGACCATAAGCAAGATACACGTCAGCCTCGGATATCGGATCAATTTCCGCCTGATCGGTATCAAACGAGTCGAAGTCACTGGGTGTAAATTCACTTAAGAAAGAACTTTCACCCACTATACCCGTATCATTATCCTGAACAGCTGGACTCGTTGCGACAATGGGTACAGAAATATTTTCATCAACTGCAGATGCGTCTACCATGATAGTTGAAGCAAACATACTCTCTGTATTCGTTTCCTCATCAACTTTGCGTTTCCGCCACCAAAGCCAACCTAGCAGAGTCAGAATTGCCGTACCCGCACTACCTACCACTACATAGTAAGTATCCAGTAAACTGCTTGTTTCAGGTTCCGGTTGAGCCAGTGGCTTCACCGCTTCAGCCGATTGATCAATAGCGGGTTGGGAAACAGGTGTTATTTGATCCGCAAGTTTGGCTGTCACCATCTCACCCGGAACCGGTTGAGGCGCCTCAGTCGGTTGAACAACCGTTTGCTGAGGCGTTGTCATCGTTTGGTTCTCAAGCCTGGCTGCTGTATCCTCGCCTGGCAATACCTGCTGTTGAGCAACAGGATTTGTCAGGGATTGTTTCTGCAAAGCTGCGAACTGTTGATCCTTTAGCGCGATCAATTCCTGCATCATCGCCAGTTGTTTTTCCAACCCTGATATCTTGCTTTGTAGCGCGCCATCTGCCGACACAGCTGCACTTACATTGCCTTCAGCATGATTACCCTTAATTACCTCCGACTGATGATCAGCGGTATCCTTACCAGAATCTTCTGACTCATTCACCGAGGTAATAACGGCATGATCAGCAACCGCCTGTTTAGCGGGAGCCGCCAGGGTTAACTGATTATCGACAGATACTTCGACTCCGCTCAGGGCGGGTTTTGCCTTTTCCGTGTCACCGGAAGCAGGAGCTGAGCGTTTTTTCCACGCAGTTGTCTGCCGCTTGAACTCGGTTAACGCCTGATTTCTCGATAATTTTAGAACAATCCCTCTTTCAGGAATTTTCAGCATTTTTCCAGCCGTTAATCCATGAGCATTGCCTTTATTGAATGCATGAGGATTTGCTTGATAAATCGCAATCATCATTTGTTCTACAGAAACGTCGCCCTGTCCTCTGGTTCGCTCAGCCACACTCCAAAGCGTATCATTCGAAAGTGTCGGACCATAGTCGCCTTCACTGCTTTGTCCATTGGCATACGCTTGACTTTGAGGCGTAACGACTGATGCTTGCGCATAGCTTTCAGTGCGGGTTGAAACCGGAAAGGTTGCTGGGGTATAAGCTGACGGAGGATCCACTAATACTGTAAATCCACGATACAGATTGCCTTTTGGCCAGCTTACTTCGAGCAGAAAATCCAAAAAAGGTTCTTTTAATGCTTCGTTCGAAGTCAGCTTAATAATCGCCGAACCATTAGACTGAGTCATGGTTTCAAATTTAATTTTCGACAGAAAATAAGTCCATGACACCCCCGCTTCATCAAATTTCTCCGGTGGAGCCAATTTCACCTTAATGTCTGACACGTTTTCGCCTGACAAGACTAAAGAAATCTCAGCATTCAGCTTTTGATTAAGGGCCGAATGTAATGTAATCTCACCAATGCCTAACGTATGTCCACTGACCGGTGCCAGTAACGATACAACCGCTAAAGTTTTAGTTAAATTACGCACACTGCTCTTCTTCACCATAATTACCACAGTTTCTTACCGCGTCCAGTCAAATATGTAGACAAGCTTAGACTAGATGTAATTTTTTACCAGCACTTCAGCTATTTGCACACTGTTTAATGCCGCGCCTTTTCGAACGTTGTCACCCACCACCCACAAATCAATTCCTTGAGGATGCGATATATCTTCCCGGATACGCCCTACAAACACATCATCATGGCCTGATGACTCGGTAACCGCCGTTGGATAACCGCCGTCTTTATGTTCATCCATAACCGTCACACCGGGCGCTTGCTCAAGCAAGGCTCTTACTGTAGCGACATCAATTTTCTTACGGGTCTCGATATGCACCGCCTCGGAATGTCCGTAAAAAACCGGAACCCGCACTGCGGTTGCGTTAACCAAAATACTATCGTCACCCAGGATTTTTTGAGTTTCCCACACCATCTTCATTTCTTCCTTGGTATAACCGTTGTCCATGAATACGTCAATCTGCGGTAACACGTTAAAAGCAATCTGTTTGGGATAGACGTTGGTGATAATAGGCTGCATGTTAAGCAAACTGGTGGTTTGCCGAACCAGCTCTGCTATCGCTTCTTTGCCGGTACCCGAGACAGCCTGATAGGTACAGACATTGATACGCGAAATCCCCACTGCATCATGAATAGGCTTTAACGCCACCATCATCTGAATGGTTGAACAATTCGGATTGGCGATAATACCGCGATTTTTATAGTCGGCGATTTTTTCGGGATTGACCTCGGGCACCACCAGCGGAATATCATCGTCATAACGAAATTCCGAAGTATTATCAATCACAATACAGCCGGCAGCGACGGCTTTTGGCGCATATTCTGCCGAAACCGAGGCTCCCGGTGAAAACAAACCGATTTGCACCTTTGAAAAATCGAAGGTAGCCAAATCTTTTACGACTAAAGAACCGCCTTTAAAAGAAATTCTTTTACCTGCTGAATTGCTGCTGGCCAAGGCATAAACCTCCCCGACAGGAAAATCGCGCTCTTCCAGCAGAGACAACATGGCCTCACCGACGGCACCGGTAGCGCCAACCACAGCAACATTATATAGCTTGGTCATCTTAAGCTCCCTTCTGGACAACGGAAACCGCTGCACACATCAATTGCATAGCAACGAAATTGATATAACTATCAGCCGATAAAACCACATCTTTCTTTGTCATTAACTTTAAAAACCTTTTATTCTAGAATTTGAATACCGATGATCACTCAGTTTTTTATACCTGCCATCCTATGCCAGAACAGCAAAAACCTTTTTGGTGATATCACTAACACTGCCGACACCGGCGATTGAACTGAACTTGACCTGCTGCTCTGGTGCTGAATAATAGCCGACCAAGGGTTTAGTCTGCTGATGATAAACGCTGAGTCGTTTACGTACAGTTTCTTCTTTATCATCATCGCGCTGAATCAAAGGCTCGCCAGTGACATCATCGACGCCCTCAACTTTAGGCGGATTAAACTCAGTATGATAAGTACGCCCGGAAGGTAAATGCACTCTTCTGCCAGCCATGCGTTTGACAATTTCCTCATCTTCCACCACGATTTCAATAACCGTATCGATGCTGACGCCCATCTCCTTTAGGCCTTCAGCCTGAACAATGGTGCGAGGAAAGCCGTCCAGCAAAAAGCCGTTAACGCAATCGGCTTGGGTAATACGTTCCTTGATCAAGCCTAAAATAATGTCATCGGAAACCAAGCCGCCGGCATCCATCACTTTTTTTGCGGCAATGCCAAGCGGCGTTCCCTGCCGCACTGCGGCTCGCAACATATCCCCCGTTGAGATTTGTGGAATAGCATATTTTTCAGTAATAAATTGCGCTTGAGTGCCCTTGCCGGAACCGGGACTCCCTAACAGGATAACGTGCATAACTAACTCCATTGTGTCGCTAGGACAGATATAAACTCTAAATAACACTCGTGTAGACCGTTGCAGGCGACCGACCGGCCCTCCTACAACGGTCTACAAAAGCGAACAAAAAATAACGGGCTATTTTATAACACATCAAATTTTATCTCTTGTAAAAATATGGTTATATCCCTATTCTTAGCAAGTTTTTTTACATTCAGGAGAATAATAATGCGTGTTGAAGATTTAATGACTTCAAAAGTATTTACCGTCGAGCAGCACGACTTGATTGATCGTGTCTTTTTCTTAATTCATTACGAAAGAATTCGTCACTTACCGGTCGTTGAAAAAGGCAAAGTTATCGGGATTGTATCGGACCGGGATCTGTACAAAGCTTTAGGTCCCAAAAGCAACTCTCAAGCCATTGAAGCGGCAACCGGAACCGGCACGACAGAACTTCATGTCGTGCCTAAAAAAGTGCAACATATCATGCACCGGGGAGTCATAACCGTTAACCGTGACACCTACGCATCGGAAGCGGCGGCACTCATGGCCGAACATAAAGTTGGCGCATTGCCTGTCGTCGATAAAGACAACAAGCTGGTCGGCAT
Organism: Methylobacter sp.; assembly: GCA_030653985.1. Taxonomy (GTDB): domain Bacteria; phylum Pseudomonadota; class Gammaproteobacteria; order Methylococcales; family Methylomonadaceae; genus Methylobacter_A. The sequence continues at coordinate 88,230 of JAURYJ010000042.1, read as the reverse complement.
TCTATCCTCTACCGACATACTCCGCGTTTTTTCAAAAATCGAAAAAGCGGGCGAAACACGGGAGCAAAGAATCGCAGCCGGCGTCAGCCATAAATAAAGTGATGCAATTTGTGTAACCCCAAAGCCCCGGTGTAATGGGGCTTTTTTGTTTTAACCGGCAACCAACCATGACCCATAAAACACTTTCAGATCAAGCTATTAATGCCGCAACACAAGCCTGGTTGAAGTCCGTTATCATTGACTACGGCATCTGCCCATTCGCAAAGCGTGAACTGAAACGAGGCAGCATTCATTTCAGCGTCAATCACGATACCACCATTGAAAATTGCCTGCTGCATCTGATACTCGAATGCGCCCGGCTGGATACTGACCCCGACATTGAAACCACGCTGCTGATTTATACCGATGCGTTTACGGAATTCGACGACTATCTGGATTTTGTTGAAATTGCCGAATCCTTGTTAATTGAACAGGGCTATGAAGGCACTTACCAACTGGCGAGCTTTCATCCCGATTACTGCTTTCAAGGCAGCGATCCGGACGATGCGGCAAATTACACCAACCGCTCGCCTTACCCGATGTTACATTTGTTGCGGGAAACCAGTATAGATAGGGCCGTAGCCAGCCACCCCGATCCAGAAAGCATCCCGCAACATAATATTGAATTAACCCGAAAACTGGGCTTAGTCAAAATGCAGGCTTTATTAGCGGCGTGTTATCCGGTTAAGCCATAAGAAGCGGCTCAGTGTTGTTGCTTAAAAGCCTCTAACTCCTTAGCCCGCGCGGCAGTCGCAGACATGAAACAGTCATTTGCGCTAACGCGAGCCAAGGTACCGCCATCGGGATCATAATAAAAATCGCAATTGGCTTTTCTGTATTTAAGCCATAAACGCTGAACGTCCTGCAACTGCTGTTTACGTTCGGAAGAAAGGCCGACAATCACTTCCTTATAAGCCTTGTTTAACAGTACATCTTGCCGCTCGGTTTCAGCGCCCATGCATTCAATCATTGACTGCGTAACACCTCCGGCCCGATCCATACAGATCGAAAATGTTTGACTTAAATCCTCGTCAGCTGCACCGGCCGACTGAACTATTGCAGCCATTAACCCGACAATCGCTGCATATTTAAAAAAAGACATCATCATTCCCTTACAGCTTTGCTATAAAACAGCATACTACTTGATCTCTTCTTCTGCGGCGACAACAGTTTCAACCGCACCTTCAGTTTCATCGCTGGCAGGCGCCTCTTCAACCGCCGCCTTGAATGGGTCCACCGCGGCAGCGTCATTGTTAACCGCAACTTCAGGCTGCACATCGTCAACAACAGCTTCAACAACAGCCTCGTTAATTTTAGTCTCAACTTCCGGAACCTTATTTAAGGACTCCATAAAAGCTACAAACCAATCCTCATTTTTAACGCCATTAAGATCAGGATCTTCACGTATATCGGCCGCTGTCGGCAAACTGCCCTTCCCTTTAGAGATTTCCAGAGCGGTCAGGCACGCTTCTTTATCGCCGCGCAAACCATAGATACAGGCCAAATTATAAGAAGCCGATCCGGCCTGTATCGCGTTGGCTTTTTCAAAATAGCTCTGGGCGCTTGCATACAAACCATCATTAAGTCCGACCGCTTTAATCCGCGCCAATTCCATGAATGCCACGCCGCCATCGATAGCCGCACCCAGATAGGCCGGTTCAATAGTCAGGCAAAAAGAAAATTTGGCAATGGCATCCTGATAAAGTTTGGCAGCCTGCTCGCCGGACTTGGTTCTCGCCTGATGCAGTAACGCAAATCCCCAGTTATATAATGCCTCAGCAATTAACGGCTCGTTAGCGACGACCTCGGCATAATCATGATAGACCTTGTTAAATAATTGATCAGCCTTAGCGCCTTCGCTGCTGCGCGCTTCGGTTGTTTGTTTGATAGCAGCTTTCAACTTAGCTTTTTTTGTTATTGAGTCAAAAAACGACATGATTTATCTCTCTTGATTTAGTAGTTTATAATCGTACGATATAGAATAACAGCTGAGCTGATAACAATACCATTCAAAATCTGTACATATCAGATTACCGGAACACCATAAAGAGAAAAATATGAACGAATCAAACTGTTGCGATATCGCCAAAGAAAAAGTAAATTTGGAAACTTCACAAATCGCCTGGAAAGAATTGCAACGTTTTTTTGCCAGCGGCACTGCGGTATTCGTCGCCCCAGACCTGGATTTAGTCGACGTGGCCTACCAATTTTCCATTGACCATAAAGATCAGGTTACGACCTGGATGCAAAACAATCAGGTCGCGCTGGTATCCGATCAGCAGGCAACCAGCTGGTTTGAGGCAGATGCCGAAGTATGGGCTGTTGTCGTGAAACCCTGGATACTGGTCCAACAATAACCCATACCGTTTGATGCGCTACTTTAGCTTAATCCTTGCCCCTGGAACCTGATCTTCCCTTACCCCTTGATTCGATCCGCTTACTGTCAGGCTGTTTCACGCCACGAACCGTCGGTTTAGCGCCGCGAACCGCAGGTTTTTTAGTATGCCGCAAATCCTTTTTACCGGTCGTTTTATGGGGCGCGTTCTTTTTAGGCGCATCGATCACCTTTAACGATACCGGCTCATAGCCGGTATCAGCGACACGCGGAATTTGTCGCTTGAGCAGTTTTTCAATTTCCACCAGCATATAGGCTTCTTCCGGACACACCAGCGACAAGGCTTCGCCATTGGCACCGGCACGTCCGGTTCGACCAATCCGGTGAATATAATCTTCCGGCACATGCGGCAAATCAAAGTTCACCACATGCGGCAAGTCATCAATATCCAACCCGCGTGCGGCAATATCGGTAGCAACCAATACCGAAACCTTACCGGTTTTAAACTGCTCCAGCGCCTTGTTGCGTGCGCCCTGGGTTTTATCGCCATGCAGCGCCGCCGTGCGGATACCGTCCTCAATCAACTGTTTTTCCAGACGGTCAGCGCCCTGTTTGGTGCGCACAAATACCAGAACCTGCTTCCAATTATTGCTGCCGATCAGATAGGACAATAACTCGCGCTTATACTCACGACCGATTCCATACACACGTTCCGAAACGTTTTCAGCCGTGGCATTTTGCTTGGCAACTTCGACTTCAACGGGATTGTTCAACAACTGCGAAGCCAGAGATTTAATGGTATTAGGCACAGTCGCAGAAAACAGCAGGCTTTGCCGCTTTTTAGGCGTCAGCGCCATAATTTGCTTAATATCGGGCATGAAACCCATATCGAGCATACGATCCGCCTCATCCAGCACCAGTACTTCGACGTTGGACAGATTAATATTGCGCTGCTGCACGTGATCGATTAACCGCCCCGGCGTTGCCACCACAATGTCGCAACCCCGGCGTAATTGACGGGTCTGGATGCCGATACTGGCACCGCCGACCACCGCTTCCACATGCAAAGGTAAATGCGCGCCGTAGGTTTTGACGCTTTCATAGACCTGCGCGGCCAATTCACGGGTCGGCACTAAAATCAACGCGCGAACCCGGCGCGGCTTTTGATGCGGGTCATGATTTTCTGCCAGCCGTTGCAATAACGGCAAGGTGAAACTGGCGGTTTTACCGGTTCCGGTTTGCGCGCCAGCCAATACATCCTTACCGTCAAGGATCAAGGGAATGGCTTTTTGTTGTACCGGTGTAGGGGTTATATAGCCTTGATCGGCTACGGCTTTAAGGAGTTCGTCGGTTAAACCGAGCTGGGCGAAAGACATTGTTTAAATCTCAGGTAAAAGAAGAAAGGTGCAAGGTGCAAGATCCAAGATTCAAGGCGCTATATCTCGCATGGCTTTTTTGCCTTTCACCTTGAATCCTTGACCTGTTTTTTCAGCCTCCCGTCATACTCATATAACGCAATATAACCGGCTGCTCGTTAATATTAAATTCGTGTTTTTCCGGCTTAATCAGCATCGCGTCAACAATGGCCTGTTTTAACCTCGCCATGTCGCCGGGATGAGTCCTGAGGACTTGTTTCAAATCGACCGAATGCTCATTACCCAGACACAACAGCAAACGCCCTTCAACGGTTAAGCGCACCCGGTTACAAGTACTGCAAAAATTCTCGCTGTGCGGGGAAATAAAACCGACGCGGCTTTGTGTACCTGCCACGTTAAAGTAATTTGACGGCCCGCCGGTTTTTTCAGGGGTAGCGACTAAAACAAATTTTTGTGCCAAATCGGCCTTGATCAAAGCACTGGAATAATAGGCCTCCGACCGATCATGCTGACTGACAATGCCCAGCGGCATTTCCTCAATAAAGCTAATATCAATGCCGTTATCGACCGCAAACTGAACCAGATCATTGACTTCCTGATGATTTCTATCCTTAAGAATGACCGCATTGATTTTTATCCGCTCGAATCCTGCGACTTTAGCGGCTTGAATACCTCTAAGCACCTGATGCAAATCGCCGGTTCGGGTTATCGCCTTAAACTTGTCGGCATCCAGCGTATCCAGGCTGATATTGATGCGTTTTACACCCGCATCTTTTAAAGACGCGGCCATGGTTTCAAGTTGAGAGCCATTGGTCGTTATGACCAGCTCAGTCAGGCTTTCGATACGTCCGATATTTTGCAACAATCCCAGCGCACCTTTTCTGACCAAAGGCTCGCCGCCAGTAATTCTGATTTTTTTTACCCCTAATTCAGCGAATGCTTGCGCCAGGATATAAAGCTCTTCCAGCGTTAAAACCTGCGCGCGCGGTAAAAACGTCATGTCTTCAGCCATGCAATACAGGCAACGGAAATCACAACGGTCGGTAATCGAGATTCTTAAATAATCAACCGTTCTACCGAAGCGGTCGATTAATTGAGTGGGGGGCGTTTGAGTCATTAGATAGGCGATAAAAAATCCAAGACACTAATATTAACATAGTATTGCCGTTTTATAAGCGAGCATCTGCTGACCTGATTTACCGCGCGCATCGACGCGCTTAACGGCATCTTTAATATTTCCACCGGTCGGCCGCGATTTTTTTGGTATATTGAACATACACTGCCTCTTGAGAGGCTTGCATCATTGATAGAAAACCACCATGAAACGCAACAATGCTCTAGCCATACTTAGAAAAATCAAACCCACATTGATCCAGCATTTTGGTGTTACTCAAATGGCATTATTCGGCTCAACCGCACGCGATGATGCCCGTGACAATAGCGATGTGGATATTCTGGTTGGGTTTGATGGCCCCGCCACCTCGGCGCGTTATTTTGGCGTGCAGTTTTATCTGGAAGACCAGCTAGGTTGTCAGGTCGATCTAGTCACCGAAAAAGCCTTGCGCCCTGAGCTACGTCCCTTTATTGAAAAGGAAGCCATCAATGTTTGAACCGGTAGCGCGTGAATGGCGTTTTTACCTGGACGATATGATTTCCTTCACCGAAAAAGCACTCAGTTATACCGATGGCTTTGACCAGCAACGTTTTGTCGTTAGCGGCTTGAATTACGATGCCACCGTGCGCAACCTGGAATTAATCGGCGAAGCCGCCACTCATATTCCCGATGAAGTCCGCCAAAATAACCCGCAAATTCCCTGGCGAATGATTATCGCTACCCGTAACCGGTTAATTCATGGTTATCTGGGCATTGATAACGACACCTTATGGAGCATTATCCAGACAGATATTCCTGCGTTGTTACCGCTGTTGCAGCACCTACAAAAAACAGAAATATAAGCTTATGCTATCCAAATAGCCATGTGCCGACGCTATAGCGGGCACATCAATTCCAAACACTGGGCTTCGCAAGTTCAGACCATCCTACGGTGCTCAATCAAGAAAAGCCCTGATCGCCGCTAGCCCCTGCCCCCCGCTTTGCTGCGCTGTACTCAGGCTGGATTCAGTCATGCCGCCCAGGGCATAAACAGGCAAGTTGACTTGAGCAACCAAGCCGGCAAATTGCTCCCAACCCAGAGATGTAGCACCCGGATGAGTTTGGGTTGCCAATACCGGTGCCAGCACCACAAAATCCACGCCAATGTTTTGCGCCTGTTGCAGTTGTTCAAGATTGTGACATGACGCGGCGAGCCACTTGACGTTTTCTGGGCGCTTGGTCAAGACCATTAAGTCGCGACTGGTCAGGTGAATGCCGTCTACTTCAACTGAGCATTCAACGGCGGAATTCATTAACAACAAAGCCTGTTGCTGTTGGCATATCGGGTAAGCCTGTTCGATAAACTTTGCGACGGCGGCGGGGCTCAAGGTTTTTAATCTGGCCTGGATCAGCTTGACGCCTTTGTTCAATATTTTTTGCAGGTTGGGCAGCAACATGGCTTCATCCGCGTCATCCAGAATTGCGTAATAATGCGGCAAGCGGGCGGCGGTGATGATCGGCTGGTTGGCGACGGGGAATGCATAATATTCCAATTCAGCCAAGCTCACCCATTTAAACGGCTGGCCTTCCAAGCTGTTAGCTTCGCCTGAAAACTGCTCGACCCGAAAAACCTTGAGCTGTACAAAGCGATCAGGATAGTGATGATTAATGGTAATAAGCGGGGTTGCCGCTGTCACGGTAATGTTGAGCTCTTCCTTGAGTTCGCGAGCCAGCGCTTGTTCTGCGGTTTCCGATGATTCAATCTTGCCGCCGGGGAATTCCCACAAGCCGCCTTGGTGCAAACCGGCATGGCGCAGGGAAATCAGGATTTTTCCCTCTGAATTTCTAACTACGCCTACGGCGACTTGGAGTGGGTTCATATTTTAGTGGACGCTGGAGCGTCATTGCCATTAAGCATTTAATCTATTGTGGGCGCGAATTTATTCGCGCGGTAGGCGATAGACGTTAAAAAGCGCGAATAAATTCGCGCCCACAACATTCAACCGAAACGATTTTTGGCTTGATGGCAGTGAAGCCGGAGCGAGGGAACAATAAAACCTTTCATCTGTTTTTAAGTCCTATATTCCGCATTGATTTTCACATACTCATACGACAAATCACAGGTTAACACTTCCTGTACTGCGTCGCCGCGCCCCAGTTTAACGGTCACGGTGATCTCTTCCTGATTCATCACCTTTTGCCCGGCTTCCTCGGTGTAGTCGTCGGCTCTGCCGCCGTTTCTGACGATACAGACCTCATCCAGATACAGCTGCACGTTTTCCAGTACCATGTTTTCGACTCCGGCACGGCCGACTGCCGCCAGTATCCGACCCCAATTGGGATCGCTGGCGAAAAAGGCGGTTTTCACTAGCGGTGAATGGGCGATGGTTTTGCCGACGCGCACCGCTTCTTCATCGGTCAAGGCCTGCTCGACGACAATACGTATTAATTTGGTTGCACCCTCACCGTCCCTGACGATAGCTTCCGCCAGTTGTTTGCAGACAGTCATTACGGCAGCGGCAAAAAACCGATAATTGTCGCCGTCCTGTTTAATTTCGGGAACCAATGAGCAACCGCTGGCCATCAATACGCAGGCATCATTAGTGGAGGTGTCGCCATCGACAGTAATACGATTGAATGATTGCTCAACGGCCAGCGCCAGACAGTTCTGCAACAGGACTTGGCTGATGTTAGCATCGGTGGCGATAAAGCCCAGCATGGTCGCCATATTGGGCTGGATCATGCCCGCACCTTTGGAAATGCCGTTAATGGTGATGGTGTGACCGTCAATCTCGATAATTTTAGACACGCCTTTAGCGAAGGTATCGGTGGTCATGATCGCCTGAGCGGCCTTGTCCCAGTTGGCGGCATCCAGGTTGCTGACAGCTTCGCGTAAGGCGGCTTTGATTTTGCCTACCGGCAGCGGCTGGCCGATGACGCCGGTCGAAAACGGCAGCACCTGCGTTGCTGCGCCATCCACGACTTCGGCAAGATCGGCGCAGGTCGCCAACGCATCCTGCATGCCCTGCTTTCCGGTTCCGGCATTGGCATTGCCGGAATTAATCAGTAACCACCGCGGACTATGAGCCAGATTCGCTTTGGCCACATGCACGGGTGCAGCGCAAAAGGCGTTCTGGGTAAAAACCGCCGCACAGCTTGAATGCTCGGCCATTTGTACGATCAGCACATCATCTCTGACGGTTTGTTTGATGCCTGCATTCGCTGTACCCAGCGTTATTCCCGGTACTGGATGCATGATTGGAAAACCGCACTGTCCTACTGCCATAAGTTAAGCCTCGTTAAGCTGGGTGGTTATATAACACTTGGCTTTTATCGCTAAATAAATGCCTTCAATAACTTCTTTTTTTGCATAGATTAAATTAATACTATTGGCCATTTCAATGGCGTCATCCTCATATTCATGAGACAACTGATTTCTTATATTCCTCAAATCCTGCCATTCATTGACAATATCCATATCGATATATTTTTCCATTTTTTTAATAATATCCAAAAATGATAACTTATCGGTATTTCCTTCAAACCTGCCCACTAATACCCTAAAAAGCTTTTCAGCCATACTGTCTTGAAGCCTTGAAAATCTAAACAAATATTGATCTATCGCTTGCACATCATCTTTGGATAAATTTTCATATTTGGTCGCCGTAAGCGGCATAAATGCCGACATATCGCTATAGGCCTCGTTTATCCTTTGGAGATGCTTGGCGCATTCCTGGAAAATCTTCTCGATTTTTAAGTTCTCTAAATTCAATTCTATTCCTTTTTCAATCGCTTCTTTTTCTATGGGTCTCGTTTTGTCTTTGGCGATAACAACATCTATTTTTTGCACGCCTAAAGCCCTATCCAATGCGCGTAAGAACTTGATTTTTTTCTCATACAAGTTGTCTTGATTCTCAGGTACAAGATATAAATCTATATCCCCGCCTTTTTTGTCATCATCTACCCTGCTGCCAAAAAGATATACCTTTACTGTATCGCCGAATATATTTTTGGCGTTGTTTTGTATGGCGGTTATCTCAAATAGGGTTAAGCGCATTATTTTTTATACCTCATCTGCAAAACCGGCTTTTAATAAGGGAACACGCATCAGTCCTTAAAAAACACAAACACATTATTGATTTTTTTAACTTCCACGCACATCAGTTTGCATTGTTTTTTTATTGCCGCCAGCTGCTCCGACTGCTCACTGACCGTAAAAGGAAAAATCACTTCCACTTCTATCTGGCCGTCCAGATAATGAATCCTGAAATCCTCTATAAGCCAATTAAAAGCCACCAGATAGTGATCCAACAGTCGCTGCACTTCCACACGAGACAGCGGCCTCGATTGCTCTTGCAAACTTTCGTCATCTTCGGGATCGACATGCACCAACACATCCATCACGTCGTCAAAACGCCTGATCAAATCATCCCTGACACTATCGCCAATCATGTGCCCTTCGGAAACGGTAATGCGGGGATCAACGACGATATGCGCATCAATCAGCGCATCCTCGCCCATTTGCCGGGTGCGCAACAAATGAATGCCTTCGACACCGTCAATCGCGTGAATGGCGGTCCTGATCTCGGCGACCAGTGCGGGCGGCAAGGAAGTATCGACCAGTTCCTTAATGCTCTGAAAAACCAGATTCAAACCGATTTTAGCCACCATCAATGCGACCACGACGGCGGCAACACCATCGGCCAACGGATAGCCCAGCATCACCGCGCCTATGCCGAATAAAACCACCAGCGATGAGATGGCATCACTGCGCTGATGCCAGGCGTTGGCTAGCAGTAATTTGGACCGGGTCTTTTTAGCGATACCTTTGGTGTAATGGTACAGCCATTCGTTGACCAGAATTGAAACCGCCGCAATAGCCAAGGACAACACCTTGGGCACCGGCAGATGTTCGGGATGCGCCATGCGTTCCAATACCGACCAGGCGATAGCGCCGCCGACGACAATTAAACCGATGCCCAGAATGACCGTCGCGATGGTTTCAAAGCGACGATGGCCATAAGGATGGTCATGATCGGCCTCGCGACTGCCCAATCTAACGGCAATAATCACCAGAAGATCGCTGAGTAAATCCGATAGCGAATGGACACCATCGGCAATTAAAGCCGCAGATTGCCCAAGGATACCGAAACCGATTTTAATCAGCGTCTGGAAAACGTTAATCGCCGCACCCACATAACTGGCCCTAGCTTTGAGCTTATCCATTTTTACGGCATCTGAAACTTCAGCCATTACCCGCCCACTTCCAGAATAATAATGTACTCATAATCATCGGAACGGGTTTCTAGCACCTTATGTCCATTAATTCGGCACCAGGTCGGGATGTCCTGCATCACGCCCGGATCGGTACAGATAACTTCCAACTGATCGCCCGCTTTAAGCTGTTTGACTTTATCCTGAGTGCGAATAACCGGCAGAGGACACAGCAAGCGACGGGCATTGAGAACTTCCCTGCTCATATAAACCATTCCTGTGGAATTTCTTCTGCGGCAAACGGCTTGACCTGAATAATCCGCTCAGAACCGTCTTTATCGGTAATGCTGACATCGACTTGCTCGGCATCACGTCCCTGACCGTAGCGGGCAGTAATTCTTGCCGACAGGAATAAGTCTTCGGCAGACGGCGAACCGTCGACCAGCGCCAATGCACCGGGATAATCGACACACTTCAGGGTGATAAAATCTTTTTTGTAGCCTTGCATAAATCGGCCCTCGCCTTCTTCCCTGGCGACGATAACTTTAAAATTTCGCTCAGGCCTGATGTGTCTGCCCACTTTTAATAGCATCACGTCATCCAGATCGTATTGTTTATCACCGTCGCGTGCTTTCCATAAATCGACCAGTTTGGCCGAATAGCTGGCATCGGTCAGAAAACAGCAACCGCCCGCAGGTTGGGAATATTCATCAAAACCGAATTGTTCAGCCATCGCTATCTGCGGTTTGCGTGAGCGCCCGGTAATATCATGCAGCTTTTCTCTGTCGACCCAACCTTCACGTTCCGGCAAGGTTGCGGGCAGATTTTGTGCACACAAAGGCCGCAGTAATAAATCATCGGCTCCTGATTGTGCGGATATTATCGGCATGGTCGCTTTGCGTTGCGACATCGGTCTTTGGCCGATCACTTCGCCGGTGATAATGAAATCGAAATCATTTTCCAGCATCCATTTTTTGGCCTTATTCACCATGAAAATCTTGCAGTCCAGACAAGGATTCATGTGCGCGCCGTAGCCGTGTTTCGGATTGATCAGCACGTCTTTATATTCTTCGATCACGTCGACGATATGCAATTTAATGCCCAACTGTTCAGCAACCCATAAGGAATTATTGCGTTTAGGCTTGGCCTTGTCGTTGGCCCTGATGGCGTGGGTGTGGCCTTCCACGCAAAAACCGGTGAAAAAGTTGATGCCTTCGACATGAATACCCTGTTCCATGATGGTTCTCGCCGCCAGCATTGAATCCAGACCGCCGGAAATTAACGCCACTGCTTTTCTTTGTTTACTCATATTCGCTCAAAAAAATTGAAATTGTTAGCCATTGTACCCGCTTCGGCAATTGCTCCATGCATTGCTAAGCCACAAGGATGTGGCGAATGCAGAAAATGCATGGAGCATTTTTCTGCCTACCTCCTGCATAACCCACAGGAATATGGGGAATCTCTGTCCATGTAGCCGTATTACCCAATTAGGCTTTCAATCAACAGCAGTCCAACATGGGAATACAGAAATCACAACGAAGATCCGAAGTTGCGCCAGCTCCCAAGTAACTCGTCATACCCGCCGGGAAGCGGCTATCCAGCGCCATGGATGGCGAGAACACGAATTTTGCCTTAACTTTTGTTCATGTCCTTCGCATCCTTCGTCGCTTATGCTTTATCAGCCAAAATTAATCCTGGCTTCCAGATCGTTACTGGAATCGGCATTTTTCAGCGCTTGTTCCAAACTGATTTTTCCTGATGTGTACAGTTCAAACAAGGCGTCATCAAATGTTCTCATGCCTTTGCTGCCGCTTGATGTCATTGCCGTTTTAATTTCATTCAACTCCCCCTTTAAAATCAAGCTCGCTATATGAGGGGTGTTGATCATTACTTCAATAGCGGCACAGCGCTTCCCGGTCATATCGAAAACCAAGCGCTGGGAAATAACGCCATTTAAATTAACGGCAAGATCCATAAATAATTGCGCATGATATTCATGAGGGAACATATTGATGACCCGTTCCATGGCCTGATTGGCATTGTTGGCGTGCATGGTCGATATGCATAAGTGACCGGTATTAGCCAACTCCAAGGCCGCCGACATGGTTTCCCGATCCCGAATCTCGCCAATAAAAATAACATCTGGCGCTTCCCGCAAACAGGCTTTTAACGCTCGGGCATACGAGTCGGTATCTACGCCGACTTCGCGCTGATTGACGATTGATTTCAGGTTCGGGTGCGAGAATTCGACCGGATCTTCAATGGTTAAAATATGGCCTGCCGAATTGGCATTACGGTGATTAATCATGGCGGCCAGCGTCGTCGATTTTCCCGATCCGGTGCCTCCTACCACTAATAACAGCCCCCGTTTGGCCATGATGAGTTCCATTAAAATATCCGGCGTGCCTAAATCCTTACCGGTAGGAATGACTGAGGGAATGAGCCTCATAACCAAACCTACGGTTCTGCGCTGATAAAAGACATTGGCGCGAAAACGCGCACTGCCATCCGGCAGACTGATCGCAAAATCCAGGTCTTTGGTGACAAGAAACTCGTTTTGTTGTTCCTGGGTCATAATCCCGAAAGCGCCCGATTGCGTTAACTCAGGCGTCAGCAGAAATTCATCCAAAGCCACGGCCCGACCATAAATTTTGGCTTTAACCGGCGAATCGACTGTTAAAAACAGATCAGAGGCATTCAATTTAGCCATTTCAGTCAGATAAGGCAGAATGTTTAAACAACCATCTTCCGGCATTGCCCCCAAAATCTGATAACTGACCTGTTTCTGCCTGCGATCAGGCCCTTTATAACTGCCAGCTTCGGACTCATCAACTTCGACTTTTTCTGCTTCTGAGTCCGGAACGACCAACAGCACCAGGCCGTTATCCTCGACCGTTGCGCTAACGGTAAATTTCTCGCCACCCGGTGCGGCGCAACTAAAATTTAACGCTTTATTTTGGATTAATTGCTGTTTCTGGGCGTCATTAAGGAGACCAAAGGCAATTTCTTTTATTATAGTGGCGTTTAGCTCATTTTTACCCAGGGGATATGCCTCCCCGGCTAATCCCAGGAGTGCCGGAGAGCCGGCTTTTAAAGACAAACTATCCGCTTTTTTTTCCAGCATTAATTTTAAATAAGGCGTCAGGGTCATATGGGTATCTGGTTTTGTGTGGTAAAAAGGGGGTTAAAAACTGCCTGCATCACTGCCATTAAGTTGAGGATTTGGCGTTGTGTGGGCGCGAATAAATTCGCGCCCACAGTATTCAATCATCACTTTTTTCAGCCTAACTTAATGGCAGTGACGCTCCCGCGTGGGAATGCATAGGTCGCCCTGAATTTTAGCATCTGGAGTGCAGGCTTCGGCTGCAAGCGCAAGCAAAGCTTGCACTCCGGTTGCAATAAGTCGTAACAATGGAAAACTATCAAGCTTATTGTGTAGATAGCGATGGCTTAAGCGGTAATCCCTTAGTTTCTAACCATTCCCTTGGTTATATTTTCTGATGGAAGACTATCGTTATCATTATCCTCATCACCGCCATCATCTTTCGATTGTAACGAAAACCTGCCTAGCGACCGGTCTTCACCTGATGCCAGCTTGATTTGCAAGCGCAACTCATTTTGGGAGTCGGCATTTCTTAAAGCCTCGTCATAACCTATTTTCCCCGCCTGATAAAGATCCAGCAAAGCCTGATCGAAGGTTTGCATACCCAGTTCACGCGATTTAGCCATCAACGGTTTGATGCTGGAAGCCTCACCTTTGGCAATATAATCGGCAATCAACGGTGTATTGAGTAAAACTTCAATGGCTGCACAACGCCCGCCATCAACGGTTTTAACCAGTCGTTGAGAAATAATCGCGCGTAAATTGACCGAAATATCCTGCATCAATTTGGCCTGGCTCTCAATGGGGAAAAAACCCAAAATCCGGTCGATAGCTTGATTGGCATTGTTCGCATGCAAGGTAGCCAAGGCTAAATGACCGGTTTGAGAGAACTCCAAACCGTAATTCATAATCTCGGCGCTGCGAATTTCGCCCAACACAATAACATCGGGAGCCTGGCGTAAGGTATTGTGCAATCCGGCTTCCCAGCTCTTGGTATCGACGCCGACTTCTCGTTGCATGATGATACAGTTTTTATGGGCATGCACGTATTCAATGGGATCTTCCAGGGTGATAATATGACCGTAACTGTTCGCATTACGATGGTCGATCATGGCCGCCATAGACGTTGATTTACCGGAGCCGGTACCGCCGACCATGATAACCAGGCCGTTTTTGTTCATCATCACTTCTTTTAAAACAGGCGGCAATCCCAATTGATCGAAATTGGGTATTTCTGCGGCAATGACCCGGATAACCAAGCCCTGGCAGCCCTGCTGCACATAGGCATTAACCCGGAACCGGGATAACCCGGCAGGCGCAATCGCAAAATTACATTCTTGTGTTTCTTCAAACTCCTTAAGCTGCTTGTCATTCATGATGCACTGCGTCAGAGCCTTGGAATCATTAGCCGATAATGCCTGCTGCGCAACCGGTGACATTTTGCCTTTAATTTTTATTGCAGGTGGAAAACCGGCGGTAATAAATAAATCAGATCCTTCTTTATGCAACATAAGTTTTAATAACTTAATCATAAAGTCCATCGCTTCTTTTCTTTCCACTGACCTCTCCCTGCCTTAGTTATCTATAGTTGGTTTTACCCGGAATGGAGTAAAACTCAATTGATTATAATTTTAATTTTTACAGATACCTAAAAAAACACCTGTCAGTGGGTGATCGTCCGCAGCATACCGAGGACCTCTTTTCTTTCCAGACGTGCTCGCTAATCTTTACAAAAAGCGGAGCCACAACACGACTTGCGACCCATTGTTTTTGTACGACAGGCTAGGAATTGACTCGATTGTTTCGATAGCTAAGTGGCAAAACCCGATGTTCAAGTTTTTTAGTTTGACTGAGACTATCCCAGATAACTGAAGGTGTTTTCCTCAATGGACTTGCCACCTATATTAGGTTCTCGTTCCCACGCGCTGCATCACTGCCATTAAGTTAAGACATGACAATGACGCGCTGCGTAGGAAAGAGGGAAAATCAGACTTTATCGACAACGGTAATACAAAGATTTGTTGGTTTTTTGTTGGCATCTAAAACGGGTTGCAGCGTAAAGGAAACCACCGCTTCCACACCGGCATCGCCTAAATCGGTAACGGGTACTTTTTCGACAGAAACTTCCTGACCTTTGACTTTCCATGGGTAATTGGCATCGAATGCCGTATTTTTGGCCGAATTGACTAAATCCACTTCGAAATTGGCACCTTTACAGGCATCAGTGGGTTCTTTTAAGTCTAAAACATGAGCATGAAAACCGCTAATCGGGTGCTCATAGGAGCTGTCATCAATAGGCAGATGAGTAACCAAAACCAGCACATTATTGCTGTTATCCGTTAATACCGCATAACCGAAGGCGCCGGATTTGCCATCGACAGGTATTGCTCCATTGGTTTTTATTTCTACTTCCAAGGTTTTATTGGCGCCTTTTCCTTCCACCTCCGATTGAACATCGTTCATCGATAAATATCCGGGCGTTCCGGCTAAAGCCAAAGCGCTTGCCAAAGTTAAGCTGATTGCAGAAGCGATTAGGGATGTTTTGCTAATGAGTTTCATAAATAAATCTCCAATGTAATAAAATAATAGTATTGATTCGATATTATTTATACACCCTTCCGACAGACCAATACAAGTATAATTATTAACAATCGATGGCTGAATCCTCTCATTGGCAGGCACGATTTGCTGTGAAAGATCGAGGAGAATCAGCTCTCCGCCCCTCACCCGGAATCATCAAAAATAGATGAACACAGGGGTTCCGTGTGTATCCTCTAATTCCTCTCTGGAGTCAGGTTAACTGTGAATACGCTCAATGACCACGAACTGATGGTAGCGAACCGGAATTTCTATGAACCCCTCTGGCGTGATGCCCGATTGGTTGAACCGGAGCGTTTCAACACCTGGCCATTGGTCAGCCAACTATTGACCAAGGCGACTTGTCACCTGGAAGTCGCCCCCGGATTACGGCCACGATTGCCCGTCGACGGCACGGCTTTTGTCGACATCAGCATGCATGCGCTGACAAAACTGGCCGCCGGCAGTGGGAGGCCGGTAATGGCTTCCATTGGCAGATTGCCCTTTGCCGACGGAACCTTTGATTTGCTGTGTGCTCTCGATATTATCGAACACGTCGATGATGATCAGAAGGCCATGGCGGAATTGGCTCGTGTCGCCACAATAGGTGCGACGCTGCTGTTGTCAACGCCACTGCATCCTGAGATGTGGACACCTTTTGACGATTTCGTCGGCCATCGACGGCGCTATGAACCGAAGCAGATCCAGGCGCTGTTGCACCACCATGGCTTTATCATAGAGCGTAGCGCCGTCTTCGGTATGAAACCCCGCTCCTCATTGCTACTGGATCTCGGCATGTGGTTTTTGCAACATCGACGAGAGCGAGCCATGAAGTGGTACAACCGGGTCATGCCCTATACGATGCGTTTACAGAAATCGCTCCAGCTTCATGAAGGCCTGATCAATACCGATGAGGTCGGCGAGGTACTGTTGGTCTGCAAGCGCGTGTCCCCCGGTAGTACTCCATCATAAATGACTTTTTAACCCTGACTGTCCACGGCGTATACGCCCCATTTTGCACAGTCATGGCATGGTAATATGGCATGGTTTTTCCTATCATTCGCCATTTGCCCTTTGGCTATAAACGAGATAAGCAGCACAACTATGACACAAAACACCAACAACCTGGCCGCCTACATCTGGTCGTTAGCCGACTTACTGCGCGGCGACTTTAAGCAAAGCCAGTACGGCCGCATCATCCTGCCGTTCACCCTGTTACGCCGCCTTGAAGGCGTATTAGAGGACAGCAAAGACGCGGTACTGGCTCAGGTTGAAAATTTACTCCACGCGATATTGTGCGTCTTACTACCGCACTGGTGTTCATGGAAGATGATGACGCGCTGACCAAGCCGGGCATTATTCGCACCATCTATGACCCGACCGCAGGTACCGGCGGCTTTTTGTCGTCGGGCATGGAATACGTGCATGAGTTAAACCCGCAAGCAGTCATGCGTGGCTTCGGGCAAGAACTTAACCCCGAGAGTTACGCCATTTGCAAAGCCGATATGCTGATTAAAGGGCAAGAAGTCAAAAACATTAAACTCGGCAATACCTTATCGAATGATCAGCTCTATGCCGATAAATTTGATTACATGCTTTCCAATCCACCGTTTGGCGTGGATTGGAAAAAAATTGAATCTGACATTAAAAACGAAAACACCCTAAAAGGTTTTGATGGCCGCTTTGGCCCCGGTTTGCCACGGGTCTCGGACGGCTCGCTGTTATTCCTGTTGCACCTGATCAGCAAGTTAAGAGATGCCTCCAAAGGCGGCGCACGTATCGGCATTATTCTTAACGGCTCGCCATTGTTTACCGGCGGTGCCGGTTCAGGTGAGTCCGAAATTCGCCGTTACGTTCTGGAAGCCGATTTGCTGGAAGCCATCGTTGCACTGCCGACTGACATGTTTTACAACACCGGCATTTCCACCTATGTGTGGGTGCTATCCAATAAAGGCAAGGCAAATCCAGTATACGGCTTGTTTGATGTGGACGGCAAAGTGCTGGAATACAAAGCCGATGGCGATCTGCGCGACAATGAAAATGTCGCGCTTGATCCAAGCAGATCGGTTAACGAAATCAACGAAGCGTATTTTGCCAAAGAGGTTTTACCCCATGTTCCCGATGCCTGGATAGATGAGGGCAAAAAAGACCACAAGGATCAGGAAATCGGCATCGTCGGTTATGAAGTTGCTGCAAGAGGTGCATTCGTAATGCCAACAGTTGTTAAAAGTGAATTTCGCGGGTGAATACGGCGGTTTTATGAGGTTTATGACCTTGACACAATACTCTCAACAAGCATTGAGAGAGTATTGTCGTGTTCAACTAAAAGAACGAAAACAGATACACAGCGTGTATTTTTATCGCGTATGATTGACGAAAATTGAAAAATAATAGGAGTTTTTATGCCTGACCGCCAAACAACAACCGATACCCAAACGCATGCCGTTAATTTAAGGATTCGTAGCGATATTCGTACATTGATTGACAGGGCCGCAAAAGCGCAAGGTAAAACGCGCTCTGACTTTATGATTGATGCCGCGAGACGTGCGGCAGAAGAATCTTTAATTGACCAAGCCCTTGTGCGGGTTGATCAAACGACTTACGCGCATTTTCTTAACGTGCTTGATAGCCCGCCCAATGGCGAAGGCTTTGAACGGCTGATGGCGGCTCCAAAACCTTGGGAAGCCTAATGCTGTCTGCGCCCACGCTGCTGACGGTCGATTATTGGCTTGATGATTTTGCCTGTGGCGTCGATAGTCTTGATAACTGGCTCAAAAAACGGGCCTATCCTAATCAAATCAACGGCGCATCGCGCACTTACGTTGTAAGCGAAGGAAAAAGGGTTGTTGCTTATTATTGTCTCGCTTCAGGCGCACTGGAATTAAACAACACACCCGCCTTAATCCGCCGCAATATGCCCGATCCCGTGCCAATCGCCCTTCTGGGTCGCCTTGCTGTTGATAAAGCTTATCAAGGCCGAGGACTTGGTGTTGCCTTACTGCAAGATGCCACCGTTCGCACTGCGCAAGCGGCTGGAATTCTTGGTATACGCGGATTACTTGTTAATGCGTTATCCGTTGAAGCAAAGGCTTTCTATCAGCATCATGGCTTCGTTTCCTCACCGACACAGCCTATGACTTTAATCCTGTCGCTTAAGCGGATGGCGTTATGAAATTGTTGCAAGGCATCAAATTGAAAGCAGGCTTCACTTGTCTATCCCTTTGCAATTGATGATAGCGGGATAACCATGCAATATCGGCGATTTTATCAACCCGGTGCGCGTTATTTTTTTACCGTAGTTACTGAAAATCGAGAGCCTCTATTAATTGAAAACATTGAACGATTGCGTGCTGCTTTTCGTTTGTGTTTATCACGTTATCCTTTTGAGATTGAAGCGATAGTAGTGCTGCCTGATCATTTGCATACGATATGGCGATTACCGGAAAATGATGCCGATTTTTCTAAACGCTGGATGATGATTAAACGTAAATTTTCAGCGGGGTTGCCAAGTCGTGTGGTCAGCGATTCCAAGACCAAAAAACGTGAAAAAAGGCATTTGGCAACGACGTTTTTGGGAGCATTACATTCGCGATGAAGACGATTGGCGACGGTATGTGGATTACATTCATTTTAATCCGGTTAAGCATGAGTACGTTTCCAAACCGCAGGATTGGCCGTATAGTTCATTTAATCAAGCCATCCGCAAAGGATGGTATGAACCAGGCGTGTTGTTAGATGACAATTTTAACGAGCTGAATAATGAGAACATGGGCTATGAGTAGGATAGGTAATGAGTAGGATGGGCAAAGCGATAGCGTGCCCATCGATTCAGCGTGTTGACATTGATGCGCGCGTCATTGATGGGCACGTCGTACCTCCTTTGCCCATCCTACGGCTTAAGCGGATGGCGTTATGACACCAATCATCCATAATCCGCCTGCGAACATAAAAACCATGCAAGCGCGTAGGATGGGCAAAGCGATAGCGTGCCCATCGATTCAGCGTGTTGACATTGATGCGTGCGTCATTGATCGGCACGTCGTACCTCCTTTGCCCATCCTTGTATATTAAAGACCTTGTATATTAAAGACCTCTTCAACCACAAGATAAATTAAACCAAAAAGTTTATAGTGATAGCCGATTTCTGGGGAAGCCGTCCCACCCTAAAGCTTCGAGCTTGTATGTAGAAAGGCTCCCCACCCTCGTCATCCATGCCGTGGAGTATCTTAGACCTGTAAAGCCAAGCTTTCTGAGTCTGCATTCACAAGGACGGTAGATGAAGTGCCAGGGTTGGGAAACCAGCGATCATCATAACAAACCAATTGAGGAAGATAAAAATGAACTCTGTAGGCATTGATGTTGGTCAAAAAGAATTAGTCGTTGTCGTGAGCGTTAACAGCAAGACTCGCCCCGCCAAGACCTTTGAAAACACTGCGGCTGGACATCAGGCCATTATCCAGCATTTAGTGAAATTGAAAGGCGAAACACGGATTTGCCTCGAAGCCACGGGCGTTTACCATTTTGACTTGGCCGTTGCGCTCAGTCGGACGAAAGGCCTTGAGGTGATGGTCATCAATCCGAAGACGTCCCATAATTTTGCTAAGGTGCTGATGAAACGCAGCAAGACCGACGCCATTGACGCTGAAACCTTGGCGATCTATTGCGAAAGGATGCCTTTTGAAGCGTGGCAGCGTCCAGCCGACGAAAACATTGCGCTAAGGGCTCTGGGGCGCAGAATAGCGGCGTTAACCAAACTAAAAACGCAAACCAAAAACCAGCTGCATGCCTTAACGTCCACTCAGGACACGCCAGACATCGTGCTCAGCCAAACCGAAGAACTGATTGAGGTGCTGGAAAAGCAGATCAAAGCACACCGGGATAGTGCACTTGCCCTTATCTGGCAACATGAGCTACTGGCGCGCGCCTTGGTGCTGATCATCGGTATTAAAGGCATTGCCGAAGCGAGCGCCATACAATTACTGGCCGAACTGATGGTTTTGCCACATGATATGAATGCAAAACAATGGGTTGCCTATGCAGGGCTGGATCCACGCCACAACGAATCCGGTACGAGCATCGCTAAAAAGCCGCGTATCAGCAAGGCGGGCAATAAGTATATTCGCCACGCGTTGTACATGCCTGCGTTGGTGGCCAGTTGCCATGAACCCCATATCAAAGGCTATTACCGCCATTTGATTGAAAACAATGGACTGAAGAAGCTGCAAGCCCTTTGTGCCGTGATGCGTAAATTATTGCACGCCATCCATGGCATGTTGAAAGCCGATAAAGAATTTGACGGTTCCCGTTTTTATACGCTACCCGTCGAAGCGTCATGCTAATTTTTTTAAATTTTTAGCAAATAGGACTTGTAGTTTAAGAGAGTATCTACTGGCTTGCCGACATCGAAACATGAACTCGCTTACGTCTGACGAACAACACCAATTCAACTAAGCAATGCTTTTGAATATCAGTTTCCGAACCGGTTAACACGCATTGCATGTCGGGAGTGTAATGTCTTGGCTATCCCCCGACAATTTGCTGCACATCATGATTTATCTCACCGTTTTCATGCATGACAGAACGAACATGTATGTCCCGTTGCGGAAATGGAATGACTATTTTATGCTCACGGAAGGCTTTTTCAAGGCGGAAGTGCAAGTCATGCGTGGTCGGTAGTCGATTTGCCAATTCACTGACAAAAAGACGGATAGAAAAATTCAACGAGCTATCGCCAAAACCGACGAACAATACACTCGGCTCAGGTTCGGCAAGCACCAGCGGCATCGCTTTTACCGTATCGATCATGACTTTATGCGCCAGCTCGACATCGGAACCGTAGGCAATGCCGATAGGAATTACCAGGCGAGTAGTGGCATCGCTCAAGGTCCAGTTTACCAACTGACTGGTAATAAAGGTTTTATTCGGCACAATCAATTCTTTTTGATCCCAGTCAATCAATGTTGTCGCCCGCATTCGAATACGACTGACTTTACCGCTGACATCACCGATGGTAACGGTATCGCCAACCCGTATCGGACGCTCAAACAGCAGGATAATACCCGAGACCATATTGGCGAAAATTTCCTGCAAGCCAAAACCCAAACCGAGACTGAGCGCAGCAACCAGCCACTGTACCTGCGACCAGCTGCCGCCCAACTCGTTTGCCACACTAATAAAACCTATGGAAAACAGCACATATTTAGCCAGCTGATTAACCGCATAACGACCGCCCGCCTCTATCGACAAGCGTCTAAATACCAATAATTCCATTACGCCGGGAAAATTTCGTATCGAGACCACAATAATAAAAATATATAAACCGGCCAGCAACAGATTGATGAAGGTTACGGGCTGATAACTCTCCTGATTATCGACATTAACCAGATGCTGCCATAGCACAATTTGTTCCAAAAATGAGAAGGCGGGCAGAATGTTTTTCCAGATCATGCCAAAACCGATCACCAGCGTAAAACCGATAAAAACATTCAACAGCTTTATGGTTTGGGCGTTTATTTTAGGAATATCGATTTGTTGTTCGTCAACCGGCAACACCGGGTCTTCCGATCCCGCCAATTGCTTTTCGGCAATCACTGCCGTCTTACGTTTCTGCCTGGCATTAGCAATGGCCAATTGCCGGTTAACCAGGGTTAACCAGCGAACCACCATCGCATGAATGATGATGCTCAGAAAAATCAGCCGTAGGGTAATAATGAGTTTTTGTTGCAATTCCAATGCACTTAAATAATAGCCGGCGACCGCAAAACCGATAATAACCAAGGGTATGCTGATGACTGCAAAATACCACGCATAGCGCAGCTTAGCTGTCCAGCCTTCAGGGTTATTATTGATATAATCTTTTACCAACCCGGTCGAAGGTTTTAACACCCGACCTGCAAAAATCGCCATGGCAATCATGATAATAACCAAAGCCAAACGGCCGATACTGTCGCTGTGCACCGAAAATTTTGAGGCACTGGTACTGCTAATAATAAACATCCCCGGCACGGCAATAAAACGGATCCAGCCAACCTGCATGCGCACCAGACTCACTGATGTTTCTTGCCATTGAAAATGTTTGCGCGCTATGCCATCGACTGCAAACAGGCGATAAAAAAATTGCAGAAAAAACATCGTCAATGCCGCGCCCTGTAATCCATCACCGACGGATTTAGTGAAATCGTCAACTTGAACATCTCTACTTAAAAACCAGCCCACATAGTTAAAAAGTAACGGTAGCGGCAATACCAGTATTAAGTTGTAAAACAAGGCTTTTAAGGTGTAATAAAAATTATCGGTATAAATTTTCTCAACCTTACCGGATATAACCGCTAATTTTAACTTCGCCCAATTTTTAGACAACAGCAAACCAATAAAAAACACGACCGCAACAAAGATTAAAAATAAATGCTGAAAAGCAAGCTTAACCGAATCTTTAATCACCGCCATCCAGTTAAACGGCGACAACAGCCATTGCGCCGAATGATACAAATCGGTTATATATCCCAAGCTAATTGGCTCAGAACTAGGCACCCACAACAAGCGTTCATCCAGATAAATCGCAAACTTACCGGCCTTAGAGATCATTTGTTGCCGGGCAAAATCAAAATCGCCCAAGGTGCGCAAATAGGTGCCGTAGGCAACCGACAGCTTATTGAGCAACTCTTTCTGATTGTTCAGCAGCACCCGTAATTCAGCCTGTATCATCATGCGTTGCTCGACAGGCAAAGCTTGATCAACCTGCAGGCTCATCATGTCCTTCAGATCTGCGTCAATATCCATCAACTGCTTTAATTTATCTTCGACTTTAAACTGCGCCAGACTGGTCAAGGCAGTTTCGTTTTGAATAGTCTGGGACTGCTGCTCAAATTCATCCTGAACGGGTAAATTACGCCGCTGTTCGCGTAAAATCTTGCCTAACGCCGGACTTAATCCTGCCAGACTAATTTTCTTTTCGGCACTTTTAAAGTCGACTTCAATTTCACTGGCTTGGGCCTCAACTTTGGTTTTTTGTTCGCTGTATTGTTCAATTTTGGCGGTAATATCCTGCAAATCACGGCTGTATTGAATATTCTCCCGGGTACTTTCCTGGATCAGAACATGCTTGTCGGAAACTGCTTTTTCTGCTTGACTGAGTGCGTCCTCTATCTGTTTCGCCTCTTGCTGGCGCAGTTCGAAAGTAAGGCTTTCGATTGCAGCAACAATCGGCGTTAGCGCCGTCTTTTGCATATCCAGTAACTGAGACTGGGTTTTCAGTAATTCGACCCTGACCGGATTACTGATAGCTTCAACATCAAGCATTTTTAACTCAGTAGTACGCGCATCAATCAAGGTTTTTAGCTCCACCTGTCTGGCTTCAGACTCCAATTTTGCATCGGCTTTGTTGGCAGGAATTCCCAACTTTTTCTGTGCTGCGGCCAAACTTTGCTGGGCGGCTAACATTTCTTCTCGGATCAACTGTGGACGGTTATTTTGCACCGTCAGCTCATTTTCAAATTTCTTTAACTGCTCGTCCAGATTACTGATTTTCCCTTTCTCAATAATAAGCCGCTGTTCAAGTTCCTCAACCGGTATCCGGCTAAAATCTTCCGGTTTTTGCTTGGAAATTTTCAGCAGAACATGCTCGATTTCTTTTTGCAGCTTTTTAGTTTGCTCGGGCGCTTGTTTGATAGCAGTTTTAAACTCCATGGCCTGCTCTGTAAACTTTTCGATATTGGCCAAATTATCTGCGGCTGTCTGATAAATAAACAATAACTTAGATTTTGTCGCCTCATCAATACCTTCACGGGAATTGATCGCGTCGATTTTAGCCTTTAGCATGTCTTTAGTGATGTCAAACGTTGCGCTTTTTTGCCCGGCATCCGCCGCAGTGGCTTTAGTCGACGCCCCGGTTAAAGATACGGTGATCATAAATAGAAAAAACAGCAAGGAATGAATCTTTGATCTAGTCATAGAGAAATGAATGATTTTCATAGGTAACACAGGGTTCAACAGGCAATGAATATACTCGGACATTGTAAACTGTTTTTTCCGGTTCCTACGCAGGCAAAAAAACAACAGCTTAATTTAACGCCACCGTTGTTCGTGGTTATTTCTCAGATTCAGGCTAAAACTAAAATAGTTAACGGCTCTCCTTCTGTCGACGAATCAGCCTTGCTGCTTTTATTTCTTATGGATGAACGCCTAAATAGTGCTAAATTAAAATCATCATTTATCCGGGAGCACGTTTGACATGAGTTTTTCTAATGTTTCCCATGCCTTGGCTCAGCCAGTGCGCTATTGGGTCTTAACCCGCTATCTTGCTCGCATCGGTCTGGTCGTCATTATCTTGAGGTTAGTCCCTATTTCAGTCTCGTGGCTGAACGGCGACTGGGCATTTATGATTAACCAGTTAGGTACATTGGCGGTTCTCAGCGCCATCTGCCTGCCGTTATCCCGGATTCAGGCGCCTGAAGACATCGCGGATAATGAAGTGCTAGTGATTTCCGCGCTGTCTTTTTTCCTATCTGCGGCATCGGGCTGTATTCCTTTTATGAGTGAAGGCTTGAGTGACATCGATGCTTTTTTTGAAGCGGTCTCGGCAGTAACCACAACCGGCTTGAGTACGCTGAGTCAAATACAGCAACATTCAGCGGGGTTTCTATTCGCCCGTTCCTGGATGCAATGGTACGGCGGTTTTGGCATCGTTGTTTTTTCAATCGGTTTGCTATTTCAGAATAAGGGGCTTGCCGCCCGACGTCTGGCGATGGGCGACATCACTGATAGTCGGGATATTTTAGGCAATGCGCGTGCGCATTCGGTTAAATTGCTCACTATCTATTGCGCACTGACTGTGTTTGCCATCAGCCTGTTATTAATGGCAGGCGTAGCGCCATTGAGCGCGGTGACCCACGCATTGAGCGGTATATCGACCGGCGGATTTTCCATTTACGATTCAAGTCTTACGGCTATCGATCAATGGCCTATCCAGTTTATGATCGTGTTGTGCGGGGTGTTGGGAGCCGTTTCCTTGCCGTTCTATTACCGGTTTGTCCAAAACGGTATCCAGGAATTGTCATTCAATCTGGAGATTCGGGCGTTGTTGGGGCTATCGATATGGGTGATCGGCTTGCTGTTTTTTTGTTCTGGAGGAAACGACGAAAATACCTTGTTGAGACTTAAACACGCCGTGATTCTGGGACTGTCGGCTCAAACCACGACAGGATTTGCCAATGTCGATGTGGTCGCTTTGGATAATGCCTCCAAACTGAGCCTGATTTTTTCGATGCTGGTCGGCGGGTCTATTGGCTCCACTGCCGGCGGTATAAAAATCCTGCGCTTACTGATTGTACTGCGATTGTTACAGTTTTTTATTCAGCGTACAGCGCTGCCCGCTCATGCCGTCCTGGAACGACATTTGAGCAATGACAAACTGGACTCCCATGAAATAGAAAAAGCGTTAATGCTGATCTTAATCTTCATAGGCACCGTGCTATGTTCCTGGCTGCCCTTCCTGATGGCCGGTTACGAGCCTCTGAATGCCCTGCTTGAGGTTGTTTCGGCTTGTTCGACCACCGGTTTGTCGACCGGAATTACCCGAACCGGACTGGAACCGGGACTGAAAATCGTATTGATTGTCGACATGCTACTGGGACGGGTCGAATTTTTGGCTTTTTTGATATTTCTTTATCCGCGCACCTGGATCAAGGTGGGGAGTTAATCTTGAAAATTGTATTTATTGGCGCCTCTTCGCTGGCGATAGCGACCGCAGAATTGCTGCTACAAGTCGACCATGAAGTCATCATTATTGAAAAAGACAAGGCGGTAATCGATGAACTGATAGAAAAAATCGATTGCGTGTTTATGCATGGCAATGGCAGTAAACCGGCCATTCTAAAAGAGACCGATCCCGATTCTATCGACATCCTGTTTTGTCTGACCAAGAGCGATGAAGCCAATATTATCGCCAGTCTGGTGGCGCGTTCGCTGGGGATTCAGCGGGTCATCACCCGGATCGAAGATGTTGAGTTCGAACATATCTGCATAGAACTGGGACTGAACGATACCATTATTCCTACGCTTAACAATGCCCGCTATTTAGCGAATATCGCTGCCGGAAGAAATATTCTGGAGCTGTCGGCGATCATCCGAGGCAATGTCCGCTTATTCAGTTTTATCGCCGACGAAACCTGCGAAAAACCGGTCGGTGACCTGGATTTACCGAAACACTCCCGAGTGATATTTCTTTATCGGGATAACGTTTTTCAACCAACCGACGAGGATACCAAGCTTAAGAAAGACGATGAAGTTGTACTGGTGACAACGACTGACGAATATCAGCAATTGCATGAAAAATGGTCCAATGGCAAAGCCATGTAAAGGCACGTTTTGTGGAGGCAATAGGTCATCGCGGTGAGGGCGTCGCGTCCACAACTAAATTCCGAATCACTATCTACTTAGCAGCATCAAAACGCCGTTACCCGGCTACTTAACAATTGCTGCGCCCTATCATCCGCACCCGACGGTAGTTTATCAGGGCTCGCGTGAATCCATGCGGCTATATCCTTCCACGCGGTGGCTGCTTGCAAATCGCGTAACAGCATGTGATAGCCGCGCGGATATATCGCAACCGTTTTATTGGCCGTATCCGCTGCAAGAAATTGCCGCAAAAAGGCATAAGTCGGCTCCTTGGGGATGATTTCGTCTTTCTCACCGTATAGCATCAGAGTATGTCCGTGTAGCGACGCGGCGCTGTTAAAAGCCTCATCCATCAGATTAGTCAAGCCATACACCGTTTCCACGCGAGTCGCTTTGATAACCCACGGATCACGCCCCATGGCTCTGAGCATGTCGATATTATCCGATGCCACGACGTGTACGCCCTTTCCGGTTAAAGTCAACCAAGGCAGGCTGTGCGCCAGCGTCCAAAGCAAACCGGTTTGATACCAGGGCATGGTTGACCTGGCCCATAACGCCGGAGCAGCAAGAATAATACCGGCGACTTCCGGCATCTCCGTCTGACTCATAGCCTTGATAACTATCGCGCCCCCCATGCTTTCTCCGAGCAGATAAAGCGGACGTTTCGGATAGCGTTGTTTAACCAGTCGCACCAAAACCTGCAAATCCTTGATATAGGCCTCGCACCCCGCCCACAAACCACGTTGCGGTGCCATGCCGAAACCGCGTTGATCATAAGCGAAACTGGCAATACCTTGTTGACTGAAATACTCACCCGGTGAATCAAAAAAATGACTGTAATCATTAAAGCCATGCAGTGCAATAATGACCGCATGCGGTTCAGTTTTTGGCCGCCAATGACGTAACGGTAAACTTGCCCCGTCTTCGGTCAGAAAAATGTTCGCGCCAAGTTGCGCCCTATTGTTTTGTGCGCCGGGCGGATAAGTCATCGGCATACAGCCGCTTAGCGTCAGCAGTGCAATTGATAGGTATCTGAGTTTCATGCGTTGAGTCGAATCTGTGCGGGAAGCTTTTTATTATAACCGTTGTCACGACGATAAATCCGCGCCTACCACACTAACAGGCAAATCATTAAGTACCGGTTAAGCGTTGTGGCTATCCAAACCTGAATTAAGGCTTTATCATATATATCAATGCAACACAGGGCTTTAACCCGTTAACACCACCATTAACCATCATTACACTTTGGCAAGACAATCCCGTTACCCCAAAACCAGCAATAGTCGCTCATTGTCCATCAAGCGACTCTTGCGTAAAGCGGTGCTTTATTTCCTGCTCACCTTCCTGGCTACCTCGGTAGGCTTGTGTGTATTGTTGCGCTGGGTGCCTGTGCCAACGTCGGCGTTTATGGTATATCGGCATATTGAAGATTTAATGGTCGACGGCTCGTTCAAGACCATTAAATACTCCTGGGTGAGCGCAAAGAAAATATCGGCCCATGCCTCTTCGGCGGTTATTGCCTCCGAAGATCAGCGGTTTTTTCAACACTCGGGTTTTGATTTGCATTCTATACAATCTTCTATTGATAACTATATGGACGGCGGCAAGCTTAGGGGGGCAAGTACTATTTCTCAGCAAGTCGCCAAGAATTTATTTTTAACGCCGTCAAAAAGTTTTGTTCGCAAAGGTCTGGAGGTCTGGTTTACGCTGCTGATCGAGTTGCTGTGGAGTAAGGATCGCATCTTGGTCGTTTACTTAAATATCGCCGAATTCGGCGATCATCTATTTGGCATAGAGGCCGCAAGTAAACACTATTTTGGTGTCCATGCAAGCCAAATCAGTCGATCTCAAGCGGCATTATTGGCAGCAACCTTACCTAATCCTATACTCCTGAGGGCAGAACAGCCATCAAGATACTTACTTAAGCGACAATATTGGATACTCCGGCAAATGCAAAATCAATAATTTTTTTATGACTTGTGTCTGATATAATCGGTCAAAAACATAATAACTGTCCGAGACAGACTTTACATTACCTCAACACCCTGTAAATTAGAGATAAACCATGCGTATGAAAAAATCTATCATCAACACTCGTTTATTAGTGAATAGTTTGGTTATATCAAGTCTGCTTGGAGGTTGTGCGACCACGTCAAAAGTCAACGAAACAGACCCCTGGGAAGGCTGGAATCGCGGTACGCAAGAATTTAATGACGATCTGGACAAAGCCATTTTAAAACCCGTAGCAAAAGGCTATTTGGCAATAACGCCAAAATTCATTGATAACGGCATCACCAATTTCTTCAGCAATCTTAACGATATCGGCGTAACCGTTAATGACCTTCTGCAACTTAAGATGGCACAAGGCGGTATGGATGCCGGTCGATTCCTGATTAACACCACGGCTGGCGTTGCCGGTTTTGTTGATGTAGCAACCATGATTGATCTACCCAAACATCACGAAGACTTCGGGCAAACCTTAGGTTTCTGGGGTGTTCCGTCAGGTAATTACCTAGTAATTCCGTTTATGGGACCCAGCTCACCTAGAGGTGTCGCCGGGGCTGTTGGCGACGCTTTATTAAATCCATTGACCTATACTTTTGTCTTTGCCGGTAGCGGCGCTGTTGTCAGCGCGATCAATGGCGGAGCAAAAGCTATTGATGTCACCGATACCCGCGCCGATTTGATACCGACAGAGAAGATTGTTGATGAAGCTTCTATCGACCGTTATTCCTTTATCAAAAATGCTTACCAGCAGCGTCGTGAATACCTAATCCATGATGGCAATGTTCCTGAAGAAGACGAACTCCAGCTCGAAGATGAAGCGGATACTGAAGCGGCAAACAGCGCTGTACCGGCTGCAGTGCTTATAAAAACAAACAGTGCCGTACCGGCAACTAACAACAATAGCTCAAGCCTTGCCCCCGTAACTGATAATTCCAAGCACTTTCTGGACTTGTCGGAACCTGTTACTAAGTAAGCCGAAAACAGGGCGACTGACCGGTCGCCCTTCATGTCATTGGCAATGCTGTTTTTAAAATGAACCTTTCAGTATTTTTCTTATTGTTAGCTGTTTTTTCCGAATGCTCTTCATCTCCTATTGCAAATAATTGGGCAATGGTCAAGCAAACAGTACAAATCGGCGATAGCGCCCAGAGTATTGGTTCTTATACGGCCGGTTGTTTGAGCGGCGCTGTCTCGTTACCTCAAAATGGCACAGGTTATCAAGTGATGCGCCCCACACGAAGTCGATCTTATGGGCATCCCGACTTGATAAGATTTATCGAAAACATAGCGCAGACGACGAATTCACAGCACTGGGGAGTCTTGCTTATTGGCGACTTGGGACAACCGCGCGGCGGACCGACCTTAAGCGGCCATCGCAGCCATCAAACTGGACTTGATGTCGATATCTGGTATTTGCTTTCACCACAAGCCGAAAGCCGAAACCTGGAATTTAATGAGCGTGAAACCTGGGGAGCTCCCTCAGTTCTTGTCGCCGAATCGGATGCTATCAATGATGATCAATGGTCACCTACTCACGAGAAAATTCTTGAAGCGGCAGCACGCAGACCCGAAGTCGACCGCATCTTTGTCAACGCCAGCATCAAACGGCTATTGTGCACACGTAAGACAAGCCATGACTGGCTAAAAAAAATTCGTCCGTGGTGGGGACATGACGATCACTTTCACGTACGTCTCAAATGTCCACTGGATAATCAAAATTGCACTGGGCAAGAATCCCCTTCTGAAAGCGATGGCTGCGATGCTTCATTGGCCTGGTGGTTTTCAGAGGAAGCCAAAATGCCGATTCCAGCAGCCAAAAAACCGGAACCGCTCACACTTCCGGCGCTATGTGATGTTGTTTTAAAAGCCAATAGCCAAACTAAATTAAGCCCTTCTCATCCCTAATCGGGACGATAAAGCCAAGCCCGTCATCCGTTGCTATAAATTCGGACAACTCCAACCGCAGCTTATCCAGCGCCTCATCAAGCGATTCCTGCTTGACCTGATGAAACGAAGGCAGCATGGTTGATGCGTTATGGTACTTCAAAATATCCAATAATATTCTGGCTTGCTCAATGCTATATCGATGCTTCACAACGTCTCCGTAGGTACTTTTATCCCAGTGTCCACTCATACTTTATAGAATCCAATTTTTTGATTGATTAGTCTGTTTAATTTTTTTTGCATAAATTTAGATAATTAAAGCTCAAGTTCAGGTCAACTGGTTTAAGGTAACTCGCAATAAATAAAATACCCCCGTAGGATGTGCTGAACGCAGTGAAGCGCATCATCGCTCAATCACGCATGATGCGCTTCACTGCCGTTCAGCACATCCTACAAAAGTAGCGGTTTATTTTTGCGTCTTGCCTAAGGGCCTAGATTCTTTAACCTTTACCCAAATCAATAAGTTTTCATCAATCCATCCAGCGTCAACCCGCAACTTGGCACAAACGCTTTCATAAAAAAAATAACTTCCGGTTGCTCTGATGCACCGATAGTTAAAGCTAATTGGGCGGCGGCGGTTTCAAATTCCAAATTCCCGGCTTTTAATTCAGCTTGGCATTTAAGATAAGCCGATATTTTATCCGCCGCCTTGATAATCTGCACATGCTCTATCGGCATTTTATCGTGCTGAATCAGTACCTGAAAATCCGCCTGTAACTCAATCGGCAAAAGATCCAGTAGTTCCAACTCTGCCTGATGCTCAATCCGCTTGTAAGCCGCGCTGATTTCCTGGGAATGATATTTGATCGGCGTCGGCAAATCGCCGGTAATGACTTCGGTAATATCGTGATACAACGCTGCTGTAGCAACCGCATTGGCATCGACATTACCATCATAATAGCGGTTTTTAATCAAGGCTAGCGTGTGCGCAATAACCGATACTTCCCAACTATGCTCCATCACATTTTCATCATGCGCATTGCGCTTGAGTCCCCAACGTTTAATCCATCTTAGTCGCGATAAATAGGCGTAAAAACTGCTTGTTATTGGGTTCATATTTTGATCTATTTGTTCAAAAAAAGAAGATTTGCTATCGAAGTCTGCAGATAATGTTTATCAGTTACCCACTTTTTATTATTTATAGCTGTTGCTTCAACGTCTATGATGCTTAAATATATCATTTTACCCGACTATAAACATCATGCTTATTCAGTGGTACCCCGGCCATATGCACAAGGCCAGTAAAGCCGTCAAAGAAATCCTACCCAAGGTTGACCTAATCATCGAAATTCTGGATGCTCGTATCCCGTTCAGCAGCCAAAACCCCATGCTGACTGACCTGCGCGGCGACAAACCCTGCATCAAAGTACTCAGCAAAAGCGACCTCGCAGACCCTGAGATTACGCAACAATGGCAAACCTATCTGGAACAGGAACAAGGCGTAAAAACCCTGGCGTTAACCACCGAACAGCCCGAAAAAATGCGCCAGTTGACCGAGATGTGCCATAAGATGCTGCCGACCAAACAAAGCAGCGGCAGACTCATCCACACGCTAATCATGGGTATACCTAATGTCGGCAAATCCACACTGATCAATATACTGGCTGGAAGAATCATTGCCAAAACCGGCAATGAACCGGCCATCACCAAAAACCAGCAACGTATTGACATCGGTAACGGCATTATTCTTTGGGACACGCCCGGCATGCTGTGGCCCAACGTCGAAAATAAAAATAGCGGCTACCGACTGGCGACCACCGGCGCGATCAAGGACACCGCCATCACTCATGAGCATGTCGCCTTCTTCGCGGCCGAGTACCTATTACAGCATTACCCGGATTTGCTGAAAACCCGTTTTCAGTTGGAGCAACTCCCGGAAAGCGAACAACAGTTGATGGAAGCCATCGGCAAAAAACGCGGCTGCCTGCGCTCAGGCGGACACATCGAGATGGATAAAGTGTCCAAAATCCTGTTGTCTGAATTCCGCGCCGGCACCATCGGCAGAATCAGTCTGGAAACCCCGGGCATGATGGAAAAAGAACTGACGGAACTGGTGATTATTCGGGCGGAGAAAGAAGCCAAGAAAAAAGCCCGGAAACAGAAATGGAAGGGCGCAAGTTAACGTGTGTCACCCAGAGTTGCCAAGAAGTTCTAGCTTGCTGTTCAAAGAAATTAATGATAGCTGTGGACAAAAACGAGAGGATTAAACGAAATCATGAAAAGATTTTTCTTACTGATGCTGTCAATTTGGCGTCAACAATTAAAGCTTTATCTTACCGTCGCCCTGACTGGTGCAATAATTGGCATTTTTGTATTGGCTCCAAGTTACGACTACATCTATGCACGTGAACAGACCATTGATCCACTGTCATCAATCGAGTATGTTTTAAAACAAATCGCGTCTCTTTTTACCGGAAATCTATCCGATGAAAGCGCTGCATTGCTTATATTCTATGCCGAAATCGGCGCGATGCTTGGGCTATTAACTCTGGTGCTATACAAATTTATTCATCAACGCCTAGTCAATATTGATCACTTAAAAACTGAATTAGATAAAGATTTACTGTCGATTATTCAGAAAGGTGAAGGCTCTTATTTGGAATTTAAATCTTCGTTGCGTTGGGATATGGTTGAATCACGCGTCAATCGCTCATTGGAAGGCGTTGTTCTAAAAACACTCGCCGGATTTTTGAATAGTCATCTCAGTGGAACATTGCTGATTGGTGTATCGGACGATGGCCAGATTATCGGCCTGGATAAGGATTATCAAACCCTAAAAAAACCGAATCAGGATGGTTTTGAACAAAATCTAATGGCCGCTATTTCAAACAATTTGGGCACTGATCTCTGTCAATTTGTCCATGTATTATTTCATGTAATTGATAATAATGAGGTTTGCCGTCTTATTATTTCCCCTGCCCCCAGACCTGTATTTTTAGATCAAGGCAATACACCAAAATTTTTTGTTAGAACCGGTGGCGGAACGCGTGATTTGAATATTCGGGAAGCCTTAGATTATATTCACGGGAGATGGAAGCGCGTTAAATAATATGCAGGAAGCCCAAAAAATTAATTTTCAATGACTTAGCTATATTTTTTTGCTTTACCTGCTCGTCATTTTTCTTTAACTCAACACAAAACTAAGAACTACACGACAACATCGAACAACCCGCCCGTTGCCTTGCCCAGTCGGGGCGTTTTAAGGCAAATTCTTCTTTGCCCGGCTGTTCGTCGTAAGGATGGCGCAACAGTTCCAACAACTCATTAACCATCGAAAAATCGCCCTGCTCTGCCTTGTCTATCGCCAGTTGCGCCAGATAATTGCGTAAAACGTATTTGGGATTGGCGGCGTTCATAGTTTTGATCCGCTCGGCATCGGCTATCCCGGAAGCTTGAACCCGTTTTATATAAGTCCTGAGCCAGTCACCGAGACGCGCCTTATAGTCATCGTTTATCTGCTCCGGCACATAATAAGCTTCCATCAGCGGCGTCATCAAAGCCTCGTCACTGAGTTCAACATCCATGACCAGCAGCGCAAGCTTGCGGTAAAAAATGGTCATATCCGTTTCAACCAATTGCAACAGCATCAACAACTCGGTGTTTAGCTCGTCATCGGTTGCCGAATCAAACGTATTCAAGCCCAACTTGGCGGCGACCATGTTTTGCCAGCCCTGCTCAAAGGTTTTGGTATAGACATTGATCGCCTGTTGCAGCGGTTCAACCTGCTCTATCAGTGGATAAATGGCGTTGGCCAGTTGCCCCAGATTCCAGAAAGCGATTTGCGGCTGGTTGCCAAAACGATAGCGCCGATCCGCTGCATCGGTGGTATTAGGCGTCCAGTTGGGGTCGTAATTTTCCAGCCAGCCGTAGGGACCGTAGTCTATGGTGAGGCCGAGTATCGACATATTATCGGTATTCATTACGCCATGAACAAAGCCGACACGCTGCCAGTGCACAATCATTTTCGCCGTTCTGCGGCAGACCTCGGCAAACCAGGCCAGATAAACATCACGCGACGGCTCACCCAAATGCGGGAAGTCGGTGCGGATCGTATAATCCAGCAATTTTTTCATCAGCTCGATCTCGCCTCTGGCGGCGAAAATCTGAAAACTGCCAAAACGGGTAAACGATGGCGCAACCCGGCAAACCACGGCACCCGGTTCTGGCTTGGGGTCGCCGCTGTAAAACATATCGCGAACCACCTGCTCACCGGTCAATATCAAACTCAATGCCCGCGTGGTCGGCACGCCCAGATGATGCATGGCTTCGCTGCATAAGAACTCGCGCACCGATGAACGCAATACCGCCAAGCCATCCGCAGTCCTTGAGTACGGTGTGGAACCTGCACCTTTCAGCTGCAAGGTTAAATGCTCGCCATGACAATTGACCACCTCGCCCAAATTAATCGCACGACCGTCACCAAGCTGTCCCGCCCAGTTGCCAAACTGGTGCCCGCCGTAACAAATCGCATAAGGATCCATGCCGGGTAACAAACGATTACCGGCAAACACTTGGGTAAAATCGGCAGATTTGCAGACTTCCTCGCTCAAATCCAGCAGCTCTGCAACCTCCTGGGAATAAGCGGCTGTTTGCGGCTCGGCAACTTGAGTCGGCAACACCCGAGAATAACAGGCACTGAATACCTGACGTCGATTATTAGCAATTTCAGGGTCAGCAGGTAACTCACGCGTAAAACGATTATCGAAAATCAAGTCATCAAGTCGTGCTATTTTTTTTGGGGAATCCATCATAATCATAAAAATCTCTCATTAGTATAGACAGCTCTAAATCGGAACCATCCTATCGCCATAGCGAGGATCACATTCGAAGCTCTCGCGTTATTTAGAACACTGAGTATCTACGATACATTCGCATTCCTATGTCTGAATTTGCTTCTCACTCTATCGGGACAGGCGTCCCTACCAAATATAATAGCGTCTCGCAGACATTTAGGTATAAAGCTGAGTCCATATTGGGTGAACCGTTAAATTGATAATTCATGTTTATTCTAGCGTTAAACATGAATTCCCCTTAATATTCAGTTAAAATGATTGTGTTAAAAACCTCCGCTTTGAGTTGGCGGTGTGTCATTTTATTTAATGAATTAATCCGAGGCCGTCGTATGCATAAAAATCTTCTTACCTTCATTTGGGGCGCAACAATGCTCCTTACATACTCATGGAGTCAAGCGGCCAGCGATTTACCTCCTACGGCCAAGGTAGATATGGGGCCAGTAGAAGAAGTCTGTTCCGACTTTATTTCTCCCGAATGGCGTAAAGCACAAGTCATTGATGGCGTAGAAATACAGGCTTCACGACTATGTAATCCCGACAATCCGTCTGACATCGCCGCCTTTGTCAAGGGAACCAATGGCATTTCCATGAAAACACTGATGGAAACCCAGCTCGCTGCCGACGCCATCACCATGTCGGACGATATCGATGGCGACGGCGACCCTGATAAAATCATCATCAGGCTCGAAATTGTCGAACTTAACGGTCATTCGCCGGACATGAAAGACCCTACCACCACCTTCGATATTGCACCGGGCATACAACCGACTTTCTGGGTTTTTGCCCCAAAAACCCGGGATATGTCAACTAAAAGCCTTTACGAACTGGAAGCCAATTCGTTGCTGCGCGTACCGTCTCCGGTCATTCGTGTTGAACAGGATGATGTGATTTGGCTGATTGTAGAAAATACCCATTATTTACCGCATTCCTTACATTTGCACGGTATTGATCATCCCTTTATGGATCACGCTGGCACCGGCAATGATGGTGTTGCGCAAACCAGCAACATGGATATTATGCCGGGCGAAAGTAAAACCTACGTGATCAAACCACGCCAACCGGGCACCATGTATTACCATTGCCATGTCCAACCGCACACTCATATTCCAATGGGTTTACAGGGTATGTTTATTGTTGAGGAAAACCGTCCCAATAACTGGCCGCAAACGCTGAATGTCGGCGCCGGTCAAGTACGTCATCCTTCGGTAGCCGTGCTGGAAAAATATGCTCGCGAGTACGACTTGCATTATCAATCGGCCGATAAAGAATTACATGAGCTTGTTGCCCGGTCAGCCAACGATCCGCGTTTGATTGCTAAGCACATGAACATGGAATACGACAGCACCGATGCCACCGACGATTATTTCATGCTCAACGGTCGGTCTTTCCCTTATACCTTAAGGGAATCGTTGATTGAAATGCAAAAGGATGAAAAAGTTAAACTGCGGATTTTGAATGGTCACACTGAAGCCATGGCGGTACACATTCACGGTCATAAGCCTACCATAACTCATTATGACGGCGTCGATAATGGCCCCGGTTCCTATATCCAACGCGATGTACACGGCATGGTACCGGCACAGCGTATTGATCTGGAATTGAACGGTACCGATGACGGCTTAAACAGCTTTGGCCAAGGCATCTGGATGTTCCATGACCATGTCGAAAAATCCTTTACCACAAATGGTATCGGTGAAGGCGGTGATATCAGCCTGGTCGTCTATAAAGACTTCCTGGATGAAAAAGGCATTCCAAAATCGCACGGCATGAGCCTTGCACCTTATTTCACTAAAGGTATGTGGAAAGGCAAGTATCCGATATGGCAGGATTACGATGCCTGGCACAGCTTAGGCCTGCCTGATCTGAAAGCAGACTACCAACCCTCTAAAGTTGCGGTACAAATCGTAAAAGAACAATGGGCGCCTGCAACTCCGCAAGCCGAAACGGAAAGTTCTGCTTTTGGAAAATTGGTGTTCGGTTTACTGCTGGGGCTATTCAGCTATGCACTGATCATTAACCGGAAGATGATTTACGACCGCGTTCGTAAACTGCTTAACAAATAAGCCACGCGGGGTGGGCAGCGATTTTCTGCCCACCCTAGCCGACTTTCATTACCTAAAAAGGCAGCGTATTCTCAGGACTAGGCACAAGGACGCCCAATGCCGCCTCCTTATACCTAAGCCAATCTCAACTACGGATAGTACCTTTCGATAAAAGACCGTCGCTTTTTATGCGCATGTACCATAAAAATAACTATCAAACAGAGAAAGCCGATGACCTCAATATGATGCGACCCCGTTCTATACTTACTGTAGCGTTGGTCTGTGGTTGCTTTTCGGCATCAGCAGAACCCATTCATCTACAGCTACGCTGGCATCACCAGTTTCAATTCGCCGGCTATTATGCGGCGTTAGAAAAAGGTTATTACCAAAAAGCCGGACTCGACGTCATTATCCACGAAGGTACCCCGGAAAAAAAACCGGTACAGGAAGTCCTTCAAGGTCATGCCCAATATGGCGAGGCCAATAGCGAGTTATTACTGGAACGGTTGCGCGGCGCGCCTCTTGTCGCCTTGGCTGCAATATATCAGCATTCTCCTTCCGTTTTAATCGCACGTAAAGATGCCAAGGTTTTTTCACCTGATGATTTAGACGGAAAAAAAATCATGCTGCTGGATCAAACTATGGACGCCGACTTTGTCGCGATGTTCAATAATGAGGGCATAGACATTAGCCGTCTTCACGTCATCCCCAGCAGTTATGACATTAACGATCTAGTGACGGGTAGAGTAGACGCGTTTAATTCGTACTTAAGCAACGAGCCTTATTTTCTAAAGCAGCAAGGCATTGAATTCACCATGCTGAACCCGCGCAACTACGGCGTCGATTTCTACAGCGACATCCTGTTCACCACGGAAGACGAGCTTAAACAGCATCCCGAACGCGTCAAAGCCTTCCGTAAAGCCAGTCTCGAAGGCTGGTATTACGCCATGAATCACCCGCAAGAAATGATTGATCTGTTGCTTAACAAATATAAAGTAACCAAATCCAGAGGCCATCTTGAATTTGAAGCCGAGGCAATACGCTCATTGATAGTGCCTGAT
Source organism: Methylobacter sp. (assembly GCA_030653985.1). Classification (GTDB taxonomy): domain Bacteria; phylum Pseudomonadota; class Gammaproteobacteria; order Methylococcales; family Methylomonadaceae; genus Methylobacter_A. Next base: position 49,252 of record JAURYJ010000042.1, on the reverse strand, counting down.
ATAGTTGATTTTGGACACATGAATCCTTGGCGCTGGCGACATATGGCAGAAACATTCATCGAAGCGGGCATGGTTGAAAACGATCAATTTCTGCAAGGTTTTAGTTATGATTCCGATCCTAAAGCCGATCAAAAAAAGCTGCTTCAATATGTCAAAATTGCCGTCGTCATTAGCCTATTAACCGGTGTTATTACCTTAATCCTGTTAGCTTCTTATAGAACGCAAAAACGAAAAAATAAATTAGCCGACCGTAATGAAAAACTGTTACGTCTGGCGCACGATACGGCGGGCATCGGTTACTACGTGATTGACCTTGCGAGCGGTCGCTGGGAAAGTTCAGTTATGCTGGATCAGATTTTCGGCATCGACACACACTTTGAACGGAATACCCCGAATTGGGCGGAATTGATTGATCCGGAACACCGTCAACAGGTCATTGACCGGCATCAGACAATAATGCGTAATCACGAACAGTTTTCAATGGAATATATCATCGTCCGCCCTAGCGATAACAAAACACGCTGGGTCATTGACCATGGCGACATTGAGTGGGACAACGCAGGAAAAACCGTAAAATTAGTTGGCATCATCCAGGACATTACTGAACGCAAACAAGCGGAAATTACCCTACGCGAAAGCGAAGAGGCATTTCGGCACCTGTTTGAAGATTCCAGAGACCCCATTGTTCTTATCAAAGAGAGTCGATTCATCGACTGCAATGCCGCCGCTTTGATGCAACTCGGGTATCATTCAAGATATGAATTGATCAATTGCAGACTCAGCGAAATATCTCCAGACTATCAAGCCGATGGTCGAACCTCAGAGGAAAAGGCGTCTGAAATGATAGCCATTGCTATGCAGGTGGGTTATCACCGGTTCGAATGGCAGTATCTGCGAGCCGATGGATCACTCCTTCCTGTCGAGGTGTCGCTAACGCCTATGACAGTGCATGGTACGCTTACTATTCATGCCTGTTGGCGCGACATCACCAAACGCAAGGCTGTCGAAAATGATTTACGTACCCGTACCGATGAACTGGCTTTACAAAATCGAGTTCTTCAACTGATTAACCGGGGAGTCGACCTACCCGAAATATTGAATAAATTAGCCCTCCAAATTGAAACGCTACATCCCGCTATGTTGTGCTCAATTTTGCTATTGGATGAAAATAATAAGCAGCTACGCTATGGTGCAGCACCCAGCTTACCGGACTTTTACAATCAAGCCATTGATGGGACGACCATTGGCGACGGCATCGGTTCTTGCGGTACGGCGGCGTATCTCGGTGAGCGTGTTATCGTGGAAGATGTGCAACAACATCCTTATTGGGAAGCGTATCGCGATCTCGCCAGGCAAGCCAACTTACAATCCTGCTGGTCACAGCCGATTAAAAACAATCTGGGGAAGGTGATCGGCACTTTCGCCGTCTATCATCGACTGCCGACGCAACCAACCGATGCCGAAATCGACCTGATAAACCACTATGCCGGCCTAGCACAATTGGCGATTGAACGAAGCCGGTCAATGTTACAAATAGCGGAATCGCTATCGATACTAAGAGCCACGTTGGAATCCACCGGCGAGGCCATTCTGGCTGTAGATCTGAACAACAATTGGCTACTGCATAACCAAAAATTCGCTGATTTGTGGCAAATTCCCGATGAAATCATCGCCGCCAAGATAGGAACTAAAGACGGTAATACCGAGCTGTTGTATGGCCCTAATCAAATCAAAAACGCAGAGACTTTCGCGGAAAAAGTAACCAAGCTATACGCAACTCCGGAAGCTCACTCCTTCGATATTATTGAGTTTAATGATGGAAAAATCGTCGAGCGCTATTCCATTCCTCAGATAATTGACCATAAAGTGGTCGGCAGAGTATGGAGTTTTCGCGATGTTACCGAGCAGAAACAGGCTGAGACAGAACTCCGTATCGCCGCAACCGCTTTTGAATCGCAAGAAGGTATGTCCATCACCGATGCCAATCAGATTATCCTGAAAGTCAACAAGGCGTTTACCCGCATCACCGGCTATAGCCCGGAAGAAGTCATTGGACAAACCCACGCTTTGCTTAATTCGGGCCGTCAGGATGTCGACTTTTACCAAGCATTACAACATAGCTTAAAACAGGATCGCTACTGGGAAGGCGAAATATGGAACAAACGCAAAAATGGCGATATTTACCCCGAATGGCTCAACATTACCACGGTTAGCGATGTGAATAACCAGGTCACTAACTACGTTTCCACTTTCAGCGATATCACCAAAAACAAAGAAGCTGAGGAAACCATTCACAATCTGGCTTATTACGATCCGCTCACGGCACTGCCAAATCGCCGTATGCTATCGGAACGACTGTCGCATGCCATCCGAATGGAGCGACGTGACGGCAAAAAATTGGCATTGTTGATGCTTGATCTGGATCATTTCAAAGCAGTCAATGACAGCATGGGGCATTTGGCGGGTGACGAATTACTGCAACAAGTTGCTACTCGCATCAAAGCCAGATTGCGCGATGTCGATATGGTCTCTCGTTTGGGTGGCGATGAGTTTGTGGTGGTGCTGGAAGACATTAGCCATCCGGAAGATGCTGCACGTGTCGCAGAAGATATCGTCGCCGACTTAAGCAAGCCATTTCAATTACTGCAAAGTAGCACTACCGATCCTGAGCTAAGCCGAAAGGTCATCATTGGCGCCAGCATCGGCATTAGCTTATTTCCGCAGCATGGCGATAGCCCTGAAACACTGATGGATAACGCTGACATTGCACTCTACAGAGCCAAAGATGAAGGGCGCGGTTGTTTTGCCTATTTTTCTGAAGAATTTACCATTATCGCCCGTGAACGCATTGCCCTGGAAGTTCGCCTGCGTCGCGCCATTGAACGACAAGAATTGTGTGTCTATTATCAGGCACAAATCGACATCGTCAGTGGCTTGATCATCGGCGCCGAAGCGTTGGTACGCTGGCAAGACCCAGTCAATGGACTGATTTCACCCGCCAACTTCATTCCTATTGCCGAAGAAACCGGTCTAATTTTGGCAATTGGCGCTTGGGTGCTGCGTGAAACTTGCCTGCAAGGCCGACACTGGATAGATATGGGGTTGCCATCGATAACGTTAGCGGTCAACGTATCGCCGCACCAGTTCCGTCGTAGCGACATCAATGCTCTGGTAGCAGAGGTGTTGCACGAAACTGGCTTTCCGGCTGCACGATTAGAACTGGAACTAACCGAAAGCGGCTTAATGGAAAACGAAGAAAAAGCCGTCGAGGTACTCAATAATTTGCGCGCTCAAGGCATTCGACTGGCCATTGACGATTTCGGCACCGGTTATTCGTCGCTCGCCTACCTGAAGCGCTTTCCGCTGAATGTGCTAAAAATTGACAAGAGCTTTATTGATGATATTCCCTCGGCACAAGACGATATGGAAATTACCGCGACGATCATTGCGATGGGGCATATTTTAGGCTTCAAGGTATTAGCCGAAGGCGTAGAAACGCTTGAGCAACTGGCATTCCTGCAGGAAAAAGGCTGCGACGCTTACCAGGGTTTTATCAAAAGCAAACCCCTGCCGGCCGAAGAGTTTGCTCAGTTGTTGCGGGATCAAGTTTAAAATTTTTACGCTGGCTGCCAAGCAGGCGGATCTCATCGTTATACATAAGTTCCAGGGTACGCTGTGGGCGCGAATTTATTCGCGTGGTAAGTCAAAAAGCGCGAATGAATTCGCGCCCACGATAAACCAAATTTTTAACAGACAGCCCGATGAGCTTGCAAGCCCTGTCCGGCATTAAAGATGGAACTTATAATTCCCGCGTCGCACTGAATTTAATATCCGGCCAGCGTTCTTCGGTCAGTTGCAGGTTAACCCGGCTGTTGGCGACATAAACTAAATAACCGCCGCCGTCTTCAGCCAGGTTATCAAAAGCTTTGTTTCTGAATTCTTCCAACTTGGCCGGTTTGTCGGAACTTACCCAGCGTACTGCGGAGATGGGTATCGTGTCATAAACACATTCGACATTGTATTCACTTTTAAGCCTGAACGCGGTGACATCAAACTGTAAAATACCGACAGCGCCTAAAATCAGATCGTTATTTTTTAACGGCCTGAATAGCTGGGTCGCGCCCTCTTCAGTCAACTGCACCAGTCCTTTTTGCAGAGCCTTGGCTCTTAGCGGGTCTTTTAACACCACTCGGCGGAATAATTCCGGCGCAAAATACGGGATACCGCCGAATTTAAGCGTTTCACCTTGGGTAAAGGTATCGCCGACCTGAATAGTGCCGTGATTATGCAGACCGATAATGTCGCCGGGGTAGGCTTCTTCAACACTTTTCCGGCTGTCGGCCTGAAAAGTAATCGCATTGGCAACCTGAATACTTTTACCGATACGCACATGATGAATCTTCATGCCTTTGTCGAATTTTCCGGAACAGATTCTTAAAAAGGCAATCCGATCCCGATGCGACGGATCCATATTTGCTTGGACTTTAAAAACAAAGCCGCTAAATGCCGGTTCTTCCGGCAAAACCTGGCGCTGTTCTGCCTGTCTGGGTCGGGGTGACGGCGCATATTCGGCGAATGCATCGAGTAACTCAATAATCCCGAAGTTGTTGATGGCCGAACCGAAAAAAACCGGTGTCAAGTTGCCCGCCAGATAGTCTTCAAGATTGAATTCATGACTGGCGCCTTTGACCAAATCGATTTCATCCCTGAGTTCTTCGGCCTGATCGTCCAGCAACTCGTCCAGCTTTGGGTTATGCAAGCCTTTGATGATTTCAGCCTGTGCAATCTTGCCGCCATGTTGAGCGCTGAACAGGTGAATTTCATCTTTATATAAATGATAAACCCCTTTAAAACGTTTACCCATGCCGATAGGCCAGGTCATCGGTGCGCATTTGATATTCAGCACATCTTCAACCTCGTCCATCAATTCAATCGGTTCCCGCCCTTCCCTGTCCAGTTTGTTAATGAAGGTCAGGATCGGCGTAGTACGCAGACGACAGACTTCCATCAGGTTGATGGTTCTTTGTTCGACGCCTTTAGCGACGTCTATCACCATTAATGCCGAATCGACCGCCGTCAAGGTGCGGTAGGTATCTTCAGAGAAATCTTCATGACCGGGTGTATCGAGCAAATTAATAATGCAGTCTTTATGTTCGAACTGCATCACCGAGGTGGTCACCGAAATGCCCCGCTCCTTTTCCATTTCCATCCAGTCAGAGGTCGCATGACGTGCCGCTTTACGGCCTTTTACCGAGCCTGCAAGCTGAATCGCGCCGCCGAACAACAGCAATTTTTCGGTGATAGTGGTTTTTCCCGCGTCAGGATGGGAGATGATGGCAAAGGTTCTACGACGTTTGGTTTCGGAACTTATTTCAGTAATCGACATGTTTTATGAAAAAATAGGTACGCACACGGTACACAACAAAAAGAGCGCCCATGGGTTAATGGGGGACGAATGGATGATTGATGACTTCCCTTACCAAGAATGTAAGCATTACCGGCAAACCTAAATCCCTCCTTTAAATAAACAGCAAGCTAGGTTTTTTAAAAATACCGAAGTAGCCTCAATTAAGTAATTTTACCTAATTCATACAAAATAAGTAAGCCTCAGCCTCTTCCAATACAGAATGAGGCTGTATCTATTAAATAGACTAACCGTATTCCGTGTCCCTGGAATAATCATTTTTGGCTTTGCCTCCGACCTTGTTATACACTCGAAAGCTACTGAACGGGTGCCGACCATGCAAATTGGTATAATGTGCCGCCGTTCCAATTCAAGGTAAGCTTGACTACATTGTATAAGTCTCATCCTGTATAGGCTTCCCGGTGCAAAATCCGGTTAACGCTATCGTATGAGAATTAAATAACTCATGTCTTTGTGCAATGGGCAACCAACCGGTCGCCTCTACTCTATTCAGATACGGACGAAACACGCAACTTGAGTACTGCGGGGCTTGCTCTATAGTGGGAGCCGTTCAAGCAAAAACCGTAAGTTGATCCAGGAACTTCAAGTTCATGCGGACAAAATAGCAGAGGAGTTAGGTGTTTATGATCCGAGTCCACAAGATTAAATTATCAGCTAATAATACGCAGTCAAAATACTTCGGGCAAGCGTGTGGAGTTGCCAGACATGCTTATAATTGGGCGCTTACTAATTGGAAAGAACAGTTTGAAGCTGGATTAAAGCCTAATGAAGCGGTATTGCGCAAACAATATAATGCCATTAAAGCAAGCGAGTTTCCTTGGGCATTGGATGTCACTAAGTGCGCACCGCAACAAGCCATTAAAAACGCTGGTGTTGCTTATAAGAACTTCTTTTCAAACCTGAGTAAAGGGAAGAAAGGCAAGAAAGCCGGTTATCCAAAATTTAAAAAGAAAGGCGTTCGTGATTCATTTAGGGCTGATAACTATACTGACGTTAAGCCGTTGGTAACGTGAAATTAGCCTCAATGAAGCAGGAATTAAAACACTAGATTTTATTAGAAATTAATAGGTTTTTAATAGCGGTGAATATGCTCTTCCTGTGACAATAAGGCACGAAAACGGGCGGAGTCCATCAGCGTTCCGACCCCCAGCACCCGATTGGCCGCAAAACCGGATAATTTACACGCGGCATAAGTCATTACGTCAACCGGGTTAGTCACGATAACGAATAGGGCATCGGGATTATTTGCAGCCAACACCGGAATCAATTCCTTGAATAATAAGGTGTTTTTTTCGCCTAATTGGAGACGCGAGGTTAAAACCTGACCCTCCATTGCAACCGATGCCGTAATGACCACAATATCGGAATCCTTTACCTGCTCATTAGTACAACCCTCTATGTGCATGGGCCGTAAGCAAAAAGCCAGCGTATGTTGCAGATCCAGAGCATCGCCTCTGGCTTTTTCATAGGTGCGACCGGCAATCACCAGGTGGTCGCAAATCTGTTTTAACACCAGGGCATAAGCGAGCGTGGAGCCGACGCGACCGGTTCCGATGATCGCAATTTCATAAATAATGTTTCATGCTGAATAGTTACGTGACAATGCCGCCACTCACTGCAAGAGCCTGATTTAGTGCAACTCTTTTATTTTCAGCGTCTTAATTTTATCGCTATTCCTGCGTTCGGTAATGTCCATCTCGATACCGGCCATATGCAGGGGATTGCCTTCAGCATCGCGCTGAATTACCGTGCCGCGATTCAATAGCCAAATTAAGGATCCCGACCGGGTGCGAACGCGATATTCAGCTTGAAAAAACGGCGTGCTATTTTCTAAATGCGCCGTTAAAGCAGCATCATAAGCCGGGAAATCATTGGGGTAGATACTGTTTTCCCAGGTATCAATGTGAGATTCTATATCGCCTAACCGGTAACCACGTATCTTAGCCCAGCGTTCATTAAAAATGACGCGTCCGGTTGTAATATCCCAATCCCATGAACCCATCTCGGCACTGGCCTGCTCTATATCCAGCGTGTGCGGCTGATCCTCATGCAAAACCCGCTTTGCCTGTTTGCTTTCGGTCAGTGTAATGCGCAACATCGAACCTTTGCCAGCAGATGGTACAGACAGACATTCCATCTGAACAGGGAATACCGCACCATCACTGCGTTTTAGCGTCATCTCGGCATTGTTCCTCTGGTTATGCTTCTTTATGCCTGAGAAAAAAAGTTGGCAACATTCAATGTCTTTAGGCGTCACAAAGGCAGAAAAATGATCGGATGGCAGTTTTCTGCGATCCACTCCAAGCAATCTGGCAGCAGTAGGGTTGATTTCTGCAATCTTACCCTCACGCGTGAGCGTAAGATAACCGACCGGAGCAAAATCATAGAGCCCCACATAACAGTCACGGGCTTCGTCCTGAACAACATCAGCACAGCTCAGCTCATCGTTTTTCTTATCCAGTTCGATTTGATGTAACCGTAGTTTATCTAGCCATTCTACGATAGGGAGGTCATCTGCTTCAGATATTAGAGGATGGTAACGCTCTACTGGTAACGAGTTTTGTTTAATTATTTCACTTATCATACGGCACCTTTACAAGTTTATGGAATACCCCGGGTAAAACATCTCTTGGCAATCTACTTTCAAAGACATCTGATTTTTAGTAAGAACCGTATCATCAGTTATCTATTTTGTAATAAGTTGAAAAAAGGTTAGTACCGTAAACAAATCACTTATCAATTTAAAATTTAAGCATTTTTTAAGATTAAATTGATGTTGATTACCTTAACAAAGCAAAAACATAAATAAAATACGTGCTAATACTTACCTATGAACAAAACACTAGCTATACGACAGCATAATTTTTAAGGAAGTGATGAGGATGAGGAAAAACACACCGATCTGTTGACCTATCTCATCATTAACGAGAGCAACTGCCGTGTCAGGAATAAGTATATTCTTAGAATACGCAGTACTACTAATTCGTATTACGCTATAAATGTGATAATGTTTAATATAACCTGCTAATTTATTGTGACTTTTTTAATCGCTAACGCTATTTAATGTATAACGACTCAGCAGTTACAAACATAAATTACGGACTTAACTGATAAACCTGTAAACATCAATTGCTCCACAAAAACTAAAAACAGCGGCCTCTAGGCAACATAAAAATGCGAAGATAGTCAAAAAATACCCAACTGTAGATCGTTATCCACCGAGCAGAACTAGATTTTTCTAACTCCGTTCGCTCTGTTTATCGACTGATATATATTCGTCGCAAACGATCTGGCCTTGCGAATTATCAAACGTTTCGGAAGGCGTGAATACCTCGTCCGGTATTAGGCGTAATTTTTGATAAAAAAACCATTTCAGCTTATTTAATCAGCGTTACCGATGCTCTATTATTAAAGCCAGTCTCTGCTAAATAGTTACTTTAGTTGCTAGTAAATTATTTTTGTTGTCCCCTCAGACCCTGTGTCTGTTTACTTTAAGGATTTTTCAAGGACTCCCATGAATACAGATTTCCGGATTGCACTGATTAGTGATGACCCTTATCTTCTGGGCTTATTAAAAGGATACTGTCACGCACATCACTATAAAATTTTTGAAACCGCTGTCAATATAGAATCAATTAATGCAATAGCTCAGATGCAGCCGAATATCATTATTCTTGCTGTCGATCAGGTACAAGGTCAGGCCCTAAAAATTATTGTTAAGTTGATTCGTGAAATCAGCCTTAACCATCAAATCCCCGTATGCTACTTACGTGACATGAATAACGATTCCCGTTTAGAAGAAGGTATCGCTTGCTGGGTTGATACTGTTTTAGATTCGCCTCTTGATGTTAATCAATTGGATCACTATCTACTCCATAAATTCAAGCAACATCATCACTTTATTCAAGAAAAAAGGAGTCGTTCGAGACGGGTGACTCATGATCGAAGACTGTTAATGCTTGAGGTTACCGGCAATAACCAGTTGTCTAATAACACACTCAAAAATGGGAATGCCGATTATTTCATCGTCGAACCTTTTCAGATTGATCAACGATCTAAATGTGTATTTTTTAACGGTAAATCGCTGAATTTAACCCGTAAAGAATTTGATCTTTTTGAATTATTGGCAAAAGATGTTGATCGCGTATTTATGACTGATGAAATCATCAGTCATATCTGGCCTGAAAATAACCGGGTAACCAAGTCAGATCTTTATCAATACATGCACTTATTAAGAAAAAAGATTGAACACGACCCAAACAATCCGCAATGGATTTTGACAGTGAAAGGTTTTGGCTACAAATTAAATATACCAGCGCCTGGTATTTTAGAAAATGAAGATAGTGATTCATTGCTTAAAGCAATTACAATTTATGGATAATATCCGTTTTTTTACTAGCCGATTTTAAAGCGAGACCTTGTGAAGACACTTTATTACAGTCATCCTGATTTTCTTTTTCATGAAACAGGAACTGGACATCCTGAATGCGCCGACCGACTCAGGAGCATAGAACAAGCATTGGCGGCACCGGAATTCTCAGGTTTAACCCGGCAATCGCCGCCACTCGGCACAGAGCGGCAAATCAGGCTAATCCACTCCCAATTCCACATCGATACCATTCTAAAAGCCATACCCGTACAAGGTGAGCACTATTTGGACCAGGACACGGTGCTGTCGCCCGGATCGGGACTAGCCGCTTTTCGTGCGGTTGGCGCGGTTTGCGATGCCGTCGATAAAGTCCTCACCGACAAAGCCGACAATGCTTTTTGTGCGATACGCCCACCTGGGCATCATGCAGAACCCGAGCAAGCCATGGGCTTTTGCCTATTTAATAATATAGCGATTGCGGCGAGTTATGCGCTTCACCATTATCAACTCGAACGCATCGCAATTGTTGACTTTGATGTCCATCACGGCAACGGTACCCAGGCGGCTTTTTACCATCAGCCCAAGGTACTCTATGCATCCAGTCATGAAATGCCGCATTATCCCGGCACCGGTCATCCGGCAGAAACCGGTGTCGGCAATATAATCAATGTGCCACTGACTGCGGGTGACTCAGGCGTTGAGTTCAGGCAAAAATACCGCCGTATTATTTTACCGGCGCTAAAAAACTTCAAGCCTGATTTATTGCTGATTTCAGCCGGCTTTGATGCACATAAAGATGATCCCTTAGCTTCCATCATGCTGGTTGAAGATGATTTTAAATGGATTACTGAAGAATTAATGACTATCGCTGACAGCTGCTGTAAAGGCCGAATTATTTCAGCATTAGAAGGCGGTTATCATCTCAAGGCATTGGCTGCCAGTGTTGCCATTCATGTTAAGACCCTTATGGCCGGCTAGAACCAGTTCGCTCTACCCTCAACATCCACCTGCATCAAAGCACCATTATAAACCGGAAAAATAGCCCGTACCGTATCACCGCCGCACTAAATATAGATTGCTAAATGGTATTGAGTTTTTTATCATCGATATAACGCTGAACTTATCCCGTGTAAGTATTCCGCATTTATTTCCTAGTGGGCTTCAGGTGAGCGGATGATGAACTTATTTATACTTGCAAAACTAGATACCGCAACCCCACATGAATTCATAGAATGTACTGAACGTCATGAAACTTATCCTGGACATGTCGTATCCATCGTAAACGGTACGCGTCCTTCGTCGGCACAACCTACAAGCTGAACAACATGCATCAGCTCACACCTCATATCATTGTTCTTGAGCTGATTCGTTCAAAGGATGCCGTACTGCGTATTAAACAGCTTAGCCCCTCTGCCGCTATGTTTTTAGGCTATGGCGAAAAAGAGCTTATCGGCAAACCGGTTGACCTTATCTACGCTGCCGGAAGCGACAAGGCCTTATGGCAGGCCGCCCTTGCCAATGTAATTGACGGTCAAAACCCTACGCCTTCGCTCAAGACAGGCTTTGTCGGCGAAATTGTTACCAAGGAACATAACAAAATCCGGGTATTCATCTCGCTGTTTGCCTTATCCAGTCGAATACCCAACAAAACCGAGATTGTTTTGTTGGTTCAGGACAAGTCTGCCGAAGACTTCAGCGCCGAATCGGCGCTTACCGAAAGTGAGGAACGTTTTCGACAGATGGCGGAAATGGCCGGCGAATGGTTATGGGAACAGGACCCCGATGGTTACTATAGCTATAGCAGCGCCGCAGTGAGTCAAATACTAGGCTATAGTCCGGATGAAGTGCTGGGTAAACACTATACCGAATTTTTAACCCCGCAGGATAAAGCTGAACAGCAACAATACGCAGCCAGTCATCAACCTTTTTATGCGTTGTTAGCTCACTATCAGCATAAAGACGGCCGGTCAATACTGACCGAATCAACTGGATTGCCGATCATCGATGCAGCCGGAAAACTGCTTAAATGGCGGGGCGTTGACCGGGATATTACCGCCAGAATGCATTTTCAGAATGCGCTGATCGAAAGCGAAAAACGTACCCGAATGATTATTGAGAGCTCCTTAAGCGCCATCGTGATTATGGATTCAAACAGTATCATTAACGACTGGAATCACCCGGCAGAAAAAATATTTGGCTGGACAAAGGAAGAGGCCATCGGCCAGCATCTTGAAGAGTTAATCATACCGCCACAATTTCGCAACGCGCACCGACAAGGATTGGAACACTTTCTGCGCACAGGACATGGTCCGCTTTTCAATCAATTGCTTGAGCAGACCGCCATTCGTCGCGACGGCACTGAATTTCCTGTTGAACTGAGTTTTTCCCCGTTAAAATTGGGTAACACCTATATATTCAGCGGTTTTATCCACGACATTACCAAGCGAAAAACAGCCGAGCAACAGATTCGCTTAGCGCAAGTTAACTTAGCTATTGCTCAAAGCGAAATCAAGATTGCCGAACGCATTCAGGCATCTCTATCGCCCTCGGCACCGATTAAATCTATTCATTTTGAAGTCACCGGTTATTGTCTGCCGGCCGACCAGGTTGGCGGCGACTATTTTGATTATTTTTACCGCAATGAAAGCTGTCTGGACATGATTATTGCCGATGTTTCGGGACATTCAATCGGCCCTGCCCTGTTTATGGTGGAAACCCGTAGCGCCATTCGAAGCCAGGCAAACGGCTCGGGTACGCCCGCAGAAACGCTGACCATACTCAATAACTTCCTTTTTGAAGATTTGGATAAATCCGATTACTTTATCACTTTATTCTATTTGCAATATAACATCACCAACCAGCAATTGAGCTTTGCCAATGCTGGTCACCCGCCCCCCTTGTTACATAGCCGGTTTCAATCCGAATGCCAACAACTCGATGCGGAGGGATTAATATTAGGGGTACACAAAAATGTGATTTTTGAAGAAAAAACCACCACACTATCCCAAGGCGACATAATCCTGCTGTATACCGACGGTTTAACCGAAGCGGAAAACGCCAATGGCGATTTTTTCGGCCTACAGCGCGTCAGTGATATTCTTGTTCAATATGCGCTGCAATCCCCACAAGCCATCATTGAAGCATTGTTAGAACAACTCAAACAATTTTGCCGTAGCGAATCCTTTAATGATGATATTACTTTAATGATTTTTAAGCGGCATTAAGCTAGAAATAGGCTGAAGCCCATAGCAACAAAGCACCTGCAAATATCCCCGCCAGCACATCATCCAGCATGATACCCAGACCGCCGTGTATTTGTCTGTCAATCCATTTAATCGGCCACGGCTTGAGTATGTCGAAGAATCTGAACAAGATAAAACCCAGTATCACCGCTTGCCAGCTAAAAGGCACGAACCATAAGGTTATCAGGTAACCGGCAATCTCATCCCAGACGATGCCGCCAAAATCATGCTCATCCAGCTTTTTGGCGGCGATGTCACAAATCGGGATACCGACAAGGGTCACGATTAATGTCAACAGACTGTAAATAAATAAATTAGATTGCGCAAATACCCAGTACACCGGAATCGCCGCCAAGGTACCCATAGTGCCAGGGGCTTTTTTTGCCAGACCGGAGCCGAAACCAAAGGCTAGAAACAGGATGGGATCAGACAATATCTGCTTGGGTGTCAGTTTATTTTTACCCAGCTGGGTATTAAGAAAAATGCTCAAAGCCTTTTACCTCTAATGGTTGGATAGTACCCGATCTACTCAGCCGCAAACCCGGTTGAGATTCAATGATGCCGATTTTGGTGGCGGCTATGGTCAACTTATCCGCCTGTTCGGGGCTGACGGTAAAACACAGCTCGTAGTCGTCACCCGCCGTCAGTGGCATAGACCAGTCGCCGGTATCGCTTATATAGGTCTGCACCGCATTAGACAACGGCAACGTATCCCAATCAAGACAGGCCCCCACTTGGCTTTTCTCCAGTATATGAACCAGATCGCCAGCCAAGCCGTCCGATAAATCGATGCAAGCGTTAGCAATGCCGATTAAGGCCTGACCCGCTTCGACTTGTGGATCAGGCCGGTTGAATCGCGTTAAAGCAGCCTCGGAATCGGCGCAGTCATAGCCTTGCTTGATCTTTAAGCCCAGCCCGGCATCGCCCAATAAGCCGGTCATATAAATAAAATCGCCGGGCTGGGCCGATGAACGTCTAAGCGCCTGGCCTTTCGGCACTAAACCCATGGCCTGAACGGTCAATGTCAACGGACCGGCGGTGGTATCGCCACCAATCAAATCTACCGAATAGCGTTCGGCTAATTTTAAAAAACCTTGGGCAAAAGCCGTCAACCAGCTTTTATCGACCCTAGGCAGGGTTAATGCCAGCGTCACAGAAACAGGCTTTGCGCCCATGGCGGCAAGATCACTCAAATTAACGGCCAACAGCTTATGGCCCAGCAAGTCAGGATCGGTTCCTGCAAAAAAATGCACGTTTTCGACCATGGTATCGGTGGTCACCGCCAGCTCATAACCATCAGGAATGGACAGCAACGCGCAGTCATCGCCTATGCCTAGCAGCGTTGACGGATTTATGACCCGCTGCTTAGTAAAGAAACGCTGAATTAAGGCAAATTCGGAAAGTGGCATTTTTAAAGACTAAAGGCTAAAAGTGTATTTCACCTTGCGCCTTTCGCCTTAATCTCCACAGCCCTTTTTTGCTGAGCCACCTTGTCCAATATGCCATTAACATACTTGTGACTGCCATCGGCACCAAAAAACTTGGCTAAATTAATACCTTCATTCAACACAACCCGGTACGGCATATCCAGTCGATGCAACAATTCGTATACCCCGATTCTTAAAATTGCCCTTTCGACAGGATCAATCATATCAACAGGACGGTCCACAAACTCAGATAATACCTGATCAATAACAATCAGATTTTTAGGCACGCCATAAAATAACTCGATGAAATAACTTTTCTGAGCGTCTTTCAAGCGCTCTTCTTCCAGAAACTGCCGTTCAATCTCACTAAGATTCTGACCGGCCATTTGCCATTGATACAATGCCTGTACAGCAGCCTTTCGGGCATTGGTTCGAGCTTGACTCATTATATTTCCAGGTTATTAAATAAATTGACCATTTCAATGGCTGACATTGCCGCTTCCGCGCCTTTATTACCGGCTTTAGTGCCTGCACGCTCTATCGCCTGCTCAATACTGTCAACGGTTAATACGCCAAAACTGACGGGGATACTATATTGCAAAGAAACCTGCGCCAAGCCTTTAACACATTCACCGGCGACATATTCAAAATGCGGTGTGCCGCCTCGGATCACTGCACCTAAGGCGATAATCGCATCATATTTTTTAGCCGCTGCCACGCGTTGCACCACCATCGGCAACTCAAACGCACCGGGTGCCTTAACCAGATGAATATCGGCTTTATTGGCGCCGTGACGCACCAATGCATCAATCGCACCGGCTTCCAATTGCTCAACGATGAAGCTGTTAAACCGCGAGGCTACTATGCAGAATTTCCCGCCCTGAACGAGTAAATTCCCTTCAAAGGTTTTTAGTGTTGACATGATATTTCTCTACTGTGTGATATTTTCTATTATTGTAGATGGCATAACCCCTTAATTAAGGGGTTATTGCTTTTTCAACCCCTATACTCGGTGACTTCCAAATCAAACCCGGACAACGCGACATACTTTTTCTGGGGGCCTAAAACCTTAAGCTTATGTACGCCCAGATCGGCCAGTATTCTGGCACCCGTGCCGATGTTACGCCAATCTTCAGCGCCGACAGGTTGAACTGGATTCACAATACCGTTATCTTCCAGCTGATAATGGTGTATCAATTCCGCCAGCGACTTATTGTCTTCTTGCTGCCTGATAAGCACCAACACTCCGCGCCCTTCCTCGGCTATTTTTTGCATGGCTGTACGCAACGGAACGCTACAATCGCTACGCTTGGAGGCAAATACATCGTCTAACACATTCCGCGCATGAACCCTGACCAAAACGGGTTCGTTGCCGGCAACCTGCCCCATCACCAGTGCCAGATGCAGGTTATTATCGTTTCTGTCCTGATAAGCATATAGCCTGAAATCGCCGAATTCGGTCGGATAAGCGCACTCGCTGATGCGCTCCAGGGTATTTTCGTGTTGGATACGGTAATGGATTAAATCGGCAATAGTGCCGATTTTAAGATCGTGCTGCTTGGCAAATACTTCCAAATCAGGCCGTCTTGCCATCGTACCGTCTTCATTGAGTATCTCGACGATCACTGCCGCCGGTTCCAAGCCTGCCAACCAAGCCAAATCACAACCCGCTTCGGTATGCCCGGCCCGGTTTAACACACCGCCGGCTTGCGCCATTAACGGGAATACATGCCCCGGCTGCACCAGATCATCGGCCTTGGCATCGGCCATGACGGCACATTGAATGGTACGCGCCCGGTCGGCCGCAGAAATGCCTGTCGTTACGCCGGTTGCCGCCTCGATAGACACGGTAAAATTGGTTGAATGAGCCGTTTGATTGTCATTGACCATCAACGGTAAATGCAACTGTTGACAACGCTCGCTGGTCAAGGTCAAGCAAATCAGGCCGCGACCGTAACGTGCCATAAAATTAACATCTTCAGGACGCGTAAAAGTAGCCGCCATCAGCAGATCGCCTTCATTCTCGCGATCTTCGTCATCCATGATGATGACCATTTTGCCTAAGCGTAAGTCTGCTATGATTTCTTCGATTGTATTCATTTTGCCTTTGGGCTGTTAGCCAAAAAAACCGCTTTTTTGCAATAATTCTTCTGTGATACCGCTACAACTTTTAGCCGCCGCATCACCCTTGATTAACCGCTCTATATAGCGAGCCAGCAAATCCACTTCCAGGTTAACTTTAGTTCCGACCACCGCATCGCCCAAGGTCGTTTCTTCGAGCGTATGCGGCACAATATTAACGCTGAATACCGCGCCATCAACTTCATTGACGGTCAAGCTAATGCCATTGATACAAATAGAGCCTTTTTCGGCAATGTATTTAGCCAGGTTATCGGGGGCTTTACAGGTAAAACGAAAGGAACGTCCATCTGCCTGCTTTTCCGTTATCGTACCGATACCATCGACATGACCGCTGACGATATGTCCACCCAATCGGGCTGACGGTGTTAAAGCCAACTCCAGATTAACCGGCGTACCCACCATTGCGATATTTAAAATGGTTCTGGATAAGGTTTCGTTAGAAACATCGGCGCAAAAATGATTTTTACCTAACTCCACTGCGGTCAGGCATACACCGTTGACAGCAATACTGTCGCCCAACGCGACATCCTGCAGCGGTAATTTTCCGGTCGCCACGGTCAATCGGCAATCACCGGCTTTACGCTCAATTACCGATATTTTTCCCACTGCCAAAATTATGCCTGTAAACATGGATGCCCTACAATGGTATATAAGTTAATTTTAAATCCTGACCGACCTGCCTGACATCACGCAGCTTTAACTGCTTTTTCTCGGCCATCTGCTGTAGTCCCGGCAGCTTAAACAATCCGCGTCCCTGGTCGCCTAAAATACACGGAGCCATATAAATGATATATTCATCAACCAGTCCTTCAGTCAGTAACGCGCCATTGAGCACCGAACCCGCCTCAACCAGCAGCTCATTGATTTGTTGTTGGCTTAAAAAATCCATCACCGCATGCAAGTCTAAACGCCCGTTTTTTCCGCCCAGTTTATAAACTTCAAAACCCGCCTGTTGCAACGCGCGTTGTTTTTGGGGATTATCTGCACAGGTTAAAATCAGACTGCGTCCCGGAAGTTTTGCCATCTTGGCGGTAACCGGCATGTTCAGATGCGTATCCAGCACCACCCGAAGCGGTTGTTCGACAACCCAGTCCACACGGGCATTCATCGACGGATCATCCGCCAATACGGTATTGATGCCGGTTAAAATTGCCGAACTCTCCGCTCTTAGGCGCTGCACATCGGCTCTAGCCTCGCTTCCCGTAATCCACTTGCTTTCACCTGACGCCATCGCGGTGTGACCATCCAGACTCATCGCCAGCTTGCTGCGCACAAACGGGCGATTTTCCGTCATTCGCTTGGTAAACCCGCGATTTAATGCCTGCGCATCTTCCTGCAATACGCCGCAGTCCACCTCAATCCCAGCCGCCTTGAGATTTTTCAGTCCGCTGCCGGACACCTGCGGATTGGGGTCCTGCATAGCCGCAACCACCCGGCTGACACCGGCTTCTATCAGCGCATCACAGCACGGCGGCGTTTTGCCCTGGTGACTGCAAGGCTCCAGTGTTACATAGGCGGTTGCGCCTGTTGCATCCTGCACGTTTTTTAATGCTTCAACTTCTGCATGACCTAAGCCCGCTTTAGCATGCCAACCTTCGCCGATGACCACACCGTCTCTGACTAAAACACAGCCTACACGGGGATTCGGATCGGTCGTATAACGGCCTTTTTTAGCCAACTGAAGGGCTCGCGCCATATAAAAAGCATCGCGTGACGTTGACATTATTTTTGTCGCACCGGTTCCCTACCTGTTGCCACACTCCCGATCTCCACGGATGGAGGAAGTGCCGACGACTGCCGGGAGCAGTCGCGGCCGCCATCCATGGCAGTCGGTCGCACTGGTTCCTTACCTGTTGCGACACTCCCACCATCCATGGCAGTCGGTCGCACTGGTTCCCTACCTGTTGCGACACTCCCGCCATCCATGGCAGTCGTTTGTAAATGTTCAATCATATCGGTGAATTCACTGACATCCTGAAAACTGCGATACACCGAGGCAAAACGTACAAAAGCCACATGATCCAGCAAACTCAATTCCTTCATAACGTGTTCGCCCAATTCCTGCGCCGATATTTCCCGCTCACCCGACGCCCGCAAATCCTGTTTTATGCGATTGATTGCCGCTTCAATATCGTCACTGACGACCGGCCGCTTTTCAAGCGCCCTGAGCATGCCAGCACGCAGTTTTTTTTCCTCGAAAGGTTCACGTATCCCGTCACGCTTAACAATTCGCGGTAGCGTCAACTCAGCCACTTCGTGCGTAGTAAACCGTTCCTTACAAGCATGACACTCACGCCGACGGCGAACCTGATCACCGTCATTGGCCAACCTGGAATCAAGAACCCGCGTATCTTGTGTTCCGCAAAACGGACATCGCATAATTAAGCCACTATTTTTGTCTACCGA
The DNA here is from genome assembly GCA_030653985.1 of Methylobacter sp. Classification (GTDB taxonomy): domain Bacteria; phylum Pseudomonadota; class Gammaproteobacteria; order Methylococcales; family Methylomonadaceae; genus Methylobacter_A. The sequence goes on along the minus strand of JAURYJ010000042.1, from coordinate 30,241 downwards.
TGACCTCCATGGCTGGAGGAAATGCCGACGACTGCCGAGAGCAGTCACGGAAAAAATCGGCCTTCAAACTCGAAAACCGTTAATTTTATAACACTCTGCCGCTTATCTGTATTTTATTTTCCTAAACGAGACGGTAACCACGCTTATACTTACCCAACCACAGCACACCCGAAATAGTCCAATGAAACCACAAGAAGGTGTCATAAAATATCAGTTAAATCATAGCCAACAACCGATTAGCTCCCTGTGTTCATTAGTCGACATCAACGCCTGGCGCACCATTGCCGTCCGGCTTGACTTAATCGGACAAAGCCCTTGGCGATACCAGAATATCGGTTTTGGCAATATCAGCCAAAGAATCGCCCCTCACAGCGCTCGGTTCATCATCAGCGGCACTCAAACCGGGCATCTTAAACAACTAAATCCGGAGCATTATTGCCTGATTGTTAAAGCGGAGCCTCACCAAAACCGGACTCAATCCCGTGGTTTGTGCAAAACTTCGTCCGAATCCCTGATCCCTGTCCCACGCCAGCGCATACGCCCAGAACCCCGCTATTCAAGCCGTTATTCACGCACACAGCCCTGAAATCTGGCAACATACCGTAGCGCTGGGACTACCCCACACTAGCGTTGACATTGCCTACGGCACAGTTGAAATGGCGATGGCTGTTGAACAATTATTTCAATCCGGTAAGCTGGCGCAAACTTCATTATTTACCCTGCTCGGGCATGAAGATGGGGTCATCGCTTTCGGCAGAAACATGAAGGAAGCGGCGTGGGAACTGGTCAAACATTTATCGCTGGCTATCCGCATTGAACAACAGCGCATTAACCGATAAGATACACCGCTCTATCATTAGCAACTGTTAATAACATATGCCGGAAATACTGATTTACACCACTAATATCTGCCCCTATTGCATTATGGCTAAACGCCTGCTAGACAAAAAAGGTCTATCCTATACAGAAATTAATGTCGATGCCAAACCCGGTTTAAGAGAAGAAATGATGCTCAAAACAAACCGTCGCACAGTGCCACAAATCTATATCGGCGATTATCACGTCGGCGGCTTTGACGAACTGCATGCGCTGGAACAACAAAAGAAACTCGATGATTTATTGACGGCTGCGTAGACTGAGTACCCAAAGCCGCCGCTTTAGGTAACAGTTTTTCGCTACCCAATAACATGTCGGGCATAAACAACTACCGGAACTACAACCCTCTTAAAATATCCTTTTTAATATCTTCAAGACTTTCCAATCCTACTGAAATCCTGACCAAGCCGTTCTTGATACCGGCCGCCGCTCTGACTTCGGGCGCCAATCGACCATGGGTGGTAGTTGCAGGATGGGTGATGGTGGTTTTAACATCGCCCAGATTTGCGGTAATTGACAGCATTTCGGTCGCATCGATCAGCTTCCAGGCGTGTTCTTTGCCACCGGTCAACTCAAAACTGACGATGCCGCCGAAATGACTTTGCTGACGCTTAACCAGTTCATGCTGAGCATGCGATGCCAAACCGGGATAATGTACCTTATCGATACCGGGCTGTTGCTCCAGCCATTTGGCCAGTTCAAAAGCGCTATCGCAATGCGCTTTCATTCTGACCGCCAACGTTTCTAAGCCGGATAAAAACACCCAGGCATTGAAAGGACTCATGGTCGCGCCGCCGGTGCGCAGATACGGATAAATAAACTTTTCGATGATCTCATCGCTGGCAATGACCGCGCCGCCGACACAACGACCCTGCCCGTCTATATATTTAGTTGCCGAATGGATCACAATATCCGCGCCCAATTCGAAAGGCTTTTGCAACACCGGCGTACAAAAACAATTATCAACGATCAACAAGCTACCGTGTTTATGGGCGATATCGGCAAGCGCCGAAATATCAGCAATTTCAATCAATGGATTGGATGGTGTTTCCAGAAACAAAAACCGGGTATTCGGTTTAATCGCCGCTTCCCAGGCTGCGGTATCGATCAGATCAACAAAATCGGTTTCAACCCCGAATTTGCTAAAATAATTTTGGAACATCAATACGGTATTGCCGAACACGCCACGCGAACACAGCACATGATCACCGGCTTTAAGCAGTCCCATGCCGACCGCCATAATGGCCGCCATCCCGGATGAAAATGCCAGACAACGCTCACCTTTTTCCATTAGCGCCAGTCTTTCCTGAAAAGCATTAACGGTTGGATTGGTAAAACGCGAATAGATATTGCCCGGTTTCTGTCCAGTAAAGCGTAAAGCGGCTTCTTCGGCACTCTTAAACACGTAACTGGAAGTCGCAAAAATTGGGATGCTATGCTCATCTTCATGAGTACGCTTATGCCCGGCTCTGATCGCCTGAGTTTCCAGTGAATAGTCGTTCCAGTTAATATCTTTCATTCTTAATTAAACGCATTTGTTTGTTAAAAAGATCAGGCAAAAAATCAGGCTTCAATACGACCGATCTTTGTCCAGCGCCTTTAGCCCTGCACCTCAATCCCCATTTTGCATGCCAATAATGAAATTTTCCGAGTTTCTGGTCAATTGCGCGTTGTCATTGCGCAACGCTTCGGTACGTTCCAGATAGGCGTCGTCAATATCACCAGTGACGTATTCATTACTAAAGCAGGAAGTATCGAAATGCTTGATATTTGGATTACCTTTACGAACCGCTTCAATCAGGTCATCCAGTTCCTGATAAATCACCCGATCTGCACCTATGGCGACTCGCACTTCATCTTCGGTACGATCATGGGCAATCAATTCATGAGCGGCCGGCATATCGATGCCGTAAACATTGGGGAAGCGTACCGGCGGCGCAGCCGAGGCAAAATAGACTTTTTTAGCACCCGCATCTCTGGCCATTTGAATAATCTGCTCGGATGTCGTGCCTCTGACGATTGAATCATCGACTAGTAAGACATTCTTGCCTTCAAACTCGAGACCAATGGCATTTAACTTTTGCCTGACCGATTTCTCCCGCATTTTCTGGCCCGGCATGATAAACGTCCGGCCAATATAGCGGTTTTTTATAAAGCCTTCACGGTACTTCACACCCAGAATATTAGCCATCTGCAAAGCCGCTGTTCGGCTGGTGTCGGGAATGGGAATAATCACATCTATGTCGTGATCAGGCCAGTCTCTTAGCACTTTTTTGGCTAGCTTTTCCCCCATACGCAAACGCGCTTTATAAACCGATATACGGTCAATAATCGAATCCGGCCTTGCAAGATAGACATACTCGAAAATACACGGACAATGATCCGTTTTCTCAGCACACTGTTTGGTATGCAATACACCTGACTCTTCGATAAATACCGCTTCACCGGGCTCAACGTCTCTAATCATCTCAAAACCCAGCACATCCAGAGCGACACTTTCAGATGCGATCATGAATTCCGAACCTTGCTCGGATTTTTTTTCACCAAACACGATAGGCCGAATGCCATGAGGATCCCTGAAACCTAAAATACCGAACCCAGCAATCATAACCACAACGGCATAGGCGCCACGACAGCGGCGATGAACGCCGGATACCGCTTGAAAAACGTCATCCACAGTTAAATGCAATTTACCTAAACTTTGCAGTTCATGAGCAAAAACATTCAACAAAACTTCAGAATCGGAATCGGTATTGATGTGCCGTTGATCTTCGATGAATAAAACCTTTTTTAGCTCTTCGGTATTGGTCAAATTGCCGTTATGTGCAAGTGTCAAACCAAAAGGCGAATTAACATAGAAAGGTTGCGCCTCTGCAGAACTGGTACAACCCGCCGTTGGATAACGAACGTGAGCAATACCCATATTGCCTTTTAATCTCAACATCTGGGCATTGGTAAAAACATCACGGGTCAAGCCGTTTTCCTTGCGCAAATGTAGCCGTCCGGCCTCACAGGTCACAATGCCTGCGGCGTCCTGACCCCTATGTTGCAGCACTGTCAGAGCATCATATAACTCTTGATTAACAGCCTGATGTGAAACGATAGCAGCAATACCACACATTATTTTTTAACCTGCATTATTTGTAAGAATTAGCGAAAGAAATTAGCGATAACTGATGGTTTCGGCAACTGCTCCTGCGTTGCTCTACCTCCTACATCCATGCAGTGGTTCGCCATACCTGACGAAAAATGATCTCGCAACCAAACAGCGAGCAATTGAACAGGTGGAATGAATGTCGATTCTTTCCACCAGGAATCCTTGAGCAAGAGCGCCAATCATTCTACCCCTGCCGTTCTTCATCACTCAGACATCAAAACTGCATTTATGTTCTTTTTATCCAGTCTTGCCTTCATTTCGGCCGCTTTTTTCTGGTCAAGTTCGGGACCTAGTCGAAGTCGATAGGTCGTTCCCTTATCTGTTTGAACGGTATCCAGCGAAGCGGGTAAGCCTTGTTCATTCAAGCTTTTCCAATAAGAAACTGCATTTTCTTTTTTACTAAAACTACCGAGTTGAATATACCAACGCACTAATTTTGAACTCGCTTTCGCTGCAGCGACTGGTTTTTTTGCTGCCACTACAACGGCAGCAAGATCCTTCGTGACACTAGAGGGTTTAGGCGTCGATTGCTTAACGGTCGCTGGTGCTTGCACGGGCTTTTTAACCGTTACTGGCTTGATCGTCTCTATAACCTTCTGAACCTTTTCGGGTACTTTAACCACTGTTTTTATTTGAGAATCCCCCAGTTGAGTGCTTTCTCCATCATCATCCGTAGCCTCTGCCGATAAAGGCTGCTCAACGAGATCTTTGGTATTAGCATCCTCTGCATAACCTTCGGATTCGGCATACAAAGACTCCCCGGAACGATCCTGTTTCTCAGGTTCTTCTTCTACACCGGCACTCTCAAAAGTATCACTGGCATTTTCGATAGATAAAGGCTCAGGATCCGGCAATCCTAAAACCTGATCCGCACTGCTCGGCACAATCCGGCCATCTGAGCCTGGAGTAGGAATACTCAGTTCACTGACTAATTTGCCGCTATTATCGACAGGATCATCGAACAACATGGGAATAAAAATTGCACATAGGGCCGTAACAACGACCGCACCAATCAAACGTTGTTTTAATTCATGATCCATTTCGTCTACTCACTTATTCTCAAATTCAACCAAGCAATCAGATACCAAAAAGAAAGATCCAAAAACCAATAACAAATCACCTTCTCTTGACTGGCTTTTTGCCGCAGTAAATGCTTCAGTAAAACCAGAAAAACCAAAAGAAACCCTGGACACCGAACTTTGTGAAAAAATCTCACGCATAACCGGTTCCGTAACCGCTCTAGGATTTGCCAAAGGCGCAAAAAACCAGTCGTAAACCACCAGATTCATAATTTCAAGGACTCCCGCTATGTCCTTGTCTTTCATCATTGAAAAAACAGCATGAATGCGTCTTCCGGGAAAAACAGCCGTCACGTAATCAACCAATGTTCGGACTGCCTGAGGGTTATGCCCCACATCCAGCAACACCGGAATTTCGCCATCAATCAATTGAAATCGACCCGCTAACTGGACATTTTCCAGTCCCTGCTTAATCGATGCTTCAGTAACCGGCAAAACCTCAGCCATCTTGGTCACCGCCAAAATAACCGCCGAGGCATTACGATACTGATGCTCACCTTTTAACCCCGGTTCAGGCAATTGTAACATTTGCCGGTCGGCAGAGAACCAATCCCATCCTGTTGCCTGCTTTTTAAAGCCAAAATCCTTACCGAGACAATACAGCAGGGTATGCTGTTCAAGGGCGCTCTGTAGTAATGATTCCGGGGGGGCCGGATCGCCGATGACAGCGGGAATTCCCGCTCGAAAAATACCGGCTTTTTCCCGTCCTATGGCTTCTCGCGTACCGCCCAGCCATTCAATATGATCAATACTGATACTGGTGATCAATGCCACATCGGGATCGACAATGTTAACGGCATCCAATCGCCCGCCCAAACCAACTTCAAGCAATTGAATATCGACTCCGGCACGGAAAAATATATCCAATGCGGCCAGTGTACCAAATTCAAAGTAGCTTAATGAAGTATTGCCTCGTACCGACTCTATTCTTGCAAATGCCTCGCAAATTTTGTCATCCGACACCGGTTTGCCGTCAATTTTTATTCTTTCATTATATTTCAGGATATGCGGCGACGTATAAGCTCCTACCCGATAGCCTTGCGCCGTGTAGATAGCCTCAAGATAAGCAACAGACGAGCCTTTGCCATTGGTTCCGGCGACCGTAATAGTTGGAGGCTTGGCATAATCGGGATTAAGCGCATGAAAAACCTGCGCCGCCCGCTCCAAACCCAAATCGATGGCTAAAGGATGCAAGCTTTCCTGCCACTTCAACCAAGCCTCTAACGAATCAAAACGTCTCATTAACCGACAACAATATCAGTCTTCCTGATCCGGGCGACGCTCATCATCCGTTTCAACTTGACATCCCCCTGCGCCTTCGGCTTCCCCCTTTGTTAAAGGGGGATTGAGGGGGATTTGCACTGCAATGTCTCTACCCGCCATCAGCAGCGCCAAGATACCGGCAATCTTATCGCGCATTTCACGTCGGTCGATAATCATATCGATAGCGCCATGCTCCTGTAAAAACTCGCTACGCTGAAAGCCTTCCGGCAGTTTTTCACGAACGGTTTGCTCGATTACCCGCGGACCTGCAAAACCGATCAAGGCATTGGGTTCGGCAACATTAATGTCGCCCAGCATAGCCAAACTGGCTGAAACGCCGCCCATAGTCGGGTCGGTCATGAACGATATATACGGAAGACCGGCATCGGATAATTTAGCCAATACCGCACTGGTTTTGGCCATCTGAAACAATGAAAACAGCGACTCCTGCATACGCGCACCGCCGCTGGCCGTAAACACAATAAACGGAACGCCCAGCTCCAGACTTTTGTTGACGCCACGAACAAATTTTTCGCCGACCACAGATCCCATTGATCCGCCCATAAAGGCGAAATCAAAAGCCGCTGCAACAATATCCTGACCTTTTAGCTGACCTTTGATCACCACCAGCGCATCATTTTCTTTCGTCTGTTTTTGCGCTTGAGTAATTCTGTCTTTATATTTTTTACTGTCTTTGAATTTTAAGGGGTCGATAGGCTTCACATTTTTACCTATTTCTTCCTGGTCGCCCTCATCCAGAAACATGGTCAACCGCGTTCTGGCGGAAATCCGCATGTGATGCTCACATTTTGGGCAAACGCTGAAGTTTCTTTCCAGTTCCGTGTTGTAAAGAATCGCATTACAACTCTGGCACTTATTCCACAATCCTTCAGGTACAGTGCCTTTTTTATTCGACCCTTCCGTTCTAATTGTTGAAGGGATTAACTTTTCAAACCAACTCATTCATCTGCCCTTTAGTGTTGCTATTGTTTGATGGGACTCCTTAGGTCAGCCCATCCTAGCTATCTATCCTTTAGTTATCCATTGCCTGGCGCATGGCGACCAACAAATCGACTATCTCTCTTTTGGCACGCTCCGGATCACCCAGATTCGCCTCAATTTTGCTGATCAGGGCGCTGCCGACAACCACACCGTCACCCAAACTGGCAACCGTCTTTGCTGTTTGTGCGTCCTTAACACCAAAACCAACAGCCACAGGCAGACGGGTATTCGTCTTGATTTGCTTAAGCTTGGCTTCGACATCGGCAACATTTAAATGTCCGGCACCGGTGACGCCTTTCAGTGAAACGTAATAAAGATAACCTGAACCTGCGACATCCATCTTTTTAATGCGCTCATCGGTGCTGTTGGGTGCCAATAAAAAAATCGGATCAATGTCCCGCGCCTTTAACAAGGATACGCATTCTTCCGCTTCTTCAGGCGGCAAATCAACCGTTAAAACGCCGTCAATCTCGGCGCGTTGCGCGGCATTGGCAAAATCTTCATACCCCATAGCTTCAATAGGATTCACGTAGCCCATTAGCACGACTGGGGTTTGTTGATTGGTTTTTCTAAATTCTGTTGCAATCGCCAAGACGCGTCTTAAGCTCATTTTATAGTCTAAAGCACGCTCACTGGCTCGCTGAATAACCGGCCCGTCTGCCATAGGATCAGAAAACGGTACACCCAACTCAATCACATCGACACCCGCCTCAACCATTGCATGCATCAGCGGCAAGGTGAACTCGGGGTTAGGATCGCCTGCGGTAATAAACGGGATTAACGCCTTCCGGCCTGTTTTGGCTAACGCTTCAAATGTTGCAGCTAATCGACTCACAGTTCTATTCCCTCGCGTTGCGCCATGGTCTGCATATCTTTATCGCCGCGACCTGACAAGCAGACGATGATAATTTCGTCTTTTTTCATAGTTGGCGCCAGCTTCATCGTGTAAGCCATTGCATGACTCGATTCCAATGCCGGAATAATGCCTTCCATTCGGGTTAATGCGTGGAAACCTTCCAGCGCCTCAGTATCGGTAATATTGACATATTCAGCCCTGCCGGTATCTTTCAACCAGGCATGTTCGGGGCCTACGCCAGGGTAATCCAAACCGGCCGAAATGGAGTGCGTCTCGATAATTTCACCATCGTCATCTTCCATTAGATAAGTACGATTGCCATGCAGTACGCCCGGACGACCTGCGCATAACGGTGCCGAGTGACGCCCGGTTTCAACGCCGTCCCCCGCGGCTTCAACACCGATCATTTTGACCGAATGGTCATCTATAAACGGATAAAACAAACCGATGGCGTTTGATCCGCCGCCGACACAGGCAACCAGTGCATCAGGCAAGCGTCCGACTTGATTCAGGCATTGTTGCTTCGCTTCGCGGCCGATGATGGCCTGAAAATCCCTGACCATCGCAGGATAGGGATGCGGACCTGCAACCGTGCCGATAATATAAAAGGTATTGTCGACATTGGTCACCCAATCTCTGAGCGCTTCGTTCAACGCATCTTTTAGCGTTTTTGAACCGGATTCAACGGGCACCACGGTCGCGCCTAATAACTTCATCCGATACACATTTAAAGACTGCCTGACAACATCGACAGCGCCCATGTAAATCACGCACTCCAGACCCAATCTGGCGGCAACGGTCGCTGTCGCCACACCATGCTGACCGGCTCCGGTTTCAGCGATAATGCGCGTCTTGCCCATACGTTTGGCCAATAAAGCCTGTCCAACCGTGTTGTTTATTTTATGTGCGCCGGTATGATTAAGGTCTTCGCGTTTCAGATAAATCTGCGCGCCGCCCAACTCGCGACTCCAGCGTTCAGCGTGATATAGAGGCGAAGGCCTGCCTACGTAATGCGTTAAATCGGCATCCAGTTCCGCTATGAATTCAGGATCTTTTAAATACTGCTGGTATGCAGCATTCAATTCCTGAATCGGCAGCATCAATGTTTCTCCAACAAACATTCCGCCGTAAGGGCCAAAGTGTCCCCGCTCATCGGGCATATTATATTTTTCTGTCATAGTAGTATTCTGTCACCCTCATTAACTTCACGTATGAATGCCGCCATTTTTAGCGCATCCTTAACACCTTTTTCTACTTCTACACCACTGCTGATATCCACAGCATAGGGCCTGACTGCCTGCACCGCCTGCCTGGCATTATTCTCATCCAAACCACCCGCCAACACGATAGGCAACTGACAATATTGAGGAATCCTGTTCCAATCAAATCGGCTGCCGGTACCGCCTTTCGCTCCCGGATGATACGCATCCAACAGCAATCCTGCTGCATCATGATAGTGCAAAGCCAGACCTGGAATATCGATACCATCTTGCATTCGCAGGGCTTTCATATAACGTTTGCCATATAACCTGCAAGCATCGGCCGGCTCATCGCCATGAAATTGCAGGCAATCTACCGGTACCTGCGCCAAAACCTCGCGTATCCGTGACTCCTGCTCATCGACAAATAAAGCGACGACCGTAACAAACGCCGGCAAGGCCTTAACAATTTCAACCGCTTGTTCAATACCGACATGCCGTGGACTGGGCGGATAAAACACCAAACCAATGGCATCGACACCTAATTGAGCCGCACAAACGGCATCTTCAACACGGGTAAAACCGCAAATTTTAACGCGAGTTCGCATAAAGTGATATGAGAATTTAACCAAAAAAAGCTAGCCGCCTAGAATACCATAAAACAAAGCGTCTTAGACTACCAACTTAAGCCTGACCAGCCCAAGGTTATAAGCCGTTGATGGTGAGTCTTTCGGTTACACTCAGATGAACGACTAAGCCTGGCACTTACTGCTCTTAATTTTGTACTCAAACATACGCATTAAGTAATTCGCTTTCCGTTGATAGGTTTTTCAACCTGCAACTGGAATCCTGGTTGAGCAGTTTCAACCGATTGGCACTGTTCCGTTTTAGCAAGATGGACTTGACCTGTTTATAAGGTGTCCATCGACCGATCTCTGAGTCGTGGAGTCTTGCTAAGACGTTGCGTGCAGCGTTGACATCCGCCTGCAACACCTCCCCGTTTTCTCGATAAAACTTCTCCCCGCAGCGTTTCCCCGAAAGGGAGCCGTCGCAAGAATCCATTTGTGAGGTGTATGCAGCATTGATGTAAACGACCGTAGAACCTCTACGGCGAGATGCATTTTCTATAGCATGGGCAATAACGCCTTTTGTCCAGGCGGACAAGCGGCGGCTCACATTTTTGCTGAATTTCTTTCCGGCAATCGGTGAGGTTAAATCTTCGGTGACAATCACCGCCGCTTTATCAATGACGTGATTAACGGCTTCATGCACCAGCGTCCTAACGCTGGATTGGTGGTTGACGGCTTGTTTGTCCAGTTTCTTGCGCCCCAAGTTATGTTGAGTCACCCAGGGTTTCTTTTTGGCAATTGCTTTTAATTTGTTGCGGCGCTGATATTTCAGCTTTAGCCGGTCTGATTCTTTTGTTAAAACAGCACCCAGGGTAACGCCATGATGCACACCATCTGAGTCGGTCAACACTTCGGTATAACCTTTATCTACGCCAATGGTTTGGCCGCCACAATCATGGCTAAGAATCATGTCAGCGGCGTAATGGACTTCCACTTTATTGTTAATCCGCAGGTTGCCTTTAGGCGCTACGCGGGTGCTTAAGGGAATGGCAATGCGTTTGCCTTTAATCAGGCTGGGAATCTTGATCCAGACTTTTTTAGCTAACACGAACACGGTGTAATCATCTGAGCGCACGATGATTTGATTGTAAGTATGGTTATGGCCGCGTTGGTAATATTTGCGCATGATGCGCGACAGATAGCGGTCATCCCGGTAGTTGTCAGATTTCAACAAGGTGTACAGGCGCTTTTGTTCGTCTTTATCGTTGCTGTGCCGACGGATGGCCTGTTTTACGTTAAATTTTGCAGCTTCCCGACAGGCTTTGATGTCGCCTATCGCATCGCACAAGGTTTGTTTCCAGGGCGTTGCGCCGACGTTGAACGGCTTGCCCTGTTTTAGCCAGTTATCCCGGATGGTTCTGTCGCGCAGACCCACACCGTTAATAGAACCGAAGCGTTGCCAGACCTCGCTGCGAATAACGCCAAGGCGTTCGGCCTGCTCGGTCAGGGCCGCAAACTTGCCTGGGTTAAGGTTATCGCTAAACGCTATCTGTGTTATCACTGATCGCTCCTTTGATGATTTTCTTATAGCGGCGCAGGCCGTATAACCGGCACGAAAAACACTGGATAATCGCCATTAAGTCTTGCACCATTTCTGACTCGGGCGATAACGCCTCGTTATTAATGATGACCAGCTTGCAGCCGTGTTGTTCAAGATAATGTTCAAACCAGTCCATGCCAAAACGGGCAAGCCTGTCCTTATGTGCGATAACTAAGGTATGGATTGCCCTGGCTTCAACCAAGGACATCATCCTGACAAACTGCTTTCTTTTTAAATTCAAGCCGCCGCCCACTTCAACGATGGCTTCATCAACGGCAATACCCGCGCCTATGCAGAAATCGGCCACTGCTTTTTGTTGTGCAAGCAGGTCGTCTTTTTGTCCAGGACTGGACACGCGGCAATAACTAACGGCTATGCGCTTATCGGCTTTAACGCCCATAATGTCTGAAAGCTGGTCATGCGTATAGAACCGCCTATTAGTAGGCGACCGATGCGCTTTTAGAATGCCTTTTCTATCCCATACTTGTAAGGTATGGGTGGATTTGCCTATCAGCTTGCCAAATTCATGGGGTCTATATGTATTCATAAATTACATTATCGAATACATTTAAATATATTTTAAGTTATCTAGTAGAGCCTCTTGGTAAGGGAGCCTAAATCTATTAGGCTCCCCTTTTTTTAAATTTTTTGTTGACTTCAGCAGGTTGAAATTGATTAAACGGCAATACCTACCTGTAATGCATCAAACCAGTCTAAAAAGCGTTTGACATCATCACCTTTAAACATCCGCCCATGCTGTGGAGCCAAAATATCTATATCCAGATTTCTTACCCGTTCAATCCAGACTCTCTTGGCCTGATTTGACGGCATCATTCGTTGATGCCAATGACGCATTTTTTCAACATGTGCGCTGAAATTATCAACAAACACGGGGGCATCGGGCGCTTCAAAAGCGGCTCCGATATCCCCTGTCATCAAAATTTTAGCCTGCGGGTCATAGACATGAAAATTACCGGGCGAATGCAAATAATGGGCAGGAATGATCTGCAATTCCACAGAGTCCAGTTTAATGGTTCCACCATTATCTGGAATAGGGACATATTCTATTGATTCACAGCTGTAATGCCGCAAGAATCCCTCCCAAATAGCCGGCGCATGAAGTTTGGCATTGGTTAACGCCTGGTCCCACAAACCCAGTGATGAGATGACATCAGGGTCCTGATGTGAAGCGAACAGATCCGTTATTTGATCCACCGGCGCATGATGCAATACCGCTGCCATCATCGGCGCAAATAGCTCGGCACCACCTGGATCCAAAAGTAGGCATCGATTAGCCGTGCGCACCACATATTGGTTGGTATCGATTATATTAGCGGGTTTACCTTCATCCCTTCCAAACATAATCCATTGGTGTGATCCTTCATAAATCTTGGTCATTTTCATAGAAAAACAATGCCCTCTGCTGTTAGCAGCTATTTAGTTATTGCGATAAATGGATAATGCAATTCTGCATCGCTGCACATTATCGTGAATAGTATGTGCAGCCTTATCTACACTTTCAGCAACGGCCTGCAAGCTCTGTAAATATTCACCCGCCTGTGATGCTTCAATCCTTGAGTTTGCAGCGATAACGCGTGCAGCACGGGCATGATGCATCACCGCTTCAAGTTGTCCTAACAGTTGCGAGACATCCCGTTTAAACTGTCTCTGGCAATCTTGCATCGAAAGTCTTGCATTATCTAATGGCTCCTGCATCGTATTAGCATAAACAGCATCTCCAGCCATTTTTGCGGCCAACTCGAGTTTATTATAAGCCGTCGTTTTTTGGAATTCATTGACCGTTAATCGATATAACACCAGTGCATGTATATTGATATCGGTAACCAATTCAATGGTTTCTTTAGCCAGCTCATTAATAAAGTCGGTAATCGGCTGAAATCCTTTCGCCTTATCTCCCGCCCTAAAGGCAATGGCCTTGGCATTGGCTGCTGCTAAGGATATTTCCTTGGCCACTACCATGACTGCACTTAACTCCGAGGTAATGGAAGCTACCGCAACAAATTGTGATTTAGTCTGATTAGTCATGTTTAATTAAACAGTGTAAAAAGTGATATTTGGTAAACGTTGCCCGCTATAGCCAAAAGAGTCAGTAAGATAATATCAAAGAAGCTTATCAGCTTACTTTCTAGTTAACTTTGCTAATACTGCCAGACTTAACTAACTGATATTATCCAGGAATACAAAAAATCCATCACTTACAAAGCAAAAAATAGCCTTAAGTTATTGATAGCTTGCAATCGGTGGGTAACATCAGTTAATTAAGCTTAAAATTTTACTCGAAACATTTTCTAACGGTACAACATAATCAGTACAACCTAACTTAAATGCAGCACCCGGCATACCCCAAACCACACTAGTTTGTTCATCCTGAATAACTGTTTTAGCGCCCGCATCATGCATTTCTTTCATGCCCATGGCTCCGTCAGCGCCCATGCCTGTTAATAACACCGCGACGGCATTAGCCCCGGCACACTGAGCGACTGAACGAAACAGCACATCAACGGAAGGTTTATGTCGATTAACAGGCAATCCATCGCTCAACTGAATAATATATTTACCTCCGTCTCTAATCACCAGCATGTGCATGTCTCCGGGTGAAAGATAAATATTACCCGGCTCAATCGTCTGACCATGCTTGGGAATACAAGCTGACATTTCCGTTACCAGGTCAACATGCCGGACAAATGATGCACTAAATGCAGCGGGTAAATGTTGGGTTATTAAAATAGGCGGGGTATTTGCCGGAAAGCCTTTAACAACGGCTTTAATGGCCTCCGTTCCTCCCGTTGAGGCGCCCAAAACAATGATCTTACTGGTGGAACTAATAGGCGTTTTTATCGGCGCGGCTTTAAGAATCACATCAACTGAGTGTTTTTCTGAAACATCAGCAACGGTTGCAACAGGACTTTTAGGCTTGATTGCTCTATTGTAAATATTGCCGACTTTAGCCTGGGCAGCGCCAATAACTTTGGAAATAATTTCCTCGGCATACTCATTCAGCGTATTAACCACATCAACCTTGGGTTTAGCAATAAAATCGACCGCACCTAGCGCCAGAGCATTTAAAGTGGCCTCCGCACCATGTTCAGTCAGCGTAGAGATCATCACAACCGGTGTAGGCCTTAAGCGCATCAAGTTGCTTAAAAAGGTTATCCCGTCCATATGCGGCATTTCAATATCCAGCGTCAATACATCAGGATTTAATGCCTTAATCATCTCTCGGGCAATAAGAGGATCCGCTGCTGCACCGACAACTTCAATATCGGGTGACGAACTTAAAACTTCAGTCAATATTTTCCTAATTAATGCTGAATCATCAATAATCAATACGCGTATCTTACCCATAAGTCCACTCTAAAAGAAGTCCACCATCACCGTTAATAGGTGCATGTTTAATGTTGATTGTTACCACTTTATTTTAAGCGATTACATCATTACAGGAGTTCACGACATGCACACGTTTTTCCCTGCGCGCTACCGCTCCAAAATTTCTGCTTGCAGACTTTATTATTCAAGCCTTCTAATATTAGCTTTTGACGCGACTATTACCTTGGTAATAATATCATCGGCATAGTCATTTAAGGCGTTTTCTACATCCATGGTTGGTTTAGCTATAAAATCTACTGCGCCCAACTCCAAAGCAGTTAACGTAACTTCAGCATTACTTTCTGTGAGCGCTGAAATCATCACAACGGGCATTGGCCTCAAACGCATCAAATTACGTAAGAAGGTTATTCCGTCCATACGCGGCATTTCAATATCCAAAGTCAATACATCAGGATTTAATGCCTTAATCATCTCTCGGGCAATAAGAGGATCTTCGGCTGCGCCAACGACTTCAATATCTGGAGACGAATTTAAAATCTCAGTCAATACCTTTCTGATTAACAATGAATCATCAATAATCAATACACGAATTTTACTCATTGTATACTCTTAAAAAAGCTCGACTTCACCTTCAACAGGTGCATTTTTAATCTCGTTAAAGTACTGCCGCTCTCTTCTTATAACAGTATCATTATGTAGGTCTTTGATTTTTTTCATTCCAACTTTGCCTGTTTTAGGAAAGTAAATTATTTTCCTGGGATAAATGTCACCCAAGTCCTGGGATAAAAGAGCCAGCCCTTCTGTATCGATATACTCCAAGATAAAGTCAATATTCTTAAGACCAACATCAGTCAAGGTTGGAATGATTTTACCTCCGCCAAATACCTTAACTTCCAGGTTTTTTCTTTTACCCCCATTACTGAGAATAGTATTAATTAAATGTTCCATGGCAAAATTTCCATAGCGGGTTGCATTGCCAACCACCGCCTCATTACCTTGTTTTAGCTTATCGGCTGTCGTTTCCGGCAACATAAAATGATTCATCCCGCCCAAACCTGACACTTTGTCCCGAATACAGGCCGATATACAAGAGCCTAATACCGTTGTAATCAATTCATTTTCCTGAGTGACATAATACTCACCCGGCAAAATCTTTGCCGCAATCACACCGTGGTCTTTATCCATATATCGGTTAATGTGATCAAAGCCGTCTATGGAAGGTAGACCAACATCTTTACTACTATTCATGAATGTTCACGTCTTTTTCCGGTAACTGGTGCATGCAACCAACTCAAATTCATTTGAAAGTTGGTTTAATGACTCTGAATGTCCAATAAATAACCATGACCGACTAGACAACATTTGAGCATATCTTTTCGCGAGTGAGGCCTTGGTTTCACGATCAAAGTATATAAGAACATTACGACAAAAAATAAAATCAAAATGACACTTCATCGGCCAATCCTGCATTAAATTTAATTTTTTAAACTGAATAATTTGTTGTAATTGATGTCTTACTTTAACTTGGCCTGACTGCGATGATTTACCCCGCATAAACCAACGCTTAAGCATCTCTTCTGACAAATCACTGACACGATCTTCGGTATAAACGCCATCCGAGGCTGTTTGTAAAACATGGGTATCTAAATCAGTTGCTAAAATCTTAATATCCCAGTCACCGGGTACATTTTCTAACAAGGTAATCGCTAAAGAGTAAGACTCTTCACCCGTAGAACAACCGGCGGACCACACCCTAATTTGTCGTGAGGCTTTATTTCTGATCAAAATTTCTGGAATAACAACATCACGGACATAATCGAAATGATGTATTTCTCTAAAAAAGGCGGTTAAATTGGTTGTTATGGCGTTGATAAATTCAGTAAACTCGCGATCCGGATAATCTTTAAGGTACTGACAATAGGCTTCAAAGTCCGCTAAGCCAAGCTTTCTTACCCGCTTGGATAATCTGGAATAAAACATATCAAACCGTTCATCAGGAACCTGGATTCCTGAATGCTCATTAGACAACTTTCTTAAAAAATTAAAGTCATTAGCTGTGAATTTAAATTCGCGATCCTTCTCAACAATAGCCATTTCTAATCCCTTCCCCGCCCATCAAAAGTCACAGGTCATGAACATCAAGTACATCCAGCAAACCCAACAACTGCGCCGACTCAACAAATCGAGGGGATGGATAAATAATGGTGACTTTCTTTTGCAACTTATCTGCATTTTTTTTCAATGAAACCAGTAGCTGCAAAGTAGCCGTATCGATTGACGATACGTCAGATGCATTTATTTCGATGTCATCATGTACAGCCAAAATATTCTTCAGTTGTTCGTGCAACTTGGCGACATGTTGAATAGTCAAGGTAGCATCTAAATCAATTTGTGAATCCGGTTCTTCTGGCGAAAAATTCTCGGCAACTGCTCCCTGCGTTGCTCTACCTCCTGCATCCATGCAGTCGTCGGCAACTGCTTCTGCGTCGCCTAAAGCCAGACCTTCTTCGGCAACTGCTTCTGCGTCGCCTAAAGCCAGACCTTCTTCGGCATCTGCTATCAAATCATCTGAATAATCGTCGGTCATGCTCATTTCATTATCAATGAATGGCTGCTCTTCCAATAAAGTGTCGTCATCACCACAATATTCATTAGCAATTATTTCTGCATTTTTATCAGTGCTAGCCTCCATCCACGCTAAAGGATCGTAGCCGATTAAATCATTTTCTTCAGTTGTTGCCATACATCACCTTGTCTTCAAGAAAATCATGAGCAAGACTACGAAAATCCCTTGCTGAACGACTTTTTGGACTATATTCTAAAATGGTTTTACCAAAGCTGGGACATTCTGCAAGTAATGCCGTTTCTCTGATCACTGTCGCTAATATTTGTTCGGGAAAATGCGTAAGCAGAACATTTAACACCTGTCTCGATATTCGTCTATCTGGCGAATATCGAGACATCACTAATAATGTTTTGTATTTCCTTTTCAACGCTTTTTCAAATCTCTTAATCGTACCCATTAAATGAGATAATCCTTGTAGCGCCAGGAAATCACTGGACATAGGAATCAAAATTTCGTCAGCGGCAATTAATGCATTCGCAACCAGTAATCCTGAAGACGGTGGACAATCAATAAACACAAAGTCCTGATCATTAAGACATCCATGCAAGGCGTCTTTTAATAAAACACCACGAGGCGAATGATTACCCGCTAGATACTCAATATCCTTAAGTTTGGATCCTGACGCAATGAGTTGTAAATTTTCCCTGACGAAAATAATCTGTTGCTGAATCCCTTTCTGTTTAAGCATAGCTTCATCAATACCGCCAAGCCCTTGCGCAGTAATGCCTAAAGAAACGGCTAAATGGCCTTGTGGATCAAGATCAATAACGGTGACTTTTAACCCTGATTCTGCAATGGCATGACATAAATTTACCGTAGTTGTCGTCTTGCCAACTCCACCTTTCTGATTGATTATTGCAACAATTCTCACCTGTCACACCAAACTTTCAATTCCCTCAACCTCATCGGGATTGAGCAATTTATCAACGTCCAAGAGCATAATCATTTTTTTCTTATACACATACATACCTCGCATGTAGCGAGTATCGATTTTCGAACCAAAATTTGGGGCTTTTTTGACATCTTCCAAATTAATATCCAGTACATCAGAAACCGCATCAGCGACTATGCCCATGACAAACTGGTTTGGACCGTTTTCGACACAAAGTACAATAACGACCGTTTTAGCGGAATATTCGCAATGTTCCAGAGAAAACCGTTCCCGTAAATCTATGATAGGCACAACGGAACCGCGTAAATTCAATACGCCTTTAACAAAAGCCGGTGTATTCGGTATCACGCGAACCGCTTCCCAACCACGAATCTCTTGTACTTTCAAAATCTCAACGCCATACGCTTCATCTGCAAGTTGAAAGGTGAGAAATTGCTCTACCCGACTATTATTTGACTGCTCATCTGTTGTCATTGTTATAGTTTCCTGTCGATTATAGGGTTAGATGAGGTAAAAGGTTCAGGGCTCGCCATTTAAAAAACCTGCCTTGCGCCCTAGAGCCTTGATTAAAACTCTTCCCATTCATCGCTGCTATCTATTTTTGACTGACTCGCTGGCAAAGCAGCAGGAGCCGCCGCTTTTTTTGTCGGTGCCCTTACGGGTGCCACGGGTATCCGATTACTGACAACAACAGATCTCGCCGCTGCCGATCCGTTTTTTGAATTAACCCTAAAAAAGCTAAGCAACTGGGTCATATGGGTAGACTGCTCACTCATCGCAATACTCCCTGCTGCAGCCTGTTCCGCCAATGCCGCATTTTGCTGAGTAATATCGTCCATTTGAGAAACAGCTTGATTGACTTGATCGATACCCGCTGATTGTTCTGAACTGGCACTGGCAATGTGCGCAACAATATCGCCGACTTTGGCAACACTTTCGACAATTTCAGTTAGCGCTATGCCTGTTTCATTGACGAATGCTGTTCCGGCACGAACTTTCTGCACGCTGTTCTGAATCAGTTCATTACTTTGCTGTGCGGCGTTTGCACTCCGTTGCGCCAGATTACGAACCTCGGTTGCAACAACAGAAAATCCACGTCCCTGCTCTCCTGCCCTGGCCGCTTCTACAGACGCGTTTAGTGCCAACAGATTAGTTTGAAAGGCAATTTCATCAATTACGCCAATAATTTCCGCAATTTTATTACTGCTTTCATTAATTTCCTGCATTGCAGCAATAGCTAATTTCACTACGCCGCCGCCTTTTTGAGCTAATTGGCTGGCTGAATTAACAACCTCAGTCGCTTGAACGGTATTCTGCGCATTATTTTTTACGGTACTGGCGAGCTCTTCCATACTGGCGGCGGTTTCTTCCAGACTGGCCGCCTGCTGTTCAGCTCGATGTGACAGATTATTATTACCGCTGGCCATTTCCTGCGATGAACTGTCTATAAAATCAGCTGCATCTCTGATTTGAATGATAAAGTTACTCAACTTTGCCAAAGTATCATTAATATTATTCTTGCACTCAGCGTAGACTCCTTGATATTCGTTGGTAATGGCAGTGGTTAAGTCACCTTCAGCCATGTTTTCCATCACTCGGTTAACATCACTAAAGACACTTTCAATGACATCGGTTAATTCATTGATGCCAGCAGATAGTGTTTTAGTAAATCCCTCTTTGTCAGTTAATTTTATACGCGCACTCAAGTCACCGGCTTTAACGCCCTGCACTAGATGATCGATTTCTTGCTCAATTAAAACTTCATGGGTTCTATCTTGCCATTCAGTCACATACCCTATACGCTCACCATCGCTATTAACGGGGCTAGCGATAATACTCATATGCCGACCTCCAATAATCAGTTGCGTTCTAAGTGGTTCTTGTGATTTTTCCAAGATCCCACCTTTCACAGCAGGGTGATATTGATCAACATTTGAACCCATTAATTTATCGACGGAGAAACCAGGCAATTGGTTGCGAATATCGCTTTCCGCCGTCTTGAACATCCTCTGAACGCTATCGTTCATGTAAATAATTTCAAAATTCTTATTGGCTACCATGACAGGGGATTGAACGTTGTCCAGAGCTTGAGTAATTCGTTTCGATTCTGCGAGACCTTGCTTGAAATCGGCCAGATCGACACCCAGCTTAACTTCCATGCAATACAATCCACGCAAAAAATCGCCCAGCTGATCTTCTCGCTTCAAATTTACTTTATTGCCGAAACTTCCGCTGCTCAGCCGATAACAAATAGTGATTGCCGTTTCCAGCGTATCGGTTATGACCCGGGTCATATTAATACTGAGTGCCGATGCCACTATGGCAACCAAAGCAACACCCGTTAACAAGACGTATTCCTGCGTCAGGAATAATCGATACATCAGCAAAAATATAGGCACTAAAAAAGCCGCCACTACAAAAGCATTTTTTTTCGCTATCGCTATTTCGCTAATAGCTTTAGTTATCGAAGCTAAACCAGTAGGGTTTAATTTTACTTCGCCGGCGCTGAGTTTTTTGTACAACTGCTCCGTAGCCGGAATCAGATCACGCTTTGGTGGATGCCGGACGGAAAGATATTCATAGACTTTTCCATCTTTAAATAACGGCATGGCATTGGCCTCGACCCAATAATGATCGCCGTTTTTGCACCTGTTTTTTACCATGCCTTGCCAGGGTCTAAGCTGTTTTAAGGTTTTCCATAAATCCTCATAAGCCGCTGCGGGCATGTCCGGATGACGGACGATATTATGTTCCTGTCCTATCAACTCATCACGGGTAAATCCGCTGGTTTCAACAAAGGCATCATTGACGTAGGTAATACGTCCCATCAAGTCGCTTCGTGAAACCAGGATTGATCCTTTTTTCAGAATAACCTCATTATTGGTTATCGGCATATTAATTTTCACGCTACGCTACCTCTTAAAATCTCACAAACCTTACCAAATGCATTAATATTATTGTCTAAAAGGATGTAAGTACGAAGCGTGATCGGAATACGGAAGGCTTTAGTTTTCATCCTGATCCAACTCTTCTAGTTTCAGTAATTTATCTACATCAAGCAGCATTACCATGCGCTCATTAACCGATACCAGTCCGTTAATGAATTCGTTACTCACTTTAGCCCCAAAGTCCGGAGCACTTTGAATTTCGGTCTTATCCACACTAATCACGTCAGAAACCGAGTCAACAACAACGCCCATTATGCGTGTCTTGTTGCTGTCGCCAGTTTGCAATACCACAACTACCGTTAACGGAGTGTATTCAGCTTTACTTAAATTAAACCTTTCTCTCAAATCAAGAATCGGCACAATGGAACCACGTAAATTAACCACACCTTTTTCATAATAAGGAACATTAGGTATTCTGGAAACAGGCTCCCAACTTCGTATTTCCTGTACCCGAAGGATATCAACCCCATATTCTTCTTGGCCTAAAGCAAAACTCAAATATTGCACTGCATTATCCAGGTTTTTACTGTAGTGATATTGGTCAATATCTTTGTTTTCAGCTTGTTGTGCCATATCTGATTTTATCTATTTGTGCTTTATATTAGCGAATTGAAAAACGCACCAAGCCTGGGACATCAAGAATCAGTGCAACAGAACCATCACCCAAAATAGTTGCACCTGAAACACCTTCCACCCGCCGATAATTTGCTTCCAATGATTTAATAACAACCTGTTGTTGACCCAATAACTCGTCTACCAGTAAGCAACACAGTTCACCTTGACCCTCAACGACAACCAGCACACCCTCTTTCGACTTGGTCAGATTGCCTGAATGCACATTAAAAATTCCGCGCATTCTAATTACCGGTAAATATTCATTGCGCAAGCGAAAGGTTTCTCCTTTACCTGCAACTTTATTTAACATTTTTTCGGTAATATTAATGGATTCAATAATTGAGACTAATGGCACAATATAAGTTTCATCTCCCACCGCAACAGACTGACCGTCAAGGATTGCCAGCGTTAACGGTAAATGAATGGCTATTGTTGTGCCTTTGCCCAACTCAGATATGATTTCTATATTGCCACCGAGTGACTGAATATTTCTTCTCACAACATCCATACCTACGCCGCGACCGGAAATATCAGTCAGCTGTTCGGCGGTAGAAAAACCGGGCATAAAGATCAGTTCAAATATCTGCTTTTCGGTCAGCAGGTTGTTTTCTTCAACCAAGCCTTTTTCTATGGCCTTTGCCAACAACTTATCTTTATCTAATCCGCGACCATCATCAATAATTTCTATGACAATGTGACCACCGCGATGATACGCCTTCAGTTCGATGGTTCCCGTTTCCGGTTTACCTGCCGCGACTCGATCCGCAGGCATTTCTATACCGTGATCAAGACTATTCCTAATCAAATGGACTAACGGATCATTAATTAGCTCAACGACAGCCTTATCAACCTCGGTATTTTCTCCTACCAGTTTCAGTACAATTTTTTTATCTAATTTACCGCTGATATCATGTACTAGCCGTGGAAATCGACTAAAAACAAAACTGATCGGTAGCATCCTAATATTCATCACACTTTGCTGTAGATCGCGAGTATGCCGTTCTAACTGGGCAAGCCCTCTTTTAAGCTGCCCTACCTTATCCATGGTAAAGTTTTCACCGACTAACCCCAGCATAGACTGAGTAATCACTACTTCGCCAACCATATTGATTAACGTATCGATTTTATCCGTATCCACCCGAATCGAACTGGCTTTTACTGTGGTTTTTGCGGCTTCATTATCAGCATCCTGCGCATCCGATTTTTTGGTTTCTTCAACACCTTTAGGTTTGACCTCAACGGGCTTTGGGTCTGGATTATTAGATATGATTACTGGGGTAGGTTCAGGATCAGCTTTTTTTACGGCGGGGAGGAGTGGCTTTACGGCTTTGGCAAACGGCTGAATTTCTATTTCACAATCACCTTCAACCCAATTAAATATTTCCCTAATGTCATCTTCGGGAATATCTCCGGCAACGTTTAAATCCCAAGAAATATTACATTCCTCTGGATCTAATTCATAAAAATCGGGGACATCCTGAATATTAGCTAGGGTTGTTAATTCACCTAGCTCATTCAATTCACGAAACAACCTGACAGGATCATTACCCGTTTTAAGCAAATCCAAATAGGGGCAAAAAGCTATTTTCCAGCCCTGTCCTGCTAATTCAACGGATTTTTCTTCAATAATATCAGGAGCAATATGAACAACAGCCGCTACATTTGCCAATTCCTGTTCAACTGGAGAAGCCGGTTCTTCGGCGATCGATCCGCCATTAAGTACAATTTCCAAAGCCGTTTTATGCGTTGCTACGCTGACATCGTTAACAATTTGTTCATTTTGTATAGCTGTCAACATCTCTCTAAGACAGTCAACAGAACCCAGCAAAACATCTACTGCAGGCTGAGTTACCTGCCTACGCCCATCCCGCATCTCATCGAGCAGGGTTTCCATAATATGGGTGTAATCGGCAACAACAGTAAAGCCAAAAGTTCCGCTGCCGCCTTTTATTGAATGCGCCCCCCTGAAAATGGTATTGATTATTTCCGAATCAATAGCCCCCATATCGAGAGTTAACAATCCTGACTCCATTGCTTCAAGACCTTCGAAACATTCTTCAAAAAAGACCTGATGGAATTGTGACATATCAATAGACATAGACTTACCTGTATGCGCCTAAATTCATTTAAACAAGATTAAAAATTAACCCAAAAACTTTCTTTAGTGATACCTATCTGGGTGAATTACCCTGACCTAAAGAACGGGGCTTCTAACGTCAATGGCACGAGCAAGAACAGCAATTTACGTTCTCTGACTTGGCTAACAGTGCCTCAGTTAGCAGTACCGGCGATTCCCGCCGCTATGGAAGTATCATGCTAACTTAAGGCGACTAGCGCCATCAGCACGAAATGACCATACAACTCTGAAAAAGAAAAATCAAGAGCATCCTTACATCCCCGGCCTGAAGGAAGGGGTTTTACGGAAAAACTGATAAACACTTAAACCTTTCATCTAAACACTCCGAATAAAACCGCATGGGACTAACATAGTCTAATAGACATGGATTTCCCTGCATGCGCTTAATACGCTCAGATAGGACAGTACCGATTAGCCTAAAACTTTTAGTAATGTTTTTAATAATTGATCAGGATTGAACGGTTTAACCATCCATCCTGTTGCGCCAGCAGCTTTACCTTCTTGCTTTTTTTCGATGCCTGACTCAGTCGTCAGCATCAGCATTGGAATAAATTTATAATCGGGGAGTGCTCTCAAGTCTCTAATTAACGTGATCCCGTCTTTATTTGGCATATTAACATCGGTTACTACGCAATCAAATCTCCTAGCCTGTGCCTTTTCTAAAGCATCAACTCCATCCACTGCCTCTTCGACATCGTATCCAGCAGCTCTTAAAGTAAATGAAACCATTTTTCTCATTGAAGCTGAATCGTCAACTGCAAGAATACTTGCCATTGTTTTCTCCATTAATTTCTAATTTACCAAGCAAAACCCTGTACGAATATTACAGCACTCTACGTATAATTTTTTAATATGATCTAATTATTTTGCTGTATCGCCACTTCTATTATAGAAACTTAAATTTATGTATTTTTCGTTGTAGCAAACAAAAAAACACCCCACTAGAGAAGACCCCTAGCAGGGTATATATTGGTGCCGATGGCCGGATTTGAACCGGCACAACTTTCGTTACCACCCCCTCAAGATGGCGTGTCTACCAATTTCACCACATCGGCTAAAACTTGATCGTAAAAATACTATTTAATACATAATTGTTTTTTTATTATTTGCAAAATATCTTTTCTTATATTTTAAATAGTATTTATTACTTTTTTAACTGTTTACTCAGTTACAGGAGCAGCAACAGGCACTTCTTTGGAGTCGACGTCAGGCACTGGAGAGGTATCGACCACACCTTTTGCACCACCTACATCAGGAATACCAAGTGTATCCAGTTCTTCAACCTTGGGGGTGTTCATTAGGTCATAAGCAGCACCCTGCTTACCGTTCAAAACTGCAAGCCCTAAACTGGTCATAAAAAACAAAGTGGCTAGAATTGCTGTAGCTCGAGACAAGAACGATGCCGCCCCCTGAGCTCCAAAAACAGAACCCGAAGAACCCGTGCCAAAAGCAGCGCCTGCATCAGCACCTTTGCCTTGTTGCATTAATACTAAGCCAACAACGCCTAAACCCAACAGCACATGAACAACAATAATTACCTGATACATAATAAAGTTTAAATTACTCTAAATTGAATGATAAATCTTCAAAAAGGATTCCGCATCCAACGAAGCCCCACCGATTAAACCGCCATCAATATCCGGCATAGCAAACAAGCCTTTTGCATTATCCGGCTTAGCACTACCGCCATATAAAATCTGTATTTTATCGGCAATGACCTGATCTTTAGCAGCAATATACTGCCTTATGTACCGATGAACTTCCTGAGCCTGATCATCAGTTGCGGTTTTTCCTGTGCCTATGGCCCATACAGGCTCATAAGCAATTACTGCTGCACTAAAAGCAGCAATACCTGCTAAATTAATCACAGCATCAAGCTGAGCATCAATCACAGCAAAAGTCTGGTCTTGTTCGCGTTGCTCCAACGTTTCACCAACGCAGAGAACCGGAATGATATTGTGCTCTTGTGCCTGACAAAACCGTGCGGCTACTGATTCGTTAGTATCGCCGTAATAGCTGCGTCTTTCTGAATGCCCTACAAGAGCATATTTACAATTGAATTCACTTAACATCGCCGCTGAAATTTCACCGGTAAATGCGCCTGAAGGTTTATCTCCAACGTTTTGCGCACCCAATGCCAATGAGGTACTTTTTACCAATTCACTTACTTTCGGTATATGCACGTAAGGCACGCATACAGCAATATCCGCGCCATTTTCGCCTAACCCGGCAATGATACCGTTTACAAGTAACTCAGCACTGGCAAGAGTTCCATTCATCTTCCAATTTCCTACAACTAGAGACCGACGCATCACTACTCCTCACATAGAATCAAATCGCTTATGATATATATTAATAGCCCCTAATTCAAGCTCCTATTGATTTCTTAACCTCATCAGCTATTTGTTGCGCGTAATTTCTAACCAAATATTCCTGCTGACCCTCTACCATTACACGAATTAATGGCTCTGTTCCCGAAGCTCTAAGCAACACCCGGCCACTATCTCCGAGCTTTTTCTCGACGGCTTTCACTGCTTTTTGTATACCATCATCCTGATCCGGATTTATTTTCTTGCTTGTTTTTACGTTCACCAAAACTTGCGGATATTTTTGCATACCGGATTTCAATTCATGTAAGGTTTTACCGGTACATTGCATTTCAGCCATGATCTGCAAGGCAGCAATAATACCATCCCCCGTTGTCGTTCTATCCAGACAAATAATATGACCGGAATTTTCACCACCTAAGATTCCTTTGTGCTCAGTCAACATTTCCATAACATACCGATCACCAACATTTGCCCTAAGCAGATTGATCCCCAACTTTTTCAGGCCGTGCTCCATACCCAGATTCGTCATTAACGTGCCTACGACAGGCCCGGACATCTGCCCTGCATCCAGTCTCGCTTTAGCAATAATATAAATAAGCTCGTCACCATCAACAATTTCACCTTTGTGATCGACCATTACCAATCGATCACCATCGCCATCCAGAGCAATGCCAAAATCTGCTCGGTAAGCTAGAACTGTTTCCGCCAACTTTTCCGGCTTAGTTGCACCGCATTCGTCATTAATATTAAGGCCGTCCGGCTCTGCACCTATCGTAACAACTTCAGCACCCACTTCACTAAACACATGGGGAGCGATATGATAAGTTGCTCCATGAGCACAATCCAGTATTATTCTCATACCGCTAAAATCAAGTCGAGTCGGCACACTAGCCTTACAAAACTCAATATATCGACCCGCAGCATCAACCAACCGTTTCGCCTTACCCAATTTTGCCGACTCTACCGTAGTCATCGGCGAATCAAGATGCCGCTCTATTTTCTGCTCTATCTCATCGGGCAGTTTCGTTCCCTGCACAGAGAAAAATTTAACTCCATTATCATAATAAGGATTGTGAGAGGCACTAATGACAATGCCCGCTTGCGCCCTTAAAGTACGGGTTAAGTAAGCTATACCCGGTGTCGGCATGGGCCCCAACAAGCGAGTATCAACACCTGCAGCAGTTAACCCTGCCTCCAATGCCGACTCAAACATATAACCCGAAATACGCGTATCTTTACCAACCAGAACGAAACCATTGCCTTCGCTTGCAAACACTCGCCCAGCAGCCCAACCTAGCTTCAGAAAAAAATCTGCTGTTATTGGATGCTCTCCGACCCTACCCCTAATGCCATCTGTTCCAAAATATTTTTTTGTCATGATTCTAAAGCCTAAAAACAGGTAAAAACTAAAGACAAAAACCGATTATTTACGTCTTTTGCCGTTTAAAATTACATACAAAAAAAAGGAGAGGTATTACGCCTCTCCTTTAGTGTCAACTATGAATACTATTAGCTTTGCTCGGCAGTGCCGCCAATTGACTTCTCATTTTTCACGCCCCCCTTACTTTTAATATCATCCGTTATTACTTCACCATGAGAAGGCGGTTTATCGTCCCATCCCTGAGGATCCCTAACCGGCTTACGAGCCATCAAATCCTCAATTTGAAACTTATCGATGGTCTCATACTTCATCAACGCCTCCGCCATAGCATGAAGAATATCCAGATTTTCTTTCAGAATCACTTCGGCACGCTCGTAATTCCGATCAATGAAAGAACGAATTTCTTCATCAATGGTATGAGAGGTCTCTTCGGCAACTGTTTTATGCTGAGTCACTGAACGCCCCAGAAAAACCTCGCCTTCTTCTTCGCTATAGGACAATGGCCCCAGCCGCTGAGAAAAACCCCATTTAGTCACCATATTTCTAGCTAACTCAGTGGCGCGCTCAATGTCATTGGATGCACCGGTACTGACTTGTTCCCGACCGAAAATCACTTCTTCGGCGATACGACCACCGTACAAACTGGAAATCATACTGTCCAACTTTTGCTTGCTGGCACTGTACTGATCTCGTTCTGGCAAAAACATGGTAACACCCAGTGCACGACCCCTAGGCATAATACTAACTTTGTAGACAGGATCATGTTCAGGAACTAGCTTACCAACTATCGCATGCCCTGCTTCATGATAAGCGGTCATTTTCTTTTCTTTCTGGTTCATAACCATAGAGGTTCTTTCAACACCCATGATTAACTTATCTTTGGCTTTTTCCAAGTCCGCCATACTGACAACACGTTTATTCATTCTTGCGGCAAATAAAGCAGCTTCATTGATTAAATTAGCCAAATCGGCTCCAGAAAATCCCGGAGTACCTTGCGCGATATATTTAACCTCAACATCATCAGCAATAGGCACTTTTTTAACATGCACGGCAAGAATCTGCTCACGCCCTCTGACATCTGGCAGACCTACTGTTACCTGACGATCAAACCGGCCTGGACGCAACAAAGCCTTATCTAATACATCGGCACGGTTTGTAGCGGCAATGACAATAATACCTTCGTTACCTTCAAAACCATCCATCTCGACCAGTAATTGGTTTAGAGTTTGCTCACGTTCGTCATTGCCACCACCCAAACCGGCACCGCGCTGACGACCAACCGCATCTATTTCATCAATAAAAATAATGCAGGGTGCATGTTTTTTGGCTTGCTCAAACATATCCCGAACACGGGATGCACCGACACCGACAAACATTTCGACAAAATCCGAACCAGAAATAGTAAAAAATGGGACTTTAGCCTCACCGGCAATTGCCCGGGCCAACAAAGTCTTTCCTGTTCCTGGAGGACCAATCATCAATGCCCCGCGAGGGATTTTTCCGCCTAATTTCTGATATTTCGCTGGATCTTTAAGGTAATCGACCATTTCAACGACTTCTTCTTTAGCCTCATCACAGCCAGCTACATCGGCAAAAGTAACCTTAATCTGATCTTCTTCAAGCATACGGGCCTTGCTTTTACCAAAATTCATTGCACCGCGACCAGCACCGCCACCGCCCTGCATTTGCCGCATAAAGAAAACCCATACTGCAATCAGCAGCAACATCGGCCCAAAAGAAACCAACAACTGCATTAACATAGAAGGCTGCTCAGGCGGAACCGCCTTGATTTCTACGCCATTTGCTAGCAGATCATCGACTAAATGGGGATCTGAAGGCGCATAGGTCTTAAATATTTGACCACCCTGCATCTTGCCTTTGACGATATTATCTTCGATCACCACCTGTTGAACTTGACCCGCTTTAACCGAATCAATAAACTGCGAGTAAGATATCGACGAATCAGCCCTGCTATTTTGCGGGCCAAAATTATTAAAGACGGACATCAATACCACTGCAATGACGACCCATAGAATTATATTTTTCATCATATCGTTCAATTTACACACCCCGAGCCTGAACGGCTCTCGATTTAAAAACTGACTAATTATATCAGGAGTTAACTTTCCTGACCGTCGTTATTTATTTGGAACTTATCTCCACGTGAAAAATACAACATCATCATATTTTATCCATGAGTAGCGTAAAACCCCGCCGTTCAGGGCGGGGATGTAAGCGGCTAAATTTCGTGTTTTCCATAGTATAAAACCTCTATTGTGTTAATATTGAACAGTGCTACCAGAGGAGGCTATCGGCTCTCTCAATGACGGCAACTTAAGTTTTAAAAGGCTTCAAAAGCACAA
>JAURYJ010000006.1 GCA_030653985.1 Methylobacter sp. | reverse complement strand
AGTGGCTTCAAACATCACATTACTGTTAATGCCTGCACTCTTAGGCTACTGCCAGAGGAACGGCAGGTTTAGTCATGATTTCTCAAGCTAAACAATTACTTATACGACTTCACGTCGCACTACGAAGGAATCCTTACGGTCGGCCGATTTGAGACCGTTTAAAGAACCGTTTTAGTAAAAGTTATCTTGAGAAAATTATCGTTCTGATACACGGTACCGATATTGATAAAATTTACGGTATAGGCATGCAAATAACCCATGGTTGTGTTCGTATGTACTCTGAAGACATTGAGGCGTTATACAACTCGGTTCCGATAGGGACTTCAGTCTATATCGTCAAACAACCCATCAAGGTTGGATGGTTGGACAATACGCTTTACATAGGAAGCGCATCCCGATTTGGAAGGAGAAGCAACAACGCTGGAGCAAAAATTCGATGTAGCGTTAAAGCTTATTCAAACAGCCAATAATATCGCCAGGGACGGTGTGTATGCCGCAAGCCAGTCGGGAGTCGGCGCGGCGCAGAACACGCCTGAGTTTGACCGAGAAGCATTAAAGCGAGCGCTTATGGCTTTGGATGGAAATCCCGTGGTACTTTATCAGAGATTACCTCAACAGAAAGACCTAACGGTTCCTGCTGGTCAAGGTTCTCATGGTGGTTATTATCATGGCGTATAGTTCAACTGGAAGAAACGTGTAAATGGTTAAACAAAACAACTTACCTTCATAATCTATTTTTTAATCACAACACGAGAGGTTACCAGATGTTTAAAACACTCACGATTAAGCCAGCAAAAGTTTTTCTGGTAACGCTTGCTTCGCTATTATTGATCAGCGTCCAGATTGTTTCGGCTCAGGATAAACCAACCCTAAATAGAACAGTTCTATTAGAAAATAAGGTTGAACTTCCCAGCAATAACATTAATGCCAAAATAATACGCGTCACATTCCCGGTCGCCTTTAAAACGCCCTGGCACACCCATGAAGGACCGGGACCCCGTTATGTGGTCAAAGGCAAGCTACAAGTTATTGAAGGAGGCAAAACCAAGACATACTCTGTCGGTGATGTATTCTGGGAATCCGGGAATTTAATGTCTGTAGAAAATATTGGTGAGAACTCTGCTGAATTAATCATTTTTGAACTAGCACACGCTAACTAATTTAAGACATGGGTGACGAACCGCTTAAATACTTTATTTCGCTGAATTTAAAGCGTATGTATTTTAACAAAAGGTGGCGTCAAAATTGACTAATATGCCTGAGCATAAACCAGAAGATTACACTGTAAATTTAATGAGGTGGTAACTATGGATATTGGAACTGTATTTAAACTGCTGGCTTTCATGCTATGGCCTTTTTTACTGGTGTTTTTATACTATCTGTTTGATAAGAAAGGCTTCAAAAGACGACTGGAGAAGTTTAAGCAAGATGGTTTTAAATAAATAGCTAAGCTGACTTCCCAGCGCCTGTCTGGGCGACTGAAAAAGATAATAAGGTATAGTTATGACAGGTTCATTGATTACCCTAATGCTATTGATTGGTTTGTTGTCCGGGGTTGTTTCAGGTATGTTTGGCATAGGGGGAGGTATCATCATCGTTCCTGCGTTGATCTACTTAGCCAAGTTTTCCCAGCATGCTGCTATCGGAACTAGCCTGGCAATTTTATTGCCTCCTGTCGGGTTATTGGCGGTACTGGAATATTACCGCCATGGTAACGTTGATTTGAAGGCGGCACTTATTGTGGCTATTGCGTTTATGGCGGGTGGATGGATAGGCGCCCACTTGGCTAATCACCTAAGTGGTCACCTTCTGAAATTATTATTTGGAATCTTTGTATTAGGTATTGGTGGGTACTTAGTATTTGATGCAACTCGATAAGACGTAATTAATTTATAGGGCGTAATAGGCAAATAACCGTATGCTTCACCATGAAGCAACACCTTACTGCGTTATAAAAAATAGCTTCCGCTCAATATGTCCGCTTCTGGCACTATAGATATCTGTAGCGGCCTGCAAACATAATCCATAGGAACTGCAAACATCCGTTTTTTCGGCCCGAATTATTTGCAAATATCCGATACCTTCGACCCGAATTAAATGAGAATGAGCCCACATTATTTGCAAACAGCCTGCAAACATCGCTCAGGGCTCACATTGTGTGCAAATAAGAAAATACAGGCTATTCCAATGAAAGCAGTCATTGGAAATTAATAAATTTACTTTAGTTGACTGACAGCCGTCGGCCCAGGCCGTGTCAAAACGCGCAAACAGAAACGTCAGTGGTAACTTTCACCCCACTTACCCTTCATAACATGGTAAACTCATAACGATCGCCACCACTTCTTAGCAATATTTAGTCAATAATCGGTTGATTATTTCCACCGGAATTGGGGATTGTACGTTTTGACACGGCCTGGGCCAATAAGAGACAGACATCGGTTTACAATGAGCGGCAGGTCGGCCTTCAAAGCGGTCATTCAGTGGGCAACAACAAACGAAATGGCAGACGGACGAAATTTAACGTGAAGCTAACCAGGCGCGGTTGAGCAACTCCAGCATCCTGTCAAGTTCTTTTAAACTTTTTTGAAAAATTGCCGACATAAAAGCCGTCGGCCCTGACAGCCTCGATGGCTGAATGACTAAAGCTAAGTACATTTAAAAGAAACGGGAAAATGTGTCAATTTCCTCACGCGACGTTCGATAGTTATTAACAGGGGCATGAGAATCTTCATAACCCATTGCCATACCGCAAATGAGAATAACCTTGTCAGGATACCCCAGTGTTTCTTTGATGATCTTCGGGTATTCAGCTAATGACGCTTGTGGGCAAGTTGCTAACCCTTCTTCAATGGCTGCCAGCATGACTGATTGCAAAAACATGCCATAATCCAAAAATGAGCCTGTTGCCATATCGGAATCCATAAAGAAAAGAAGCATGATAGGCGCATCAAATGCCCTGTAATTCGCAACCCATTGCTCTATCTGTTTTTCTTTGTCATCTCGATTGATTTCGAGTGCGGTATAAAGCTGGAGGCCGCAAGCTTTACGTCTTGTCTTATAAGGCTCATGCCATTCACACGGATAATATTGATAATCCATTGGCTCCTTTATGCCGCTTCGATATGCATTTTCCAAACGTTGCTCCAAGAGTTTCTTTTTTTCACCCATAACCACGGCAACTTGCCAAGGCTGGGTATTTACTCCAGAAGGGGCCTGTTTGGCGGCATTTAAAATACGTTTTATTTTCTCTACATCGACAGTTTTGTTTAGAAAAGCACGAGTGGATTTACGCTTTGCTAAAGCTTCCGAGACTTTCATAGGCTACCTTTTCACTTCTGCGAGCCCTCGGCTAAGTGGGCATCAACAGGAGATTCGAATGCAATGAAAAGAACGCACGGCCCGGAGTCGGTGCACGAAGCCTTGTGCGGAGCTTTAATCGGCCCGTATGCGTAAGTACCGGGCCTGAGAACTGAAGGGCTGTGGCCCGTATATTCGATGTGAAGTTCTCCCGAAACAAGGATCATGCGTTCAGCTGAAGTGTGCCAATGGGACGGAATGGTGTAGTTCGCCGGCACCTTGAGGAACACGTCCGCGTTGGGTTTGGCAAGGTCGCCGTGAAGGACGGCGATCTCGCACCCCTTGGGAAAGAGTGGGGGGCATGAACCCCACTTGAGCTGTGTATCGCCAAAGGCAAGGGTGCGCGGCTTCTCGGATGGTACTTCTGCCGCCGCAGAGGTATCGGAGAGGCCGATTGTCTTAGTAGGGGGCGGCGGTGTATAGATATTATCTAAATCCTTGTCGATTTTAACGGCAAGACTTTCGACACCTTTTAGCGTTAATTTTTTATCGCCACCTTTTGTCTCTGAAATGTAATTACCGATTAATTGACCGTCATTAACCCTGACTAAATGTCCCATAATATAAGCGAATAAGAAGCTTGGTTTATGCAGTCTGCCAACCAATACATAATCAGCCCCGGCTTTGTTAGCCAGTTCTGCGGCAATATCGCTGTGGTCAAAAAGATACCCAAAACCGGCGTTGGCCTTACGTTGAGCATCCAAATCAACAGCAATGATTTTATAGCCCGCTCTTTTTAATTCACCTTCCAGCATAGCCTTTATGCCCGCCGTTCTTTCGATTTCAGCAGGTATTCGAGGCGCCAGAGTTAAATCGTTTAATTCAAAATCCAATATAGCGATGCTTGTTTCAGCAAATACGCCAACACTGAACAGGCATAAAAAGAATACGCCAAACATGTGGCGTAATCCTGCATTGTTTCTAGGGTTCATAATAAAAGTACACTGTATCTTGTTGAAAAAAATGTCATCGGTAACACCACCATTAATTGTTTCATCATATTCGTTTTATAGTCGCTAGTAGAGTAGCGAGTAAATGTAAGTCCGTAACCTTATATTTGCCCGCAAAAGCCGGGCAATTTGCCCGGCCTTCCTGTGGCTACTTTCCAGACCTGGCGTTCAGGCTTAAAATGACTTAAAAGGCATGAAGGCAAAGGCAATGAATAATTTCCGCTGCTGAATCGTCAGCAAAATATCTAACTGAAGCTTGCGCTTACCATGAATCTAAAATTCCACCTGCTAACGCGTATCATCGTTATTGCCGTCATTTGCCTGATTGCGACAGCGGCCTATGTCCTTTATCAAGCTGACCAGCAAGCAATTCTTGAGACACAGGTAACGGCGGAGTCAATCGATAAGCAATTGGAACTTCAATTGATGCGTATCGATGCGGGTTTCGGTCAACCGGAACGTTTCCCTGATTTTGATTTATGGAAAGAAACTGGTGCCGTGTCTGGAGTTTGTGTCAGTTACCTATCAGCGAACAGCAGTCTCAAACGCAGCATTTGCATTGGAGAAAAAATAACTTCCAGAATCTGTCCTACTTGGTTCGAAAGCTTTTACCAATGGGCTTTCCATCCAGGCTTGGAGGTGGTGCGACAGGTGACATTCAATGGTCAGGTTCACGGTTCCATAGTCGTCACGCCCAGCGCTGAGATGGGAATAGCAAGCGCCTGGCAGGCTATTCGTGGCTTAATGGGACTTTCTGCCAGTACCACTTTGGCTCTTTGCTTACTGGTTTATTTCACGATAAGTCGAGTTTTACGACCGGCACAGGTGATCGTTACAGGCTTGGAGAAAATGGAAAAGGGTGAATTGTCTTTTCGGCTCCCCGCTTTCGAGTTAGATGAATGGCAGCGAACAGGAAAGGCCATCAATCAACTGGCGGCAAGTCTGGAACAGCTCCTTTCCGAGCGCAAGAAATTAGCATTAAAGTTGATGAATATTCAGGAGGAAGAGCGCCGTTACCTGGCACGAGAGCTGCATGATGAGTTTGGTCAATGCCTGGCTGCGATCAATGCGGTCGCAGCTTCCATTTCACAAACCGCAGCTTATGAATGCCCGGAACTGGTTCCGGAAGGGAAAAACATCAGTCGAATTGCCCATCATATGATGGAATCATTGCGTGGATTATTAATGCGCTTACGTCCTTCTGACATTGATGAACTGGGCCTTACAGCCAGTTTAAAAGGCCTGGTGGCTGGCTGGAATGTTAGCAGTCGCGGCAAGATTCATTATAGCCTTGCTGTTCATGGCAATCTTGACCGGTTACCCGAACCTATTCCCGTTACTATTTTTCGTATTGTTCAGGAATGTCTGACCAATGTGTCTAAACACTCAGCCGCTACCAATGCGAAAGTAACACTACGGACAGTCTCTGCGAATAATTTAATAACAGCCATTGAACTTAGCATCGAAGATGACGGTAAGGCCAATAAACTACCGTTTGAAGATAGCCCCGGGATTGGCCTGCTCGGTATACGTGAACGAGTAACCGCAATCGGTGGCCGGTTGACATTAAAGACTGGCAACCCCAGCGGGCTTACCGTCCATGTATGGCTTCCGGTTCAATCTCTTTCAGGGACACAAACATGACAGGCTCGGAAAGTATCAGAATTTTGCTGGTCGATGACCATGCCATCGTGCGTGAAGGCTATCGCTCACTGTTGGAGAAGCAAACAGGAATGGAAGTGGTTGCTGAAGCAGCTGATGGAGCGGAAGCCTATTCACGCTTTAAGGACTGCAACCCTGATATAGCCATTATGGATATTTCAATGCCCGGCCAAGGGGGCCTGGAGGCTATTGTTCGTA
Source organism: Methylobacter sp. (assembly GCA_030653985.1). GTDB lineage: Bacteria > Pseudomonadota > Gammaproteobacteria > Methylococcales > Methylomonadaceae > Methylobacter_A. The sequence goes on along the minus strand of JAURYJ010000006.1, from coordinate 32,232 downwards.
TTAAACAACGATACCCGGATGCGAAGATCCTGGTTTTCAGTATGCACCAGAATCCAAGTTTTGCTGTTCAGGCAATCAGGGCAGGTGCGCTGGGTTATGTCACTAAGAGCAGTGCGCCGGATGTTTTGATTCGGGCTACCCATGATGTCTATGCAGGGCGTATTACGTTGAGTGCCGACATTGCACAAGCTTTGGCCCTGGAAAAATTAGGCGGCGATAGTATCGCGCTGCAAGAATTAACAGTACGAGAATTCGATATTCTGCGTATGTTAGTTGATGCTCGGTCAACAGATGATATTGCTCAAACACTCAACATTAGTCCAAAAACCGTATCGAACAGCCATTATATTATCAAGCGAAAACTTGGCGTTGCCAGTGATATCGAGTTGACTCGCCTAGCCATTAAGATGAATGTCATTAATCTTTTGGATTTATCTTGAAGAAGAGAAAACAGAATTAGGCTATTATTGCCCAACCCCTCGAATATGCTGTGCTCAGCATATTCGAGGGGTTGGGCAATAATAGCCTATTAGGAACCGGAAAAAGAGATCGCTTTTTTCAAAGCCGGATTCGGGGCAACAAAGACCTATTTATCCTGGAATTGACTGTCCGCTTACTGCTGGACCTTTGACGTTTAGGGATTTGATGCCGGTGACAGCTATGGGGCGAAAGGGGGCGACGGCTGTCTGTGAAAAATACATTAACTTGGTTCATTGCCAACGGCCGCTTTGAATCAGAATAGGTAATTAATTGCACTTATCCGTCTCATTCAGCAATTTGTAAACTGTTGATCGACCAATGCCCATTTGTCGGGCAATGTCGGTAGCCCCTATACCATTCTTATGCAAGGCGCTTATCTTTTCCGTATCAATGGTACGTTTGCGGCCAAACTTTACCCCTTTAGCTTTAGCTTCGATACGACCTTCATTGGTACGTTCAAGAATACGTTGGCGCTCCGCCTGTGCTACGGCAGACAGGATGGTGACGATCATTTTCCCCATCGTTCCTTCGGTGCTAATGCCATCATCCAAAAAACGAACGGCAACTCCCATATTATCGAATTCTTTGATTAAGGCGATCATGTCCGCCGTGTCTCGACCCAAGCGATCCAGTTTTTTAACTAGGATCACATCACCTTCTTCAATTTTAACTCGTAACAGACTTAATCCATCTCTATGCACATGGCTGCCGGAGACTTTATCGGAAAAAATTCGACTCGCTTTGACACCGGCTTCTTTAAGAGCCTTGACCTGAATATCGAGGGACTGTTGGCTCGTGGATACACGAGCATAACCGAAGAATCTCATTGCTTAAAACTGTCTCCTAAATCGATTAATAGACTGTCTGTCTATTAATGCATTGAAAAACGATTTAATAGACAGTTTATTCCAAGCCAATTACCCTGTCCACTAACTTATAATATTATAGACACCTATAACGTTACAGCGATGATTCCTCTCTGACAATGTAGCTCAATCGAAATATGAAGTCGAACCCGTGAGGGGAATGCGGAACTGCAAACATTACGCGGTAGGGTGCTAGGCCAAGAAGGTAACTATACGATTCACGCCTGAGTATCAACGGCGACAAATAATAATTGCTCGTTTATATCCATTCTGATATATTCAAACTATGAAGAAAATACATTTTATGGGCGACTCGCTCAAGCGTTTGCGGGAGTTTCCCGATGATGTAAGGCAAGATGCCGGCTACCAACTTGATAAGGTGCAACGCGGAGAACAGCCGGATGATTTCAAACCAATGCCAACTATCGGCAAGGGTGTTGAAGAAATTCGGGTGTGGGATGACTCAGGTATTTACCGAGTGATCTACACTGCTAGGCTGGCTGATGCAGTGTATGTGTTGCACGCTTTCCAGAAGAAAACACCGTCCACGGCTAAGACCGATATTGAACTGGCCAGTAAGCGATACACCGAACTTTTGAGGGGCAACCAATGACCAATACCGAATCTTTTAGCAGCGTGTGGGACGCGATTGCCGATACGCCAGAACAGGCTGCCAATCTTCAGGCGCGAGCCGAACTGATGCAGCAAATTTCCGCCATTATTAAAGCCAATGACTGGAAGCAAGCAGAAGCCGCAACTCATTGCAGAGTCACCCAACCACGCATTAATGATTTGTTGCGTGGCCGCGTGTCGCGGTTTTCGCTGGATGCTTTGGTGAACATTGCCACGGCGCTTGGCCGACGTGTGCATGTGGCGTTGGAAGCGGCATAATTCGAATAAGTGGGGGTTATGTTAAATTCGTTCCAAGCATTAGTTCAGTGCAATTGAGATGTGGCTGCCACAGATTTAAACGTGCTGTCAGTTTCATCATTGTTATCCAAGCTCAATATATCGGCTGGGTCAATAAATTTGAGCCTAAAGTAAAAACCTTCGTGGATTAATATTGTTTTAGCAAACTCATCCCACGAAATTTCTATTCCATCTATTACGATTAATGGTTCACCGAGCGATTGATTTTCATTATATTGAAAATCAATTTTTCCAATTAAAAAATCCTTTTTAGGTGACCATGTGTCAGAACCTTCGTGATATTCAAGTTGTTCAGATTGGAGGTTTTTATTTTTCATTGGCTTAATTTCAGTTTGACTAGATAAAATGAATCAATCTGTCCGATGTTAAAAAATAGATCATAGCATTGGCGGCTTTCAATGTTTACCAAATCATCAAACACCAGGTAAAACGATCACTACCTATTTTTTCCGCCTGTTGCATAAAGAGTAAGATTTACAACATTGCGCCGACCTCATGAAATCAATGGGTTGTATGTTGCATATGTCAGTAGCAAAACACGGTTACTAATCACGCTCCGCTCCTTATCACAGAGTGCCTGGAAATGTGTCTTGCAACAAATACCAGATAATCAGAACGCCAAGTGCAATGACTATAATAGATAAAATAATCACAATATGTTTCGATGATCTATAACTTTTCTGACGTATTTGATTTTGAACAACGGCATAACGCCAACCCGAGATCATAACAATCAAAAGACCGATTACGGTAAACAAGAGTCCGATATTGGAGGCATGAATGATGCCGTTTGTCGGCGGTATCAAAGCTGCGGCCAGAAAAAGATAACGCAGCTTGGCGATAACGACGCCAAACCCCATCATTGCCATGCCCGTTCTGAGCCAGGCGAGGTATGTACGCTCATTCGCAAGGTGATCGCGTATGCGTTCATCATCGTTTGAATCTTGCATTTTGTTGTCCGGTAGACTGTCCTTTGAGATTCTACAGAAGAAACGAGACGACGTTATTTATAAATTATCCGTTGAGTGCCGCTGACCCCATGGGATCTGGGGCAAGCATCCCCGCGCGTTTACTATTGATAACGGCTTTTATCAAGAGTTGGTGACCAGAACGCCTTTCTTACCTTAGCCAGAGCAACAAGATTTATGTTGCTGGATTGGCGGGCATTTGACCGAACCGTAAGAGCAAAAAACGCAGCAATCGCCTTTTTTTGGTTTAAGTAGAGTTCCGCATGACTTACATTCATAGAAGAACTGGCAGGCATCGGTCGGCATGATTTCCGTTTCTGTATGACCACAGTGCGGGCAGGTGAGCGTCGAGTCGAGAATCACGTCATTCATTTATTCTCCTTCTTGATAGAGGACGGATACCCGGCGGTCTTGGTCGCCTCGGTCAATTTATCCGCCGTGGCGGTCGTATCGTCGAATTGCACCGTCGCAGTCTTATTTTCGTAATCGACTTTCACCTGTTGCACGCCGGAAACGTGTTCAAGCGCTTTTTTGACAGTGATTGGACAAACGGCACAGGTCATGTTTTGTACATCAAGTGTGACCGTGCGTGACGCAGCTAGAGCCGCGCCAGATGTAACGGCAAACGCCAGAAAGAGCAAAAGGATTTTGGTTTTCATCGGTTTTTCCTCAATAGAACAGTGGGGCGACCAACGGGAACGCCAGTAGACCCAACAAAGGGATTGTCACCCCCCAGAAAATGAAGCGCTGCTTGCGGGCGACTTCATCATCGGCGCAGGGCTTGCCGGGTTCGCATGTCTGGGTTGTCAGGTAGAGCTTGCGGAACGACAGGCCAATGAAAAGCAATGTCAGACCAATAAAAATCGGGCGCACCGGCTCGAAGGCCGTCAGATTTGCCACCCAAGCCCCGCCAAGGCCAAGACTCAGCAACACCAAAGGGGCGACACAACACAGGCTCGCGCCTATCCCGGCAAGAACGCTCGCAATCATGGTTTGTTTTTGGTTCATGGCGATAACTCATATTTTTTCGATTAGTTTATTATAATCCCCGTACCTATGTACGGAGACAAGCCCCATGATACAAAAAATCTTTACGATCGGCACACTGGCGAAAAAAGCAGAGGTGAATGTTGAAACTATTCGCTTTTATCAGAGGCGCGGCTTGCTAGTGCAACCCGTAAAGCCGTTCAAGGGCGTTCGGCATTACACCGAAAACGACGTGCAGCGAGTGCGGTTCATTAAGCAAGGCCAGAAAGTCGGTTTTTCGCTCGATGAGGTTTCGGAGTTATTGAGTCTTGAAGATGGGCAACATTGCCGAGAAGCAAAAGAAATCGCTCTTAGAAAGCTTGTTCTCATTCGTGAACGCATCGAAGGTTTGCGCACGATGGAAACAGCTTTGTCCAATCTGATCGAGAACTGTGCTAGCAACACCGATTCAGTATCATGTCCAATCATCCTTACCCTGAGAACATCGACATAAGACAAAATGAATCCAATTGCCTCCTATTGAAATGACGGTCCAACCTATATGTGATAATGTCCTTTATCACATATAGAAAACAGGTTAAATTCAATCATCATGACCCAACTCATTACGTTGTTCTCGTCAGCCACCTTGCCGACTTTAATTGCCGCTGCCAGTGACCGTACCCAACTTCGCTTTTTGGAATTCTTCGCGTCTAACATCCGTAATCCGCACACCCGTCGTGCCTATAGCCACGCTGTAGCCGAGTTCCTGGATTGGTGCACGACCGCTAACGTGATGTCGATTACCAGTATCGCCCCCTTGCATGTTGCAACCTGGATCGAAGTACAAACACAAACATTAGCCGCACCGACTGTTAAGCAACATTTAGCGGCGATCAGACATTTGTTTGATTGGCTTGTTATAGGACAGATCGTTCCATTCAATCCAGCCACCTCGGTACGCGGTCCGTCACATAGTGTGAAGACCGGCAAGACGCCGGTACTGGACGCCGAAGAAGCCAGGCAATTACTAGACAGTATAGATACCAGCACGCCCGTCGGTCTTCGTGACCGCGCCTTGATAGCGCTGATGGTTTATTCCTTCGCTCGGATCGGCGCTGCGCTAGGTATGAAAGTGGCGGACGTGTACACGCAAAATAGACGCCTGTGGGTACGCTTACGCGAGAAAGGTGGTAAACGTCACGAAATGCCGTGTCATCATAATCTTGAAGATTATTTAATTGCTTATATTGATGGTGCTCGTTTACGCGACGATACCAATGGTGTGTTGTTTGGTACTATCGGACGCGGCACTAACAAGCTCACCAGAACCCCTTTGGCGCAAGCCAACGCACACGCCATGATACAACGCCGTATGTCTGCCGCTGGTATCGCGACAAAAGCAGGTAATCACAGCTTTCGCGCAACCGGCATCACCGTTTACCTTAAAAATGGCGGAACGCTTGAAAAAGCAGCCGCGATGGCGAACCATTCCAGCACTCGAACGACACAACTTTATGATCGTCGTCATGATGAAATGACATTAGATGAAGTGGAGAAAATTTGGATCTAATGACAGCTTCGACCCTAAGCAGAAATTGGCAATTATTATCCAAACGTCAAAGAACGGACAATAAGCAGACAGTTACTTTCGCTTGGCCAGTCGAAGTTATCCCGGTCCGTTTATCATCCCAAAAAAGTTGGTTATACCGCTTAGAAAATCTAGTTTTAAGACACATTCTTGACGGCGAGACATGGAAAGACGTATGTTAGCCAGACTTGGATAATAACTTGTTAGGCTTATATGCGCATCGCTAATCCCATCCCATTTGCTCAATGGAGCAAGCTAGCCCGCGTGCTTCCGCCAGGAGCCCCGAGTGGGGAGTACTTCACACATGACTTCCCAGCGGACATTCAGGCTGGCAGCCACTTCACCGTCACGCTTGGTGGCGTTGAAAAGCAATTGCACAATATTGATGGCCTTCGCATAGAGCCCGCACCGAGGCCGAAGAATCAAACACGAGTTCCGCGCTCCACGCAGGTCCAGTTTGAATACTCAACGAAGGTCAAACCGATTCGACTTTTCGTCAAGATGGACTCGAGCCTAGTGTTTATCTACGGCATGATTGACTCGCCGATCGTCCTAGAACCTTCTATTCTCGTGCCAAAGCGGTCAAATCTAACCACTTTTTACCCAAGAAAGAGAAAGGACAAAGTTCTGCATGCCTACTATCAAGGTGTGGGACACCCCGTCCTTGACATTCATCTCGCCCTGGAAAATTACTCGCAATTCTTCACCATTGACACGAACTGCTGGGATGTTCGTGGGCTAGGCAAGGTAGCAGCAACAACGGCAATTCAATCCAGTGCGAAACGAGTCTCCGGCAACGCGTCCTATATCTCCTCTGACTCTTGGTACCGAAATATTGCCATCAACCCGGATGGTAACCCTGAACTCCAAGCGATTCACTCTTTCTTTCAAGAGTTGAAACGCAAGCTTCCGTCATGGCCGCCGCAGGGCAAGATTGCATTGGTCACGGACACTGAGTACTCACTGTTGAAGGCTATCAACGAGCGGACGGCACCTTTGTTCAAGGACGAACTACTGCCTGAAGCCTTCGATCTTCTCTATGCGACAGCAGACGCAGGAACGGACGAATGGATGGCGAATCGACTAATTAGGCAATGCGACAAGCTGAGCAACGCTCAGCTACAAGAATTCCTTCTGCGAAACGGCAGAGAACGCGAATGAAGAAGCGTAACTCCCATGCAAACCGCCGTGGTGGTTGCCCGCTTGACTGTCGCCGACACTCGAGCCAAGAACTGGAGTTCCAACTTGCCCAACCAAATACAACCAAATAACTGGGGTCAGAGTAAAGTTAAATTTCTGCTCCCTAGCCTAACGAATAAGGTTAGATTGTGTGAGCGATAGCGAACCACAATCTAACCTTATTCGTTAGGTCACATTTCTGCGCGAGTTTAGTGTGACCGCATTTCAAGAACTTTGACCTGTTGACTTCGGTCAGTCAGTGGAGCTGAGGTCGCGTAGTAGGCTGGCAAAGGCGGACTCGAATGCTTTGTCGTCATGCCAGTTGGAAAAATCGGGAATGAAGTATTCGCGTACCGCGACCGCCAAGTCTTGTCCGGTATCGCTATCGAAACAGGTCCACGCGCGTAGGGCGTTGAAGTTCACGAGCCGGATCGGGAAAAGTTTGCGGCGGTGTTCTATCTTCTCCGATTCTCGCGCTTTACGGATTTCCGTCATTACCCATTCGCTTTTGAGGCTGTGGGGAGACAAAACGACCAACAGTTTATCGTAACTTTGAATCGCTTCGAATATCTGTTCGTGCAGCTTCCGACCGCCTTTCATGTCTTCCGGGGCAAACCAGACGCGCAGGCCAGCTGATCGCATGCGTTCGTGCAGCCGTCGCGCGAAAGCTTCGTCCATGCTGGAATAGCTGATGAAGCACATTTGTACTGATGGGCCGGTACGAATGAGTGGCAACATGTTTTGTATGAATTCCTCCGGCACACCAGTGTTACGGAGAAACATATCAGGAATTTCGCCGCGTGACTTGTAGATTGTGTCTAGGCCGATTGATGAAGGACCGTTATGCCTCACAGTTTCCAAGCCAATCACCTTACGCAAGTCCAGATCAGAAAAGATGGTGGACTGAATGAGTATCCGGCCTAAATCGGCCTCGCTTAGTTTGGCTCCGTACAGATGTGCGGTGCGAAGGTCTGCGCGGGTGAGCGTCGCGCCAGTGAGATCAGTATGATTGAGCACTGCATAGATAATTGCCTCGGTTAAGTCTGCATTTCGTAGACGTGTGTAATCGAGTTGTGCACCGCGGAGATCGGCGTGGTTTAACTCCGTGTCGTTGAAATTCGCAGCACTGATATTCGCGACGGTCAGATCTGCGCTGTTGAGTTTCGAACCATTGAAGTCCGCGCCGCTAAGGTTCGCGCGGCTGAAATTTACGCCGTTGAGATTCGCGCAAGTAATGTTCGCGTTCCAGAGGTCTGGTTTTTCTGTCGGGTACTCTCTCCGCCAAGAATTCCAGGTTTCGACACCTTGCAGAAGAATGTTCAAATGCTTTGGATTGGGCATGGTCCGATGCTCGTTGTGGCGATGAAATTGCTTGTGGCCTAACAAGGAGTTAGATAGTTAACGGTATATCTACTGCTAAATTCACTTCGACACAACAATGTCTTGATCTGCATCTGCTTTTCCATTCCGTATATCATCGACACGAAGTAATTCGTGGTCGCTAAAGTTCCTATTGCGGTCATTCAATCAGATGAAGCGATAGTCCGCAAGGGGTCGGGAACCGACATTGGTTTCCAGCTGCTGCTGTCTCTTTAAAAGCAGCAATAATTTATCTATCCATGTTCCCCAAAAACGATCGCGATGTCATTAGGGATAAATACAATTTTAGGTGCGAGTTAATGCCATCCTAAGTAACACAATATACTTGTGTTACTTAGGAACTTATTGAATTAGTTTGCTTTGTGAGGCTTCACGGTTACTCTATGTAACACATATTTAAAATAAACAAAAAAGAGTACATAGAATGAACGCTGTCGACGCTGCCAATAAAGCTGAAATTGCTATGATGCATGCCGTCCTAAACAACAAGTTTGGACCGCTGTATGCGGATATTTGGAAAGTCGGTGTTAATTTGTCACTGCGCATTAGTGACCTGCTCACCCTCAAGTACGCCGACTTGAATCTGGAGGAGCGCTAAAGCTGACCGAAGCAAAAACCGGAAAGCTCAAGAACATTCGACTGAATTCTGCGGCTATTATTGTCATTGCCAGAAGACAACAAGACCATCCTGCCGATACCTGGTTGTTTCAAGTTCATAGCAACCGAGCCAAAGACAAGCCCGTGAGTCGGGTGTCAGTCAGTCGCGTCTTTAAAGACGCTGGGGAGCTGTTGGGGCTAACCATCAACACCCACAGTATGCGCAAATCACGGGGCATGGCCATGTACAAGGATGGCGTGCCGGTTGAAAAGATTGCCAAGGTGCTGAATCACTCCAACACCACTTCAACCCTGCGCTATTTGGGGATTACCCAAGAGGAAGTATTGAAGACCTATGACGACTATGAACTTTAAGTGCGGTTTTGGAAGCTGATTTACAGACAAATGCCAACAACCAGAATCATGTTACAATTCAAACGATTGTTAAGAAACAAGTCTAAAACACCGGTACACCTAAACCAGTAATAATTCAAATGGCAGATTAGATGCTTCAATTATTAAGGCATTACGGGGCAACTGTTTAATTATTAAAGGACAAGTAGGAAACTGGATACCAAATGACGCTCATCACTTTAAAGGACTTAGAAGCCCACCTGTGGCATGCGGCCCATATTATCACGGGTCCCATTGATGCTTCCGACTATAAAACCTACATCTTCCCAATATTATTTTTCAAACGTATTTGCGACGTCTACGATGAAGAATTTACTGAAGCACTAGCGCAAGTCGGTGACGCGGAACTCGCTAAAGGCGATATGTTTCATCGCATTAAAATTCCAGCAGAATGCCATTGGAAGCAAGTGTTCAACCAAACCAAAAATATTGGCCAAGCTTTAAACGAAGCGTTTCGTGGGATAGAGCTGGCAAATGAACATTTACATGGTATTTTTGGCGATGCGGGCTGGACGAATAAAGAGCGCCTATCTGATGAACTACTTGGCACCCTGTTAAATCACTTTAACAAGATCAACCTCGGCGTCTCCAACGTTCGTGATGACGATATGGGACGAGCATACGAATATCTCATCAAACGCTTCGCCGATAAAGCCAATAAAAAAGCCGGTGAATTCTACACCCCACGCACCATTGTCCGTTTAATGGTCAATATTCTCGATCCGAAAGCTGGTGAAAGTGTTTATGATCCTGCTTGCGGTACCGGTGGTATGTTATTGGAAACCGTTCACCATGTGAAAGAAAATGGTGGTGATCCACGTCTGCTAAAAATCAGAGGCCAAGAGAAAAACTTAACTACCGAAGCCATTGCTCGTATGAATCTGTTTCTACATGGCATGGAAGATTTCGATATCTTGCGTGGCGATACTTTGCGCCACCCTAAGTTTATTAAAAACGATAAACTGGAAACGTTCGACAACGTTATCGCCAATCCTCCATTCAGCCTTAATGAATGGGGTTACGATCTTTGGCAAAACGATCCTTATGACCGTAAAAAATACGGTTTAGCGCCGAAAACCAACGGCGATTTTTCCTGGGTGCAGCACATGTTTGCTTCCTTAAACGACAATGGTCGCATGGCGGTAGTATTGCCTCATGGTGTATTATTTCGCGGTGCCGCCGAAGGCAAGATTCGTACTAATCTCCTTAAAGAAAATCGCATTGAAGCCATTATTGGTGTGGCATCCAACCTGTTTTACGGTACCGGTATTCCGGCTTGTATTCTCGTACTCAGAAAACAGCGACCACCTGATCATCAAAACCATGTATTGATAATCAATGCAGAGGCAATCTATACCAAAGGTCGCGCCCAAAATACCTTATCCGTAGCGCAAGCCGATCAGATTTATCACATCTATCAAAGCCAAGAACAGCATGGCCCTGACAAGGCCGAAGAAATAGAAGGTGTCGCTCGTTGGGTAGCCTTAAAGGAAATTGAAGAGAACGACTTTAACCTAAATATTGCTCGCTATGTACAAAAACCATTAGCAGAAGAAACCATCACTGTGGAAGAAGCCTTATTAGACTTTAAACAAAAACTCACAGCCCTGGAGCAAGCCGAACAAGAGCTTGAAGATATTTTAGTTAAAGAAGGCTTTGAAATATGAGTTTATTGTCATTAATTAATGCCAACCAGGAATCTGATCTGGTAGACGCCTTGAGCAAAGCAATTCTAGAGGCTATTCAAGAAGGTAGAAATGAACCTAATATTGTCGCGCATTTAACCTATTGGATACCAACGTATGTAAATAAATTAAAATTGAATATTGATGGATTCAATTTAACAGCCGGTGGCGTATTTATTCATCAAACACCTAAAGTTACTTTTAATAGGATTAAGATGAAAGATGGTCAGAAAAGTATTGAGATAGGAGATTTATTAATTATAAGTACTCTCATTGATGAAAAAGATACCACTAAAAAAACCATAACCAGAAAAGCTATTCTTTATCAAGCAAAAATATTTGAAAAATTGCCGGTTACACCAGATAACAAAAATCAACACACGCTATATAAAATTTGGCCGACATTTACATATGTTAATTCCACTCCACAACTCAATGGGCAAGTGCGTAATATCAATGGGCTAGATCTTCATTCATCTGCTAAATATTTATTGTTAAAAAAATTATCACATCAATCAAATAACTCATCTTTTTGTAATATATCTAATAATATCGCTCTAACTGCACACCCTACAACCCCTCTAAGTAATCATGTAAGTTTTCTTAACGAAGCCTATAATTTTGTACTTGGTGATGCAGGGAAAGATTTCGTGGTATTTGGTAATAGTCCGCGATACAAACGATGGATAGGATGGAACCGAGTAGTAAATGACTTACTATCTATAACTGCACACAAAGCCACTTCTTACATGGGTCATGTCACAGGTGAAAAAAAAGCTTCTCGCGGGTGTTTGGCATTTGGTAGTCAACTTAGCTTCCTAACTGAATACACACAAGATTTTAGTAATATGGTACCAACTGATAATAATTCACCTCCGACTGACATTCCTCCTAGATCAGAAAATGATAATGAAGAAGGCGGTGGAATCTCTGTCATAGAATTCGTACTGCGTAGAGAAGCACCGCAAGAAACTCGCAAATCATGAGCACTTTAAACAAGAAAAAACTAGAAGACCTGCTCTGGGGCGCAGCCGAATTCTTGCGTGGCCAAATCGACGCTTCCGACTATAAACAGTACATCTTTCCACTGCTGTTTTATAAGCGCCTCTCAGACGTTTATCTGGAAGAATATAACGAAGCATTGGCTATTCATGAAGGCGATGCCGACTACGCCGCTATGCCTATGTTTCACCGTTTTGAAATCCCTCAAGAAGCCCGTTGGGAACTGGTGCGCAACGCCACCAAAAACATTGGAGAAGCCATTCAAAACGCACTGCGATTGATTGAATCAAATAATGACCGTTTGCATGATGTATTTGGTGATGCCCAGTGGACCAACAAAGAACGTTTGCCGGATCATCTCTTGGCGGATTTGATTCAGCATTTCAGCAAAATTCCATTAGGCATTCAAACAGTCAATCAGGACGACCTGGGTGACGCTTACGAATACTTGATCAAAAAATTTGCTGACGATTCCGGCCACACGGCGGCTGAGTTTTACACCAATCGCACTGTCGTGCATTTAATGACCCGCATGATGGGTCTGCAAACGGGTGAAACCGCCTACGACCCCACTTGCGGTACTGGCGGCATGTTGTTGAACGGCGTAATGGAACTACGCAACCAGGGTAAAGAATGGCGTAGTGTTAAGCTGTACGGTCAAGAAGTTAACCTGCTCACCTCGGCCATTGGCCGCATGAATATGTTTTTGCACGACATTGAAGAATTTGAAGTGCTGCGTGGCGATACCTTGAGTGAGCCCAAGTTCATTGAAAATGACCAGCTCAAGCAGTTTGATGTCATCTTTGCTAACCCACCGTACTCCATTAAAAAATGGAACCGCGACAAATTTTCTGCCGACCCGTATGGCCGTAATATCTATGGTGTGCCACCGCAAGGCTGCGCCGATTATGCTTTTTATACCCACATCATCAAAAGCCTGAATCCAAAAACAGGTAGAGCGGCAATGTTGTGGCCGCATGGCGTATTGTTTAGAGATTCTGAAGCAACCATCCGCAGGCAAGTCATTGAAGCCGATCTAATTGAAGCGGTAATTGGCTTGGGGCCTAATCTGTTTTACAACTCGCCAATGGAATCGTGTGTGGTTGTTCTACGCTGTAATAAATCGGCAGAGCGCAAAAACAAAATCCTGTTTATTAATGGTGTTGAGCAAGTCACCCGTGAACGGGCTCATAGCCGTTTATCGAATAACAACTTAAACGTGTTGACTGAAGCCTATTTCGAACCGGAAAAACATCCCAGTATCACTGCCTTGGTGGATATTGAGGAGATTCGCGCTAACCAACACAACCTGTCCATACCGCTTTATATGCAAAAGGACAGTGATCATGAAGTGCATGATATTGAACATGCTATAGAAGCTTGGAAAGTGAGTCGGGTGAAGTTAAAAAAACAGACCACCGACTTGTTTAAAAGCTTGGCGGAATTAGGCTATAAATAACTGATAGGCTGGGTTACTCCTAACCCAACAAGCCCCATAAAATTTATCTTCATTGGGTTTTAAAGTAATCACGCCTATAATGCGCCTATACAATCTTCCTATAAGGAAAGACCATGAAAACAGTGAATGTCAGCGGTTTAAAGAATAATCCCAGTGAAGCGTTGCGTATGGCGCATGATGATTTGGTATTGGTAATGAATAGAAACGAACCGGATGCCTTAATGATAGGACTCAAATCGTCCAAAATTATCGGTATGCCTGGTGTGCGTAAAGCCTTGGCAACCGCATTATTTAAAGATGGCGATTTATCCTTAGCGCGTTCTGCCAAACTTGCTGATACGCCGTTGGCCGACTTTATCGCTCACGTGTCACGTTTGGGCATTCCGGTCATTAATCAAACGGCTGAGGATGTACAACAGGATATAGATACTCTGGACCAATGGTTGAAAGAGGCATAACAGGGTATGTCACGAATGGTTATTATTGATGCCAGTCCCTTAATTGGTCTGGCGATGGTTGATGGCTTAAAGTGGTTACCTGACATTTTTGGTACGGTTTTCCTGCCCGAGACCGTAAAACAAGAAGTATTGCCAGGTAAAGCTGCGCGTGGTGAGGAGGCTATTGCTCACGCTATCAATGCTGGCTGGTTAACAGTATGGACTGAGCCGATAGAACCGCGACTGGATATTGATCTGGACGCGGGTGAAACGGATTGTATTAATCTGGGTTTAAGTCACGCTAATGAGGTTTTGTTGATTATGGATGAGCGTGCCGGTCGTGCGGTGGCAAAAGAGAAAGGTCTGCACGTTATCGGTACTGCGGCGATTATCGGCCAGGCAAAAAAACAAGGGTTGATAACATCAGCGAGAGCGACTTTTGAAGTTTTACATGCCTCTGATTTTCGCATTTCAGCGGCGGTTATCAATAAGGTACTGGTTAGTGTGAATGAATAATGGATTTAGATGAGTAGTAAGCAATTGCCCGATGGCTGGCGTATGGTTAAGTTTGGTGAAATGGCCAAGCATATTTCCAAACGCGTAGAACCCAGTAAAACCGATTTAGAAATTTATGTGGGACTTGAGCATTTAGACCCCGATAGCTTACGAATCAATCGTCATGGTATACCCAGTGATGTGGCAGGACAAAAACTGCTAGTCAAAAAAGGCCAGATTATCTTTGGTAAACGCCGAGCCTATCAACGTAAATTAGGGATAGCCGATTGGGACTGTATTTGTTCGGCTCATGCGATGGTATTGGAGGCAAATCCAGAAACTGTGTTGCCTGAGTTTTTGCCGTTTTTTATGCAGTCTGATGTGTTTATGAATCGCGCTGTGGCTGTATCTGAGGGCTCTTTATCACCCACAATAAAATGGAAAGTTTTATCTGAACAAAAATTTGCTTTACCCAATAAAGAAATACAACAAAGATATTTATCCGTAATTTCTGTTGCCGAGAAATCGCTTGTTCTCGCTGAAGAAGCTATTTGTAGTGCACAGAATCTTTTATCTATAGCAAGGGGAGTATTATTAAACAGCTTTACTAATAGTTGTACTTTGGGAGATGTTGCTGAGATAGTAATGGGGCAATCTCCTAAAGGAATTAATTGTTCAACCGAAAAGGTAGAAATATCTATACCACTTCTTAATGGGCCTACAGAGTTTGGCTATAAACATCCAATTCCTGCTCAATATACAACAGAAAAAACACGTATGGCGAATGAGGGAGATATACTTTTTTGTGTTCGTGGAAGTACAACTGGACGAATGAATTTAGCAGATCAAAGATATTGTATAGGTAGAGGTCTTGCTGCAATATCTGGGAAGCCAGAAAAAGCAGAGACGGCTTATATTTTTCATATCCTTTGCAATATAAAAGATTCAATCTTTAATGAAGCTAAGGGTGCAGGATCAACCTTTCCAAATATCGCTAGTAATCAGCTGAAAGGTTGGACAATACCTTATCACACAGAGGATGAGAGATTTGGCATAACTAAAGCATTGGACTCTTCTGTTCAAACCTTGTCTTTATTGCAGAAAAAAAGAGAAAGAATTTTGATTCTGAAAATGACCGTTTTAAATGATATAGGTAAATAGCCAATGTTCAACGAACAAACTGTCACCGAAAATGGCATCATCGACCGCTTAAAACAATTAAGCGGTGTAAAGTGGACATACTGTCACGGTGAAGCCTTACCTAAACAAGTCAGTGACATCTTTGTTGATGACTGGTTAAAAGAGGCGTTGTGTTCGTTAAATCCCGCTATTGCCGCCAATCCCGATTATGCGGATGAAGTCATTTATAAACTGCGCGGTTTGATTTTAGAGGCTAAGCATACCGGCCTGGTAAAAGCTAACGAGAACTTTAACGAATGGCTGTCGGCTGAAAAAACCTTGCCCTTTGGCCAGGATGGCGAACATACCACCATCAATCTGATTGACTTTAATAACATCGAGAATAACCATTTTGTGGTGTCTAGGCAGGTGCATTACATCGCGGCCACCGAAGTGTATTTTGATATTGTGCTGTATGTAAACGGCATTCCTTTAGTGGTGGGCGAAGTAAAATCCGCGACTCGGCCATCGGTTAGCTGGCAGGATGGAGCAGCAGACTTTATCGGCGGGAAAAAACACTATTGGAAAAATGTCGAACCGTTCTTTGTACCGAATCTATTGTGTTTTGCCAGTGAAGGTAAAACCTTTGCTTATGGTGCCATCAATGCCCGTACCAAAGACTGGGGCCCGTGGTATAAAACCACTCAACGCGACGAGATTCCCCAGACTTTAGCCTCGGTTTTGGACAGTACTGAAGGTTTGTTAAATCCGCAAACCCTGTTGCAGTTGTTGCATTCTTTTGCCCTGTTTTCTACCGTTAAAACCGGAAAAAATAACCCACCCAAACGTATCAAGATTTTACCCCGCTATCCCCAGTTCGAAACCGCCAAGCAGATTGTCGATCGAGTTCAAGCCGGTTATCCGCGTAAAGGGCTAATTTGGCATTTTCAAGGCTCAGGTAAGTCACTGTTGATGTTATATGCCGCACGTATGCTGCGTGCCGACAACTCTCTTAAAAATCCCACTGTATTGGTAGTGGTAGACCGGCGCGATCTGGATACCCAGATCAATGAAACCTTTGGTGGAGCGGATATTAAAAACCTCATCAAAGTAAAGTCATGCAAAAATCTCGGTAAACTGATCGAACAGGACAGTCGTGGTATTTTGATTACCACTGTCTTTAAGTTTAAAGAGGTGGAGATCGATGAAAACAATAAAGAGGGTCTTAATTCCCGCGACAATATTATTGTTCTCGTGGATGAGGCGCATCGTACCCAGGAGGGTTCGCTGGGCGATAAAATGCGCTGGGCACTGCCCAATGCTCATTTTTACGGTTTAACCGGTACACCAATCTCCGGCCTGGAACGCAACACTTTCAAACTCTTCGGTGCCGAGGAGGATGAAGGTCGCTATATGAATCGCTATAACTATAAGCAATCCATCCGCGACGGTGCGACTAATCCGGTGAAGTTTGAGCCACGCTTGGCAGAACTGCGCGTTGACCGTGAGGCGATTAACGAAGAATTTGAACGGCTCGCTACAGAAAACGATCTGGATGAAGAAGAAAGAGCAGCGCTGTCCAAACGTGCCGGTAAGCTGTCTATTATGTTGAAAGCACCTAAACGGATGGCGGCCATCAGCGCTGATATTGCCGAACATTTTACCAGTCACGTTAAACCGAAAAAAATGAAAGGTATGGTAGTGGTCTATGATCGCGAGGCCTGTGTACAGATGTATTATCTATTGGGTAAGCTGCTTGGGTTTGATGCAGTTGAAGTGGTCATGAATGTTGACCAGGCACCTATTAAGGTGATTGACGGTGATAAAAAAGGCAAGCAGAACAAAGACTGGCTAAAGTGGAAAGAAGAGCTTAAATTGCCGGTTCAAGAGGCTGATTTCGAGCGTTGGCAGCTCCTTGATGGTGACGAGCAACAACTAAAAGACCTGGTTGAATCCTATAAAGACCCTCAGTATCCACTCCAACTGATTATCGTCACTGCCAAATTACTAACCGGCTTTAATGCGCCTATCTGCTACTGCATGTACCTTGATAAGCCACTACGCGACCACACCTTGCTACAAGCCATGTGCCGTACCAATCGGTTGTATGAAACCGATGATACGATCAAAAATATGGGCTTGATTATTGATTACCTCGGCGTATTTGAGAACTTGCGAACTGCACTGGCGTATGACCCTGATGAAATCGATGGCGTTGTCGAAGGCATCGAGGCTTTTAAGGAATTACTGCCCCTGCAATTACAAAAATGCCTGGATTTCTTCCCAGGTGTAGATCGTACCTTGGCAGGTTTTGAAGGCATCATAGCAGCACAAGAATGCCTACCTACCAATGAAAAACGTGACCAGTTTGCTGCAACCTTTGGAGTGCTTAACAAATTGTGGACGGCTATCAGTCCAGATCAATTTCTCTCGCCTTATCGCACCGATTACAAATGGCTGGCCCAAATTTATGAATCAGTGCGTCCGGTAGGGCAAACGGGGGCGTTGGTATGGGCTGCACTGGGTCCTGAAACGATTAAGATGATTCATGAAAATACCGATATTAAAGGTATCCGTGATGATATTAATGAGCTGGTGATGGATGAACATTCTATCTTTACCCTGACCGAAAAAGAGCAAGAGAAACAGGCTCGACGGCTGGAAATCAACTTAATGGGGCGATTGCGTGGTCATGGCGACCCCAAATTTGTTGCGCTGGGCGAGCGTCTTGAAAAACTGAGACTGGACTATGAAGCCGGTGTTATTAAAGCCATAGAGTGGTTAAAAGGCTTATTGGATGCCGCGAAAGAGGCAGTACATCTGGAGCGTAAACTGGATGAAAAAGTCGTAACCGAAGAAGATAACATTCAGGCTCTAACCAAGCTCTTCCTGGAAACCCGCCCCGATAGCACACCAAAAGTTATCCAGGATATTGTCGAACAGATCGATAAAATTGTTAAAGTGACCCGTTTCGACGGCTGGCAAAATTCAAACAGCGGTCCGCGCGAGATTCAGAAAGCGTTACTGTTGACCTTAGCTCAATTCGGGCTTGGTAAGGACAAAGAATTGTTTGATAAGGCTTATGGTTATATTAAAGAGCATTATTGATGACTAATCGTTTTACTATGGGTGGAACGGCAAAAGAAGGTGATGACAAGCATTCTTCAATGCGTTGCACAGTCATTTATGGTCGAATAATTTTGTCGTTGCTTCATTCCAAAGCATCAGATTAAACCGACTAAGTATCTATGTTTATAGGGAATAACTGTAGTGATTAAAACGAAATACGGCGACTTTGATGGCAACAAATGGGAGGCTGTTTGCCAGGTTTGTTTTAAGCTCAAGTATGAAGAACATAGCTACCAAGAAATAAAGGCATCCCCTGGTGATCATGGTATTGAAGGTTTTTCTCGGAAAGGCGATGCTTTCCAGTGTTACTGTCCTGATAAACGCTATACCTAAAGTGGACCCCGAAGTCCAGACAAATATCCTGCTAGTTTAAGATAGAGGCCTGTTCACATTACAGCTGAATGGCGCTGTCCCAATTCTTCTGCACGGGGAGTTGATGTCTCCTTCGCACTATTAAATTTATCTACGATCTTCGCACCACCGCCTTTGGCTTTCTGGTACACCTGGCTCGGTGTTTGGTAGTCCAATGACTGATGTTGTCTTTCCTCGTTGTAAAACAGGAAATAGCTTGTCAGCCCCATCAGCAAGTCCTGCAGGTTGTCATGCTTCTTCAAATAGATCTCTTCATATTTCACCGTCCGCCATAGCCGTTCGACAAAAATATTGTCCAGTGCGCGGCCCCGCCCATCCATGCTGATGATGATGCCGCTGTTGCGCAGAACGCCGGTGAAGATTTCGCTGGTAAATTGTGAGCCTTGATCGGTATTAAATATCTCCGGCGCTCCGTAGTCCTTGATGGCAGCTTCCAGACAGTCCACACAAAAGCTGGCATCCATGGTGTTCGACAGCCGCCATGCCAGTACTTTACGGCTGTACCAGTCGATGATCGCGACCAGATAGACAAAGCCGCGCGGCAACCGAAGTAGAGTAAGAAGCAGGACGTAGTCTAACTATTTCCCTGCTTCTCCTCCCCGAACCATACGTGCACCTTTCAGCGCATACGGCTCTCCATTTAAGAATGGCTCATAGCCATTGCAACTTCTTTATAGCGAGAGGTGACGGTATTCCTTATTTCATCACGTATTATGTACGGATTCGTTTCTGGATTGCGCCACCGGAATTGGCTTTTACGACTGGTGACCAGCCGCCTAAGTACAACACCCTCTAGATTTCCTTTACCATTACGACCATACAAGACCCAAGTTTTCGCTTTACTTGTCTCAGGCCTCCGAAACCATTGTTTTATCAATGATTTGATTGACGTGCGAAATTTTCTGGCTAGCCAATATCCAATCTTCCAGAACATTATCTGATCTAGTTTTCCAAACATGACCGCTGTATAGTCAGTAAATTGATAGAAATTTGCCCATCCCGATAATTTCCGGTTTAGACGAACAATGAGATCTATTTTATTTTCACTATAGTTACTGGATAATTCATTCACTAACTTTGCAGCGAAGTGTTTGAATTTGTCCTTAGGTATTGTTGTTACTATCCGCTTATTACCAAGACTTCCACGTTTACGAATAATCCTATGTCCTAGAAAAACAAAGCCGTCGTCAACATGTGTCACATGGGTTTTGTCCATATTGAGTGTTAATTTTAGCTCATCTTCTAAGAAGCTTCGGCATTCTTCACGCATGGCTTCCGCTTGGGCTTTTGTGCCTTTAACAATAACAACAAAGTCATCTGCGTAGCGACAATAACTAATGGCGGGACGCCATTGCCTGTTTTCTAGCATCGCAATAGGTCGTTTACTATCAATACTGTGATTCCAAGACCATCGATCTTTTCGCACTTTATTGTTTAGGTATTTTGCATCCAACCATTGATCAAACTCGTTGAGCATAATATTGGATAGCAACGGCGATATCACACCCCCTTGCGGAACCCCTTCACTTGAAGCGCAAAAGAGACCTTGATCAACATGGCCAGCTTTAATGAACTGCCAAAGCAGAGCTAGGAATCGTTGATCGCAGATTCTTTTCCGTACATATTTCAGTAACAGTTTGTGATGCACTGTATCAAAGTAGCTTGCTAGATCACCTTCGATGACCCAGCGACCTGCTGTGTAATTACTATCTTGTAACTGAAATTTCACTGTCCTAATCGCATGATGAACGCTGCGTTCCGGCCTGAATCCATAGGAGGAGCGATGAAAATCACTTTCCCATATAGGCTCCATAACCATCAGCATCGCTCGCTGCACAATTCGGTCAGTTAATGTCGGAATACCTAACGGTCTTTGTTTACCATTCGCTTTAGGAATATAAACACGTCTTGCTGGTGAAGGTCTATATTCTCCAGATAACATTTGTAGCCGAATCTGCTCCAAGTGTTGATCAAGGTGACCTTCCAGCATGGCTTTGTTGATTCCATCAATTCCCGCTGTTTTAGCACCGCTAGATGCAAGTGTAATGCGAGCTGCTTCAAGCAACCAAGACCGATTAGTAATGAGTCGTAACAAACGATCAAATTTACGCTGACCATCCGCTTCAGCCCACGTTGCAATTTTGTTTTGCATTTCACTGATTATCAAAGGTCTTCACCTCTCTAAAGTCAGATAATTTACCAAGCAAATTTCTTAAACTGTTTCCCTTCGCCCTGTAATGGGTTTTCCCCATCTCAGACTACTACGAAAACTCCGCCAATCTATTTATCATCGGGGTCACACTCCCTTAGCATCTAAATAGACCTTCCCCAGTCCACATGCTGGACTCAAGCGTATTGGGTAGGCTGCCGATCGCAGTCTTTAGCCTTGCTTTCTGCAAGTTGATACAGATGCTTTGATTTAACTACGCTCTTTTCAAAGCCCATTTCTATTGCCCTACATATACAATAGAAAGTGAAGAAATAAGCTACCTCAATTCTTCATCTGTATTCCACCTGTTAAACCGTGTAGGTGGAGGCGACATTTCAGCCCATAGATACGGATTAATCGGTTCGTGTTCCTCAGCCTTCCAATACTCAGCCTAGAGGTGCATCTTGGCGTAACGGTTTCGCCTCACACCCCGTTTCCCACGGGCTACGTCACTCTGCTAGTGTACAGCAGATCACCGCCGCTTCGGCTCTCACTCTCTCATAGCAGAAAGTGGGCATTTGTTTAATAGCTTCTACGAATAAAAAAAAAAAAAAAAAAAAACAAATGCATTCCAAACATGCTCAAGCTTTGTTAGCGTCTATCCATAACACCTCCAAAGGTTGGGCGCACTATAGGTGATGTCGGTACTCCACACCTGATTGGGCCGGTTGATATCGACACCTCTGAGCAGGTAGGGATAAATTTTGTGCTGCGGGTGCGGCTTGCTGGTATGGGGGCCGGGTGCCATGCCAGCCAAGCCCAATGTTTGCATCAAGCGCCGAACCCGTTTGCGATTAACGGCGTGCCCACAGCCGTGCAGATATTTCGTCATGCGCCGGGAGCCATAAAACGGGTGCCGGGTGTACTTTTCATCAAGCAGCTGCAACAACAAAAGATCAAGCTCGCTAAGGTCTTTGTGTAACCGCTTTCTCTGGGCATAGACAACCGAGCGGGTGACCGCAAGCAGCTGGCATTGCCTGGATAGCGCGAGCACTTCATCCGGGCCTATCCAGGCTTGCCGTTCCTCTACTGGCTGATCCCAGACTTTTTTTTAAGCCAGTCCAATTCCATATTCAACTGTCCTATCTTGGCGTAAAGTCGGTCCGGGTCACTTTGGGCATCAACCGGTTTTGGCCCTCGCTTGCCTTCGAACAAGCTACCAGCATTCGCCAGCAACTCTTTTTTCCATTGATTCACTTGGGTTGGATGTACACCAAATTCCTGGGCGATCTCATTGACGGTTTTAGTCCCTTTGACCGCTTCCAAAGCAACCTTGGCTTTTTGCGTGCCGGTAAAAATCTTACGCTTTTTTTCACTCATAACCTGCTCCTTTTTATCGCAGGCTACCATCTTAAATTATTGTCCGGATATCGGGGTCCACTTTACTCTTCAATCTTATTGGCGCCCACTTGGTCGCGCATGTGAATTTTTCTTTGCATCAGAGTCCCCCTTTTATTTAGACAGTAACGAACGATAACTGCGCATTTGCCCCACTAGCACGCCCTGGATCTCTACCTGCTCAGGACAGTAGACCATAGCAGCCATATTGGCATTAGCCGGAATCAACAGCACTTTCCCAGGCGACTGCTCGATATATTTTAAAGTCGCTTCCGACTTCTCAATTAAAGCCACTACGATCTCGCCGTTATTGGCGTAACTACGCTGCTCAATGATTACCCAGTCGCCATCGAATATCCCAGCCTCAACCATCGAGTCGCCCTGAACCTGCAACACGTAACAGGGCTTATCGCTCTTCAGCATTGCCGGCACTGGCATGTAATTGATGTTTTCCAAGGCTTCTATAGGCTTGCCGGCGGCAATCTTGCCGACAAAAGGCAATGAGTGCTCACAGGCGGTATAGTCCCGCTGGGCCTTGGCGGATAAACGGATACCGCCTTGCTTGTTGCTGGCGAAAGGCTCGATCAGGTCAGCCGCAATCAGCGCCATGATGTGTTTGTACATAGAGCCGCGCGAGGCCATGCCCAGAGCCGCGCAGAGTTGATCCAGCGTCGGTGAATGGGCAAAACTTTCGTAATTGTCGCGCAGAAAATAAAAGATTTCTCGCTGCCGTCGGGTTAGTTCATTCATTGCTGTACCTGTCGTTTATTTTTTGTCAGCTTACCAAAAACAGCCTAAAATGCCATAAAACGAGAACAAAAAGAGAACAAAAATAACAACCTTTTCCCGAGCGCATTATGGATCAAATACTTACATGCACATTCACGGCGAACTTCTGGCGTCCCGTCCGCACTTCTCGTCGAGTGCCGCTGCCGTTGCTTGCTGGCAAAGTGGCCGCCGGGTTCCCCTCGCCCGCCGATGATTACGTCGAGAAAAACCTGGATTTAAATGAGCTGCTGGTGCAAAAGCCCGCTGCTACGTTCTTTGCCCGCGCTCAGGGTGAGTCCATGCTGGGAGCTGGCATCCATCCCAACGATATTCTGGTCATTGACCGTTCTATCGAACCGGTACCGGGGAAGGTCGTCATTTGCGCATTGAACGGCGAACTGACCGTAAAGCTGCTGGCACGAGAGGGCGGGCAATGGCAACTGAAGGCGAAAAATAAAGACTATCCCGATATCGTCATTTTCGAAGAGCTTGAACTGGTGATTTGGGGCGTGGTAACCAACGTCATTCATCCTCTGTAATGCAGCCGCTCATCGCCCTGGTTGACTGCAACTCATTTTATGTCAGTTGCGAGTGCGTATTCCGCCCGGATTTATGGGAGAAGCCGGTAGGCGTACTCAGCAATAACGATGGCTGCTTTATCGCCAGATAACAAGGCTTTAAAATCCCTCGGTGTCAAAATGGGTGTGCCGCTGTTTCAAGTGGCCGACTTGGTTAAAAAACATGATATCCATTTGTTTTCATCAAATTTCGCGTTATATGGCGACATGTCATCCAGAGTGATGTCATTGTTAGAGACATTTTCACCGAGCACCGAAATTTATTCGATTGACGAAGCATTCTTGGATTTGACCGGGATTTGTCAGAAAGACCCTATCGGTTATGGTGTCACTATTAAACAATCGATTCAGAAAAATACCGGCATCCCAGTTTGCGTCGGTATGGGGCCGACTAAAACGTTGGCAAAACTGGCAAATTTTGCCGCTAAAAAATGGCTTAAAACCAACGGTGTTGTGGATTTGTCCTGCCCTCAACGGCGGGAGCGGTTAATGCGCCTTTTACCTGTCAATGAAGTCTTGGGTATAGGTTCAAGACTGAGCCAGCAGCTCTCGCAATTCGGCATTAACACCGTTTGGGCTTTGGCGCAGCAGCCCGTCCAACGAATGCAAGCGCAGTTCAGTGTCGTTTTGGCCAGAACGATCATGGAACTAAATGGCATCTCCTGTCTTGAGCTTGCTGAAATAGCGCCGGACAAACAAGAAATCATGTGTTCCCGAAGTTTTAAGCGGCCTTTAGATAATTTGATGGAATTATCCGAAGCTTTAGCTGAGTTCTGCAGTCGGGCGGCGGAAAAGCTCAGAGCACAGGATTCGACGGCAAATCGTTTAACCGTGTTTATCAGGACTAACCCGTTTAATCCCCAAGAACCTCAATATCAACGTTCAGCAACTTTGAAATTGGCAATAGGCACGCAAGATACACGCAGGTTAATCAATGTTGCCAAGCAGTTATTGCAGGGTATTTACAAGGAGGGTTACCGTTACCAGAAATGTGGTATCCAATTAAGTGGCCTTTACCCCAATAGCATGCCTAGTCAAACGGATTTGTTTGCCAACCCAAAATCTTCAAAGGAGCGAGAGTTAATGGCCTGCTTCGATAAGATTAACCATCGGTTTCCTAAGTCCCTATCTATAGCCGCCACAGGACTAAACAAAAGCTGGCAGTTCCAGCCCGAACGCATGTCAAACCGATATACAACCCAGTGGGATGAGTTGGCGATTGTAAAATGCAGCTAGGTAATCATTACTCAGAGTTAGTAAAAAAGGTACCTGATGTGCTTATAGGATTGGCAGTGAACGGCAGGCGACGACCCCTATGTGTAGTTCCGAACTATGTGTAGAGTACAGAACTCTGTTAGCTACCAAGTTCAATTTCATTGGCTTAGAAGCCAAGCCTTCATCGTATTAACTTGACATAGTTTTGCCGGTGTCCTGAAGTGAAAACTCACTCACCTCAGGAGGTTCTAATGAACTCTGCCAACCACCACACATTAATATGGCTTCTTGACAGCCAATTAGCCCCCCACGTTGATGCTTTCATGCTGCACTTGCTTGACTGCCGCTATGCATCAAATACTGTTAATAATTACCTTGCTGGACTGACTCACTTTGCGCACTGGGTTAGCCAGTGCAATATTGATGTCAAAAGCCTCGATGAGACGCTGATCCAACAATTTCTTGATGATCACTTGCCTCGCTGTAACTGTGAAAAGCCTGTATTCCACGACCGGAAAGATTTACATGCAGCACTTGGGCATTTGCTTGTGCTGCTGCGTGCCAATGGAGTTATCGCTGATCTATCAATAGGTCTAACCCCGGTGGATGAGGAGTTACGACGATTCGATGATCATATGAATCACGTCCGAGGACTCGCGCCCAAAACCCGTAAACACTATCTTGCTATTATTCGCCGCCTGCTTTTGAGGCAGTTTGCCGATCAACCTGTTGTAATCAGTACTCTCAAACCCGACGACATACGCAAGTTTGTCGCCTGTCAGAGCGACCTTTGTCGGGTGACTGCCAGTATAAGTGCCCCCATCTCGGCATTACGTGGCTATTTTCGTTATCGTGCCACCCTGGGTGATCGGGTACACCAACTGGTCGGAGTCACCAGCTTTCCAGCCAACTGGCAACAAGCGACGCTTCCGAAGACATTGAGCAACAACGAAATTGAACGCTTATTGGCCGCTCTTGAGTATGTCGGCACAGCGGCACGCAGAACGGCAGCCATCGTGCATTGCGCGCTGGATCTTGGTTTACGTAGCAGTGAAATTGCTAATCTTGGGCTTGATGATATTGATGCGTATTCTGATTAATTTGAACACTGATTCTGGTCGAACTTGAACACCTAAAAGCTAACGCATCGGTGGAAGTGAATTTCTACTCTAAGTGTTCAACTTGGGTCAAGGAATTCATTTTTTTTCGCATCGATTCTCCTTGTAAATTGATCCGGTGGGCGTTGTGCATCAGCCGATCTAAAATCGCATCGGCTAAGGTATTATCACCAATAGCGTCATACCATTGTTCTGTCGGTAACTGGCTGATAATGACAGTTGCCGATTGTTCATAGCGATCATCCATAATTTCCATCAAATCATTTCGAGTGGCGGCACTCAAAGGCTCAAGGCCCCAATCATCAATAATCAGCACATCCAGACTGGCTATCGCTTTTAGCAATTTACTGTAACTACCATCGGCCTTGGCCTGTGTTAAGGCAAGGATCAGGCGCGGAAGTCGGTAATATCTGACGCTGTAGCCTTTCAGACAGGCTTGATGGCCGAGTGCGCAAGCAATATAAGTTTTGCCGGTGCCGCAGGGGCCGGTCAGCAACAGGTTCTGGGATTTTTTCAACCAGTCACACATCAGTAGTGACGCCATTTGTGACTGCTGCAAGCCTCTACCGCTCTGATAATCAATATCTTTGGCATGCGCCTTGAGTTTGAATTGCGCAGCGCGTGTCAAACGATCCTGTTTGCGCTGATTACGCTCCTGGTCTTCGTGATCGACTAATAATTGCAGGCGTTCGGCAAAGGCTAAGCCTTCATAGGTGCCTGGTTGATCCAGTTGGGTTTGCAGCGCCGAAGCCATGCCGGTTAGTTTCAATTGGCGTAGTTGGCTGAGGGTATTTTCAATCATGTTAATGTCCTGTATTTAGATTTCAAAAGAAAAGGTGAGCAAGCAGAGTCTCCTGTAAACCCTGCTTACTCAACGTCTTATAGGGTTAAGGGTTAGTAAAAACTTTTTGCGCCGCGAATGTTTTCATGGTCTTGAGGCAATAACGCAAACTGCACCGGCGAGGTTTCAGGCAGCTTATCCCTGTTGCTTACCAAAATGGCTTTGATGTTTTTTAACTGGAACAGAGATTCTTTGTTGGCGATCGCACAGGCTTTGTTTAAGCGCACTGAGTCATAAGCTCGATTGAGGCTCAACAAGTCCAGACAGACGCGGTAAGCTTGCTCTGGATGCTCCCTCCCTACGCTGCAACTGACCCTGCACCCATACCAGCACCTCAGGCCCGATGGATTGCGCCCAATTCATTAACCGTCCTGGCGTCCATTGCTGATGCTGGGCATGCTGTTCCGGCATGTGTCCTGGCTCGGTGGTTATGCCTGGATAGTATTTCCGAACATGAGTGGCGATACGTTTATGGTGAAAATAGATTTCAATTAGCTTATCTCCGGCATGCAGTTCGACCTGTTCGCCTACGCAGTGGTGCGGCACCGAGTAAAGATGCTGGTCGTAGATCAGGTGATAATCGATATTGACGCGAGCATTTTTGATGTCGGTGTACTGGTAAGCGTACTTCGGTAACGGTGACAGCGCCGGTTGATCCAACGATTCAAACCACTGCTGACGACAGCCTGGCATTTGCTTGAACGGCTTTTGATTGAGTTCAATCAACAAGGCGCTGATACAGTGATTCAGCTCCGCCAACGAGAAGAAAGTTTGATGGCGCAGTTTAGCCATAATCCAGCGCTCGACCAGCAGAACACCCGCCTCGGCTTTGGCTTTATCCTTGGGTTTGTAGGGTCTGGCAGGCATCACCGCTACCGCATAATGGGATGCCAACTGTTGATAGCTGGGATTGAGTTCGGGGTCGTAACGACAGGCTTTACTCACCCCGCTTTTTAAATTATCGGGGACCAGCATTACCGGCGTACCGCCGAAGAACTCAAAGGCCCGCACATGGCTACCTAGCCAATCCGGCAGGCTTTGGCTCCAGGTCGCTTCGGCAAAGGTGTAATTGGAGGCGCCCAATACCGCGACAAAGACCTGTGCGGTGCGAATTTCGCCGGTTGACGCGCAGACCACGGGCATCGTGGGTCCGGCATAATCGATAAACAACTTGTCACCGGCACGATGGGTCTGCCGCATGGAACGTTTTTGTTTCTTCCGCCAGTCGGCATAACGGGCGCAGAACTGCGAGTAGCTATAGCAACGGTTCGGATACTGTTGGGTGTATTCCTCCCAGAGCAGCTGCTTGGTCAATCCCTTTTTCTTCAACTCCATATGAACGCTTGTCCATACCGGCTCTTGAAATTTGGCGGAAGGCTGCGCGTCCGATCGGGGATAAAACTTCAGTGCTAAGGTTTGGTCATCCCAATCCTCCGGTAGCGGCCAGGTGATGTTCAGCTGCACGGCCAGTTTCAAGATGTTTTGGATGCTGCCAACACTGATTTTGGTGCTGGCACTGATCTTTCGGATGCTTAATCCGGCGCTGTAACTGAGTCTAAGTACTTCTCTTAATTGTCGCATTGCTGTTCTCTTCGCTGACATATCTTTTCCACAAAAGGTGGAAAGGATAGCCTGATTGAATAAACAATGCGTTAGGCGTGATTCTGACAACTTGAACAGTCATTCTGGCAACTTGAACACCGATTCTGGAAAAATCCGGAAAAGTGTTCAGCTTGAAACCAGAATCAGTGTTCAAGTTAAATCAGAATAGGTGTTCAGATTGGATCAGAATGACTGTTCAGGTTGGGCCAGAATATGCAGCTCAATTTAATTGGAAATTAACATCCTTGATTAGGTCTTTTTTTATACTAAAAAAATATTACAGAATGCTTTTTATTTTACCCATCGCTAAATGCCTTTTTCAAACTTTAGGTAACGGCCACAAATATTTCTTCTCCACTAGTTACTGCCCACGTCTTTGATAATTTAGGTAACGGCATCGAAAGTTGCAAATAAGTTGCAAATAAGGTGCAATTAAGTGTGGCTTTCCCGACCCTAAATTAGAGGTAATAGCGTCACATCGGCTTTGATATATCACGACTGTGACAAGGACTAGGCGCGTGTCAAATTGACTTGGAGACCAAAGAGTCGGTTATCGAGAGCACAAATCAGTTCTGCAAGCAGCTGACCGGACTTGTAGCTTTTGAAGTAGAGACCGGTATAGAGGATTTGACTATTCATCCATATAGCCGTGCCCGACTTGAACGGAATCCAACCCAATAGGCATTCGCATCATTCCAACTTGATTGACATCAAACGCCATATGATTCAACACACGAGCGTGTTTATCGCGAACCCTGACTCAATACCTTCGCCAAAATTTAAGTCGCTCTCGCATGAATCCTGCCGATTTCTGCGGCTTAGAAGATACGGTCGCCCATTAAAAATGGACCATCATTTTGCCCAGTGAATTAATAATGCGCCGCGTGTATTTTCGGGCTCTGAAGATGGTTTTCAAATCCAGCATGCTGCCCTTGTTGGTTGCCTTTATTTTTGCCGATAAAAGCTGTGAAAAAGTGACCATGAACAAGGAAAAGTTAGCCGTATTATTGACTTGCTTACATTCAATAAGGGCAGCAGTGCGTGGCGATACACCCGAAGTTTACACCTTGTCACCGCTAAAAATCCTATGGGACTTTGGTGTTTTTTGTTTAAACGCACCCTATTATTGGAACGGTTTATCCTTCGGTATTTAGCTCGATAACCTTTTGTTATCGGACAGTAACAACCGCTAAAAAAGCTGGTGGCCGGACGGCAGCGATGCCAATAACACCGGCGGCATGATCCCCAAGAAAGCGTCCTTCATGCTCGGCGGAAAGCTTTGAATCAGCAACGAGATCGCGAGGGCATTTAAGTCCCGATCCGTACAGTCGTGCTTAGCCAGATTGTAACCCCAGCAGACCAAACGGCAGTTTGACGGGATATAACCAACGGCATTATCGATCCGATCAACGGACGGACTATAAAAGCCACGTTGGCCAGCATCGCCTTTCTTATACAGCTTGACCTTCACCGGGAGCCCTGTGACTTCGCAGACCCCTCGATCCAGGCGCTCCTTGAACCATTCTTCTGATAGATCAAAAGATAAGCCGCGATCTTTGCCGGATTTTTTGGTGGAGGCCAAAAATCGTTTTTCCGGATGATCCTGAAAATACGTGGTGAGACGGGCGGTATGGGCCGCTTTATCCCTGACGTGCCGGCAGTGATAAAGGGTGGCGCAACGGTGGCAGCAGTATTTCTGTATGGGGCCTCGTCTTTTTGCGGTCGAGATGGTGAAGTCTTTAGTACAGTTCGCACAGGCTTTGGTGATAGTCGTTTCAGTTATTTCTGCGTTCATTGAATTCGCCGTATATTTAGGAATGATGTTAATGCACGTAGCCGAATGGTCGGCCGTCATATTCGCCGGCACTCAACCCTGTCGTCGATGAAAAGATCAGATCATCGCGCATGAGGGCGAGCTTCCTGGCCTTCGGGTTGCGCTTTGCGGCTTGCGCAAGCGCACAGCGCAACATGGTTTTAATAGTCCGCGGCGATTGGTTGCGCAGCGCTTCAATTACGCCATCGGAAACCCTTACTGGAAACAGTTTGGTAGCGCTATGTTGGATAAGTAGCCCGCTGTAGATCGATTGGGTGACGTCGCCATGCTGTTCCGCGCTCATCGCGTCTATCTGCAGCACGATAAAGCGGCTCAGGATGGGTTTACTGATGGTTGCGAGGCTGTTTGCCGTGGCGACATATAAGAGATGTGACGCATTCGCGGGCATATCCATGGCTTCGTCAATGAATTTTTCGGCGGTCTTTTGCTCCAATAAGCTATACAAAGGCCCGAGCGGGTCGTACTTCGACGATGAAGATGCTTTGTCGATTTCATCGAGAATGACGATTGGGTTCGCGGCATCATGATCGCGCAGCAGCTCGACAATCGCACCGCTCTTCGCGTCTGACCACTGCGTGCTCATGCCGCCGAGAACGAAACCGGCTGTCGTCGCTGCTAGATCGACTTGCCTGCTGGTCACGCCGACAATTTCAGCGACCGCATTAACAACCGCGGTTTTGCCGATTCCAGGCTCGCCGACGAGCAGAACGGGAGGAAAGTAAAAGGTGGAATGCGGCTGCTTTAGTGCTAACATCGCAAATGATTCGACATAGTCAAGAAAGCTCCAACAATTCGGATACTGAGTCTTTAACGTGCGCATCTCTCGCATAAAATTTTTCGGTACCGTTTTTAAAATACGCTCGCCAGTATCGTCGTCGCCGAACCGTTTCATCACTGCCAACACGTTGCGGGTTGTGGCTTTGTCATGTTTAAGCGTCCGTATTTTTTCAATCTCGAACACTTTGACATATTTATATTTATCGTTGGTATTTTGGGATTTGACCGGCTTGGTGGTCGCTTTCTGCCTAGGTTCCTGGGCAAATGCGACGAGGTGCTCATGCAATTGCGGTAAGCTTAAATTGCCGTGCGCCAATAGCTGTTTGATAGTTTCATCAATCTCGGCCTGGAGAAAGTCCTGTTCGGTATCAAGCTCCGCTTTCTCAGCGAGTTGCTTCACGAGCGTTTTGGGGAGTAATAGTTTTCCGTTGTGATAGCCAATCGAATGCCAGCAAAAGCCTGGTGGATGGGTTGCGTTCATGATAATTTCTCCAAAAGGTAACAGTTAATCAGTAGGGTTTGTTGTCGCGGTGCAGTGACAATGGCGTAAATTATATTGAATTCAAAATAATAATTCAATAAAATAATTCAATAAAATAATTCTTTTATAGTTGGTTTTTTTGCATCTGTTCCCGTCCGAGTTAGAAATAATATAGTTTGTTAATTGGCAAAATATTGTTATTTATAGGATTTATCGACAACTTAGACTTCTAAATTTGATCGTTTTTTAAGTAAGATGGGAGTAACTTCTCATTACTCACAGGTAGCCGCTGCCCGAATCAAATCGGATAACGGTGGAATGTTCTTTTCACCCATCAGCCTATCTTTAAGATAATGCCAAAATGAAAGCCCGTGTTTTAGACAGGTCTTCTTTAAACTGGCG
>JAURYJ010000085.1 GCA_030653985.1 Methylobacter sp. | reverse complement strand
ATAAAACTTTTATCCCAGTGGAAAAACATTTTCCACTGGCGATTCTACTACTATTTTTAATGATTAAAATGTTTTTTTAACGCATTTTTTGTATATATTTGACTATGTTTAGATATGATTTTAGCCACTTAATAACACCTCGTTCCCACGCCGGAGCGTGGGAACGCCTACAGGCCATCAAGCAGCAGAGGCAGCCTGAACAGGAATAGAACTGGCTGAACGTTGAACTTCGTTGTTTTCATTAAAATAAATCAGGGTAGGCTTATGACTTTCCGCTTCCTTTTGATCCACTATGGCAAATGCGCAAACAATAATCAGATCACCAGGACACGCCAGACGGGCAGCCGCACCATTTACTGAAAACAAGCCAGATCCTGCTTCGGCACGAATAGCATAGGTCGTAAAACGCGCACCATTATTGACATTGTAAATCTGTATCTGCTCGTATTCTCTGATACCCGATAAATCGAGAAGATTGCCGTCAATCGCACAAGAACCCTCATAACCCAATTCTGAATGAGTCACCGTAGCTCTATGTAATTTCGCTTTAAGCATCGTGATTTGCATAATAAAAAAACACTCTAAATACCCTTGAGAACCGCGCATTATCCATTAATAGCG
Organism: Methylobacter sp.; assembly: GCA_030653985.1. Classification (GTDB taxonomy): domain Bacteria; phylum Pseudomonadota; class Gammaproteobacteria; order Methylococcales; family Methylomonadaceae; genus Methylobacter_A. The sequence goes on along the minus strand of JAURYJ010000085.1, from coordinate 60,454 downwards.
ACAATGCATCAACTTTTAGCCTTTAAATCCCTCAGTCTCCCTTTGACAAAAGCCCATCTGAGTGGGATTGGGGAATTCTGGAAAAACAAACATTATCGATTAACCGGGTTTTGCCTAAGCGTACCGCCGCCAACAAAACCAGCTCCATATCATCCTCGTCTGCTTTTTTTAAATCACTCACCCTGCACACGCTAAAATAATCCGGCTGAAAACCGGACTCCTGCAAGAACAGCATCGCCTTACGTTCTACTTCCTGAAAAGACTGCGCTCCGGCTAAAATAGCATCACGCACAACACACAAAGTTTGATAAAGTTTTGCGGCTGTTGTTTTCTCCTCGGCACTTAAATAGCCGTTTCTGGAACTCATTGCCAAGCCGCTTGCCTCCCGAACCGTCGCTACGCCGACTATTTCAACAGGAATATTCAAGTCCTTGACCATCGTCCGTATCACCGTCAGCTGCTGAAAATCTTTTAAGCCAAATAAAGCGACATCCGGCTGCACGATGTTGAATAGCTTACACACAACGGTTGCAACGCCGTCAAAATGACCCGGCCTAAACGCGCCGCAATACTCTTCAGACAGGCCTGATACCGATACGACCGTTTTGGCATCCGAGGTATAAACAGCTGAAACAGCAGGTTGAAACAATAAATCCGCACCGCAAGTACTGAGCTTTTGCTGATCTTCAGCTTCGGTACGGGGATAAGTCTCAAAATCCTCGCCAATACCGAACTGGGTCGGATTGACAAAAATACTGACCACCACCCGATCTGCCTTCTTTTGGGCTTCATCCACCAGCGCCAGATGCCCGGAGTGCAGATTGCCCATCGTCGGCACCAAGGCAATACTCTGTCCTGCTGAGCGCCATACCCTAACGGCATCGCGTAATTCTGCTATGGTATTAACTATGCGCATAAACCTTAAAAACTATGTTCAGTAGCAGGAAACAGGGATTGTTTGACTGCCTGATGATAGGCATGGATGGCCTCCTCGATATTCGCGGCGTCATTCATGAAATTTCTGGAAAAACGCGGACGCTTGATAGTGCCGATATTGAGCATGTCATACAGCACCAGTATCTGCCCGTCGCAGTCTGCACCGGCACCGATACCGATAACGGGAATCGTTAACTGCGCGCTGATGTCTTTAGCCAAGGTTGCCGGGACGCACTCCAATACCAACAGCCCCGCGCCCGCTTGCTGTAATTGCTGAGCATCGGCAAGCATTTTTTCGGCAGCCACCCTTTCCTTGCCCTGAACCTTATAACTGCCCAATTGATTAATCGATTGCGGCAACAAACCCAAATGACCGCAAACCGGAATGCCGTAATCGACAAGAAAACTGACGCAATCGATTCTCGGTCCTTCCAGCTTAACCATTTGTGCGCCGCCAAGCTGCATTAATTTGGCCGCATTTTTAGCTGCGCTAACAGGCGTGGTATAACTCATAAACGGCAAATCGGCGATAATAAACGCCCGCTGCCTGGCATTGCTGACGCACCGGGCATGATAAACCATGTCCCTAATGGTGACCGGAAGCGTTGTATGGTGTCCCTGGATAACCATACCCAGAGAATCCCCCACCAGCATCATATCGACACCTGCCTTGTCGATTAATGCGCTAAAACTAGCATCGTAGGCAGTTAAACAAGAGATTTTCTCTCCGCGTTGTTTCATCGCTGCCAGATCGTTAATTGACAACGGTTTTAGCGTAGCGGTGGAAGAATATTGATTCATTTTATTCTGCTAGATATCGGCTTTATTGACGAGGATCTCAATCCAGCCGCTTTAGTTCATTCATAGGACACTGATCAAGCAGGCTGGCAATATGGCCTTTTCCGGGCACCAACAATTGCGGAGCAATCTCATACAAGGGATACAAAACAAAAGCCCGTTCAGCTAGACCTGCGTGCGGCACGATTAAATCAGGCAGCTCAATAACCTGATCACCATAGAGCAACACATCCAAGTCCAGTGTTCTTGCTCCCCAGCGCTCAGATTTTCTGACCCGTCCCTGCGCGTTTTCGATACGTTGCAGGCAACGTAGCAAAGCTATCGGCGACAAACCGGTTTTGACACCCATTACTGCATTAACGTAATCAGGCTGATCCTGCGGTCCCATAGGCGAACTATGATACAAACTCGAAAAAGCCAACTCCTGCACACCAGCTATTTGCGTTATTGCAGTGCGCGCTGCTTGTATTTGCTCTACAGGATTTGCAAGATTACTGCCTAAACCTATATAAGCGACTACCCCATCAGTGACTGGATTTTTCATGATTCAATGCATTAAGATTCTGTTTTTGGCGTGCTATCTTTAGGCTTTCGATGATAACTTCTTTTGCGTCCTGATTTATTACTTTGGGAATTGCGCGGAGGTTGAGTCATTTTTCTTTGTTCATTTTCACTGGCATTCTGATATCGAGTCCACCACGCCGCCAACTCTGGATCCGCCCCTCCTGTCTCTGAACGCAAGAGCAAAAAATCATAACCCGCTCTAAAGCGAGGGTGCCCGATTAAGCGACTGGGTTTGGAGCCAATACGCGCATTAAACTTGGGCTGCATATTCCAAACCTCACGCATAGCCATACTGATATGGCGTGGAAGAGCCGTACTTTTAATCTGCCTGGCAATGATTTCACTGGCCGCATCCTGATAGGCAACATATTCAACTTCGCCTTTCTTCATTTTTTCTTTCGCCAGTATCTGCACCGACTCCCATAAAAAAGCGGCCCATAAAAAGTAAGCAGTAACCGTTTTACCCTCGGCGATCCTGTTATCCGAATTTTCCAGTGCTTTAATCAACAACAACCGGGGAAAACCGTTTTCTTCAATCGCCAAACTGTTCTCTGTGGACGGAAACAGCACTTGGAAAAGTCCGTAATGCCTGAGCATTTCAAAAGTTTGTAAGGCATAGCCCGATAAAAACAGCTTTAACGCTTCATCATAAAGCCTAGCGGATGGAATGCTCGCCAATAACTGCGCGTCGTTGTGTATCGCTTTTTCGCAGTCACTATCCAGCTTGAAACCGAGTTTAACGGCAAAACGTACTGCCCTCAACATCCGTACGGGGTCTTCACGAAAACGCATTTCGGGATCACCGATAAGCCTGAGAATACCGGCCTTATGGTCAGCCATGCCGCCGACAAAATCCACTACCGAAAAATCTTGGATATTGTAGTAGAGCGCATTAACGCTAAAATCCCTACGCCAAACATCTTCCTCAATGGTGCCGTAGACATTATCCCTTAACAAACGCCCTTCATTATTGAGCACTTGTTTGTCGCTTTGCTCTTCTCCCGCACCTCGAAAGGTCGCAACCTCAATAATTTCCCGGCCAAAGTGCACATGCGCAAGACGAAACCGGCGTCCGATTAATCGACAATTACGAAATACTTTCCTAACTTGATCAGGATCTGCATTGGTGACAACATCAAAATCCTTAGGCTCCCGTCCCAACAACAAATCACGCACACAGCCACCGACAAGGTAAGCTTCGAATCCCTCCCTTTGCAGACGATACAAAACCTTCAACGCGCTCTCACTGATCATTGATCGTGAAATATTATGCTCCGCGCGCGAATATATTTTGTTTTTTGCAGCAACAGGTTCAGGTTCAGGTTCATTTCTGACTGAACTAATCATTTTTTTAAAGAAGTTTAAAATAGTCTTTACACCCTGCATTATTTTTCTAATTATATTAATTATATCATTGCTAATGAATTCTAACCCAATCCGCAAGTTTCTTTTACATTCCCCTTTTGAATGGAGTAAAATTACTACTCTGATTTTTTACCTGCAATTCTAATTTAGATCATATTGCACACACCAGATAAATATCAGACAACCATTTTTTAAACATGCGCACAAACATTAGCGTGCTTGACTGGGATTGTTATGTTCAAAAAGATTCTTAATGGCTTAATTGACCAACCTTTGTTCACCAGCCTTTTTGCAACAGATTTCTTCATTCTTCTGTTTCATAGGCCGCCATTCTTATTTTCCCTGGTAATGCTGGGAGCACTGATGGTGATGTGCATGTATTTTGGCCAAAAACTAGCTTTATTTAAAATTTAGTTGGCCATATCAACAAAGAGCACACCGCAAAAATCAGGTCATCATCTCATTGCTAAGCCTGGTTTTTTACGTCGCCTAGCAGCTATGTTTTACGACCTCTTGTTGCTAATCGCTGTTTTATTTGTTGCGACTGCACTGTTGTTACCTCTAAATTCAGGTCAGGCTTTCACGGCCCAACAATTCCTTTTCCCCCTGTATCTGCTGCTAGTCAGCTTCTTCTTTTATGCCTGGTTTTGGACGCATGGCGGGCAAACATTAGGCCTACGCGCGTGGAAAATCAAAGTACTCACCCGGGATAAAAAACCCATCACCTGGAAACAGGCCTTGCTCCGTTTCTCTATGGCCATTCTTTCATGGGGTTTTTTGGGACTAGGCTTCTTATGGATTCTTATTGATAAAAATCAGCGCAGCTGGCACGATCATCTATCCAAAACAGCCCTATTTTTTGATACTCACGACTCAGATCACTAATCCATTACATTTATAAAATATAAAATCACATACCTTCCAGCCAGCCGACTAAATTTATTAGTGATGTCATCATGAATTGGTTTACCAAACTATTTTCCAAGCGCACCCAAAGTATTGCCCCGAAAAAAAAACCAGATATCACTCCATCCAATCATCCAAATAGCTCACTTAACTGCTCGGAACCGGTCTTCACCAAACATAAAAAACTTTCGCTGACAGCGCTAAAAAAACTGGCTCCACTTCGAGACATGGACGACGTTTATGTAGCGCAACTAGCTCACACGACCCTAGGCTATGCTCAGGGTTCCGTCATTTTTAGACTCGGCCAGAAAACCCATTTAGTTTATTATCTACTGGAAGGCAGCGTTGAACTTCAGCCGGATAGCGACAACCGCTACACGCTGTCGGCAGAGTCATCGCTGGCCAACCTGCCGCTTAATAGCGGCAAGATTTGCGGGGCAACGGCATTCGCTAAAACAGATATCACAATTCTGGCGATTTCGGGGGAATTTATCTGTCGATGGTCAGGTCAAAGCCGACAGCAGGCAGTTACCGTTGAACTTATTGATATTGAGTTACCTGAACAAATAGCCGACAACCGTTTTTTTACCCGTTTTTCGGAGGCCTACCGGGAAAATAAATTAAGCCTGCCTTCATTGCCCAATGTCGCTTTAAAATTAAAAAAAGCCATGGAACGAGATTTAGACATCAATGAGGCGGTCAAAATTATCGGCATGGATGCATCCATCGTAGCCAAACTGATCCAGTTGGCCAATAGCCCGATATATTTACCCATTTCACCCATTACCAGCTGCCATATGGCAGTTACTCGTCTGGGCCTGGATCAAACGCGCAAACTGGTCATGGGCATCAGTCTAAAACAACTGTTCCGCTGCCAAAATCCGCAACTCATGGCTAAAATGCAAGCCTTGTGGAAAAACAGCCTCTATATATCCAGCTTGAGTTTTATCCTCGCGCAGGAAGACGGCACGGTCAACCCTGAAGATGCCTTATTAGCCGGACTGATCTGCAACATAGGTACAATACCAATATTACATTTCGCCGAACAGTATCCAAATGAATACCCGAACTTGGATGTATTGGACTCGGCTATTCCATTTTTAAACCCGCCTGTAGGCTCGCTGGTACTTCATACCCTGGGCTTTGCGCCGGAATTAGCCTGCATTCCCAAATACGCCGAAGACTGGTTCTACGAAAGTGAGAAGGATCAGTTGAGTCTGATTGATATAGTCATATTAGCCAAGCTGCACAGCTATTTCGGCACCAACAGAGCCAAGGAAATACCTTACCTGAACTCTATACCTGCCTATGCTAAACTTAAAAACAACAAACTAACTCCGGACTTTTCTTTAGATGTACTGCACAAAGCACAACATCGCATCCATGCAGCCATGAACTTTCTTTCCTGATACCACTTATGAACAATCCTTTATTAGCCAGCTCCACCCTGCCGCTGTTTTCCCAAATAAAACCGGAACACATAGTCCCTGCTATCGATCAATTATTGACCGAAGCCCGTTCGTCCGTCGAACAGCATCTCGGCAATTGCTCCGGCATTGCTCTACCTCCTGCATCCATGCAAGTCGTTCAAGCCACACAATACTACACCTGGAAAAACCTGATCGAACCCTTGGAAGATATAGACGATAAGCTCAACAAAGCCTGGTCTCCGGTCAGCCACATGAATTCGGTGGTCAACAGTGATGATCTGCGTGACGCCTACAACGCCTGCCTGCCTAAACTCAGCGCCTATTCTACTGAAATGGGACAAAACGAAGCCTTGTTTAAAGCCTATCGTTTTATTGCCGACAGTGACGAATTTGCGACACTGGACACCGCCCAGCAAAAAATCATCCGCAACGCCCTAAGAGATTTCAAATTGTCCGGCATCGATCTGGACAAGGAAAAACAACAGCGTTACAAGGACATCAGCCAGGAATTATCCGCTCTTGCCAGCAGTTATGAAGAAAACCTGCTGGATGCAACCAATGCCTGGAGCAAGCTCATCAGGGACGAACAGGATCTGGCCGGACTGCCTGAATCGGCATTGGCTCAGGCCAAACAGACTGCGGCAAGTCACGACGAAAACGGCTGGATGATCACGCTGCAATTCCCATCCTATATTTCGGTAATGACTTACGCCGATAACCGCGAATTGCGTCGAGAGCACTACGAAGCCTTCGCCACCCGCGCTTCCGAACTAGGCCCTCATGCAGACCAGTGGGACAACAGTGAAAACATGGAAAAAATCCTGGCCTTACGCCATGAAAAAGCCCGTTTGCTGGGCTTTGCTAATTACGCGGAACTGTCGCTGGCAACCAAAATGGCTGAAAAGCCGGATGACGTAACCGATTTTCTCGAAGATTTGGCCGACAAATCCTGGCGACATGCACGCAAAGACCTGGCCGAACTGCGTAAATTCGCCAACCAACACTACGGCATTAACGACCTGCAATCCTGGGATATGGGCTATTTTTCGGAAAAAATGCGCCAACATTTTTACCAATTGTCGCAAGAAGAAGTGAAAACCTATTTTCCGATCACCCGTGTGTTGCCCGGACTGTTTGCCATCGTCGAAAAATTGTACGGTTTGCAAATAGCAGAAATCAGCGATTTTGACAGTTATCATCCCGATGTGCGTTTTTTCCAAATCCATGACCAGGCCGGATCACTGCGCGGCCAGTTTTATCTCGACCTTTATGCCCGCGCCAAAAAACGCGGCGGCGCCTGGATGGATGATTGCGTAGGCCGTAAGCGATTTGACGATACCATTCAAACTCCAGTCGCCTATCTGACCTGCAACTTTACTCCGCCTCATGGAGACCAACCGGCATTGCTGACGCATGACGACGTTACCACCTTGTTCCATGAGTTCGGTCACGGCCTGCACCACATGCTCACCCAGGTGGATCATCTGGGCGTCTCCGGCATTAACGGCGTGGAATGGGATGCAGTCGAACTGCCCAGTCAGTTCATGGAAAACTGGTGTTGGGAAAAAGAAGCACTGGCGCTGATATCCGGCCATTATCAGACCGACGAAAAACTGCCGGATGCCTTGTTTGATAAGATGATCGCGGCAAAAAACTTTCAGGCCGGCATGATCATGGTCAGGCAACTGGAATTCAGCCTGTTTGATTTCAGGATTCACCGGGACTACGACCCTGAGAAAGGCGGCCGCATCTATGAAACGCTGGAACAAGTCAGGGAGCAGGTTGCCGTTGTTTCTCCGCCTAAATTCAACCGCTTTGCCCACAGCTTCTCGCATATTTTTGCCGGCGGTTATGCGGCAGGTTATTACAGCTACAAATGGGCGGAAGTATTATCCAGCGACGCGTTTTCGCTGTTTGAAGAAAAAGGCATTTTCGACCAGGAAACCGGCCAAGCCTTTTTGACCAACATTCTTGAAAAAGGCGGCAGCGAGAACGCGATGGCATTATTTATCAACTTCCGCGGCCGTAAACCCACTATTGACGCCTTGCTCAGACATAACGGCATAACGGCATGAAATACAAAGACCTGCGCGACTTTATCAAACAGCTGGAAAAACAAGGAGAACTCAAGCGCATCACTGTTGAAGTCGACCCCTACCTGGAAATGACCGAAATTTGCGACCGCACCTTAAAACAGGGCGGCCCCGCATTGCTGTTTGAAAATCCCAAAGGCGCCAATATTCCAGTACTGGCCAACCTTTTTGGTACGCCGCGTCGGGTCGCAATGGGTATGGGCGCAGACTCAGTCACCGAGTTACGCGGTATCGGCGAGCTACTGGCTTACCTAAAAGAACCCGAACCGCCAAAAGGCATGAAGGATGCGTGGGAGAAATTCCCACTATTCAAGCAAGTGTTGAATATGGCACCTAAATTAATCAGCTCCCCGCCTTGTCAAGAACTGGTAAGAGCAGGCGATGAAATCGATCTGGGCGCTTACCCTATCCAGACCTGCTGGCCGGAAGATGCCGCGCCCTTAATTACCTGGCCGCTGGTCATTACCAAAGGCCCGAATAAGGAACGGCAGAATCTCGGCATCTATCGCCTGCAGGTCATCGCCAAAAACAAAGTCATCATGCGCTGGCTGGCACACCGGGGCGGCGCACTGGATTTCAAGGAATTCCAGGCCGCTCATCCTGGCCAGCCCTTCCCTGTTTCTGTCGCTTTAGGCGCTGATCCTGCCACCATATTGGCTGCCGTCACGCCGGTGCCGGACTCCCTGTCCGAATACGCGTTTGCCGGTTTATTGCGCGGCAGCAAAACCGAAGTCGCCAAATCGCTGCTTAACGATTTGCAGGTTCCGGCCAGCGCTGAAATCGTGCTGGAAGGCTTTATTTATCCCGGCGAATTCGCGCCGGAAGGCCCTTACGGCGACCATACCGGCTATTACAATGAGGTCGCTGATTTTCCGGTATTCACTATCGAACGAATCACCCAGCGCCAAGCGCCGATTTATCACAGCACCTACACCGGCAAGCCACCCGACGAACCGGCCATTCTGGGCGTGGCATTAAATGAAGTGTTCGTGCCCATTTTGCAAAAGCAATTCCCGGAAATTATCGATTTTTACCTGCCGCCGGAAGGTTGTTCCTACCGCATGGCCGTCATCAGCATGAAAAAGCAATATCCCGGTCACGCCAAACGGGTCATGCTGGGGACTTGGTCATTCCTGCGCCAGTTCATGTACACCAAGTTTGTGATTGTGGTTGATGACGATATTGATGTGCGCAATTGGCAGGACGTCATCTGGGCGATAACCACCCGCATGGATCCGGTCAGAGACTTAACCATCCTCGAAAACACGCCAATAGATTATCTCGATTTCGCCTCCCCGGTTTCAGGTTTAGGCTCCAAAGTAGGGTTTGACGCGACCAATAAATGGCTGGGGGAAACCAACCGGGAATGGGGCAGAACGATCGTGATGTCGCCCGAGGTGATCAAGAAAGTGGATGAGATGTGGGATAGTTTGTTTTAGCGGTGGGAGAGAGTGCAATCTGATGAACTGGCCGCCCGAATGGGTGATCCGTGAGCTATTATTTGATGGCTGAGCGCACAGAATCTGTGCCGGTTGCAATCGAGCAGCGAGTCCTGTAGGCATCGCCTACCATTTTACCGATACCCACAGTCAGAATAGCCTTACTTGATCGCCCGTAATAAATTGCCGCAATACAGCTCCTTGCCGGTTTTTGTCGGCATCCACAGTTGTTTTATTTCCAGTTGATGTGCGGAAAAATACTGCTCGGCAATGTTTGCCAAATCGGTCAGTTCCACTTTAGGCGAGTAGGTGTTAACAATTAAAAAAGCGCCCGGATTCATCAGTCCATACGCTGTTTCTACCAAACCGGGCAGGTGATTTTCCAACTTCCATTTTTCGCCTTTGGCGCCCAACCCCCAGGCGGGTGGGTCCATGATGATGCCGTCATATTGTTTGCCACGTTTCAATTCGCGCCGGGCGAATTTTAACGCATCCTCATGCACCCATTTGATGTCGGAAAGGCTACTCGGCAATTGTTCCATGCATGGCTCTACCTCCGGCATAACCCACAGGGATGCCGGGGATGCCGATTCTGCATGGAGCAAAATATCTGTCCCTGCAGTGGTGCGCTGCCTATTCTCGTTGGCCCAGGTAAGCAGCTGTTTGACTGAGTCCACATGCACGACTTCCGCACCATTATCGCGGGCAACCAACGATGCCGCGCCGGTGTAGGCAAATAAATTCAAGATCTTCTGACCGGCGCTAACCTGTTCTTTAATAAAACGCCAGTTTGCCTGTTGTTCCGGGAACAGGCCCACATGCTTGAATTTGGTTAGTTTTAAGCTGAAGTTTACGTTTCCGTAAGAAATAAGCCACTGCTCAGGCGAATGCGGCTTGATGTTAAGCCAACGGCCTTGGGTTGAAGATTGCTCTTCAAATTCCCAATGCGCCATCGTCTGCCATTGGGCGTAAGGCCACCCCGACTTGAAATTGGCTTGAATTTCCGGGCGGATGGTAATGACCTGTCCCCATCGCTCCAGTTTCTTGCCGTCACCCGCATCAAGCAGTTCGTAATCAGGCCAGGGCAAGCCGTATTCGCGTAGGATTTTTTCTTGTGCCATCCACATTTTATTTCTAGATGCCGGAGCGTTTTATTGGATAAAATTAATGCTAACCCATAGTCATATAGGCTATCGCATGCCATTTTCAAAAGACCCTGTATACCGTGTGCCCCAGCTTGGAGGCTAATCACGCCTGAACAGACATCAACTACAACCTGTTCATCGATTCATAGACGAGGTTTAACAGCATCACTTGGCTGGTAGGATCAATCTCTTGAAACAAAATCCCATGCGAAAACCTGGGCGGCGCGTCTTTATTCTTGTTGGGCAACTCTTGAACACTGCGAATCATCGCGCTAGTATCAATATGCGCACTCTGATTGGTCGGTTTTATAGGGAAGTCGAAAGAAAGTAAAACCTCGGTATTAAGCTCTCCCAGTACCTTATTAACCGTTATCGCCGCGCCTGTAACGCTAATATCGGTAATAATGCCAGCCCCAGCTACGCCATTGATCTGCACCGGTAAATTGACTTTGGCTCTGAGCGCAGCACGTAGAGCGATGGCTTTAATATCGGTGGGAAAGCTGAGGTGAATATAATGATGCGGGGCTCTAAAGATGGTTTTAATCCTGCAAATTAACGTAAAAACATCTACTCCAGATAATATCCGTAAGGTAACCTGCTCATCTAGCTGCATTTGAACGGAAAGCCCGTTCTCAAAAGGGGTTTTTATGATGAGGTATTGCCCATCTAAGTAACCGATAAACTGCGTATAATATATGGTATCAACGGAACCATGTCGCAACGCCATTTGCAGACGCGAACCGACTTGCAAATTAATTTCTTTAAAAGTGATCATCCTGTTTTCACCCAAATTCTAATTCTTGTTATTTCTGAGCTAACTTTAATACAATCCCAATTGCAACTGCGCCACTTCCGACATCATTTCCCGCGACCAGGGCGGGTCAAGCACCACTTCGACATTAACATGATCGACACCGGGCAATGCGCGGATACATTTTTCCACGTCGCTCTGGATAACCGGCCCCATCCCACAGCCTGGCGCAGTCAGGGTCATGATCACATGAACATCATTCAAGCCTTCATCTACCGGGGTTACTTTGCACTGATAAACCAGTCCAAGATCAACAATATTGACCGGGATTTCAGGATCGTAAACCGTCTTCATCACTTCCCAGCAGTTTTGTTCAACCGCCGCCGCATCGGTCTCCGACACCAGCGTTTGCAGCTGATGCGATTCCTTGCCCAAGGCATCGGCATCGATCCCGGCAATGCGCACCATATGCCCATGTTCAGTGACCACGGTGTAATTATCGCCAAGCGCCTGATGAATCGTAACTATCTGACCCTGGCTTAACGTGTCGGTATTACCGTCAGGAATGGTAACAATATTGACATCTCGGGTTAAAACAACGTCTTCTCTTTCAGCCATAATGATTTAGTTATAAATAGAAGGTTCGGGCATCGATAGCCTGGCCGGTTATGCCTAGACTTTCTGAGCCGAACAAATACAGATAAATGGGAGCCAGCGATTTCATCGCCGGCAACTTGCTTTTATCTTCCGCCGGATAGGCTCGTTTTCTTAACGGGGAGTCTATCGGCCCCGGTATCAAGGTATTCACCCGGATTTTGCCGAATGATTCATGCTCTTCGGCCAGGATGTTAGCGAGACCTTCCAGAGCTATTTTTGACACGCCGTACGCGCCTGCATAAGCCGGAGCCTTTCTGGCGGAGGAATCGGAGGTGAAGACGATAGACGCATGCTCGCTCTTTTGCAGTACCGGCAACAACACCCTGCACAGCAGAAAAGGTGCATTCAGGTTAACGTTTAAAGTATGCCCCCAGTCTTTGGCTTTGTGTGTGGCAATGGGAGAAAAGGCGCTGAACTCCACCGCCGAATGCAAAATGCCCTGCAGGGAACCGTATTTTTCACCAATCTTATCGGCCAATTCCTGATACTCGTTTTCATTGGCGCCCGCTAAATCGAACGGATAAATGACCGGTTCTGGCGCTTTGATGGTCAAAATCGCATCGTAAACCGCTTCCAGTTTGGCGATGTTTTTATCCAGCAAAATGATATGCGCACCGTGTTTGGCTAATGCCAAAGCAGCGGTACTGCCAAGACCTCCGCCCGCGCCGGTAATTAAAATGACTTGATTTGTTAGCGGCATGATAGTTTGGCTATCCAGGTTGAAATTTGAGCGGGGGACTCGATTAACGCATCAGCGCCCCAGGTTTCCGGAGTATCGCCGGGGTTAATGTAACCGTAAACTGCGGCCAGGGTTTTCATTTGCGCATTCTTTCCGGCGGTAATGTCATGTAACGCATCGCCGATATAGACGCACTCTTTCGGGTCGACATCCGCCTGTTTGCAGGCCAGCAGCATCGGTTCAGGATGCGGCTTGGGATTGGCAGTGGTATCACCGCTGACGATGCAGGCGGCGCGCTCGGTCAGTTTTAACGCGTCCATCAGCGGGTTAGTAAAGCGTTTGCGTTTGTTGGTGACCACGCCCCATTTAAGCCCTTGGGCTTCAATCGCAGCCAGCGTCTCGGCCATACCCGAGAAAAAAACCGTATGTTCGGCAATATTGTTCTGGTAGTGAGTGAGCATGGTTTCCAGAATATCGGCCTTTAACTGATCGTCAAGCGTAGGCTGGCTGGCGTTAATCATGGCCGCCGCACCGTACGAAATAAACGGTTTAATGATTTCAGGAACAACAACATCAAAGCCGTGAACGTTTAGCGCACGGTTCAAACATGAAATCAAATCCGGCGCAGTATCCACCAGAGTGCCGTCAAGGTCGAATAATACGCAGGATAATTTGAAATCGGCTGTCATGTTTTATGCGGGCCGCTTAAAGGCAGCGATGTAATTGACGTCTATGTCTTTGCCCAGGCTGAAATGTTTGCTGAACGGATTGTATTCAATCCCTACCATACCCTGCAATTCAAGTCCTGCGGCGCGCGCCGACTGGCATAACTCCGACGGTTTGATAAAGGTTTTAAAGTCATGAGTGCCTTTGGGCAACATTTGCAGGACGTATTCCGCTGCAAAGATAGCCAATAAATACGCTTTGGGTTTGCGATTGAGCGTCGAGAAAAACACCATGCCGCCGGGTTTAACCATTCTGGCGCAAGCGGAGATGATTGAGCCGGGATCAGGCACATGTTCGAGCATTTCCATGCAAGTCACATGATCGAAGCTTTCCGGCTGCTGCTCGGCTAGATTTTCAGCGCTGATTTTTTGATAATGCGCGGTCACGCCGGATTCAAGTCCATGCAGATCGGCAATATCAATCAGGTCTTCACTCAGATCGATACCCAACGCATCAGCGCCGTGTTTAGCCAGGCCTTCGGTCAAAATGCCGCCGCCGCAACCGACATCAACGATGCGAGAACCTGCAATATCAGCATAACGCTGAATAAACTGAAGTCGTAGCGGGTTAATATCGTGCAGAGTTTTGAATTCACCCTGGGTGTCCCACCAGCGTTCCGCCATCGAGCCGAACTTATGAATTTCGTGCGGGTGTACATTGTCTGTTGCTGTCATGGTATTAAACCGTAATCTGAGATTGATATAGTCTACTATATTAGTAGGTTATTCGTCATGTGTTGTTCTTTGTTGAGCTGCTTTTTATGCCGCATGGGTTTTAGCAAACTCCCATAGCAACACCTCACTCATGCTGATATTTTCGCTGCTCATCTTGCCACCTCCAACGCAAAAAAAAGGCCGATGCAGCTGCACCGGCCTTTTACTCAGCTAATCAGTTTACAGCGTATTCACTGCGTTCAATTCTTTAAACGCTTGCTCTAAACGAACCGCCATCGCGACTTCACCGGCACGTTGCCAGACGCGTGGATCGTAGTATTTTTTGTTAGGCTTGTCGTCACCGTCAGGGTTACCGATTTGGCCTTGCAAATAACCTTCGTTTTGTTTGTAGTAGTTCATTATGCCTTCCCAAGTTGCCCATTGGGTGTCGGTATCAATGTTCATCTTGATCACGCCGTAGCTGATTGATTCCTTGATTTCTTCTGGTGTTGAGCCTGAACCGCCGTGGAAGACAAAATTCAAGGTATTCGTTGGAACACCTAACTTTTCAGAGACGTATTTTTGTGAGTTAGCTAAAATGCTAGGCGTCAATTTAACGTTACCCGGCTTGTAAACACCGTGAACGTTGCCGAAAGAAGCGGCAATCGTAAAACGTGGGCTGATTTTGCTTAATTCTTCATAAGCATAAGCCACATCTTCAGGTTGTGTGTACAGCAATGAGTGATCCATATCGCTGTTGTCAACGCCATCTTCTTCACCACCGGTGCAGCCTAGTTCGATTTCCAGCGTCATACCCATTTTTGACATACGCGCCAAATATTGGCCGCAGATTTCGATATTTTCTTTTAGGCTTTCTTCAGACAAATCCAGCATGTGCGAGCTGAATAACGGCTTGCCGGTTGCCGCAAAATGTTTTTCACCGGCATCTAACAAGCCGTCAATCCAAGGCAGCAGCTTTTTAGCGGCGTGGTCGGTATGCAAAATAACCGGTACGCCATAAGCTTCAGCCAGAGCATGTACGTGTTGGGCACCGGAAATAGCGCCCAAAATAGCGGCTTGCTGGCCTTCCGCCTTAAGGCCTTTACCGGCAACAAATGCTGCGCCGCCATTGGAAAACTGGATAACGATAGCCGATTTTACTTTTGCTGCCGCTTCTAACGCCGCATTGATCGAATCCGTGTTGATGACATTGACTGCAGGCAAGGCAAAGCTGTTTTCTTTGCAAATCGCAAAGATTTTTTGTACGTCATCGCCAGTGACAACACCGGGCTTTACTACATCTAAAATTTTCTGTGACATTAAGGGTTCCTGTTTCAATCTGTTACGTTGAGGGGATCAAGCCGAAAGCCATTGCGGTTGCGGATGTAAAAATACCCGCAGCCCAATACTATCTGCCGACTATTATAAAGTGTGTTCATATATTAGGCTACTTGCCAGTACGGCAACCCTGTGACAATTGCGAATTATTCGGAGCTCAGTCCCTGCTACAACACATCCAATTGCGCATAAGCCAGTATCAGCCACTTGATCCCGACTTGTTTGAAATTAATCTGCACGCGTTCCTGTGCGCCTTCGCCTTCCATTTGCAACACCACGCCTTCACCGAATTTGGCATGACTGACGCGTTGCCCCAGCTTGTATTTTCCTGCTATTTGCAACGATTGCGCTTTCGGCTTTACCACGGTCACCGGACGACTCACGGTGGCACGCATCCTGACTTCCTGTAAATGTTCCGGCGGAATCTCGCGCAGAAAACGCGATGGCCTGGGATACGTTTCCCGGCCGTATAATCGCCTGGATTCAGCATAAGTCAGATACAACTGTCGCATGGCGCGGGTTATGCCGACATAGCAAAGCCTGCGCTCCTCTTCCAGTCGCCCGACATCATCGACGGATTGTTGCGACGGGAATAAACCTTCTTCCATACCGACCAAAAACACCAACGTAAACTCCAGCCCTTTGGCCGAATGCAGGGTCATCAACTGTACGCAATCGTCAAAATCATCGCCTTGCAATTCACCGGATTCGAGTGTCGCGTGCGATAAAAACATATCCAGATCGCTCAAGTTCTCTTCATTTTCCAGTGCTGCGTCTGCTCCCGGCAGACTTGCGGCATACACACCGTCCATGGCGATATCTCCGATTGCGGTGGCATCAAAAAGCCGCGCAGCGTTGACCAGCTCTTCCAGGTTTTCTACTTTCTCTTCGCCTTTGTCGACCTTGTCTTTTTGATACAGCTCAATGAGTCCGCTTTTCTCGACCACCAGCTTGACCTGTTCAAAAAGCTCCTTGCCTTCCGCCTGCCCAGCAAATTGTTTAATCAATTCCAAAAAGCCGATCAAGGCATTGGTCGCTCTTGCCGACAAGGTGCGCTGGTTAATCAGCACGATAGCCGCCGCCCATAATGAAAGGCTTTGATCCCGCGCTATAGTGCGGATTTCACCAATGGTTTTAGCGCCTATACCGCGCGTCGGGGTGTTGATCACCCGTTCAAACGACGCATCGTCATTGCGATTGGACATCAAGCGTAAATAGGCCAGCGCGTTTTTAATTTCCATCCGCTCAAAAAAGCGCAAGCCGCCGTAAACCCGGTACGGTGTGCCGGTGGTCATCAAGCGTTCTTCAAACTGGCGGGATTGGGCATTGGACCGATAAAGAATGGCAATATCTTTACGTAGGCCGCCCTCATTCACCCAGGCTCTGATGCGTTCGACGACAAAATGGGCTTCATCCTGTTCGTTAAATGCCGCATACAGGGAAATCAACTCGCCGTCACCGGCATCGGTCCACAATTCTTTACCCATACGACCGTCATTAACACTGATAACCTTGTTGGCGGCTTTGAGGATATTGCCGGTAGAGCGGTAGTTTTGCTCCAGCTTGATGACTTGATGATTCGGGTAATGCTTTTGAAAGCTGTAGATATTCTCGATTTTCGCACCGCGCCAGCCGTAAATGGACTGATCGTCGTCGCCGACCACAAAAATATTGTCCCTGCCCTCGGTCAACAGCCGCAACCAGGCATATTGTATGGTGTTGGTATCCTGAAACTCATCAACATGAACCTGCCGAAAACGCTGCTGATAATGCTCCAGCACATCGGCGTTATCGCGCAGCAATTCATGTGCGCGTAGCAGCAACTCGGCAAAATCGACCAGGCCGGAACGGTCGCACAGTTCTTCATAGGCTTGATATGTCCTCAGCATTTGCCGTTGGTAGACATCGCCGGTCTCCAGGGTATGCCTAGCTCTGATACCCTCGTCTTTTTGCGCGTTGATATGCCATTGCACTTGGCGCGGCGGCCACTTGTCAGCATCGAGATTCAACGTAGCCAATAGGCGCTTAATAAGCCGCAACTGGTCGCCAGAATCCATGACCTGAAAAGTTTCGGGTAATTTAGCCTGCTTGGCATGGCGTCTTAACAGCCGATGCGCTATACCGTGAAAAGTGCCTATCCACATGGATTGCGCGGACATTTTCAGCAACGCTTCAATTCTGCCTCGCATTTCTTTGGCCGCTTTATTGGTAAAGGTGACTGCTAAAATACTCTGCGCAGACACACCTTCCACCTGGATTTGCCAAGCAATGCGATGCACTAAAACACGAGTCTTGCCGCTACCGGCACCGGCCAAAACCAGCATGGCCTGCGATGGCGCGGTAACTGCCTGGCGTTGAGCATCATTAAGGGAGTCTATTATTGAAGTTACATCCATTACTTAAAGCACCTACTGTTAATATTTTTTTGCTTGCACATTTTTTGGAGCTGTGTATATTGCCTAAGGTTCAATAATGACAGACTGAACCGTTGCTTTGTTAACGATAATAATAACGACACACAGAGGATTTTAAGATGAATTTTGATGTTAAACGTATGCTTAAATTTGAACACAATGTTGGTGAGAAAGAAAAAAAATACCGTTTGTATGCAGGATCTGCACTTCTGGTTATTTCACTTTTCATCCCAGGTGGTGAAGTTCTTTTATTATTAGTGGGCTTGGTTCTTGTTGCAACCGGTTATTCCGGTTGGTGTCCAATATATTCAGGGCTGAATAAAAATACCTGCGAAAAATAAAGCCGAGTGACAAAGGCACAAGACAAAAACCCGATTTAGCCTTGTGCCGTTTACCTCTTACTACTCTTCTTTACGAAACTCACCTTCCAACACGTTATTTTCAGCCGCTTTTTCCTGCTGAAAATGCGCTCCCGCTTGAACCAGATAATTTTCAATCACATATTGGGCGATTTTTTTGCGTGACTGCGGAATTAAACAGGCAAAGCCGATCAAATCGGTAATAAAACCCGGCGTTAACAATAATGCTCCGCCTACCAGAATAATAGGCCCTTCAACCATTTCATAAGCAGGCATCACGCCTTGCGCTAAACTCTCCTGAAATCGCTGAAAAGTGGCAAAGCCTTGTTGCCTCAATAGCCAAGTCCCCAGTACGGCGGTCAACACCACCAGTAAAATAGTCGGAAACACACCCACAATTCCGCCAATCTGTAGCAGCAAATAAATTTCTGCAAAAGGAATAATCAGCACGACCAGAAATAATGTTTGAAAAATTTTCATCTAAAGTTCTCTTGTTGTAGTCAACGTCATTGTTACAATATAAGGGCAATTTCGGTTAATTTCTAGGATAATATCTGACACACTCGCTTTTAATGACTGGTAATATGCCTGCTGACCCTCTAATCATCTTCTGCACTTGCCCGGATAAAGACACCGCAGAAAAAATAGCCCGACTGCTGGTTGAAACTAATATTGCCGCCTGCGTCAACATCTTGCCCGGCATCACCTCCCTGTACAAATGGGAGGGAAAAATCGAATCCGCCCAGGAACATCTGCTGCTAATTAAGGCGCATAAAGACCACTATCAGGCTATTGAAACCACTTTGCGCCATCATCACCCTTACGACCTACCTGAAATAATTGCCGTGCCTATTGAGCGCGGATTACCTGAATACCTGCATTGGATAAATTCATGTCATTCTTCAAAAAAATAATTTTTCTCTGCTTCCTGTCGCTGCTTAGCCAGCCGACCTTTGCGCTAGGCGCTGACAATCTTCTGCCACCCGACCAGGCCTTCAAGCTTTCAGCCAAAGCGCTTAGCTCCGACCGTGTTGAAATCACCTGGGACATTGCCGACGGTTATTATCTGTACCGCGACAAAATGCATTTCGAATCCAAAACCGAGCAAATCCGCTTGGGCGATCCGGCTTTTCCGGCTGGGCAAAATAAGCATGATGAAAACTTTGGCGATGTGGTTATTTACCGCAATATCCTGAATGTCCCGATTGCCTTAACCGTCGAAAACAGCGCGTCTTCACTGAAACTGTTAGTGCAATATCATGGCTGTTCCGACCAGGGTGTTTGCTATCCGCCACAGAAAACTACGTTTAACCTGAAGCTGCCCACATCGGTTGCCAAAGCCGATCCGGTTAAACAACTGTTAAGCGGCTTTCGAGGCATAAAACTGAATTTGTTTGAAGATGAACTACTGCCACCGGATCAGGCTTTCGAGTTTTTTGCAACCGTCAAAGACGCTCACACCCTGCAGGTTAACTGGCATATTGCCGATGGCTATTACCTGTATCGGGAAAAAATCCAGCTTGAATTGGTTAACGCAGACGGCGTAAAGTTGGGCCATTACGACATCCCCCGAGGCGCGCCCAAACAGGATGAAGCCTTCGGTCTGGTTGAAACTTTTCACAACGAACTCGGCTTCGACCTGCCGCTTATCCGTTCCGATACAGCCGCGCAAACGGTTAGCTTACAAGCAAAATATCAAGGCTGCGCCGACCGTGGCGTTTGCTATCCGCCGATGAGCAAAAACATCGACTTGGCCTTGCCTGTTGCGCTACAACCGCCCATTCAACAACTTGAAACGCAGGAGCTTTCCGAACAAGATCAAATCGTACAATCCTTACGCAAGGACAGCTTGCCGATAACCTTGCTCAGCTTTTTCGGCTTCGGTTTGTTGCTATCGCTAACCCCGTGCATTTTCCCGATGATTCCGATTTTATCCGGCATTATCGTTGGTCACGGCAACCGGATTACCACGAGGCGCGCCTTTTTACTGTCCCTCAGTTATGTGCTGGCCTCGGCGTTGACCTACACCGTATTCGGCATACTCGCCGCGTTGTTCGGCAGCAACCTGCAAACCGCTTTCCAGCAGCCTTGGATTATCGGCCTGTTCAGCGCCGTTTTTGTCGTGCTATCCTTGTCCATGTTCGGCTTTTATCATCTGGAACTACCCAAGTCATTTCAGGCCAAACTGCATAATTCCAGCGAAATACACCGTGACGGTTCACTCTGGGGCGCGGCTATCATGGGCGCACTGTCCTCGCTGATCGTCGGTCCCTGTGTCGCCGCGCCGTTGGCGGGTGCGCTGATTTATATCGGCCAGACCGGCGATGCGGTGCTAGGCGGTAGCGCCTTATTTTTCTTAGGCTTAGGCATGGGCGTACCGTTATTGTTACTGGGCGCATCCGCCGGCAAACTGTTACCCAAGGCCGGAAACTGGCTTAATTCTACCAAAGCCGTATTTGGCGTGATCATGCTGGCAGTCGCGGTGTGGATGCTCAGCCGCATTTTGCCGGGCGAGGTGATTATGATGTTGTGGGCGATGCTGTTGATATTTCCGGCCATTTACCTCAGCGCCGTCGATCCGCTACCCGAAAACAGTTCCGGCTGGCGCAAGTTGTGGAAAGGCTTAGGCCTGATGATGCTGGCTTACGGATTGTTATTGTTGACCGGCTTTAGCCTGGGCAACAGCAATCCGCTAAAGCCGCTGCAAGGACTCGGTTTGACTACCGCGCAAGCCGCAAAACCGGGTATTAGTTTTGAAAGGGTCGCCTCGGCAGACCTGGAAGCCCGAATCGATCAGGCCGCCGCCAATCATCAACCGGTGATGCTGGATTTTTACGCCGACTGGTGTATCTCGTGTAAGGAAATGGACGCGTATACTTTTTCCGATCCGCGCGTTAAACAGGCACTCGAAGCTTATGTACTGCTGCAAGTCGATGTGACCAATAATAGCGATGACGATAAAGCCCTGCTGGCAAAATTCAAGCTGATCGGACCACCGAGTATTTTGTTTTTCGGCTTAGACAGCCAGGAACAAAGCGCACACCGGATTATCGGTTATCAGGATGCCGACACCTTTATCAAATCATTACAACGTATCAAATTATGAAACAAACCGGCCTGATTATTATTGTTGCGTTTATTGCGCTGGGTTTTGGCATGACCGTCCGGCATGTCTTTCCACCCGCTGAAAAAATTAGCCCTAGCGCGTTACCCGAATTCAACCTGCCTGACCTGTCCGGTCGTCAGCACACTATTTCCGAATGGCAGGGTAAGGTCTTGGTGATCAACTTCTGGGCGAGCTGGTGTCCGCCTTGCCGAAAAGAAATTCCCGACTTTATCGCCTTGCAGCAGCAATATGCCGACAAAGGTGTGCAATTTATCGGCATTGCTTTAGAGGATAAGGAACCAGTCTCCGAGTACATCGCCACCACCAAAATCAATTACCCGATTTTATTGGGTGGAGACAATGGCATCGCCCTGGCTCATCAATTGGGCAATACTGTCGATGCGGTTCCCTATACCCTTATTGTTAACCGGCAAGGGCAAATCATTTACCGGCACCCCGGTGAGCTTTCCAAAGAGCAAATACTGGACGTTATTACGCCGTTACTGAACTAACAGCAACGGCGTAAGCGTTAGCCATCCGTGGCCAATATCCTTAAAACTCCAATTCTAAATCGGCTTCGCAAAAATTGAATTTAGCCTTTTCCGATTCTGAACCGTCGGCATAGGCAGCTTTAACATACTGATCGCAGCCTTCGTCGTTGGTACTTGAATCCCAGGTCAGCGTCATATCGCTGCCTGCTGCAATGCCTGAACCAATATCGAAATAACCCCAATCCTTCCCATCCTCAGATACCAACAGCTTGGTAAGCTTGACCCGGGTATTGTTACGCACACTAAACGAATACTCTGATTCAGCTGCTACCGCATTATTGACAGAAATCATCCCCACGAACAACGATGCTGCAACTACCCATGTGCCGACAAATTTGCGAACCTTCATGTTCTTACTCTTTAGCTTAAGCCGCAACGACATGGTGCGGATGCCGGTTTTATACGCTGGCAAAAAAACCCTGTCAATGCGTAAATCACAAGCAATCATTGAAATAAACAATACGGGTAGATCACCCAGCCGGACTCTCGCATAAATAACTTTTAAAATCCGCTGACTTGTGCGCAATGACTCCAAACAGCTTGAATTGTGTCGCTATCTTTTGCTAAAAATAGAATATCTGGACAAAACCTTACAAATTGGGCAAAATTAGCGGCTAATTATGCCTTTTAACCCTAACCGACTTGCAGATTGATGGCGACTATTTCCGTTTTAAATGGGCCGAACCTAAACCTGTTGGGCATTCGCGAACCCGGTCTTTACGGTAATCAAACTCTCGCGGACATTAGGCAGCATCTGGAACAAAAGGCTGTGGAACTGGGGCATCAGCTTAACTTCCATCAGAATAACGCAGAACACGACATTGTAGAATTGATACACGCGGCCTATCATGCCCACATTGATTTCATTATTATCAATCCGGCAGCCTTTACCCATACCAGCGTCGCCATTCGCGACGCGCTGCTGGCAACCAAGATCCGCTTTATTGAAGTTCATTTATCAAATGTTCACGCACGTGAGCCTTTTAGAAAACACTCCTATTTCTCGGATATTGCCAAAGGCGTTATCTGCGGATTAGGTGCAACAGGGTACGAATTGGCCTTACTGGCCGCTCATCAGATATTAGCCGAGAGACACTAAACTATGGATATTAGAAAAATAAAAAAACTCATCGAGATTATCGAAGAATCCGGCATTGCCGAACTGGAAATCAAAGAGGGAGAAGAATCCATTCGCATCAGTCGTTATTCTGCCGCACCTGCAACGGTTGCCTATGCGTCGGCACCCATTGCCGCTGCACCTGCGATAGCCGTTTCAGCAGCGGGTTCAGCAGAAGAAAATATCACCGGGCATGTGGTTAAATCGCCGATGGTCGGTACCTTTTATAGTTCCGCTTCACCGGGCACCAAGGTTTTTGCCGAAGTCGGCCAATCCGTTCAAGTCGGCGACACCTTGTGCATCATTGAGGCGATGAAAATCCTTAACCAGATCGAGTCCGATAAAACCGGCACCATCACTAAAGTCTTGGTTGAAAACGCCGAGCCTGTCGAATATGGCCAACCATTATTCATCATTGAATAACACCAGGGACGGAAAACTCATGTTCGATAAAATCGTTATCGCCAATCGAGGCGAAATCGCACTGCGTATTTTACGCGCCTGCCGGGAGTTAGGTGTCAAGGTTGTTGCCGTACATTCCGAGGCGGATCGTGATCTCAAGCATGTGCGCCTGGCTGATGAATCGGTCTGTATCGGCCCTGCCGCATCCGCTGACAGCTATTTGAATATTCCAGCTATTATCAGCGCCGCTGAAGTGACCGATGCAGAAGCTATTCATCCGGGTTACGGCTTTTTGTCTGAAAACGCCGATTTTTCGGAAAAGGTAAAACAAAGCGGCTTTGTGTTTATCGGCCCGAATGCGGAAACCATCCGCATGATGGGCGATAAAATTTCCGCCAAGAAAGCCATGCTGGCCGCAGGAATTCCCTGCGTCCCAGGCAACAATGACCCCTTATCGGATGACAACAAGAAAAACCTGAAGCTGGCTCAGGAAATCGGCTATCCGATTATCATCAAAGCCGCTGGCGGCGGCGGCGGCAGAGGCATGCGCACGGTACATACCGAAGCCGCATTATTGAATGCTATCGCGATGACCAAAGCCGAAGCGGGCGCTGCCTTCGGTAACCCCACGGTGTACATGGAAAAGTTTCTGGAAGATCCCCGGCATATCGAGTTTCAGGTCATGGCCGACTCGCACGGCAACGCGATACATTTGGGCGAGCGCGACTGCTCCATGCAACGTCGCCATCAGAAAGTGGTCGAAGAAGCCCCGGCGCCGGGCATCACCGAAGCACAACGCAAAGCCATCGGTGAGCGTTGCGCCAAAGCCTGTGTCGATATCGGCTATTTGGGTGCAGGCACCTTTGAATTTTTGTATGAAAGAGGCGAGTTTTATTTCATTGAAATGAACACCCGTGTGCAGGTTGAACATCCTGTTACCGAAATGGTGACCGGCTTTGACATCGTCAAAGAACAACTGCGTATTGCTGCGGGCGAACGGCTGTCAATGACTCAGGATCAGGTAAAAATTCAGGGCCATGCGATTGAATGCAGGTTAAACGCTGAAGATCCCAGAACCTTCATGCCCTGCCCCGGCACTATTGACCAGTTCCATATGCCCGGAGGCCCCGGCATTCGTTGCGAGACTCATATTTACAACGGCTATAAAGTCCCGCCTTACTACGACTCGATGATCGGCAAACTGATTGCCCACGGCGAAGACCGCAAGAGCGCGATTGCCCGAATGAACACCGCGTTAAGCGAAATCATCATCGACGGCATTAAAACCAATATCCCTTTGCAGCACGACATCATGAATGACAGCGCCTTTGCAGTCGGCAGCCAAAACATCCATTACCTGGAAAAAAAGCTGGGGATTTATTAAGTAATAAAGCACACGGATACCAAAATAGGCGCCTCTAGGCGACGTGGATTAGGACGGATTTACATGGGTTTTTTATGTGTTTATCCGTTTACATCTGCATCTATATTTTTATAAAGTTCCGCAGGTTACTCTCCATGCACCCTTGAATACCAAAAGTAGACACTTTAGGCGCCACAGGGAGTTATTGCTGAGAATATGAACAATGCAATCGTCGTGATAAGTAATTTCCCTCTACACATATCCTATTCATACTATGCCCTGGCACCAAATTTCCGTTATCACCAATGAAGACCTTGCCCCCCGGCTTGCCGATTTTTTCGACCATCTTGGCGCTGTATCTGTGACCTACATGGATGCCGAAGACGAGCCGGTTTACGAACCAGCTATAGGCGAAACCAAAATATGGAGCCATACCGAAGTCATTGCGTTGTATGAACTGGACGCCGAACCAGAATTAATCAAAACGCTGGTTTACGCCCAGTTTAAGGCTGAACAGTTACACGCTTGGCACCATGAAGTTGTAGAGGATCAGGAATGGGAACGCGCGTGGATGGAATTTTATAAGCCGATGAAGTTTGCCGATAAACTCTGGGTTTGCCCGACCGATCAGGAGCAATATGAGCCCGGGACAGTTTGCCTGACCCTCGATCCGGGACTGGCTTTTGGCACTGGCACCCATCCGACCACCGCTTTATGCCTGGAATGGCTGGCCAGCCACGACTTGACCGGCAAAACCGTCATCGATTACGGTTGCGGCTCAGGCATACTGGCTGTTGCAGCAATCTTATTAGATGCCAAACAAGCTCATGCGGTGGATATCGATCCCCAGGCAATAACCGCAACGCAGAGCAACGCGCTAAAAAACAAAGTACAAGATAAAATCAGCTGTTACCTGCCCGAACAATTTACGCCGTTTCAGGCTGACATAGTGCTGGCGAATATATTGGCAAAGCCCCTGATCGACATGGTTGAACAGATTTCCAAGCTGGTAAGTCCCGGCAGCTATTTAATTTTATCCGGCATCTTGCATGAACAAGCCGAAGCGGTCATGGATGCTTATCGGCCATACATAACATTTGACGCACCGGTACAACAGGAAGACTGGATCAGGCTTGAAGGCATCAAGCGCTAAGCTAATTTCTGCCAAGGACTCTAGCAAAAAAATCGTCCACGAAAGACACGAAATATAATAGCTACTTAGCGTTAGAAAAAATAGAACGCGGATGACGCAGAGACTTAAGATGAAAATAAGATTTCTTCTTGAGTTATCCGCGTTTATCATATTCATCCGCGCTCTATTAGTTGATAGCCAAGCAGTTACTATATTTCGTGGACATTGTTTTTTCCTGCGGATCAGATTCTTGACAGCATGATTTTTCTCGGGAATTCCCCAATTACCACATCAGCATCAATTTAAGGCATATTCGCCTGAACATCGCCGTACTGAAAAGTCGGCGGTTACACTTTTTAACTCATTTAACGACAATGGCACATCCAGAAATTTATTTAAAAAAGAACGAAGACAAACGTCTGCGCAAAGGCCATCTATGGGTTTTCAGTAACGAAGTCGACACCAAGCGTTCACCGCTTGAACAGTTCAGCGCAGGCGATCTGGTACAAGTAAAAAGTGACGATGGCAAGGTCATGGGTACTGCCTACATCAACCCGCAAACCCTGATATGCGCAAGGCTTTTGTCCAGAAAACCCAACTTGAAATGCGGTGCCAACTTCTTCAAAGAACGCTTGACTACCGCGCTAGCGCTACGGGAACGACTGTTCGACAAACCCTACTATCGCCTGATATTCGGCGAAAGCGACGGCTTGCCCGGTCTGGTCATCGACCGTTTCGGTTCGGTATTGTCGGTACAAATAACCACCGCCGGCATCGAACTGCGTAAAGAATCGCTGTTTACGGCGCTGATTGAATTGCTCAGTCCCGAGGCTATTATCCTGAAAAACGATAACAGCCAGCGACAACAAGAAGGCTTAAGCCTTGAATCCGAACTCGCTTACGGCAAACTCCCCGAGTCGCTGATCATCGAAGAAAATGGCGCTCAATTTAAAATCGACATACTAGGCGGACAAAAAACCGGCTGGTTTTACGATCACCGCAGCAGCCGCGCCCAATTAGCCGGTATTGCAAAAGACCAACGGGTGCTGGATTTATTTTCCTATACCGGAGCATGGGGCATTCCTGCCGCGTTAGCCGGAGCTTCCGAGGTCACTTGCGTAGATACTTCGGAAAATGCGCTGGCATTAGCCAAGGAAAATGCAGCACTCAACGAGGTTCAGGACAACATGCATTTTGTGCGTAGTGATGTGTTTGAATTTCTAAAGCAAGCTCGTCTGGAAAACCAGCTCTATGATATTATTGTATTGGATCCTCCTGCTTTAATTAAACGCAAAAAAGATTTCAAACAAGGCTACGAAGCCTATCGCCGCTTGAATCATCTGGCTTTACAGGTATTGGCCAAGAACGGCGTATTGATTTCGGCATCTTGCTCTTATCACCTGAGCCGTGAAAATCTGCATGAGATTTTGCGCTCCTCAGGACGACACATAGATCGTCATCTGGTGTTTTTTGCAGCGGGAGGTCAGGGGCCTGACCATCCAATCGACCCGGCCGCTCCCGAGACCGAATATCTGAAAACTTTTTTTTGTTCGGTCTCATCAAGCTTGTAAAATATGAGGCTTCTCTATGGGCGATGCAAACGATAAGAAACCCTGCGTACTTTGCGGGCAACCGGTAGAAATTACCGGTTTTTCCCTGACCACGCGTGATGGTCTGCAAAAATTTTGCTGCGCCGGCTGCCTAAGCATTTATCAGTTATTTAATGAGGATAAGACAAAACCAACGATAACCCCCCTACTAACCAAGAAAAAATGAGGATATAAAAATAATGAAAGCCTGCGATTCCTGTTCCGGCCGCGTTGAAATCGGCAAAAACCATAAAAAAATTCCCATCTGGCAAAGAGGCGTCGGCATGGTCTTGATCTACCTGCCTTTACTGACCTTCCCTTTTGTGATTGCAAGCGCTTATCTGACCTACTATCACTTACGCATGGAAGGCGCTACCAACCTTAAAACCTGGGCTGATTTCATCCCTGAACGCAGCAGTCATCGTTATAACCTAAAAAACCAGATCACTATGGAAGGCTCTTTCATAGCCAGTATGGCTCAGTCAAAACTATTCTGGATACTGAACTGCACTTGGTACTGCCCTTACAGCGTTGCCTTATTCGAATGGCATGCCTATATGGTCAAGATCGTGGAAAACTGGTGGTGTCCGTTCACCCACGAGAAAAAAGAAAGCTATAACAATGCCACCATTGATAAGTCGTTCTGGCATTTATATCCTGAAGATGTGACTAAATTAGCAGCGGAAGACCGGGAAAATCCAATTTGGAATGATGCCGAAGACAAGTGATTTAGACGAAGGGTGAAGGACGAAAAAATCGCCCTTAGCCCTTTCTTTCACCGCGACTAAGCAGAACGAGCTCGGGTTCCTACGGCTCTGCGTAGGAACAAGCGAAAATTTGCATTGACCGAGTTGCTACGATTTTTTTGCCTTTCGCCTTTTATCGCTCTCATGCACATTGGTCCTTATCAACTTAAAAACAATCTGATTCTGGCGCCTATGGCCGGTATCAGCGACCGCCCGTTCAGGGAATTGTGCACGCAATTCGGTGCAGGTTTGGCGGTATCTGAAATGGTGGCCTCCAATCCGGCTTTACGTCAGCACAAAAGAACGCTGTTAAAAACCGATCATGACGGTGAAACCGGCATACGTTCGGTACAAATTCTGGGTACCGACCCTCAGCTTATGGCTGACGCGGCAAGACTCAACGCTCAACGGGGCGCTCAGATCATCGATATTAATATGGGTTGTCCGGCCAAAAAAGTGTGTTCAGTTGCAGCAGGCTCGGCGCTAATGAGGGATGAAGCGCTGGTAAAGCGCATACTGGATGCTGTCGTTAATGCCGTCGATATTCCGGTCACCTTAAAAATCCGTACCGGTTGGGATTTACACAGCCGTAATGCGGCCCAAATAGCCCAAATAGCCGAGAATTCCGGCATTGCCGCGTTGACTATTCATGGCCGAACCCGAGCCTGTAAATTTAACGGTCAAGCCGAACATGACACCGTTAAACAAGTGAAACAAGCCATCAGCATTCCGGTTATCGCCAACGGCGATATTGATACCCCGGAACAGGCTCAATTTGTACTCCAGGCCACCGGTGCCGACGCCATTATGATAGGCCGCGCCGCCCAAGGAAATCCATGGCTATTTAGTCAAATAAGTCACTTTATCAACCACGGTAAACACCTTGAAAAACCAACAGTTACTGACATATACAGCATACTCATGAGTCATTTGGACAAACTATATAGCTTCTACGGCAATGCAAGCGGTGTTAAAATAGCCCGTAAACATATAGCTTGGTATTTTAAGCATCTTGAGCCCATAGCTCCGGATACCAAAATCAACATCAACCAGGCACAATGTCCATCCGAACAAATAGCGCTGATTCATTCGGCATTTAATCTTTTAACTACCGACAGTGCTGCATAATATGAACGCATCCCAAAAGAGTGCCGAAATCATCAACATAGACAGCAAAAAAAATGCCACTATTCCTTTATCTGCCCATGTTAAACAGACCGTAGAGCAATATTTTTTGCACCTGAACGGTCATGATGCTGTGGGACTGCATGCGATGGTTATCGGCGAAGTCGAAAAACCTTTATTGCAAGCAACCCTGGAACACTCCGGCTTCAACCAAACCAAAGCGGCCAAAGCATTGGGCTTGAGCCGCAGCACCTTGCGCAAAAAATTGGAATTTTACGGCCTGTCCTAAGATGCCAACAAGCCGGGTTTTTAACCGCTCTAGCGTTAATCGCCCTCACCTTTATATTGAAGAGACCTGCATGAACAAAAAAGTCACCCGCGCGCTGATCAGCGTATCCGACAAATCCGGTATCGTTGATTTTTGCCGTGAACTCGATCACTTAGGCATCGAAATCCTATCTACCGGCGGCACTGCCAAAATCTTGGCTGAACATCAGATTCCGGCGACCGAAGTATCCGATTACACCGGTTTTCCAGAAATGATGGATGGCCGGGTCAAAACCTTGCACCCCAAAGTCCACGGCGGCATTTTGGCGCGTCGCGGCATCGATGATGCAGTCATGGCCGCGAACGGCATTAAACCGATCGATATGGTGGTAGTCAATCTGTACCCGTTTGAACAAACCATTGCCAATCCTGACTGCGATTTTGCCACCGCCATTGAAAACATCGATATCGGCGGCCCGACCATGATCCGCGCCGCTGCGAAAAATCATGCCGATGTCGCGATCATCGTCGATCCGGCCGATTACGCAGCGATTATTGCTGAACTGAAAAACAACAACAGCGGACTCGCGCAGCAAACCCGCTTCAATCTGGCGCTAAAAAGCTTTGAACACACCGCGCGTTATGACACCGCGATTGCAACCTACTTGGGCAACATTCGCCGCGCCAGTTCCCGACAGGCTTGCGGCATACAAACCATCCCTGGCGATAGCGGCGTCCAGTTTCCTGAAACGCTGAACTTGCAGTTTTACCATCACCAGAGCATGCGTTATGGCGAAAATCCGCACCAGAACGCGGCGTTTTACCGGGAAAAATCACCGGCCAACGGCACGATTGCCGCCGCCAGACAACTGCAAGGCAAGGAACTGTCCTACAACAATATTGCCGATGCCGATGCCGCGCTGGAATGCGTCAAGTCGTTTAACGATCAGCCCACCTGCGTGATCGTCAAGCATGCCAACCCCTGCGGCGTAGCCCAGGCCGACAACCTGCTTGCTGCTTACGACAAGGCTTATGCAACCGACCCGACCTCGGCATTCGGCGGCATCATCGCGTTTAACCGGGAACTGGACGAACCGACAGCGGCTGAAATCGTCAAGCGCCAATTTGTCGAAGTCATTATTGCACCGTCCATCAGCGCAGCCGCGCAAACCGTTTTGGCTGAAAAACAAAATGTCCGTGTGCTGGAATGCGGCACCTGGAGCAGCGAAAACCCGGCGTCACTTGATTTCAAACGCGTTGCCGGCGGCTTGCTGGTTCAGGACAAAGACATCGGCGAAATAACTGCCGCCGACCTCAAAATAGTCAGCAAACGCGCCCCGAGCGAACAGGAACTGGCCGATTTGCTGTTCGCCTGGAAAGTCGCCAAATTCGTCAAATCCAATGCGATTGTGTACTGCAAAAACGGCCAGACTATCGGCGTCGGCGCAGGACAAATGAGCCGGGTTTATTCGGCCAAAATCGCAGGCATCAAAGCCGTTGATGCGGGCCTGGATGTGCCAGGTTCGGCGATGGCTTCCGACGCATTCTTCCCGTTCAGGGACGGCATTGATTCCGCTGCCGAAGCAGGTATCACCGCTGTGATTCAGCCCGGCGGCTCGATGCGGGATAATGAAGTCATTGCCGCCGCCGACGAGCACAATATCGCGATGGTGTTTACCGGCATGCGCCATTTCAGGCATTAATTGACAAAGCATAAACTGTGGGGGCGACTTCAGTCGCCCTTTAACATATGGGCGACTGAAGTCGCTCCCACAAAGCACACGAGAAGCACCATGAAAATCCTCATCGTCGGCAGCGGCGGACGTGAACACGCCCTCGCCTGGAAAGCCAAACAATCATCCAAAGTCGAAAAAGTGTTCGTCGCGCCCGGCAATGCCGGTACCGCACTGGAACCGGCTGTTGAAAACATCGCCATTGCCGTCGACGATATTGCCGCGCTGCTGGCATTCGCCCAAAAAGAAGCGATCGACTTGACCATCATCGGCCCCGAAGTACCGCTGGTTTTAGGCATCGTCGATCGTTTCCAGGAAGCGGGTTTAAAGTGCTTCGGTCCCTCAGCAAAAGCCGCGCAACTGGAAGGCTCGAAAACTTTTTGCAAAGATTTCATGATCCGCCATCACATCCCGACTGCCGCTTTTAAATCCTTTACCGACCAACAGCAAGCTATTGCTTACATCAAGCAACAAGGCGCACCTATCGTGGTCAAGGCTGACGGCTTGGCGGCAGGCAAAGGCGTTATCGTCGCCCAAACCGAAGCGGATGCGATAGCGGCTGTCGAAGACATGTTATCCGGCAATGTATTCGGCGAGGCCGGTAATCGTGTCGTCATCGAAGAATTCCTAAGCGGAGAGGAAGCCAGTTTTATTGTGATTGCCGACGGCAAACACGCCTTGCCGATGGCGACATCCCAGGATCACAAAGCCCGCGATAATGGCGACCAAGGCCCCAATACCGGCGGCATGGGCGCTTATTCCCCGGCTCCTGTGGTCACCCCTGAAATACACCAAAAGGTTATGCGCGATGTGATCGAGCCGACCTTAAAAGGCATGGCGGAAGACGGCCTGCCTTATACCGGCTTTCTGTACGCAGGTTTGATGATCAGTGCCGACGACTCCATTAAAGTGCTGGAATACAACTGCCGTTTTGGCGACCCTGAAACGCAGCCGATCATGATGCGCTTGAAAAGCGATCTGGTAGAATTGTGCGAAGCCGCCCTAGCTGGAAATCTTGATAAGACCACTAGCGATTGGGACGAGCGCGCCGCCTTAGGCGTGGTTTTGGCCGCTGGCGGCTATCCAGATGCCTATCAAAGCGGCGCGGTTATTTCCGGCTTGCCTGACGAAGAGCGCGAAGACAGCAAGGTTTTTCATGCGGCCACCCAACAAGTCGGCAACGATCTGGTCACGGCGGGCGGTCGGGTTTTATGCGCTTGCGCTTTGGGCCATGATATTCAGGAAGCCCAAAGCAGAGCCTATGCGCTAGCCGACAATATACATTGGGATAAAGCCTATTACCGCACCGATATTGGCTTTAAGGCTATTAAATAATTTGAACGCGCGATAAATTGTAGGGACGACCGGCCGGTCGTCCCTTGCGCAAAGGATTGAGTGAATAAGACGCACCCTACGCCTCAATAACAGCAGATTTAATGCTTGCGTCCAGCAAACATCATGACATTGACGCTACAAAAATAGACACCTTCTGAGTCCGCTTGCTCAAGGCTAGTCTGCCAGCGATGAAGCTCCTTAGCCGTAATGACACCCGCTTTAAGGGCTTCCTGTTCGATTCTTTCTGCCTGCGTTCCCTGACGAGCCAAGGCATAACTGGGAGTAGCCACAGGAAACACCTCAAATGAAATATCAGCCAAATTTTGTTGTTTGAATAAGCGGTATAATTTTCGCCCTGAGTAGCCATTATGCAAAGAGGATTCGGCCAGAAAGCGAGCCAGACGGCGCTCAATATCAGCCTCATCGCTATCTGTTGACAAGCTCCCCCAATCGGTATCCGCAACAACTACCCATCCGCTGGGTTTAGTGACCCGGGTCATTTCAGCTAAAGCTAGTGCGGGATTGGGTAAGTGCTGAAACAAGCGCTCACTGCGGCAGGAATCAAAATAATCGGTTGCAAGCGGCAATGACATCGCATCAACGCACTGATGTCTGACCCATGCATTGACACCTGTCTGCTCGGCACGTTGCTCGGCTTCGGCAATCATGACTTCATCGTAATCCGCGCCAATGACTTGTCCGTTGACACCCACCATTGCCGCCAAAGGTAGGGTGTCAGTACCCGGACCACAGCCCAAATCCAGCACCTTATGCCCCGGCTGAATTTGCATCAGCGCGTAGGAGCGTTGCTTAATGTGATTGAGTTGATTTCCAATGATCTGGAGATATTTCGGGTCTACATAGCCTTTGGGTTGTGACATTTTTTATCCTTGATTACCGTTTATGTATCGTATTGAATTTGCTTTAAAGAATCTCAATCATTGAAATTTTTAGTCCACAAGATAGCGAATTATTTTACCGTAGATCACGCTCAGGAAATATAACTCAACAAGTAAAATCTTGTTTTTGTTCATCAGTTCAACGTGGTATCTTTCTTCCCTGATCAGACATGCGAATGAACTCAGAACCTACACCTCGATAGCTTTTTATTCCGATAGAAACTATACTCGGTTGAAGTTTTCCAGGAGCGGAAACAAGCAGTGATTTTCTGAAAAATCCCTTTATCACCTTGATACCAGCTGGCTTATTGTTGTCAACCGAAGAATTTCAGATTGCATAATGTACAACCCCCTACCCAACAGCTCTAAGCTATTCAAAATAATTTTGAAATTAAACCGTTATTCCACCTGATCAAACAAGAGGCAATCCCTTGGCTAATAATATTATTGCTCATTTTAATGAATATTTTGAGATGATACCGGCAACCTCTGCTGAACTTAAAAATGAAGTGTATAAACTGCGTTATCAAGTGTACTGCATTGAAAATAAGTTTTTAAATTCTGAGGACTATCCTGATAATCTGGAAGTTGACGACTTTGACCCGCAATCGGTTCATTACCTGATTCGTCACCGCAAGTCTGGAGAATATGCCGCGACAGTTCGCCTTATCCTTCCTGATACCGATAATCCAGACATATTATTTCCACTTGAACTACATTGTGAAATTGATGATTTTTCTATCATGCAATCTATTAATAGAAAGCAACTGGGAGAAGTATCACGATTTTGTGTCTCGAAAGCATTTAAAAAAAGAAAACATGAAGTAAATACCTTAGAGACTATCAACACTACTTGGCCGGATTATTTCACACTAAACGAACGACGAACCTTTCCCCATATTATTACCCTCGCATTAATCTCTTGCTTCATTAAAGCAAGCCATGAAAACGATATACACTATTTATTTGCCTCTATGGAGCCATCATTTTTTCGCTTTGTATTACCATTGGGTATCACTTTAATAAAAATTGGTCCACTGGTCGATTATCACGGCAACCGATGGCCAGCTGTGATAAAAATAACGGATATACTTGAGGGTGTAGCTGAAAAAAAACCGGATATATGGAACTTACTCACTAATGAAGGATGTTTTGAACAAACCCGGCCAATTGAGAAGCCAGACAAAACCTTAGGAAGCAATAGTTGGGTAGGTTAACATGAGTAATCGCTCAGCCTCCACAGTATCAAGTCATCAACCCTGGCTGTTCAAAGCCAGCTTTGAACTCCGGTGATAAAGGAGTCTCAAGCTGGGTTTGGATACATAAGGCTTGGGATTCATAGGTAGATTGTATTTCTTAAGTCAACAGCATCAGAGACATCAAAAGTTAACCGATGCTTCAAGATAAAAGCTTCTTCCCGGCATAGGCAGATTTTGAGGCAACTGGAACGCCGCCGGTTCATAATAATTAGTATCGAACGCATTGCGTAACGACGCCGCAAGATTGAGATGCCCAAACATTTTTTTACCCCGTAGTGTTAAATCAATGGTTTCGTAATCACTCAACTGTCGGTTATCGCCGGGTAATCGGGTTCTACCCCCTATCCAGTTAAGCTGCGGCTGTAATTGCCAGTTGGGCATAAATTGCCACTGCAAAGCAACATAAACCTGATGTTCGGGTACACCCGTCACCAATCGATTGGTTTCTTCGTTAGTGGCGTGCTGCCACGCGTAATTGCCTTTTACATTCCATTGTTCAACGACTTGCCAGTTAAATTCTAACTCTGTTCCATAACCGTTTTGATTGCCGCTATTTTGATAGCTATTTGTTTGTCTGCCTGAATCAGGCACTGCCGCGATAAGATTGTCAATTTGATAATAATACACATTACCTGCGGTTCTCAGTGCTGAAAATGGCCGGTAATCTATAGCCCATTCATAAGTATTAATGGTTTCGGGCTTTAAATTTTTGTTGCCCAGCACGACCGGATTATTCTGGGTAAACTGTTCTGCAAAATTGGGCGCTCTAAACGCTTTTCCATACAAAAGCTTGCTAGTGAGTTGTTCATTAATGTCCCAAATCAGAGCAACACGCGGATTGACGGTTCCGCCAAAGTCAGAATAATCATCATAACGCAAGCCCGCAGTCAACTGCCAATCTTCAGCGAGTTGCCATTCATCCTGCGCGACTAAAGACCAGATGCTTCGATGTGTATCCGGCAAATAGACAGAAGGCGTACCCGTTACATTGGTTAACGTACCATTAACCACAGCAGGTAACGGCTCACCATAGCCGTAATTCCTACTGTCACTGGTCGTAGTTTCTTCATAGCGAAAGCCGGTGCTAAAGCGCAGTATATGATTATCCAGTCCGGTGTAAATTGAGCTCAATTCAATTGCGGGAATCTTCTCTATTCGACCTAAATTATTATTGACACCATTAGGAAATGAAACGGGTGCAGCTAAAAGATTAATATTCCCATCAGGACCTATGGGTAACACCGTGTTC
Organism: Methylobacter sp.; assembly: GCA_030653985.1. Lineage (GTDB taxonomy): Bacteria > Pseudomonadota > Gammaproteobacteria > Methylococcales > Methylomonadaceae > Methylobacter_A. The sequence goes on along the minus strand of JAURYJ010000085.1, from coordinate 24,328 downwards.
TTAGGAAAAAGTTGTAATTGTCGCGCCTGAACATCAGCTTGCTGATAGCTGGCATGAGCCGTCAGTTCCCAGCTATCTAACCAGTTTTCAGTGGAAAAACGCACATCGCCTAAATATTGTTCACCGTTGCCAACACCATTTGGATCCAATGCTCCGGCAGCACCGGCACGGGTGCCTGCGTTCATTGAATTAAATGCCCAAAAACCGATATCCCAATGCTTGCGCTGCAGATTAAGATGGCCGTTAAGCGTTTCATAGCGCGTATTCAGCGCGCCTGGGGCATTAGAGGCTTGCGTTCCAAACGCCGTATCAAAGCCGGTTTGAGCATCGGCATTAAGCATACGCCCGTTGTCACCACTGGTATGCTGATATTGGAGACTGGTCGCAACGTCCCAGCCTGCCCACTGAGCACCATGCTGTCCCCAGCCGCTCTGAGTATTATGATCTCCTACCCGACCACCTACCGTGGTACCGTTAATATCCTTGGCTTTTTTGGTAATGATATTGATAACGCCGGCAAACGCATCCGCGCCATACAGCGCAGAGCCTGGCCCCCGAATAACCTCCACTTGCTGAATAGCCTCGATAGGCAGCTCCGTACCTGTCATTAAGGTGCCACTGAAAGGCGTGGTAATACGGGTGCCGTTTAATAGCATCAACACTTGAGAGTTTTGGGTATTACGGATACCGCGCATACTGTAACTATAATCGTAGGAATTTTCCTGAAGACTAGCATGCACTCCGGGCACTGTTTCCAATACCTCATGCAACTCGGTCGCGCCCATCGATTTAATTTGTTCGGCGGTAATCACGCTGGTCACTGCAGCGGACTGAAAAATAGGCTTTGAGGTGCCGGTAGCAATAGAAGTAACGGCAATGGCACCCAACTCATCCAGAGACAGGTCCATTAAGTCTTCAGCGCTGGCATCACAGGAACTAAAGTAGCTAATCGTCGCTAACCAGCTAATCATTATGGACAATTTAACATTCATTTTGATGCCGATATAAAGGGTTTTATAAGTTTTAGTTCATCCAGCGGCACGGGTTTTCCAATACCGTAGCCTTGCGCATAATCTACGCCCAGAACATTTAGCAAATTAAAGATTTGTTCATTTTCAACAAATTCGGCAATCGTTTTTTTGCCCATAACATGCCCGACTTCGTTAATTGATTTCACCATCGCAAGATCGACTTTATCATTCAGCATATCCTTAACGAACAGGCCGTCAATTTTAAGATAATCGACCGGCAGGTTTTTTAAATAGGCAAAAGAAGACAAACCGCTGCCAAAGTCATCCAATGAAAATAAACAGCCGCGCTCTTTTAATTGCTTAATAAATTTGGTTGCATAGGATAAATTGGCGATAGCGGCGGTTTCGGTAACCTCAAAACAGATTTTATGCGCCGGAATGGCCCACCGGGAGAATTGTTCTGAGATAAACGCCAGCATAGTTTCATCAGACAACGACCGTCCAGATAAATTGACTGAACACAACGACAACTGATCAATAAAGCCCGGCTTCGTCGCTATCCATTCAAACAAATGACTAATCACCCAACGGTCCAGCAAGGGCGCCAGGTTATAACGTTCTGCCGCCGGTAAAAATGCGCCGGGGGGAATAATGCCCCCATCATTGTCCCGATAACGAACCAAGGTTTCAAAATGCATACCTTCTTCATGATCAGTAATTGCTACTATCGGCTGCCCATACAAGCAAAAACGGTTTTGTTCCAGACCCTGCTGAATTTTTTCTACCCATTGCATTTCTCCCTGTCTCAGCGCTAACTCCTCATCATCAGGACTAAACACATGCACCCGGTTTCGACCATTATCTTTCGCCACATAGCAGGCGGAATCGGCCTCTTTAAGCAGGTTGACAGCATTACCACTGGAACCGTTTATCGCGGAAATACCGATACTCACGCCGATGGTAAAACTCCTATCTTCCCAGGCAAAACGGAAATCTTTAACCAAATCGCGTAAATTTTCGCACGCTAAAAATGCTTCATTTAATGAACAATTAATCATCAACACGCCAAACTCGTCACCACCCAGACGGGCGACAAAATCTTGTTTCCTTATATGTGTCCTTAATAAATCACCCAACTGTCTGAGCAATTCATCGCCGGCAAGATGCCCGCAGGTATCGTTAACCACTTTAAATTGATCCAAATCCAAATAGCACAAAACATGCTCCGAATTATCGGCATAAGCCCATGTGACTGCCTGCTTAATATAACTATCAAACTGACTGCGATTAGCCAAGCCGGTCAAGGCATCGTGACTCGCCTGATAAGCTATATTTTCACTCAATAAGCGAGCTTCTGTTATATCTTCACCCACCAGCAACAAACTGTTTTGCTGATGTTCATTTTCAACCAATCTCGCCGTGGCCCTAACCCAAATAATCCTGCCTTTATCACAAACCTGTCTAAGCTCTTGTTTATAGACCCGTAAAGGGCGCGTCAAGCAACATTCAACCAAATCATGGATGATAGGCAAATCATCCCCATGAACAAAATCAAAAATCGAACAACCTTGCACCTCGTCAACAGATAATCCCAAATGCCTGGCACCGGTACGATTAACCGATAAAATGCGACCATCTATCTGTAGATTAAATACCATCGTCGGATTATCATCATAAAGCGCCAAATAACGGTCTTTTGCCAGCGTCAAAGCCTGGTTTTGAGCCGCAACAGTAGCAATCAAGCTATTAAAGGCGTCAACCAGAACGCCTAACTCATCATCATTCACTTTATCTGCTCTCAACGAATAATCTTGTGTCGCGCTAATTTTTTTAACTTTATCGACCAGCTTTTTGATCGGCGAGGAAATAAGCTTCAACAGCGGGGTTGACAGGAAGAAGGTGAGTATCGATACCCCCGCCAGCACAAAAAATATCAGCCCTATAAATTGCACTTTACGCCAGTAAGCCAGCGTCAAATCGGCCTGAATATAAATGGCACCGACTTCCGCAGCATCGACAACGATTGGCTGAACTATACGTAAATGAGTGCCTTGAAATCGGGTTTCTTCAGCCTTAACTGATACAGGACAGGTCCATTCCTGATCCCTGTTTTTCTGTAATTGTGCAAAAACAGCGCCTTGCGCATCATAAAAACAAGCCGCTTGCACGTCTGGCAGGTTGTTAAATACAGCTAAATTTTCATTAGCCAAGTCTCTGTCCTCGAACATTAATGCAGCGGTACTGCGATTACCGACCATTTGAGCCAGAATTGACAAATCATCCCGGGTATTTTTCTGGAACTCTGAAATCTCAAGCACAACCAAAAGCAGGCCGGCAAACAGCAGAGAGGTAATACTGGAGAACAACAAAATGAGTAGCAATTTGTGATTTATTGACAGATTACGAATAAATTTAATCATTGTTTTTTCCATCAATAAGCTCAGCAACTTCCAATAATTTTGCGCTGATTTTTAAACCACTCTGCTGCAGAGCTTTCAGGTTAATCTGTAATTTAATTTTACCCAGTCGGTTAACAAAACCGATCATTCCCCCCTGAGCAGCAAATCCTTCACTTTCGCCTACGGTTAATGATGTAGGGGTATCGTCAATGACCAACATGCCTTTAATCAACAGCTTATCTTTGATAGAGCCATTGAGAAAAAGAATATGGCAATGCTGCTTTTTATTGAGACTATTCGTCCTGAATAGTTTAATAGGTCGTCCAAAAGCTGTGCGCTGTTCGATAGGGTCTATTAAAGTGCCAAAAGGATCTTCACCGACAATACAAAGATTAAAGGTTTCGTTTCTATCCTCAGGCCAAGTAATAAATTTGGTGAAATTGTATAAATAACCGGCTTTTACTTTATATTCGACATTGGCATCATCAGCGATGACCTGCTGTGAAAGCAATAAGACTACGCTAAAAAAAACACCTAATAAATTGATAATATTCATCTATTCTGGTGCGTAGGCTAATTGGATAAGTATAGACATTTTTGCTGTATTTGTTTTTTTTCCATCTAAATCTTGTTCATTTACGACTTCAGTCGTTTGTTGATGTGCCTTCATTTTTTCATTGCTAAAGTAACTGAGTTTAAGCGTAATGAATCGCTACTTAAGTTTATATTAAAAAAAACCGAAGACACGAAATTTTATTTTCTTTCTTGAAGCTCCAGTTAGAGTCTTCGCGGCGAATCAAGCCACCTTAATCTGCCGAAACGTCAAATTAATCCGAGGCATTTTCATTTTTTTGGTTTTAGGCAGCGTATGCATCCAGTGATGTTGCAAGGTGCCGGACATCACTAACAAATCGCCGTGGCCTAAAACTATATCCAGTTTTTCTTGGCTTTTTTTATGACGCAGCTTGAATAGGCGCTGATCGCCCAAGCTCAATGACGCAATCACCGGATTTTTCCCCAGCTGTTTTTCATCATCGGCATGACATCCCATCGAATCTTTACCGTCACGGTATAAATTGGCTAATACGCTATTGAAAGTACAGTGGCATTGCTGCTCCAACTTCTCCCTGATTGCCTGTAACGCCGGAGTCCAAGGCATCGGCTGATGATTAACGCCCGAATAACTATACCAGGCACCGGGATCGCCATACCAGCATATCAGGCGAGGCACTTTAACCCACTTGCCGTAGATAAAAATGGCTTCTTCCTGCCAAGCCAAATCGGCATGTAACTTTGCAAACAGCAAATCAGCCTCCGGCAAGCTGTAAAATTGTTTGATTAGATAAAGCTCGCCGTCAAAAGGGGCTAAGTTGGGCGTCATTAACGCGCGACAAAAAACCGTTTCATCACTCTGATCAGGTAATCATGATCCAGCACCCCCGCGCTTTCTCGGATGCTGTGCATTGCCCACATCGGGCTGCCGACATCGATTGAGCGTATGCCCAGTTTTGCGGCCGTAATCGGCCCGATGGTGCTCCCGCAAGGCATATCGCAACGGTGCGAATAGGTCTGGTACGGCACTTCGGCCTGTTCGCACCAGTCGGCGAACATCGCTACGGAGACGCTTTCCGAGCTGTAGCTTTGATTGGCGTTGATTTTAATCACCGGGCCTTTATTGACGCCGACTTTATGCTCGGAATCGTAGGCATTGGGGAAATTGGGCTGATAGGCATGCGCCATATCCGCGCTGATCATGAAGCTTTGCGCCAGCGCCCTGGCATAATCCTCGTTGTCGGTTGCGGTCGAAAGCGCTATGCGCTGGAGCACATCGGGCAGAAAACTGCCGTCAGCGCCTTTATTGCTTTGGCTGCCGATTTCTTCATGGTCGAAGAACGCGCACACCAGCGTAGTGTCCGGCTGCGTATCACCGGAAAGCAATGCCTGCAACGCGGCATGACAGGAAGATAGATTATCCAGTTGGCTATCGGCATAAAACTGGTTTTCCGCGCCCCAGAAAGCGCCTTTCTGGGTGTCGTACACCGCTAAATCCCAGGATAAAATGCGCGTAGCGGCCACGCCTGTTTGCTGTTGCAGTAATGCAGAAAAATAAGCTTGAGGTAGCTGTTCTTCGGTCAATGCCGATAAGATCAACGGCAACTCGGTCTGCTTTTGCAGTTTCAGGCCATCTTCATTAACGGTTCTGTTCATGTGTATTGCCAGATTAGGCAAGCGCAGCAACGGTTGATCGAATTTGACCAGCAGACTGGCTATGTCGTCCTGATCGTTTTTATAAGCGATCCGACCGGCAAGACTTAAATCCCTGTCGGTGAACGTCGCCAAAATGGGCCCGCCGTAAATCTCGACGCCCAGCCTTAACAAGCCATCCCCGCTACTGGCAGCATTCGGCTTGATTCTCAAGCCGGGAGAATCGGTATGGGCGCCGATAATTTTAAACCCGGTTTCAGCCAGCGGTTTTTGTCCCTGTACAAACAGGACGATAGACGAATCGTCACGCACCACGTAATAACGCCCACCCGGCTGCAATGTCCATCTGGCGGTTTCGTCAAGACGCTCCCACGCCGGAGTTTGGGTCGCAAGCTGCGCTTCAATGGTTTTAACCGCATGCCAGGGACTGGGACTGGCATCGATAAAATCCAGTAAGTTTTGAACCTGCTGTCTAACGCTCATAATCTTTCTTTTAAGTCTAAGGCCGCAGAATTTATACAGTAACGCAGACCTGTCGGTTGTGGGCCGTCTTCAAACACATGGCCTAAATGTGCATCGCAGGATCTACAGGTCACTTCAACCCGGCGCATCCCATGACTAGCGTCGACATGTTCAGCCACACCGTGTTCAGACAGCACCTCCCAAAAACTCGGCCAACCTGAACCTGAATCATATTTAGTCGCCGAATCGAATAACGGATTGCCGCAGCAAATACAGTGATAAATGCCGTCTTGTTTGCAATCGGCGTATTTGCCGGTAAACGGCGGCTCGGTAGCTTTCAGTCGGCAAATATTAAATTGCTCGGGCGTTAATTTGTCATGCCACTGTTCATTTTCGTCGCGTTCTTTCTCTGTCATATTTTTACTCCTAATAACAACCCTTTATAATGTGGGCGCGAATTTATTCGCATTTTTAAGCCACTGCGCGAATAAATTCGCGCCCACAACCCCATAACCAAAAGACTATCTGCCAATTGTCATGAAAAAACATCGATTAGTTATGATTTTTGCCTATGATACAATGCAATAGTTAAACATTTTAAAAAACGTGATCAACCATGACAGAAATAATGACTAGCGGAATCGAATTAATGTTTACCGGGATGGGCATCGTGTTCCTGTTTTTGACCATGCTGGTAGGCGCTATTGTCCTGATGTCGGCAGTAGTACAGCGCTATTTTCCAGAAATGCCGGTATCGCGAGCGGTACCCGGTATTAGCTCCGACAGCGATAAAAGCGTTGTTGCCGCGATAACTGCTGCCGTGCATCAGTACCGAAACGACTGCAAGGATGCAGGAGGTAGAGCAACGCAGGGAGCAGTTGCCGAGAAGCATAACTAACGGCCACAAGGTCAATGATTAAAAAATTTATCGTAAGCACTTGGCAGAGCAGGTACCACGGATTTGACTGAGTCAATGATGCCCACAAAAAACACGAAAAAACTTTTTATTTTTTCGTGTTTTTTGTGCCTTTCATGGACAATGCCGTGTCACCCGAGTTCTATTTTTTATAACCAAGTCATTACAATTTATCAAGGTTTCAGGAGAAACAACAAGCATGTCCACCGATATAAAGCAGCCCTTAGGTATCACCGAAGTCGTTCTGCGTGATGCTCATCAATCTATTTTGGCAACCCGGTTGCGCATCGAAGATATGCTGCCTATTTGCGAACAACTCGATCGGATTGGTTACTGGTCTATTGAATCCTGGGGCGGAGCGACCTTTGATGCCTGTATCCGTTATCTGGGCGAAGATCCCTGGGAAAGACTGCGTCTGCTGAAAGCCGCTATGCCTAACACGCCCCAGCAAATGCTGTTTCGCGGCCAAAATATCTTAGGCTACCGGCATTATGCCGACGATGTCGTGGATAAATTTGTCGAGCGTTGCGTCATCAACGGTATCGATGTGTTTCGCATCTTTGACGCGATGAACGACATGCGCAACATTGAGCATGCCGTCAAAGCCGTACTCCGTACCGATGCCCATGCGCAAGGCACCATCTCCTACACGACCAGTCCTGTACACACCATGGACTTATGGGTAGCGCTGGGCAAACAGATCGAAGACATGGGCGCGCATTCCATTTGCATCAAAGACATGGCCGGACTACTCAAACCTTATGATGCGTTTGAACTGGTCAGTCGTCTAAAAACCAGTACTAATATACCCATTCATTTGCATTGCCATGCCACCACCGGCTTGAGTGTCGCCAGCCTTATCAAGGCCGTCGAAGCGGGCGTGGATAATGTCGATACCGCTATTTCATCACTGAGCATGACTTACGGGCACAGCCCCACTGAGACCATCGTCGCCAGCCTGGAAGGTACCGGGCGCGATACCGGCCTGAATCTGGTCGAATTGGAACACATCGCCGCCTATTTCCGGGATATTCGCAAAAAATATGCGCAATACGAAGGCAGCTTAAAAGGGGTCGATAGTCGCATTCTGATTTCTCAAGTACCTGGCGGTATGCTGACCAATATGGAAAGTCAGCTGAAAGAACAAGGTGCCGCCGACAAGTTCGACGAGGTCATGCTGGAAATTCCCCGGGTGCGTGAAGACTTAGGTTTTATCCCCTTGGTAACGCCCACGTCACAAATCGTCGGCAGTCAAGCTGTAATCAACGTAATGAACGGCGAACGTTACAAGAACATCACCAAAGAAACTGCCGGTGTTTTAAAAGGCGAATACGGTGCTACGCCTGCGCCGGTCAACAAAGCCTTACAAGACAAAGTGCTGAACGGTGAGCTAGCCATTACTTGTCGTCCAGCCGATCTAATCGCACCGGAAATGGACAAACTGATTGCCGAAGTTCAGGAAAAAGCCCAGGCCGAAGGCGTAACCCTCGCTGCCAACATCGAAGAAGATGCATTAATTAACGGCTTGTTTGCGCAAATCGGCTGGAAATTCCTGGTTAACCGGGGCAATCCGGCCGCTTTTGAGGCCGTACCTGATGTGGAAATCGTTGCTAATGCGCCGACAGCTAACGCCGTCAACGCAACTATCCCGCCACAAACCGAAACCTATACGGTTAATGTCGACGGCAGAAATTTCAGCGTCATGGTCGGCCCCAACAACACTGCCTTGAGCATTCAACCGACCGCCAGCGCACCCCATGCCGCACTGATAGCCAGCAGCGGCGCCACAGTTGAGTCACCGATGGCCGGTAATATTCTGAAAGTCCTGGTCGATGTCGGCAGCATCGTTGCCGAAGGCGATGTCGTGGTCATCATGGAAGCCATGAAAATGGAGACTGAAGTTCGCTCCAAAACGACCGGTATCGTTAGCACTATCTATATTAAAGAAGGCAGTGCCGTTGCTGGCGGGGATGTGTTGATTTCCTTATAAAGAACAGCCATAAAAAGCGTAAAGAACCGTAGTACCCGCGGGCATAAAGGGCGACCAACCGGTCGCCTGTGTCTGAACAAGGGCGACTTATCCGGTCGCCCCTACATGATTTAATTAAAGGGTCATCCCATGGAAAATCTCACTTTACTCTGGCATAGCACCGGTATTTACAACTTTACCGGTGGCCAAGTGTTCATGATGCTGATCGGCTTTTTGCTGCTGTTTCTGGCGATCAAAAAAGGCTTTGAACCCTTGCTGTTACTGCCGATAGGCTTTGGCGCAATACTCAGCAACATTCCGATTGCCGGTATCGCCGAGGAAGGCGGTATTTTGTACTACCTGTATTTTGGTATTAAAACCGGTATTTTTCCGCTACTCATCTTTATGGGCGTGGGTGCAATGACCGATTTCGGCCCGATGCTGGCCAATCCCAAAACCTTGTTGTTAGGCGCTGCGGCGCAATTCGGTATCTTTACCTCACTGCTGGGAGCATTAGCGCTTAACGCCATACCCGGTTTGGAATTTACCTTACAAGATGCCGCCGCGATTGGCATAATCGGTGGTGCGGATGGCCCGACGGCTATTTATGTCGCCTCGAAACTATCACCTGATTTATTGGGCGCCATTGCTGTTGCGGCCTATTCCTACATGGCTTTAGTGCCGCTGATTCAGCCGCCGATCATGCGTGCATTAACGACTGAGGATGAACGTAAAATCGAGATGCAGCAACTGCGGGCAGTCAGCAAGACCGAAAAAATTATCTTTCCGTTAATGCTGTTGGTTATTTGCGCCTTGTTGTTACCTTCAGCCGCACCTTTAATCGGCATGTTCGCACTGGGTAATCTGATGAACGCGTGTGGCGTGGTAGAACGATTGAGTCAAACCGCACAAAACGAACTGATCAATATCGTCACTATTTTCTTGGGCTTAGCGGTAGGTTCCAAGCTCAGCGCCGAAGCCTTTTTGCAAATCAAGACTCTGGGTATTTTAGGCTTGGGAGCGATTGCTTTCAGTATCGGCACCGCCTCGGGGGTGATTATGGCAAAAATCATGAACAAATTCAGCAGCACCCCGATTAATCCACTGATTGGTGCCGCCGGTGTCTCCGCAGTGCCAATGTCAGCAAGGGTGGTCAACAAAGTTGGACTGGAAAGCAACCCGCATAATTTCTTGCTGATGCATGCCATGGGGCCTAATGTCGCCGGGGTAATTGGTTCTGCGGTGGCAGCGGGGATTTTATTGAGCTTGGTTAAGTAATCACGGCAACAATAGCCATTGACTTAAACCATCAGTTAATGAGAACAGGCGACCAACCTGGTCGCCTCGTCGTTTTTTAAATACCTGCCATTCTTAAAATACCAGAAATTAGACTCAATATAATTCACTCATTTCCGAAGCCTTACTGTAATCAACGCCCACACTGATCACAAAGCTGCTGGCCTCTTCAATATTCATTGCCGATTTAACGATTCTTGATTTATCGGCAATGACCGTAAAACCGGATGTCGGATTAGGCGACGTAGGAACATACAACACATACTTGTCACCCAACCTGTTGGTCACATATGCAGGTACCCAAAGGCCTTCTTTTGGGTATTCGATATAGACCACTTCTTTAGCAATAGTCTTATCATGGGTCGAAAACATATTGATCAATTTTTTAAGCACCCGATAAACTGTGTTCAACAAGGGAATTCTCTCAATAACATGATCAAAAGCGGCAATAACCCAGGACCGGCCTTCTTGGACTAACTTATGACCGATATACACCAGAATAGTAAAACTAACCGCGAATACCAAGCTGGTATAGAGATAACTATCCGCATAACCGTAAACCAAATGGAATAAATCGGAAACGCGGTCTTTTACAAAAATCATAATTTGTAAAATAATAACAATAGGAATAACGGCAAGAATACCGATCAGGAAATAATTCAACAGCTTTTTAACCCAGTCTTTCATGTCTCTCTCCAATTTTATAATGATTTCATTATTAACAAGATACCTGATGCAAACAAAAATGCGGCAAATATTTTGCGGTATTTTGCATTATCAATTCCGCTATAAAGTATTTCTTCCGTCAATAAGAACATTACCACAGCAACCTGAACAAAGCTTACCTTGTCTGCAAATGACACCGTAAACTCACTACCTATAACAAATAACGTTGCCAACTGACACAAGGCAAATGTCGCATAACTCGCCGCCGTTGTCACACGCGTTTTGTTTTTTGGATATTTTTTACTGTAAATCATCACAGTCAACAGCGAACCGCCTAAGTTGCTGACACCATGAACCAGACCCATCGCCATCAGATAAATTTTTTCATATTTGACTATGGACTGTAAGGCTTTTTCGATAGCCGTTGAAAAACTTTCTAACGCCACAAAAATCAGCACCCCGCCAATCACCAAACTGATATTGATTTTGACGGCAGTCACCACCAGTAAAAACAGCACCACTAAAGGAACGCTGTAAACCAACACATTTTTATAAAATCCGGTATCGATATCTTCATAGTGCCTTAGCACTTGCAAAGCGCTTATCGCAATAGAAACCGGCAGCAGCACACCCAGCGCCTCGACAAAGCCATAACCGAGTAACAGCAACAGCGGCGTACCGAATGATAATACGCCTACCCCAAAAACAGACTGAATGACCGATGTTGCAACAATCGTGAGTAAAATATCGACTGGCATTGAATTCCTCTTTTTTAATTATTATTGCTCTGAATTTTTATTATACCCGAGATAGAAAATAAAAATTTATCCGGCGTAACGCAACAAACTGATGCAAACCCAACCAAAACCTATCGTTGTGATGATAAAACTGATAGCCGAATAAACTTTCCAGATTGTTTTTTCCCAAAAAGCCGGATCGAATGCAGCAACAACAAAGACACAGGGATTGCTGATGCCGCCGATCACCACCAGCCAGCAAGCGGTCACCGATAACGGTACTTTAACGGCATAAAACCCAAGACAGAACAATGCCATTAAGGCAAAATCGATATGCGCCCTGATCAGGGTCTTATAGTCTGTCAGGAATTCGCCATCAATGCCCTTAATTGGAAACCATCTTGCAAAGGTCATCAGCCATGCCGATACCAAAACAGCAAAGATCATCAGTACCGCGCCAATTAATAATATTTCCATCGTGTTATCCTATTTGTTATTGTTTATAAAAAAATAATAGACTATACCGGTCGGTATATTGCTGCTACAGTATGCTGATTGGTATCGTCCCAATCAATCTGTTTTTATTCCTTCCGCCTATGTCTTTAAATTTGCAAGAAAAAATCCTGCAAGCCGCATCAGAGCTGTTCTATAGCCAGGGTATCAGGGCGACCGGGGTCGATGCCATCGCCAAGGCGGCAAATACCACCAAAATGAGTCTTTATAAGTACTTCATGTCCAAAGACGACTTGGTGCTTGCCTTTTTACGCAAGCGGGATGAGGATTTTCGAGCCTGGTTTGTCGATCAGGTTGATGGCAAGGCGGATACGCCTAAGGCCAAGTTATTGGCGGTTTTTGATGTACTTGACGAATGGATGGCTACCCCCGGATTTCGTGGTTGCGCCTTTATCAATGCCGCCGCCGAATTTCCACTGGAAGGTAACCCGGTGCTCCAGGTATCCGCCGAGTTTTATGATCATTTTCGACGCTACATTGCCGATTTGGCAGAGCAGTGCGATTCAAAGTCCCCGGAAAGTCTAGCGCTGCAATTAAGTCTGCTGCTCGAAGGCGCGATAGTCTCGGAACAGATGAAGCGTCATTCAGGTTCCGCCGAACAAGCCAAGCAGGCCGCCACCATTCTTATCGAGCACAGCATAATCGATATTCTTCCCGACACCGCTTTACCAACCAGCAACCCAGGAGAGCAGCAATGAGTGAATTTTTCCATGAAGGTAACCGACAACTGCAAGACCGCTTCGAGACGCGCCCTATGGCCGACCGTCTGGTCGAAGCGATAGTCAATGATCAGATCAGCCCGGAAGACCAGGTATTTATCGAAGCGCAAAACATGTTTTTCTTTGCCACCGTCGATAGAGAAGGTCGGCCTAGCTGTTCCTACAAAGGCGGCAGCGTCGGACTCGTCAAGGTTATCGACGAACACACGCTGGCTTTTCCAATCTACGACGGCAGCGGCATGTATATGTCGGCCGGTAACGTGTTGGTTAACGAGCATGTTAGCCTGTTGTTCGTCGACTTTCAGCGGCAAGCGCGTCTTCGTTTAAACGGCAGCGCCTTCATCCAGGACAACGATCCTTTAATGAATCACTGGCCCGAAGCGCAAATGGTGTTGCGGGTCAAACTGCGGGAAATGTTTCCCAACTGTCCGCGTTATATTCACAAAATGACTCTGGTCGAAGAGTCCGTATTTGTGCCCAAACAACATGGCGAAACACCGGCACCGGCCTGGAAACGTCTGGAAGTTGTCGCCGACGTATTGCCGCCACGCGACGCACATCTGGCCGGTAACGAGCAGGATGCCGCCGCCGCGTTAAACCGCAACTAGCGTCATATATTGTAATAAGTCCCGCAGCTCTATTCGCTCTTTTTAACGCGGATCTTGCTGCCGCCCACATTCTGGCCATTGAGGACACTTATCGCCGCCTTGGCCTCGCCCTGTTTTGGCATTTCGACAAAGCCAAAACCCTTGGATTTACCGGTGTCTTTGTCGATGACCAGGGTGCAGGACTGCACGGTGCCATGAGCCGCGAACATAGCGCGAAGCTCTTCTTCTGTGGTGGTGCGGGCGAGATTGCGTATCAGTAGTTTCATCGGATTACCATGTCATTGTAAATTGTATAAATTATACAGCTTCTTAACAAACTTGGCTGATTCAACGCCCTAATGCAATTCAGTTCAATTCCAGTCATCATGCGACTGCTTGCTTCGGTTCATCAGACAATCATTCAATTCCCCTGCCCCATTGCCCTGCATAAAATTGTTCATTCAGCGCGGCCCTGGAACGCGCGGCTAATTCGGCTTCCTTAAAGTCATCATCCAGCATATTCACCTCGGCCTGATAACCGACGGCCATCATCGCCATCGGCTTGCAATCGTCTGGAAGGTTAAAAACCTCGTGGGCTTTTTCAGCATCGAAGCCGCCCATTTGATGTACACACAGCCCCAACGCAGTCGCCTGCAAGCACATGCTGCCGCTGGCGGCACCGGTGTCGTACATCGCCCAGCGATTGGGTTGGCCATTATGATTGAAATTTTCCATGGCGACGGCAAGCATCAGCACCGGCGCGTTCTTGGCCCATCGCCTGTTTTTTTCAGCCAAAATTGAAAACGCATGCTGCCAGCCGGTTTCATCGGTGGCTTTATCGCAGACCACAAAACGCCAAGGCTGATCATTAAAACAGGATGGAGCCCAGCGGGCGGCTTCCAGCAGTGACAGCAAATCGTCATGACTCACTGGCCTGTCAGAATCAAAAGCCCTGGGACTCCAACGCGCTTGAATAATGTCGTGGATTTTTACACGGGTTATTGCCTGTTTCTGCTGCATGTTTGCATCCTTTATTTGATTAGATAAAAACTGATTTACCGTGTCAATACGCCATCACGATAATCACGAAACGCCTGTTCGATTTCTTCCCGGCTGTTCATCACAAACGGCCCTGATTGCACCACCGGCTCTTGCAACGGCAGTGCGGCCAACACCAGAAATTGCGCCGACTGAGCTTGCGTTGCCAGCCGTATATTATCGCCGCTAATTAATTGCCCCAGCTGCCCGGCCTTTAAAATCTTATCCGTTGCTCCGACAACCAGTTCACCGTGGTAAACATAAATTAAGACCGTATGTTGTACGTCTATCGGTATATCCAGCTGTTGCTGAGGACTTAGCAACACATCGAAATACAAGGGCAGAGTCGATACCCCTGTTACCGGGCCGGATATTGTTTGGGTTTCGGCAACGTAGTCCCCGGCGATGACCTTGATATAGCCGCCGTCTGCCAATTCAACCTGAGGAATTTTCGCGGCGGCAAATTCCTGGTAATGCGGCGGATTCATTTTTTCTTTAGCAGGCAGATTAATCCATAGCTGAAAGCCATGTAACAAGCCGTTTTCCTGTTCGGGCATTTCCGAATGAATAATTCCGTGCGCGGCAGTCATCCATTGCACATCGCCTGCACGCAGATGGCCTTCATTTCCCATATGATCACGGTGCAACATCGCGCCGGCCAGCATATAAGTCACGGTTTCAAAGCCGCGATGCGGATGATCGGGAAAGCCGCCGATGTAGTCGCCCGGCTCATCGGAACCGAATTCATCCAATAAGATAAAAGGGTCAAAAGCGTTTTGTTGCTGCTGACTGACGATACGCTTCAATTTGACACCGACGCCATCCGAGGTATTTTGCCCAGTGATAACGGCCGCGAGTTGTCGTATTTGCTTATTCATCTTTAGCCTCCAGTAGTTTTATCCCGATCAGAGCGTCCAGCGAATACTGTCCACCGCCCATAAATATCAGTGCCGTGGTTGCTGATAATAAAGCCAACGCATATTCAATGCCATGGGTATCCAGAAAAAAGCCGTTGCCCCAATGCACCCAAAACAACGCAACCAGCATCGTCACCGCATTAATCGTTGCCGCCGGACGCGTTAATAAACCCAGAATTAACGCAACACCGCCAAAAAATTCAGCGCTGCCCGCCAATAAAGCCATGGCAAACCCCGGATGTAAACCCACCGATGCCATCCATTGTCCGGTGCCGTCCAATCCGTAGCCGCCAAACCAAGCGAATAATTTTTGGCTGCCATGCGCCGCCAGGATTAAACCGATAGGAACACGCAATATGACGGCTTCCAAACCCGCGTCAGAAATAAGTGTTTTTTGGATTAAATTTCTCATCATATTCTCTTAAATGTTTAATAATTGGAAACGTCGAGTTCATGATCAAATTTCTTCGCTGGTCTAAAACCTCCCATTATTTGAGTTTGACAACGATGCACTGGCATCGTTATCCTTTTTGGTAACCTCCTCGTTCACGGGGAGGAAAATCCACCGACCTCTATCCGTCGGCGGGTGTCACTCGACGGATGAGGTCGTATGTGGATTGAAAGAAACATTATAAGATTGCCTGAAAGAATAAAAAGCGATAGATTTTGCTGAATAGATTCAAAATATTTGAACAATAATAACCAAAAGAAAACATGAAATATCCCATCACCCTTGATGCACTGGAAGTACTCGATGCCATTGACCGGAAAGGCAGTTTTGCCGCAGCGGCTAATGAACTGTTTCGGGTTCCATCGGCAATATCTTATACCGTACAGAAACTGGAACAGGATCTGGATGTGGTCTTGTTTCGCAAGGAAGGCAGAAGAGCCGTATTAACGCAGGCCGGAAAACTGTTGCTTGAACAAGGCCGGGAAATACTGGAGGCAACGGAGCGCCTGGCTATCGCTACCAAAAAAACCCATAGCGGCTGGGAACCTGTGTTCAATATCGCGATAGATTCAATTTTAAACTTTGATTTTATCTATCCGTTAATAGCCAAGTTTTACACGGTACTGCCGACTATTGAAATCAATATTTATGAGGAAGTATTGGGCGGCGCGCAAGAAGCGATAACCAGCAACCGGGCTGATCTGGTCATAGGCGCAGGCGTTGAAGCCACACCGAGCCAGGGCATTAACTATCAAAATATCCGGAAAATTGAATGGATTTTCGCCGTTGCACCAGGACATGAGCTGACCCAAGCAGCACAGCCGCTTTCCCGACAGCTGATTGAACAGCACCGTTTTATCGTGGTCAGGGATTCATCCAGAAACCAAGCGCCACAAAGCCATCGGGTATTCAGCAAGCGTCCGGTATTAAGCGTGCAGTCGATAACAGAAAAAATACAGGCTCAATGTTTGGGCTTAGGTGTCGGTTTTTTACCCGCTCACCGGATTCAGGACAAGCTTGAACAAGGTCTGCTTATCGCGTTACCGGTAGAAAATACCATACCCATAGAGACCATAACTATGGCCTGGAAAACAGCCAATAAAGGCAGGGTCTTGCGCTGGTTTATCGACCAGTTATCTCAGCATAATTTTATTATGCCATCATAACGATCAAAAAAATTGCTCGGCCTGATGTCTTTGAACAACTAAACCATTGAGCAAAAGCTTTTTAACACAGGCGCGGCAAAACGATATCTACAATCGATTGCGAAAAAGTTAAGAACTGCTTATTACCGGCTTAACCGCGCCAAAAACCAGCCGAAGTTATCGATTAACTGAGGCATCCGGTAACCGGCATCGTATCGTTATAGTTTTCTACGAAACTGATAACTATTACAATCAGGCGTTATTGTCACGAAAATCCATAAATCATGCCGTCCAAAACAACATTCAAGCCCGCCTGGTGGTTATGCAATAGCCATTTACAGACGCTTTATCCGGCCTTATTAAGAAAAACGCCCAATCCGCCCGATTATCGCCGCGAAAGATTAACCACGCCCGACCAGGACTTTATCGACATCGATTATTGCGGAACCGGCAAACAACCGCTGATTATGCTGGTGCATGGCTTAACCGGCAGCTCGCAATCGGGTTATATCAAAGGCTTGCAAAGCGCCTTGCTCAAGCAAGGCTTTCGCAGTGCCGCCATTAATTTTCGCGGTTGCAGCGGCTCATCCAATAACAGGGCGCGCAGTTACCATTCAGGCGAAACCGAGGATATTGATTTTCTCTATCAAACCTTGCGTCTACGCGAACCCGATACGCCTTTAGGCGTCGTAGGTTTTTCATTAGGCGGCAATGTG
The DNA here is from genome assembly GCA_030653985.1 of Methylobacter sp. Lineage (GTDB taxonomy): Bacteria > Pseudomonadota > Gammaproteobacteria > Methylococcales > Methylomonadaceae > Methylobacter_A. The sequence goes on along the minus strand of JAURYJ010000085.1, from coordinate 6,621 downwards.
GTTTTAAAGTGGCTGGGAGAACAAGGCAATCAGTTAGATTTGTTTGCCGCTGTGGCCGTTTCCGTGCCGTTGCTGTTGAGAATTTGCGCGACAAAATTGGATCACGGTTTTTCAAAGCTCTATCGCGTCAATTTACTGCGGGAGTTAAAAACCTATATGCACGCCAAATTGCACCATTTGGAACGCATAGGCCAAACCGAAGAAGCCATGAAGATCAGAGCACTGGGCGATTTATCGACCATCAACTCGTTCTGGCAATATGACGATCAAGTCGTCGCCAAGTTGCATCACTTTAACGATGTTAACGATTATTACCTGCGCGCAAGCTCCAGACAATATCTCAAGTCAATCGCGGTGCCCACACTATTGATTCAGGCGGCTGACGATCCGTTTATGACCACAGCAGCCCTGCCCGGCCTGAATGAGTTATCCCCACAGGTACAATTGGAACTTAGCCAACACGGTGGTCATGTCGGCTTTATCTCGGGGTTCATTCCGTTTAGACCTGAGTATTGGCTCGAACAACGTATCCCGGAATTTTTGCTGGGTTACGCCGATGCATGACAAAGTTTGCCTTTTGGGACATGGTTTAAAAAATATCTATGGCTGAACCGGCATTATCAGCGGTCAATAATTTCAAGGCAGGCGATCATCGTATGACGGACGATGAAAAGAGTCATGGCTATCGGGTAAAGCGTGTAATGGCGGGTGATCAGCAGACTGATCAGCACCAGACCCACAAGCACACCGATATGGAAACGCGTGCTTTTTTCCAGATAACGCAATTGCACGATAGATTCATGATCGAAATGTTCGCTTTTGTTGATCAAGGTTAGCGTGACAATTGAGGTTAACAGCGCGTAATACAGTGGGAAGAAAAAGAACATCGGCGCATTGTCGTTGAACTCCGATGTCCAATAGCTATACCAGACCAACAAACAGCTGGTCGCAAAGCCATCGTGCCAAGTAACAGTGGAGGCTTTTTTCAAATAGCCGACCAGCAAACTGGCTGTCATCATCGTCAGGCCGATACCCAGGGCCATAGGCGTGCCGAGTAGCCCTAGAAATTCGTTGTGGCTATGAACTAGAGCCGCCAGCGACAAGCTGCAAAGAATAAATCCGATCATGATCAAATATCCGGTGAATTTTCTAGGCTTTCCATTTTTTAAAACGACAACATCACCAGCAGGAGCAACAGCAACCAGAAGATATAGGCTGACCGGATACCGCCAACGCACCATTAGGTATTGTCCATTTGCTGGTGTTCTGGACTAATGGAATAAAATAGACATGGCTTACCAAGTGCCGGTATTTTCCATAGAAAGCCACGGTTCCGCAGACGCAAGCGGCTCGCCTTTTTGCAGAAGCTCAATAGAAATTTTATCCGGCGAGCGTACAAACGCCATATGCCCGTCACGCGGCGGACGGCTGATCAGTACACCGGCATCCATCAATTTTTGGCAGGTTTGATAAATATTACCGACTTCAAAAGCCAGGTGGCCGAAGTTGCGCCCGCCCTGATAATCTTCTTTATCCCAGTTATAAGTCAGTTCCAGCAACGGCGCGTGCATTTTTTCCGCCTGATCGGCGTCCTGCGGCGCATGCAGATAAACCAGCGTAAATCGACCGGCTTCGCTGTCATGCCTGTCGCATTCGACCAGACCCAGTTTGGTGCAATAAAAATCGAGGGATGCATTCAGGTCATGAACCCGAACCATAGTATGTAGATAACGCATCATGTTTCTCCTTATGTTTCAATCCACACCCGACCTCATCCATCGAGTGACACCTGCCGACGGATAGAGGTCGGTGGAGAGTTCCTCCCCGTGAACGAGGAGGTTACCAAAAAGGATAACGATGCCGGTACATCATTGTCAAACTCAAATAATCTCCCTGAAGGAGACGGTTTCAGACCAGCAAGGAATTTGATGAATATTGGGTTTTAATTTCGGCATGCCGGTAACAATCGATGGTGTGATCGTTGACCATGCCAGTCGCCTGCATATAAGCATAACAAATGGTGCTGCCGACAAATTTGAAGCCGCGCTTTTTAAGATCCTTGCTGATCAGCTCGGAGATTAGCGTAGATGCAGGAATGTCGGCGGCGCTTTTCCAGGCATTGTGCTGCGGCCTACCGTCAACGAATTGCCAGATATAGCCGTCGAAACTGCCGAAAGCCTGCCGAACTTTTAAATAAGCCTGAGCGTTGGTGATGGCCGCATGAATCTTTAGCCTGTTTCTGACTATGGCCGGGTTAGCCAGCAGTTCACTAATTTTTTTATCATCATAAGCGGCGATCTTTTTGGCGTCAAAATTATCGAAGGCTAAGCGGTAGCCGTCGCGTTTGTTTAAAATAGTCGACCAGCTTAAACCTGCCTGAGCGCCTTCAAGAATCAAAAACTCGAACAACAGTCTATCGTCATGCACAGGAACACCCCATTCGAGATCGTGATAGTATTCTGTATTAGGACTGGACAGCGCCCATGTGCATTTATTCATCGGTGCTCCTCATAATTCTCGCGAATGATGCGCTTCACTATGTTCAGCACATCCGACAGTTATTGACAATATCCACCTCAAACCGCATCATCAATTCATGTTATCTACCGGCTATTTTAACCCATGAGCAATGACAACCTGCAAATCCGTCGTATCGCTATCGATACTTATCATGAAAACGTCGCTTATCTACATCGCGAATGCGGCATTTACCGGGCTGAAGGTTTTCAGGCGCTGTCTAAAATTCAGGTGAGCAATAACGGCTCCAAAGTACTCGCCGTTCTTAACGTAGTCGATGATAGTTCCATCGTGCAGCCGGGTGAATTGGGGCTGTCAGAGCAGGCCTTCGCGCAGCTTAATGTTGCTGAAGGCTCTCTGGTCACCGTCAATCATGCGGAAGCGCCCAAATCCATGGATGCGGTGCGCCGCAAAATCAACGGCGAACGCCTCGATCAGGATGACTTCAACAATATAACCAACGATATTGTTGAAGCCCGTTATTCAAAAATGGAAATGGCGGCATTCCTGGTCGCGACCGGGCAAAACAATCTGGATCGCGATGAACTGTTTTTCCTTACCCGCGCGATGTTGCAATCCGGCGACACCATGAACTGGCATGAATCGCTGGTTGCCGATAAGCATTGCATCGGCGGCATCCCCGGCAATCGCACCTCGATGCTGGTCGTGCCTATTGTTGCCGCGCACGGCATGTTGATACCGAAAACTTCCAGCCGCGCGATCACCTCACCGGCAGGCACGGCCGATACCATGGAAGTGTTGGCAGAGGTTAACCTGACGCCGGACCAGCTGCACGACATCGTGCGCAAGGAACGCGGCTGTCTGGCCTGGGGCGGTACGGCCAAACTTGCGCCGGTCGATGACATGCTGATTTCTGTTGAACGTCCGTTGGGCATTGATTCGCAGGGGCAAATGGTGGCGTCGATTCTGTCCAAAAAACTGGCCGCCGGTTCCACGCATTTGCTTATCGATATTCCGGTCGGCCCCACCGCCAAGGTACGGCATATGAATCAGGCTCTGGCCTTGCGCAAGCTGTTTGAATTTGTCGGCGACCGACTCAATATTCATCTGGAAGTGATGATTACCGATGGACGCCAACCTATAGGTCGGGGCATAGGCCCGATATTGGAAGCTCGGGACATTATGCAGGTCTTGCAAAATGATCCTGATGCGCCATTCGATTTGCGCCAAAAGTCCTTGCAGCTGGCGGGTAGAATTATTGAATTCGATCCCGATGTGCGCGGCGGACAAGGCTACGCGATTGCCAGAGACATACTCGAATCGGGCCGGGCCGGTGCCAAAATGAATGCCCTGATTCAGGCACAAGGCGCAAAAGCGATTGATCTGCATCCCGGTAGCCTTTGTCATGAAGTTGTTGCCTGCTGCGACGGCGTAGTCACCAGTATCGACAACTTTCAAATGGCAAAAATCGCCCGACTTGCCGGTGCGCCGATGATGAAAAAAGCAGGTGTCGATTTATTAAAGAAATTGGGCAGTCCGGTAAAGAAAGGTGAAATCTTATATCGCATTTATGCAGAGTTTCCGGCCGACTTTAAATTCGCCCAGGATTTGACCACTCACAATAATGGCTACACGATAGGCAGCGAAGAACAAATCATTAAGTCGCTGATTGCCTTTTAATCAGGAATAATTATGATAATACTTGCTTTCCCAGACTACCTAAACCAGGCACAACGTCTGGCAGACTATCTTAATGTGCCGCTAACCAAAGTCGCCCTGCATCATTTTCCAGACGGCGAAAGCTTGATCCGTCTGCCGCCGTCATTACCTGAACACCTGATTGTCTGCCGCAGCCTTAATCAGCCCAACGACAAACTGATCGAGCTGTTACTGTGCGCCACCACCGCACGGGAATTAGGCGCTAAACGCCTGACGTTGGTTGCCCCGTATTTAAGTTATATGCGCCAGGACATCGCCAATCAGCCCGGCGAAGCGGTTAGCCAGCGCATCATCGGCAAACTGCTTGCAGAGCTGTTTGACGATGTGCTGACTGTCGATCCGCATTTGCACCGTATCTCTTTATTAACTCAGGCGATTCCGATAAAAAATGCGATCAGTCTTACCGCCGCCGATGAAATCGGAACTTTTTTAAAGGAACAATTCGACCATGCCGTACTGTTAGGACCAGACAGCGAATCGCAACAATGGGTCGGGGCTATCGCAGACAACATCGGTTTCGATTACGCGATTGCCAATAAAAATCGGCTCGGCGATAAACAGATTGAAATGACCTTGCCTGATAGAGATTACAGCAAGCAACCGGTGGTCATCATCGACGACATGGCCAGCACCGGCAGGACGCTCGCCAAAGCAGCCGAACTGCTGCAAGCCGCAGGTTGTAAAGATATTTACGCTGTTGTCACTCATGCGCTGTTTTGCGACGATGCTTACGCCCATATCCTTAAATCCGGCGTCAAAACCATCTGGAGCACCGACAGCATCGACCATCCGAGTTCCTGCATCAGCTTAGACAGATTGCTAGCCGACGCAATTAAGGCAATTACCTGATAAAGCGTTGACAGACACCAGGTCAGTTAATAGACTGGGCTTTTTTTACAGCAATGATAGCCAGCAAGCTTGCAGACCATTGTTCATCGATTTAACAACTTTAAAGAGGATTTCATTTATGCGTATTAAAAACGGGCTAATTGCCACCTTATGCCTTGTATCTCCGTCGCTTTATGCGCATACCGGCGAACATATCGACCACAGCTTAATCAGCGGTTTACTGCATCCTTTAACCGGTATCGATCACTTATTGGTATTACTAGCGGTCGGCTGGATTGCGGCTAAACAGGGCGGCAAAGCGGTGCTTACCTTTCCGGCTGTTTTTCTGGCATTGATGGCGTCTGGAGCATTGTTTAATGTTTATGCGGTACAAATACCGTTTGTTGAAGCATTCATCGCTTTATCGTTGGTGGCCTTTGGCTTGTTGCTCACTATCAACCAAAAACAACGCGCTAAGATACTCTTTTTGGGCGTATCGTTTTTTGCCGTTTTCCACGGCTATGCCCATGCCGCAGAAATTCCAACCGATTCCAGCGCCTTGATGTATTTTTCTTCGTTAATGCTGATGAGTCTAGTTATTTGCCTGAGCGGCGGCTTATTAGGTCTAAGCACAGGCAAGCGTATGAACTACCTGTTTTCATTAGCCTGCTTAAGCAGCGGCTTGTATTATTTAGCCGCTGTTTAGTCAGTCTTCGAGGCAGAAAACAGGAACATTCTTACGGGGTATTTTGCCCCGTCCGGCTTAGGAATATAATTTATTCGCGTTATAGACACTCAACCATAACCATTTTCGGCTTAACTTAAAAGTAATGCCCCATCTTTAAGCACCTCGCAATAAAAAACGTAAAAAGCAATATGGATCAAAGGATAAGCGAGGTCAGATAAGCAATCGAGTCAGTATAGATGATCGCCCTGATATTATTACTCAAAAAAGTCGCCTCGGTGATTGGGAAATTGATACGGTGATAGGCAAGAATCAGCAAGCTGCTTTAGTCACGATAGTGGATCGCGTATCCAAGCTCACCTTGATCAAAAAAGTGAACAGCAAACATGCCGAAGTCGTTACTGAAGCGACTATTATTTATCTGGATAAGACCTTGACGATAACCGCTGATAATGGCAAAGAATTTGCCGGACACGAGAAAATAAAGGAGCAGTTGAAGGCTGATGTGTATTTTGCACATCCCTATAGTTCCTGAGAACGGGGCTTAAACGAAAATACCAATGGTTTAATTAAACAGTAGTTTTGAACACATAACCGATGATGACGCTAATGCCGTAATGTACAAACTTAATCGTCGACCACGAAAAACACTCAGCTACAAAACACCTCATGCAGTATTTTTTGCTCAACCTGAGCAAGACGCCGCATGAATACTATAGACCCAAGCAGATGAATTGATAATATTGCGTTTTTTCAGTGGTATAATAAAGGGTTATGCGGCATAGAACTGAAAACACATGTCCTACACCAACGGCAAGTCTTTATGTCCAGAAGAAAAGAAGCGCCTTATTTCCGTCAAACACTATTTTGACAGAAATAGGATAGAATTTGGGTCGAGTGACAGCTCAGCT
>JAURYJ010000079.1 GCA_030653985.1 Methylobacter sp. | reverse complement strand
AATAGGTTTACAAAAACGAAAGAACCAGCCTCGTGCTATTAAGCGACGACCCAAACCTTTTCCTCTACTTACCGTACCTAGACATCAGGCATGTTTAAGCCTATGAATTGTATTAATTATTTTAAGGTAGCAGTATTAATGACTGAGCGTTATGATTAAGCCTGAATTTTTGTTAAACGTCTGAGTAACTTGTTGACGGTTTCCTGAATAGGGTGGTAGTTTCTAGGCCAACAACCGAATTCCATCGTACCTGTCATGGAATGCACAAACTTTGCCTTTAGGAGGTCAAAATGAATGAAGATACATTTAACATGGAAATCAGAAAATATCTCAAAATTGTTGGGATCACATCACAGCGTGAAATCGAACATGCTGTTCTCAAAGCGGTTGAAGCAGGAAAATTGAACGGCTCCGAGACCCTAGAGATTAAAATGACGCTGGAAGCTCCTGCTGTTGGCATCAGTCATTGCATCGAGGGAAAAATAGCGCTTGAATAGCCTCTCTGATTGAAGCAGAGGCCTTGTGGTTACAAGCCATTCAGGCTGGACAAAAAATTGAGCCGATTATTATCGGCGAGGTCTTTGAAACAATCGAAGACCTCGCCAAACGCTTAACCTGCATTTGAAAAGATTTCTTTATCGGAACAATCTGGAGATTATCCTGGACTCAGGTGCGCCACGGGTGTTCCGGCAAATCAGCAACGCCAATGGCTTCAGCCCCGGCTTTGGCAACTTGATGATCGTTTTCTACCGAGCTGCCGCTGACGCCAATAGCGCCAATGAGGACGCCATCCTTGTCAACGATAGGAACGCCTCCGGGAAAGGTAATCAGTCCGTCGTTAGAATGTTCAATCCCGTAAAGCGGCCCGCCCGGTTGCGATAGCTGACCGATTTGTCCGGTGTTCATCGCGAAGAAACAAGCGGTCTTGGCTTTCTTGATCGCAATGTCCACGCTACCTACCCAGGCATTGTCCATTCTCACGAACGCCTTTAAGTCAGCGCCGGAATCCACTACGGCGATACACATCTGCGTACCGATTTTTTTTGACTCGGCAATCGCCGCAGCCATTGCCTGTTCGGCCAGTTCGTATGTTACATGCATGGTCTACGCTCCTCTATTTTTTATCAAAAGAGCCTAATGGTATTCCTTTTTGACTTTATTTTGAAAAAATCATTTGTTCCGGGCGGACCAGATCATCGAATTCCGCTTCGGTCACGAAACCGCCGGAGACCGCCTCTACACGCAGCGTGCTCCGATTTTTCAACGCCAGTTTCGCGATTTTTGCCGCATTGTCGTAACCAATGCGCGAGGCCAGGGCGGTTACCAGCATCAGCGAGCTTTCCATCAGTTCGGCAATACGGTCGATATTCGGCTCAATGCCCACAACGCAATGATCGGTGAAACTCATCGCCGCGTCGCCGAGAAGGCGAATCGACTGGAGCACGTTATAAATAATGACCGGCTTGAACACATTGAGTTCCAAATGCCCTTGCGCCCCGGCAAAGGTGACAGTGGTGTGATTACCCATGACCTGCACGCAAACCATGGTCATGGCCTCGCATTGGGTCGGATTCACCTTGCCCGGCATGATCGAAGAGCCGGGTTCGTTTTCAGGCAGCGACAGTTCACCGATGCCGGAGCGCGGGCCTGAACTCAACAGGCGAATATCGTTGGCTATTTTAGTGAGGCTGACCGCGATGGTGTTTAACACCCCGGAGATTTCCACCATCGCATCGTGCGCCGCCAGCGCCTCGAATTTATTGGAAGCAGAGACGAAAGGCAACTGGGTAAATTTCGCAACTTCTTCGGCAAACTGTTCGCCAAAACCCGGTTTCGAATTCAGGCCGGTGCCCACCGCCGTACCGCCTTGCGCCAAGGGATACAGCCGCTTTAGGCTGTCGTTAATCCGTTCGATACCGAATTGCACCTGAGCTGCATAACCGGAAAACTCCTGCCCCAATGTCAGCGGGGTTGCATCCTGCAAATGCGTTCGCCCGATCTTGATTATGTCGTTCCATGACTGGGATTTGTCGGACAGCGCGCGGTGCAAATGCTGGAGCGAGGGAATCAGCAAATGGTGCAACTGCTCGACCGTAGCAATATGCATGGCCGTCGGAAAAACATCATTCGAGGACTGGCTGCGGTTGCAGTGATCGTTCGGATGCACCGGCGTTTTAGATCCCATAGCGCCGCCAAGCCGCTCGATAGCCAGATTGGCAATCACCTCGTTGGCGTTCATGTTGGACTGGGTGCCGGAGCCGGTCTGCCAAACAACCAAAGGAAAGTTATCGTCCAGGTTGCCGTCGATAACCTCCTGAGCCGCATCAGCTATGGCATAACCGATTTTTTCATCAATGCTGCTCAGTGCGATATTCGATAGCGCGGCGCAATATTTGACGATGCCAAGCGCACGGATCAAAGGCCGCGGAAGCCGTTCATTGCCAATTTTGAAGTTAAGCAGGGAACGCTGGGTTTGTGCGCCCCAGTATTTGTCGGCGGGTACTGGTATCGGGCCGAAAGAGTCGGTTTCGGTGCGGGTGTTGGCGGTCTTATTTTTCATGATTTGTCAGTCTGTAGTAGCAGAATTTTATTCGGCACCGTAACTACGGCATTATTATCGATTCCGGTGTGCCTCCTGAGTCAGGTAGAACAAACTACAGCTCATACCCATGACATATTTTTGCAGACCAAATGAGAGGACAGGGCAAATATTTTTGACTATAGGTGATGAATACCTTCGCCAAAATTTAAGCCGCTCTTGCATGAATCCTGCCGATTTCTGCGGCTTGGAAGATACGGTCGTCGATTAAAAATCGTATCATCATTTTTGCCCAGCGAATTAATAATCCGCCGCGTATATTTTCGGGCTCTGAAGATGGTTTTCAAGTCCAGCATGCTGCCCTTGTTGATCCCCTCTATCTTTGCCGATAAAAGCTGTGAAAAAGTGACCATGAACAAGGAAAAGTTAGCCGCATTGTTGACTTGCGTTTCTTTGATATTCATAAAATCTTCCAACCCCCAATATTGTTTGGCATCACGAAAGTTAAACTCGATTTGAAAGCGCAATGAGTAGTCACTGATCAAGGTTTCACTGGCAAGCGTCAGGTCATCACTAAACAGTAGCACCTTTGCGATCCGTCCTGTTTTTAGGTTGGTTTTTACAATGACGGCGACTATAGTGGACCCCGAAAACCGGACAATAGTTTAAGCTATGCTCTGTCGATAAATGAGAAGCAGGAAATGAGCGAAAGTAAACGGAAGATTTATACAGGGGCGCAAAAAGCCAAGATTGCCTTGGAAGCGGTTCGAGGCATAAAGACCATCAATGAGATTGCCCAGGATAACAACGTCCATCCGACTCAGGTTAGTCAATGGAAAAAGGAATTGATGGACAATGCCGGTAGCCTGTTTGATGGTAAGCGGGGACCGAAGCCGACCAATGCACAGAGCGATCCGGATCGGCTGTATGCCAAAATCGGGCAATTGAACATGGAATTGGACTGGCTTAATACCCACACGGGGCACTAGAAAAAAGTCTGGACTCAGCCTATAGATGAGCGGCAATCGTGGATAGCACCGGATAACACACTGGAGCTATCCCTGCAATGCAAGCTGCTCAAGGTCAATCGTTCGGTCGTCTATGCCCATAAAAAGCGTCTATTGAAAGCCGTTGATGAAGATGAATGCCTGTTGTTGCAGTTGCTTGATGAAGAGTATACGCGACACCCGTTTTATGGCTCACGGCGTATGACGAAATACTTGTGTGGCTGTGGATATGTGGTCAATCGCAAACGGGTTCAACGCTTGATGCAAACGCCAGGCCTGGCCGGTATGGCACCTGGCCCCAATACCAGTAAGCCGCATCCGCAA
>JAURYJ010000074.1 GCA_030653985.1 Methylobacter sp. | reverse complement strand
TACGACACGAACGAGTTGCGGGAGTGGTTAGCCAGTCGTGAAATAAAAGCGGTTATTCCACCTAAATCGAACCGAACCGAAAAGAAGAAATCGAGTGCGATTATTGGCATTATAAGGAGCGGCATGCCATTGAATGTATGTTCGGTAAGCTCAAGCACTATCGCAGAATTGCTACGCGATATGAGAAAAAAGCTATTAATTACATGGGGATGCTGTCATTTTCCTCGGTGCTTTTATGGCTGAGGTGAAACGTCAACAGAACCTAGTGGTTCGTAAGATTTAAAAATACTATATATAGTATTTTTTGAGGTTGACATAAAAATAAGATCACCCCGAAAATAATTTAATGTCATAGATCTCAGGATTAATATCTAAAAAAATGATATTAAATTTTAAAATTCGGTATTTTTACATTGGTTTCTCAATAAAAAGCACCAATCTTCCGAACTGCCCTAAAAAATGAGCGAACCGTGAGTTTAAAGCTGTTCACTTAATTAAGAAAGGATCCTCAAGGAATGATACTACCGACAACCCCGTTACAAGCTGCTTGGAATTGGAGCTTATCTTCCCTTTATCAACAAAACCGAGTGAAAAAAATAAGTGACGCAGAAAGTGGCACACACTATCTCATCAAATTGTTACGTTACTGGTTCATGTATCACTTAATTAAAGAAGAGCAAGTTCGACTGGGGCGCGACCTCTGCGCGTCTGTGAAATTGGTGTAGATAGAGGGCAAATGCGCCGTTACATGCAGGATGCGGGATTTACTGATATCGCTTGCTGGGAAGCAGTAGATTATAAATTACAACCAGAACTGATGGAGTCCGGCTATACCAAACAGATACAAGCGAATGTAGACTTGCCTGACTTCAATTTGGCAGAAAAATATGACGTAATCATCGTACTGCATCTGCTAGAGCACTTATTTAAGCCCGAGCAATTGGTCTCAAAACTTTCACCCGCATTGGTTCCGAGTGGCGTTTTAATCGGCGGCTTTCCGACTGTTCCGCAACTGCTACAAGAAGCCTATCGACAAAAAAAAATTCGTCTGACTGCCGCCAATTTTGGGCATGTCAGCACGTTTTCACCGCAACGTGTGAAAAATATGGCGAAAAGTTGCGGGCTAAGTCTGGACTTTCTTTCAGGAACTTACTTTCTACGTAAGCGAAATTTTTCTTTGGAAAACTTTAAAGGCTGGGTACGCTTAAACTTATTTTGGGGGATGCTTTTCCCCGCACTCGGCGCCGAAATTTACTGGTTAATGCGTAAATAATCTTATTTTTCAACGCGGTAGGATGGGTGGGTTCAGTGCGTTAGCATGGGATCGGCTGCCGCCGCCTATACTCATTCTACCGAGCTTGTTTTAAACCCGTTAAGCGTTCAAACAATGCATGCACCAGCAATGCGCCGAGTATCAGTAACGCGCCTGTTACGACTTTGATGGTCAGCGGTTCATGATTAACGGCATGGCCTAATAACAGGGCCATTACCGGCGAAACCAGGGTAACCAGTGCAACTTTGGAAGCGCTCTGTTTGAGCAGTAAATAGTAATAAAGCACAAAGCCGAATGTCGTGGCTATTGCGCCCAAATAAATAATAGCCGCCAGATTGACCGGTGATATTTCAGTCGGCCAATATCCATCAAATACTGCCCAGGTCATCAGGTAAAGTGGCAGGGACAACAACAGTCCGCCGGTTACCTGAGATAAGGCCGGTATTCCTGCATCAATACGTTTGACCCAAACCGAACTGACGGCCTGCAAAAATGTTGATACCAGTATACCGATGATACCCAGCACTGCGGTATGACCCATTTGCAATGCCGAGCCGAACAGTGTCCACAAACCGCTAATGCCCAGAACATACGCCAGCAGGTTGCCAATGGTTAAGCACCGCTCTCCTAACCAGATTGCCGCCAATAAAGCCATCATCAGTGGCAAAAGACCAAATAACACCGAAATCCAGCCGGAAGGGATAAACTGCGCCGCCCAATACACTGTCAGCATTGAGCCGTAAATTTGCACGGCCACAGCGAGGTAGGTCTTCAGTGCCTTGCGCTGCCAGGGTAGGCGTTGTTTCGATAAACCCAGCATCAATAAGATGCAGACGGTACCAATCGCCATTCGACTGGTCACCGCGAACAGAAACCCCGGTCCTTCGCCGCTCCATTTGATAGCCAGCGGTGTCGTTGCCCAAAGTAAAATAATACTGATGTAGGCCAGATAGATGCGCATTGATTTGAAGGGTGCTGATTCTATGGTAGTGGGTTAAATCTGTTATTTTCAATATAATTGAGATGACGACATTTCGATCAAAATCCATAATATTGCCTATGACCTGCTATCAATAAGTCACCTGTCATCAGTGTAACAGCAACCGTGTTACGCAAGCAGGACATAATGCGTACAGTGAACAACGTTATTGTTGCCAAGAGCCCGATTGTCAAACCAAAACCTTCATGCTCAAGTATCGTTACCGAGCCTGCGAGCCAGGCATTAAAGAACGGATAATAGATATGGCGATCAATGGCAGCGGCATTCGTGATACGGGCCGAGTATTAAAAATTAATAAAAATACCGTCATCAACGCCTTAAAAAATAAGGCTAGCAGTCTCGTCCAGGTTAATTTGAAAATAGTTGCACTCAGTGCAAGCGGCAAGCTGAACGTCAGGCTAGAAGAAGCGTGTATTGAGGTGGGCAGTGGTCTTGGGTGGGTAACAAATCCAATCAACGTTAGCTCTGGCATGCGGTTGATCACACTACCCATACCGTACTCGCTTATCTGTTTGGCAAGCGTAAGGATGTTGTGTTCAAAAAACTAAAAGAGCTGCTTGAGCCATTGGGTATCCAACGTTACTACACCGATGACTGGGGGTAAGTAACAGAACTTGATAATCTAAAATTATCTTTCAAAATCTGTAACTATGACTAGCCTTTAGGTGTGAAAATTACCGCTTTATTTGTGCGTCATCATGCTGCTACAATAAATGTCGAAAACGATAACCAAGTTTTCGCCAAGATTTAAAAGTTCCAGCTGCCGTGAGCTACATGGTGGCAGCCTGTGGAGAGACAAGCTCTGGCGTTAAGCAGTTAGTAACGTGAAACTAGCCTCAGTGAAGCAGGAATGAAAACACTAGATTTCATTAGAAATTAATAGGTTTTTAATAGCGGTAAGCGTAATACCCAAAAAATAGAGCGCAAAAATCTAAACTTCAGAACTTGGATTAAACGAACGTCTCGCGCGCAAAACCATATGCTTTTCGAAGCTAGAGTTGATGCATGATACGGTCATCGGCTTGCTGATCAATAAAGTCGAATTTGGGCTCAATATTTACACATGATTACAGATTTAACCCACTACCCTCATTTCTCGATAATGCGCGTTACCAGAAATCGCAGGTGGTCATTGAAAAAGCTCAATTCTTGACCGAGTGAGGTATACTGAAAAATTAGATGGCCTGTCAAGGCTGTATCCACACCTAGAACTCCAGAACATATATGTTGAAAAAAAAATTACCGAGTGTCGTATTGTTAGCATTTACGTTTTGCCAAGTTGGCTATTCTGAAGAAAATCCAGTGCCTGCAAAAAAAACTGTGGATCAACAAACCATATCAAATCAATTCTGGTGGCCTGAAAGACTTGATTTAGCGCCACTTCGTCAAAACTCAGCTGAGTCCAGTCCGATGAACAGCAAGTTTAACTACGCTAAAGAGTTTAAGACACTCGATCTTAAGGCAGTGAAGGCGGACATTGAGAAGTTGATGAAAACGTCTCAAGATTGGTGGCCTGCAGATTACGGACACTATGGACCATTTTTTATACGGATGGCCTGGCACAGTGCGGGCACCTACCGTGTCTATGATGGGCGTGGCGGCGCTGGAGGCGGTCAGCAGCGCTTCGAACCGCTAAACAGTTGGCCCGATAACGCAAACCTGGATAAGGCAAGACGTTTGCTTTGGCCGATCAAAAGCAAGTACGGAAATAAAATCTCATGGGCTGACTTGATGGTGCTTACCGGCAACGTTGCTTTGGAGTCGATGGGCTTCAAAACATTGGGTTTTGCCGGCGGACGAACCGACGATTGGGAATCTGATTTAGTTTATTGGGGGCCAGAGAAAAAATGGCTCGGTGATGAACGGTACAAGGGTGACCGAAAACTGAACAATCCGCTGGCTGCGGTGCAAATGGGGCTCATTTATGTTAACCCGGAAGGACCCAACGGCAATCATGATCCATTAGCATCCGCTAAAGATATCAGGGAAACCTTTGGCCGAATGGCGATGAACGATGAGGAAACGCTGGCGCTCATCGCGGGTGGGCATACTTTTGGTAAAGCCCATGGTAATGGCGATCCATCGAAATGTGTTGGTCCTGAGCCGGCAGCTGCTGGTATTGAGGAACAGGGGTTAGGCTGGAAAAACAAGTGTGGTAAAGGCAATGGTGTCGACACCATCACCAGTGGTTTGGAAGGTGCATGGACCATGGATCCCGCTAAATGGACTCATCAATATTTAACTAATTTGTTTGCTTACGAATGGGTAAAGACCAAAAGCCCGGCCGGAGCCACGCAGTGGATTCCTAAGGATGACGCGGCTGCGAATTTAGTGCCTGATGCGCACGATAAAGATAAGCGACATGCGCCTATCATGCTGACTACGGACATTGCACTGAAAGTCGATCCGGATTACGAAAAAATTGCCAAACGTTTTTTGGATAACCCAAAAGAGTTTGAACTCGCTTTTGCCAAGGCATGGTTTAAACTCACACACCGCGATATGGGTCCTAGGGTACGTTACCTGGGAACGGAAGTGCCTAAAGATGATTTTATTTGGCAAGATCCCATTCCCACAGTCAATCACAAGCTGATCAATGCCAAGGACACTGAAGGTCTTAAGAATAAAATTCTAAAGTCGGGCTTGACGGTGCCGGAACTGGTTCGTATGGCCTGGGCTTCAGCGGCATCCTTTCGTGGCACAGATTTGCGTGGTGGAGCCAATGGTGCTCGTATCCGCCTGGCACCCGAAAAAGACTGGCCGGTTAACAACCCGGATGAACTTGCAAAGGTTCTAACGCATTTAGAAGGCATTCAAAACGACTTTAATCGGGCGCAATCGAATGGAAAAAAAGTATCACTGGCTGATTTGATTGTTTTAGGTGGCTCAGCGGCAGTTGAGCAGGCTGCCAAGGCAGCGGGAACCTCGGTGAAATTACCATTCACACCAGGGCGTACGGATGCATCACCAGAACAAACTGATATCAGTTCGTTTGCCGTACTTGAGCCAAAAGCCGATGCATTCCGCAATTATTACGGTGAAGGTAACTCGCTGTCACCCACTGAGGCGCTGGTTGATCGGGCCAACATGCTCACGCTGACCGTTCCTGAAATGACTGTTCTGGTTGGCGGTATGCGTGTTTTAAACGCAAATGCAGGGGAAGCCAAGCAGGGTGTCTTTACCAGTAAATCTGGGACATTGAGTAATGACTTCTTCATAAACTTGCTCGATATGTCCACCAAGTGGCAAAAATCATCCAAATCTGAAGGCGTTTACGAAGGTGTTGACCTGAAGACGGGTGAGATCAAATGGACGGCTACTCCGGTCGACCTGATTTTCGGGTCGCATTCTGAACTTAGGGCCATTGCCGAAGTTTATGCTTCTGAAGATGGAAAACAGAAGTTTGTGACAGACTTTGTGAATGCCTGGAACAAAGTGATGATGCTAGACCGCTTCGACCTAAAATGACATTAGGAACGGTTAAAATTTCCACGAAAAAAGCTTTGTAACTGTAATGCGCGATGTTCAATTTTTTTAGTTTGACAGGGACGAATCCATATAAATCAAGGTGCTTTTGTCAATAGACTCAAATGCCACATGATATCAATCATGGCTGTAAGGCTCGATTCAATGAGCTTCTCTAAAATTAAGAATTAAAAACTTGAACATCGAGTATTCGCCTTACCCCAATCGGATGCAAGCGTTTAGTTTATCCACGAGTAGCGTAAACCCCCGCCGTTTTCGGTAACCGCTCCTGCGTTACTCTACCTCCTGCATCCATGCATTCGAGGGCGGGGATGTAGGCGGCTCAGTTTCGTATTTTCCATAGTATGAATCTCTATGGTGTTAACATTAAACAGTGCTACCAGAGGGCGCTATCGGCTCGCTCCATGACGGCAACTTAGTTTTAAAAAAGACTTCAAATTCACTTTCAGCGATAACCAAGCAACCAGTGTGAAGCCTTGAATAACCGCTTAAAAAGTACAAAACAACCGTCGGGCTGACGGGGTTAGTCTGTGAAGTGAGCGATGCAACCATGTCGCCAGCAGCAGAAACCAGTAGGTAATAGCGATATATGCCTGCTCCTGAAGTTACATCAGGAATCCCCTTCCTTCAGGTGGGGGAGGATGTCAAGGTGTAGAGCAGGGCATAATGGTGACAGAAATAGTCGTCAATGGATCACTTACTTGACCGGCTCTAATTCAAAAATAATCAATTCCGCTGTATCGTCGCCGACGTTTTCTACCGACATCCGCTCGCCCGTTTCCCAAAAAACTTCACCGGCAGAGTAGGTTGCGGTTTTGCCGTGCTCGACGACTTTTAACGTGCCCTTCACCACGTAACGAGGCCCCGGTCCTTGATGAGTATGCCAAGGTGTTTTAAAGCCCAATGGAAACGCGACCCGTATTATTTTGGCGTCAATGTTCGGACTGGGCAGTTCCAGTTTTTTTTCTAATAGCACGGTTCTATCCAGGCCGGTTTTCTGTTGGGCTGAAACAGTTGGTATGTTGCCAAGGGAGAGCGCTGCGAGCGTTGCCAGTATACATCCTGTCGATTTGATGGTTGGTATTTTTAACATGTGTCGGCCTCACGATTTTCTGTTTTAGGGGATAGCTGTTAGCTTTTTAACAGCTGTTTACATGATAAGTATACGCTACCGTCATTTTTTCTAATGGCAGAAATTCTACAAATGCACGCAGAATAGGTACAGCCTGATAACGCTTTGTCCGACTTGCCGAATTATAGAGATGATATGATTGCAGCTCTGAATTTTTTAATGACCGGCATTTAAAACACAACATCGACCCCACCATGAATACTGACAACATCACTCAAGTAAAAAATTACCTGCTTAACCTGCAAGACCAAATCTGTGCGGCGCTCGAATCGGTAGAGCCTGAAGCTCGGTTTATTGAAGATCTTTGGGACAGGGTTGAAGGTGGCGGCGGCAGAACCCGCGTCTTGGCTAATGGCCTGGTTATCGAACAGGGCGGCGTTAATTTTTCGCATGTCTCCGGATTTAAGCTGCCGCCTTCGGCAACGGCTAAACGTCCGGAACTTGCCGAGCGGCAATTTCAGGCGATGGGCGTGTCGCTGGTTATCCATCCCAACAACCCTTACGTGCCGACCTCGCACGCCAATGTGCGGTTTTTAATCGCGGAAAAACCGGGCGAGCCGACTATCTGGTGGTTCGGCGGCGGCTTTGATTTGACGCCGTTTTATGCCTTTAAAGAGGATGTACTGCACTGGCATCAGACCGCCCGCGCCGCCTGCCAGCCTTTCGGCGATGATATTTATCCGACTTACAAGAAATGGTGCGATGAGTATTTTTTCCTCAAACATCGGAATGAAACCCGTGGCGTAGGCGGGTTGTTTTTTGATGATTTGAACGAATGGGGTTTTGATAAGTCTTTCGCTTTTATGCAAAGCGTGGCCAATCATTATATTGAGGCTTATCTGCCTATCCTGCAAAAACGTAAGGACACGCCTTATGGTGACAGGGAGCGCGATTTCCAGCTTTATCGCCGTGGGCGTTATGTTGAATTCAATCTGGTTTATGATCGCGGCACCTTGTTCGGCCTGCAATCCGGCGGACGTACTGAATCGATTTTAATGTCGATGCCGCCGTTAGCGCAGTGGAAATACAACTGGCAACCTGAGCCGGGCAGTGCCGAAGCTATGCTTTATGAAGACTATTTAAAGCCGCAAAACTGGCTGGGTGATTGAGTGGGTGTTTGCCAGCGACAATGTTCCTGGCTGTTCATTTACGCTTGCCTGAGACCAAATTGAAACCTATAATCGAACATTTTTTTAATGGGCGGCGGTCTCGCGGCCTGTATTCTTTAATAAATATTAAAAATAAACGCAATGACTAGCCACATTATGCCAACGTATGGGCGCTTACCTATTACTTTCGAACGAGGCGAGGGTGCCTGGTTGTTTGATCAAAACAATAATCGCTACCTGGATGCGCTATCCGGTATAGCGGTGTGTAGTTTGGGTCATGCTCATCCTGCGGTGCATCAAGCTATCTGCAAACAAAGCGAAAAGCTGCTGCATACCTCAAACCTGTATGGTATCGCCGTTCAAGAGCAACTGGCCGACCGGTTGACCGAAAAAAGCGGCATGGATAACGTGTTTTTTTGCAATTCCGGTGCAGAAGCTAATGAAGCGGCGATCAAGCTGGCGCGCAAATACGGTCACCAGAAAGGCATAGAAAATCCGGCGATTATCGTCATGGAAAAAAGTTTTCATGGACGTACGCTGGCAACGCTGAGCGCTACCGGCAACACTAAAATACAACAAGGCTTTGCGCCGCTGGTTGAAGGCTTTATTCGCGTACCGTATAACGACATCAATGCAATCGAACAAGCGGTTTTGCAAAATAGCAATGTCGTCGCCGTTTTGCTTGAACCGATACAGGGCGAGGGCGGGGTCAATATTCCCGCTGCCGACTATCTTAACCAGGTACGCAGCTTGTGCGATAAATACAACCTGCTGATGATGCTTGATGAAATCCAGACCGGTATCGGCCGTACCGGCAAGTTTTTGGCTTTTCAGCATAACGCGATATTGCCCGATGTCTGCACGCTGGCTAAAGCCTTGGGCAACGGTGTGCCGATCGGTGCCTGCCTTGCCCGAGGCAAAGCGGCTCAGGTTTTAACCGCAGGCAATCACGGCTCAACCTTTGGCGGCAATCCGTTATCCTGTAGTGCGGCTTTGGCGGTATTGGCGACGCTGGATGCCGAAAACCTGATCGAGCAGGCAGCGCAAAAAGGCGATGCTATCAGCGCGGCGTTTAAAGAAAAGTTACGCGGCAATGCGCATGTCGTCGATATTCGGCATAAAGGCATGATGATCGGCATTGAACTCGACAGCCCGTGCGCTGAGCTAGTACAGGCCGCGTTGCAAAATAATTTATTGATTAATGTCACCAGTGAAAAAACCATTCGTTTGCTGCCGCCGTTAATTATTAATGACCAACAAATCACTCAACTCGTAGAAACTTTATCGACGCTTATTAATAAGCATACAAACATCCTATGAATCCTAGACATTTCATCAGCCTGCTTGACTTATCCGGTGACGAATTTCGCCGCTTGATCAGCAGAGGCATCGTTCTAAAAAATAACCGCGATCCTGACTATCAACCGTTAAAAGGCCAGGTATTGGCGATGATTTTTGAAAAATCATCGACGCGCACCCGTATTTCATTTGAATCTGGCATGAGTCACTTCGGCGGCAGCGCGTTGTTTTTATCGCCCAGAGATACCCAGTTGGGCCGCGGCGAGCCCCTGCAAGACAGTGCCAGAGTTATCTCCAGCATGGTTGACGGCATCATGCTCAGAACCGATAAGCACGAAACCGTGACCACATTTGCTCAATATTCGAGTGTTCCGGTGATCAACGGCTTGACCGATTTGCAACATCCCTGCCAATTGCTGGCCGACATGCAGACCTATTTTGAACATCGCGGCGACATTAAAGGCAAAACGGTGACCTGGATCGGTGACGGCAATAATATGTGTCATTCCTATATTCATGCGGCAATGGTGCTGGATTTCAACTTGAACATCGCCTGCCCAAAAGGTTATCAGCCGTTAGCAGAGATAGTTGATGCGGCCGGCGAACGTATCCGTTTCTTTGATACACCGTTGGCTGCCGCCCAAAATTCAGATCTAGTGGTCACCGACGTTTGGGCTAGCATGGGTCAGGAAGAAGAGCAAAAACTACGCGAATTGGCTTTTAAAGATTATCAGGTCAATGCCGACGTGATGAAAGCGGCACATAGTGATGCCTTGTTTATGCACTGTTTACCGGCTCATCGAGGTGAGGAGGTCAGTGCTGAAGTGATTGACGGACCTCAAAGCGTTATTTTCGATGAAGCTGAAAATCGCCTGCATGCGCAAAAATCACTATTGGAATTTCTCCTGTGCAAAAAAGCACGTTAGAATTGAGCATAGTTGCATCGGTTTTCTACTGATTTCGACACTTCCACCATCCATGGCAGGCGGTCGCATTGGTTCCTGACCAATTTCGACACTTCCACCATCCATGGCAGGCGTCATACGACTAACAATAGAGATTCAAGTGAAAAAAATACTCAGCTCGTTTTTTATCCTACTGGTAACTTTTGGTTCAGCACAGGCTAAAACTGTTTATGTTACCGATACGTTGAATTTGACACTCAGGAGTGAAGCAAATAATAAAAGTAAAGTTGTAAAATTGCTCCCGACCGGCACCCCGCTGACGATCATAGACGAAAGTAACGGTTTTTATCATGTTCGTAGCAATGACGGCACAGAAGGCTACATGCCAATCCGTAATACCATGAAGGAGCCACCCAGCCGTTCTCAGCTCGATATTGTCAGCAAAGATCTGGCAGCGATGCAGTCCGAAAATGCCACGCTTAAGGCTGAGTTATCGACAATAAAAGAGTCCATTACTCCGGGAACATCTCTTGAAAAATCCTTGGAAACAGAGCGGGATCAGTTAGTCAGGGAACTCAGTGACTTGAATAAAACCGCTGCTAGTGCTGTGGAACTGAAAAACCAGCGAGATGAACTTCAGGAACGCGTCGTGAATGTTGAGCGGGAATTACAGCAATTCAAGCTTGAAAATCATGCGTTGCAAGATACAGCCAGCCAAGACTGGTTTTTATACGGCGGCATACTCGCTCTTATCGGTGTTATTTTGGGCTTTATCTTACCTAAACTCAGCTGGCGCCGCAGCAGAACCAGCAGCTGGGATTCGTATTAAATCAGGTAGAAGGTTCAAGGTTCAAGGTTCAAAAAGCCTCGATCCCTGGATCTTTCCCTTTCACCTTGAACCTTTCATCTTGAACCTTATATTATGAGTGACAAAAATACCCGTACTTTTTCTTCTTTAGTCGTTGACGGCATGGAACGTGCTCCGAGTCGCGCCATGTTGCACGCCGTTGGCTTTAGCAATGAAGACTTTAAAAAACCGCAAATAGGCATTGCTTCTACCTGGAGCATGGTCACGCCGTGCAACATGCATATCAACAAGCTGGCCGATGCGGCAGCGATTGGCGTTAATAATGCCGACGGTAAAGCCGTCATCTTTAACACCATCACCATTTCCGAC
The DNA here is from genome assembly GCA_030653985.1 of Methylobacter sp. Lineage (GTDB taxonomy): Bacteria > Pseudomonadota > Gammaproteobacteria > Methylococcales > Methylomonadaceae > Methylobacter_A. The sequence goes on along the minus strand of JAURYJ010000074.1, from coordinate 12,090 downwards.
GGCATTTCGATGGGTACCGAGGGCATGAAATACTCACTGGTGTCCCGCGAAGTGATTGCCGATTCGATTGAAACTGTGGTCGGTTGCCAGGGTTTTGACGGTGTTGTCGCTATCGGCGGCTGCGATAAAAACATGCCCGGCTGCATGATTGCTTTAGCACGTTTAAACCGCCCAGCTGTGTTTGTGTACGGAGGCACCATCATGCCCGGTTGTCATAAAGACAAAAAACTGGACGTGGTTTCCGTATTCGAAGCGGTCGGCGCCAGAGCCAACAACTTGATCGATGATGCCGAACTGGCCGAAATTGAAGCCAAAGCCATTCCGGGCGCGGGTTCCTGCGGCGGCATGTACACCGCCAACACTATGGCCTCAGCCATTGAAGCGCTGGGCATGAGCTTGCCTAATAGCTCAGCTCAGGCCGCTATTTCAGATGACAAACGTCTGGATTGCGAACGCGCCGGCGCTGCCGTTTTGGAACTGTTGAAAAAAGACATCAAGCCCCGCGATATCATGACTAAAGCCGCCTTCGAGAACGCGATCACTGTCGTGATAGCACTCGGCGGCTCGACCAATGCGGTATTGCACATCCTGGCGATGGCCAATTCAACCGGCGTGGATATTACCCTGGATGACTTCACCCGCATCGGCAAACATGTGCCGATGCTGGCTGACTTGAAGCCCAGCGGTCGTTACCTGATGACCGAATTGATTGAAATCGGCGGTATTCAACCGTTGATGAAAATCCTGCTGGATAAAGGCTTGTTACACGGTGATTGCTTAACCGTGACCGGCTTTACGCTGGCGGAAAATCTGGCTGATGTCTTACCGTATCCTGAAAACCAGGATGTAATTCATTCTCTGGATAATCCGATCAAGAAAGACAGTCATTTGGTGGTGATGTACGGCAATCTAGCTTCGGAAGGCGCAGTCGCCAAAATTACCGGCAAAGAAGGGCTGGTGTTTACCGGTACTGCCAAAGTGTTTGATGCGGAAGAGCAGGCGTTGAAAAGCATTTTAAACGGCGATATCGTCAAAGGCGATGTGATTGTTATCCGCTACGAAGGCCCCAAAGGCGGCCCCGGCATGCGGGAAATGCTGACGCCTACGTCGGCAGTCATGGGCAAAGGCCTGGGCAAGGAAGTGGCGTTAATCACCGACGGCCGGTTTTCCGGCGGCACCCACGGTTTCGTCGTCGGGCACATCACGCCTGAAGCCTATGTCGGCGGCGCACTGGCGATCGTCGAGAATGGCGATACCATCACCATCGACGCGGAAAATAACGAACTGAAACTGCATGTCAACGACCATGAAATCGCCCGTCGTCTTGAAAAATGGACGCAACCTGCGCCGCGCTATACTCGTGGGGTGTTGGCGAAATATGCCAAGCTGGTGAGCTCTGCTTCGCTGGGTGCGGTTACGGATAATTTGGATTGATAGTGTTTTTTGGGCTTCATCACGAAGAGCACGAAGAAGATATTCGATGAGATAAGTATGCGCATCAAGCAATGCGCGCGTCCTTACCTCAGTTTATCCTACACGAAATTTAGGAGTATGGAGTGACTGGACTTGTTTTTGAGCTACAAAGAGATTCTTTGGATAGTGAAATTAGGGTATCTAACCTTTTACGGAAAGCTCTTGTAGTATCAAAGAAACTAGGTGTTATTGAAATCGAAGAGTGGTTAAAAAAGGAATTAGACGGTTATTTGTTAACAGATGACATTCCAAAATATAGAGTAGTGCGTGGTGAAGTGAGAGTATGGAATCCGTATCACGGATGGCAACCACTAAATTTTTCTAGTGCTCAAATTGCACAAGAGCTTTCGGTGAGAGATGTTGTTCAACCAGTTGGAGAATTGGATTCTCTATCTGAGAGTGGCGAACATACAATGCAAATTCCTTTTCCTCAAGACATTGTGAACTTTTTAATAAAAGCTATGGGAGCTCCATTACAGCCTTCTTTATTGGTTGATAAAACAGAAATCATAGGCATTTTAGATGCTGTTAGAAATAATATATTGAATTGGTCGTTAGAACTTGAACAAAAAGGCATTTTGGGAGAAGGCATGTCATTTTCAAATGAAGAAAAAAAGATAGCTCATCAAACAACCTATCAGGTCACTAACAATATTGGCAGTATGCACAATTCGCAGCTTCAGCAAGACTCTTCTGGTTCAACGCAATCTTTGAATGTAGTGGCTAGTCCAGATAATTTACATAAATTTATTGAAGAATTAAAACACTCCATTGAAAGTTTGAAGCTACAACAAGAGCAATCCCAAGAACTAAAAGAGGCAATTGCTACTCTTGAAATCCAAGCAAATTCATCAAAGCCAAAAAATGTAATAATTAATGAGTCTTTAGATACTGTAAGAAACATTCTCGAAGGTACAACTGGCAGCATTGTAGCGTCAGGGTTAATTTATCAGTTGGGACTATTTTTGCCGTAAAAAACGGGAAAAATCATAAATGCTGTAGGATTAGCTGATGAAGAAAGCCCATCTACACTAATCAAATAATCATGGAACCACAAAAATCTTTTGTCGGTATTGTAGGCCAGAATAAGACCACTTAAGCATAGCTCGGTGTGATGTTTCTGGCGGTTCGCTGATGCGTGGACGGAAACACCCGCCCTATGCTGGAGCTTGAAAACTAGTAAAATATTGCTCATATCTTACCGAAACGAGGGTGACATAATGAATACAGCGGAATTAATTTACCAAAAAGCAAAGGCATTACCTGAAGTTGAGGCGCGGGAAATTCTGGATTTCATGGAGTTTTTGGAAACCAAGCGCCGGGGCGAAATTGAAACTGCCTATCTTTTACACGAACCGGCTAATGCCCGAAGACTGTTGGCGGCGGCGGACAACATCCGGGCGGGACGATGCATTGAAGAACGGGAATTGCTGCCCGATGATTAGTTTCGAGCAGCAAGGGTGGAAAGACTACTTGTTTTGGCAGCAAACCGACAAGACCAAGATTAAGCGTATCAATCAGCTAATCAGGGATATTCAACGCGACCCATTCGATGGCATTGGTAAGCCAGAAGCCCTGCGCCATGGGCTGACGGGATTATGGTCGCGCCGTATTGATGACGAACACCGGCTTATTTATTCGGTGAACGACAAAAAAATTATTATTGCCCAATGCCGTTATCACTATGGTGATTGAAGCTGGAGTTTGGGAGCCAGCCAATAACATTCTTGCCTAACAAATCATGGAACCACAAAAATCATTCGTCAGCTGGTTTAGGGATTCGTCTCCTTACATCCACGCCCACCGTAACAAAACCTTTGTCATATCATTTGGTGGCGAAGCGGTGCTGGCTGATGATTTTGATCATCACGTTCACGATTTCGCGTTGCTGAACAGTTTGGGCATACGCCTGGTTTTGGTTCACGGCATACGGCCGCAGATTGACCAGCGGCTCACCAAGCTGGACGTTCCCGCCAGCTTTCACAAAAACTTGCGCATCACCGACGATTTAGCGCTGCAATGCGTCAAAGAAGCCGCCGGATTGGTCCGCGTGGAAATTGAAGCGCTGCTATCGATGGGGCTGGCTAACTCGCCGATGGCGGGAGCTAAGATCAAAGTGGCCTCAGGCAATTTTGTGATCGCCAAACCGATAGGCGTAATTGACGGCATTGATTACGGCCATACCGGCGAAGTTCGCCGCATCGACAGCGCGGCCATTCATCAACAACTTGATCAGGACAATGTGGTGTTGATCTCGCCGGTCGGTTATTCGCCGAGCGGCGAAGTTTTTAATCTGTCGGCCGAGCAAGTCGCCACGGCGGTTTCGATTGCGTTAAAAGCGGAAAAACTGGTTTTATTGACCGAACAAGGCTGCTGCAATCCCGACAACGGCGAACAAATCCAGCAAATGACCACCGCCGAAGCCGACGCTTTCCTGCAGCAACATTCGGATATATCGACCGACATTAGCTTGCCGCTCAAAGCCGCGATGCAAAGCTGCCAGGCCGGCATCGACCGCGTGCATTTGATTGACAGAACCATCGACGGCGCGCTGTTACTGGAATTATTCAGCCGTGACGGCATCGGCACGCTGATCAGCGCAACGGCGTTTGAGGAATTGCGCCCGGCTACGCTGAACGACATCGGCGGCATTCTGGAGTTGATCAAGCCGCTGGAGCAACAAGGCAAGTTGGCCAAGCGCTCCCGAGAAAAAATCGAAATGGAAATCGCCGACTATATCGTTATCGAACGCGACGGCCTGATCATCGGCTGCACCGCCTTGCACCCCGATCTGCAAAACCGCTTCGGCGCGATTGCCTGCCTTGCCGTGCATCCCGATTATCAGGGAGCGGCCAGAGGCAATCGCATGCTTGAATATGTTTACCGCAGGGCAGGGGAGCTCAAGCTTAAAAAGCTATTCGTGTTGTCTACGCAAACCATGCACTGGTTTATTGAACGGGGATTTTTATCGTCGGATATTAGCGATCTGCCCAATCAGCTCAAGGCCTTATATAACCCGCAAAGAAACTCTAAAATTCTTTGCAAAGAAATGGCATAGCATTTTGATATGAACAATAACCCCGCTTGTCTATCAATCCTGCAACTGTCTGATTTGCATATTTTGGCTGCGCCGGAAGATGAGCTGCTGGGCATTAATACCGAGCATTATTTCCACGCCTGTCTTGATCAGGCCGTTGCCGCAAAACGGCATTTCGATTTGATTCTACTGACCGGCGACCTGGCTCAGGATCCTTGCGCTGCAAGCTACCGGCGCATCTTAAACAGCCTTGAAGCGTATGACGCGCCATGCATATGCCTACCCGGCAATCATGACAATTATGAGTTGATGCAGCAGGTATTCAATACCGACAGCATTAACTGTCGCAAACAGGTTTTTCTGGATAACTGGCAGCTGATTAGCCTGAACAGCCAGATACCCGGAGAACCCGGCGGGCGACTGTCAAATGAGGAGTTGGCGTTTCTGGAAAACTGCTTAAGTGAAAACCCAAACTGCTACACGCTGATTGCCGTTCATCATCATTGCCTGGAGACTAAAAGCCCCTGGATGGATACCATGATCATAGACAACAGTCGGGAATTATGGGCGATAGTAGACAAATACTCGCAAGTAAAAGCGATAACCACCGGCCATATCCATCAGATTTTGGATATAAAGACAGCGAGCCTTCGGGTATTGGGTGTGCCATCAACCTGTTTTCAATTTGTGCCCGGAAGCACCGAATTCGCTGTAAATGACACGGCTCCGGGTTATCGGTTGATAGAACTGTATGCAGATGGCCGGGTTGAATCCGAGGTCATTCGTTTAGCCGAGCCGTTGGCTGGGCTGCAAACCAATCTGCATGAATATTAACCGCAGGTTCCAGCTAAAAAACACTCTACCTCTTGCGCCTTCTGCCTTTGACCGGTTCAATTTCCTTAGCTAAATACCCGGCTGCATTAACCGGGATGGTCTCGGCGGTCAGAATAACACCCAACTCGCTCATCGCTTTTAAATAAACCTTGCGCTTAAAATACACCACATCTTTAAGCGGCTCCCAGTAATCCACCCAACGCCAGTCATCAAATTCCGGTTTGGGGCACTGATCAAAACGCACATTGGATTCATGCGTGATTAAACGCAATATATACCAGATTTGCTTCTGGCCTATGCATAGGGGGAGTGAGTTTTTGCGGATATAGCGCTCAGGTAACTGATACCTCAGCCAATAGCGCGTACGTCCAAGCACCTGGACATGCTGCTGTTGCAGTCCTGTTTCTTCGCACAACTCTCGATACATCGCGGCTTCTGGGTCTTCATTCGGATTAATCCCGCCTTGCGGGAACTGCCATGAGTTTACACCCATTCGTTTTGCCCAAAACACGCGACCCTCGTCATTGCAAAGGATGATCCCGACGTTGGGCCGGTATCCTTTAGAGTCAATCATGTTAAAACCTGTGTTTTTACCTTTCCTAGTTCTTTAATCTTGCTAATGGTAAAATTATAAAAAATAGGTCAGTCATGTAAATTAATGACTGCATTGTTCCATAAATAAAGTGCATACGCCATAGGGTACAGCTCTTTTTAATGACTTGAGACAGGATTAACCGTGAGCTTAGCGATTTTTGATTTGGATAACACGCTGATTGCCGATGACAGCGACTACTTATGGGGGCAGTTTCTGGTAGACCAGGGCATCGTTGATAAAAGTTACTATGAAAGCGCCAACGCCAAGTTTTACGATGACTACAAACAAGGCACCTTGGATATCATTGAGTTTCTTCGCTTTTCGCTAAAACCTTTAGCGGACAATAACCCCGAGCAACTCTATCGGTGGCGGGCGCAGTTTATAGAACAAGCTATCAAGCCGCTGCTGTTAAGGTCTGCGCAACAGCTGATTGACAAACATAGAAACCGGGGCGATACCTTATTGGTTATCACCGCAACCAACCGCTTTGTTACCGAGCCGATAGTCCAGCTCTACGGCATTGACAACTTACTGGCGACCACGCCGGAGTTTATCGACGGTCGATACACCGGCGGTTTTAACGGCATTCCTTGTTTTCGCGAAGGCAAGGTTAAGTTATTGGAGGCCTGGTTAACAGATTCAAGCGAAACCCTGCACGACAGCTGGTTTTACAGCGATTCTCATAACGACTTGCCGCTGCTTAAAGTGGTGGATCATCCGGTTGCCGTCGATCCCGATGAAAAACTGGCCGAATTTGCCGATGCGGCTAACTGGCCGATTATCAGTCTCAGAAACGGGCAATGTCCGACGCATCATTTTCATAAATAGAAATAAGGCAAAGGGCGAAAGGCTAAATTTGCATCTTTCGCCTTTCGCCTTGAACTTTTCACCTTAATCATCACAATGACTATCATGACTTTTCCAACCATTGAATCTTTTGTCGGCAATACGCCTCTCGTCAGGCTGCAACGCTTGCCCGGCAATACCGGTAATACTATTTTGGTTAAGCTGGAAGGCAATAACCCGGCCGGTTCGGTCAAAGACCGTCCAGCACTCAGTATGATTAAACATGCCGAGGAAAGAGGCGAGATTAAACCCGGCGACCGTTTGATTGAAGCGACCAGCGGTAACACCGGTATTGCGCTGGCGATGGCGGCGGCAATCAAAGGTTATAACATGACCCTGATTATGCCGGATAACATGAGTGAAGAACGCCGTGCTTCGATGAAAGCTTATGGTGCCGAAATCATCCTTACGCCTGCGGCAGGCAGCATGGAAGCAGCGATTGATTTGTCCAGGGAAATGGAAGCTGTCGGCAAGGGCAGGGTGCTGGATCAGTTTTCCAATCCCGATAATCCACGCGCCCATTATGAAGGCACCGGGCCTGAAATCTGGCGTGATACGCAGGGAACAATAACCCATTTCGTCAGCTCCATGGGTACGACCGGCACCATTATGGGTACGTCAAAATTCCTGAAAGAACAAAACAGCGCTATTCAGGTCATCGGTGTACAGCCGGAAGGCGAGTCTAAAATACCCGGCATCCGGCGCTGGCCCAAGGAATATTTGCCGACAATCTATCAGGCCGATCGGGTTGATCGGATTATCGATGTCGATCAGATTGCAGCTGAAAACGTCACCCGCGCTTTGGCGACCCAAGAAGGTATTTTTGCCGGAATTTCATCCGGTGGCGCTGTTCATGCGGCATTGAGATTGTCTGAAGAAGTTGAAAATGCAGTGATTGTGGTGATTATCTGCGACCGTGGCGATCGGTACTTGTCCACGGGAGTTTTTCCTGGCTAATGAAAGCCGCTCGTCCTGAGTCCTTCGGCTATGCTCAGGAGAACCTTGTCGAAGGATTTGCAGGGGCGACCGGCCGGTCGCCCTCGATAATAAACAGGCTCATCCTGACCATTATCTTTATTTTTATCCCCCCCTCGGCCAACGCGCTGGAAAGCGTAGCGCTTGATGTCGGAAACCTTGCAGGGGAACAATGGCAATTAAACAACATCAGTATCGCCCTGACCGATTTGGCAAAAAAATCGCAAAAACTGGCCTTAACGATTGCCCGGTTAAGCCTGCCTAAACCGTTCCATGACCTTAATCTGGTCAATATCCGTTGTACGGCCTTTACTTGGCAAAACAAGGAATTGTTGTGTAAACAGGGCAGGGCGGAAATGCGTTCAAAGCGTTGGCAGTCGCCAGCCGCCAATTTTTCTTTTCAGGTCACGGAAAAACACAGCTCGTTCAAACTCAGTGGTTTGCAGCTGGCCGGTGGAAACATAGCCATTGACGGCGAAGAGCGGGGCGAGCGCTGGCGGTTGCAGATTAACGCTAAAGCGGTAGATGGCAAGTCGCTTCAACAGCTGATGCCTCAGGGAATGTTCAAACTGCAAGCCGGTAAAATCGATGTTAAGTTAACGGCATCCGGCAGTCATGAGTCGCTGAAGAAGTTTGCCTTAACTGCCGGAGTTAATGGCCTGACCGGGCAAACCCAGGACGGTCGGTTGGCTACTGAGGCGTTAATGGTGGCGGCAACGCTGAATGCCCAAAATAATAACGGCGTGTGGCAATGGCAAAGTCATGTTGAATTTAATGGCGGCGCGCTGTATGTGGAGCCGTTGTATTTGGAAGCGGCCGGGCAACATAGCGTTTTGGATGCATGGGGCGACTGGGACGCGTCAAACCAACGCGTTGAAATCCACTCGGCAAGTTACCGGCATTCAAATGTCGGCGCCTTAAGCGGCAGCGCAATCATTCAATATAAGGATGGTATAAGCCTTGATAAGGCTAAACTCTCGTTGAGCAGCGATAATTTGCAGGATTTTTCTGCAATCTATCTGAAGCCATTTTTTGAGCAGACGGTATTGCAAGGCGTTACGCTCGCAGGCCAGTTAACAGCCGATTTTTCTATCAACCAACAAGCCTTAACCGCGTTGGCGGCAAGCTTTAATCATCTTGATATTAAAGATGAAGCAGGTCGCGGCGAAGTTCAGGGCGGCGCCGGTCGGCTTAACTGGTCGAGTGATGAAATCTTTAGCCAGTCCTCGGAAATAGCCTGGCAACAACTGCGCGTGCGTGCCTTGCCGATAGGTCCAGCCAGGCTTTCATTTTTGGGTCGGGCTGGCGACATCAAACTGCTAAAAAAGACTTTGCTGCCTTTTTTGGGTGGTGCAATCGCTGTCAATCACTTCAGCTTTCAGGCAAAAAAACAACAAGAACCCGAAGTGTCTTTTGACGGTGACGTCAGCAATGTGTCGCTTGAGCAATTATCCCTGGCCCTGAACTGGGTGCCGCTATCGGGAACTATCAGCGGTCAAATTCCCCGCGTCGAGTACAGCAATAAAACCCTGAGTCTGGGCGGTGAATTGATCGTCAAGGTTTTCGACGGTGAAATTAGAATCAGCAACTTGGCCTCATCGGGATTGTTTACCGATTTTCCCAAGTTCCATAGCGATCTGGAAATTGACAACCTTGATCTGGACCAGCTAACCAGCAAGTTTGAATTTGGTGGCATTACCGGCAAGTTATCGGGCTATGTCCGGCAGTTGTATATGGAAAGCTGGCAGCCGGTCACTTTTTACGCCTGGCTGGGGACGCCGGATGACGACGACTCCCGGCACAGGATCAGTCAGAAGGCGGTAAAAAACATCGCCAATATCGGAGGCGGTGCCGCGACGGATATACTGTCCCAGAGTTTCTTAAGCTTTTTTGAAACTTTTGGCTACGGCAAGCTGGGTCTGGGATGTTATTTACATGATGGCGTGTGTCAGCTGATGGGCGTAGAGGCCACAGAATCCGGCTATGCCATAATTACTCCCGGCGGCCTGCCACGAATCAATGTGGACGGCTATAACCCGCGCGTTGACTGGAATGTATTGATGGAGCGGTTAAAGCGTATTACGACCTCGGATGAGGTGATTGTTGAATAGCTACGCATAGTCGAGGTTTCATCGCCCTAATTTTTGTTATTACCAACAGCGGTCTGCCGCGAATCGATGCGATCAGCTATAATCTCCCTGTTGACTGGAATGTATTGACGGTACCGAGAGTCGGCATCAATCCAAGTAATTATTGAATAACCGGGAGTCCGTTATGAGAAAAATATCAGTATTAAGCGCGTTATTGTTGACGGCCTGTGTCACCATCAACATTTATTTTCCGGCTGCCGCCGCAGAAAAAGCGGCAGATGAAATCATCAAGGACATTCAAGGTATCTCACCGCAAAAAACAGAACCTAAGGCCAGTTTGTCGGATTGGCAGGTGAGTATGTATCAGTTGATTGATGCGGCGATCAATGTGGTGGTGTCCCCGGCTCAGGCCGCTGAAGCCGACCTGAACATCGATAGCGCTGAAATTAGGCAGTTGCGCGCCACGATGGAAAGCCGCTTTGCCAGTCTGCAACCGTTGTATGCGGCAGGCTTTATCGGCATACAGGCGGACGGTCTGCTGGCGGTCAGGGATGCTGCAAGCGTACCGCTTAAAGACAGGAATCAGGTCAATAGACTGGTCGCCGCAGAAAATGCGGATCGGCAAAGCCTCTATCAGGCGATTGCCAATGCCAACGGTCATCCCGATTGGGCGGCGCAAATCAAATCAACCTTTGCCGCTCGCTGGATAAGCAATGCTCAACCGGGCTGGTGGTATCAATCTTCAGGAAGTTGGAAACAAAAATAAACATGGCAAATAGAAGAAGAGCAAAAAAGAAGTTACCGGAAACGCCGGTTAACGTGACGATAGAATCCCTGGCCCATGACGGGCGAGGGGTGGCGCATGTCGATGGTAAGGTGATCTTTATCGATGAGGCGTTACCGGGTGAAGAAGTGGAGTTTATTTATACCGAAAGTCGAAAGGATTATGCGGAAGGCAAGGTCGTCAAGCTGTTAAGTCGCGCCGCCGACCGGGTTGATGCGCTGTGCGCTCATTACGGCGTGTGCGGCGGCTGTAGTTTTCAGCATGTCGAATCATCTGCGCAAATCCGAATCAAGCAGGAATTGCTGATTGATCAGTTTAAACGCATCGGCAAGGTTGAAATTCCCGAGCTTTGGCCGCCGCTGGAAGGCCCGCATTGGGGTTATCGTCGTAAAGCGCGGATGGGCGTTAAATACGTCGAGAAAAAAAACCGGGTGCTGGTGGGTTTCAGGGAAAGACGGCATCCTTACTTAGCTGAAATCGAAAGCTGCGTGGTGATGCATCCTATCGTCGGCACCAAACTGATGGACTTGTCGGCAATGATCGGCGGTTTGACCATCAAAGACAAGATTCCTCAGATCGAAGTGGCTATCGGCGATGACCAATGCGTGCTGGCGTTTCGGGTGCTGGAGCCGCCGACCGATGCCGATAAGGAACGGATGCGCGACTTTGGTCATGAACATAACCTATCGCTGTGTCTGCAATCGAAAGGCCCGGACACTATCGTGCCGCTGGATGGCGAACCGGAATTGATACCGACTTATGCGCTGCCGGATCAGGATTTGGAATTTAAATTCAAACCGGCGATGTTTACCCAGGTTAATTATGAAATTAACAAGCAAATGATCAACCGGGTGCTGGAGACCTTGGCGTTGAATGAAAACGACTCGGTGCTGGATTTGTTTTGCGGTCTGGGCAACTTTACTTTGCCGATGGCTAAGTTTGCAGGTTTAGTGGTCGGTGTGGAAGGCGATCAACCTTTGGTCAATCACGCTAAAGAAAATGCCCGGCATAATGGCATCGAAAACGTCGAATTTTATGCGGCTGATTTAAGCAAGGATATAAGCGATCAACCCTGGGCTAATCGGAAATACAACAAAATTATGCTTGACCCGTCCAGAGCAGGGGCTTCGGATGTGTTACAGCATCTTAAAAAATGGCAACCTGAGCAGATTGTTTATGTGTCTTGTAACCCATCGACGTTGGCGCGTGACGCCGGGATATTGGTTAATGAACTGGGCTATAAACTGGTGAAAGCCGGGGTAATGGATATGTTTCCGCAGACCGGACATGTGGAATCGATGGCTTTGTTTGAGAATTGACATCCTCCCCCAGCTAAAGGAAGGGGATTCCTAGTTGCCTAAGAGTGAGTGTGTATCGCTACTGCTCACTGGTTTCTGCTGCTGGCGACCTTGTTGCATCGCTCACTTCACAGACTAGCCCCGTCAGCCCGACGGTT
>JAURYJ010000064.1 GCA_030653985.1 Methylobacter sp. | reverse complement strand
AATTTGAAGTCTTTTAAAACTTAAGTTGCCGTCATGGAGAGAGCCGATATGCGTCCTCTGGTAGCAAGCGTTAAGTCTAACACGACGGAAGTATTTAACACGATGAGAAATACGAAACTGAGCCGCTTACATCACCGCCCTCGACTGCATGGATGCAGGAGGTAGAGTAACGCAGGAGCGGTTACCGAAAACGGCCGGGTTTTACGCTACACATGGATAAAACACCACAGTGCGTTAGTCGCCGCACAATCTTCAGGTCGCAAGATGAATCTCAATGTTCACTAGTCTCTCCGGCCAAAGCTTCCTGATCAATTAGAGCGGCATGCTGATCGATATATTCGCGGATAAAGCGACGCACAACCTGTGAGGATGTTAGATCCTGAGCGGCACAAATTTTCTCGAACAGCCGTTTTTTATCCGGGTCGACCAATAATGTCAAACGGGCAGTATAGGTTTCCATAAAAAGGCTTTATCCTTATTAATTAAACCATCATATTATCAAAATTAACATTAAATGTTAATAGCGTTAACATTTAATATGTTTTACAACCAGCATCTGCGTCTAATTAATTCCATAATGGTCGCTTTTACGACGACTCATATGATTCCGCTTCATTCTGCGCACCGCCAAAGGATGCTCTGAAAAAGTATCATGATATTCCATGCCGAAAAACTTGCATTGTCCGCCCTGCCTTTCATAGCTATGCTGAAAATCATGAATGAATTCCATCACGGTATGATCAAGCATGTACGCATTATTCAATTGAAAGATAACCGTCTTACCGTTTTCCAGATTGGCCAGAGCAGTTTTTAAGGGCATGAAGTTAGAGAAAATGGCCGCACCTACTATTGAGATGACAACAGAATCATCGTCTTTGGGGTCAATAACAAAATGAATCTTGAACAGGTTATTCAGCCTGACGCCGCGTAGCAGGTGGATAGCAAACTTGGTTAAAATGCCGATACCGACACCGATTAATAAATCAGTCGCCAATACACCGATAATCGTCACCACGAACAGTAACAACTGTTCTTTGCCAACACCCATGACCTTGGCAAATTCTTTAGGCGAGGCCAGCCGAAAACCGGTAAAGACCAGCAACGCAGCCAATGCCGCTAACGGAATGCTGTGAATCAAACGCGGAAACAGCACCACGAATAACAATAAAAATGCGCCGTGGAAAAAGTTGGCCCACTGGGTTTTTGCCCCATTGTTCACATTAGCCGAACTACGCACGATCTCCGCTATCATCGGCAAACCACCGATTAATCCGGCCACCAGATTACCAACACCCACCGCAGTTAAATCACGATCAAGATTGGAATGGCGTTTATAGGGATCAAGTTTATCTACCGCCATCGCGCTGAGTAAACTCTCAAGACTGCCCACTAACCAAATGCTCACCACCGCTTCCCAGAATTCAAGATTCAGTGATTTTGAAAAATCGGGAAAATAAAAACCGGACATGAAATTATCAGAAATCGCGACTAGAAACTTCGGCCCGACGGTTGCTTCATGATGCGGCAAAAAATCGGCATCCGGCAGAAACAAATACATGTGTTCATGTTGCAGGTCAAAATACCGCGCCAAGCCCATACCCACCAACACCACGATGAGCGGAGCCGGAATCATCTTTAAGATAGGATTTTTTATAACCGACCAGATGATCAGTATCACCAATCCTGAAACACCGATAATGGCAATATCAGGATTAAGGTTAACAATGCTGTGCGGAATCTGGGCGATAGTCGAAAACAGACTACTGCCTTTTTCCGGTGCAGTACCCAGTACCACGTTGATTTGCTTGGCCATGATAATAATGCCAATAGCCGCCAACATACCATGCACCACCGATGCCGGAAAAAACGAGCTCAGCCGCCCCGCCTTGAAAAGGCCCAGCAGAATCTGTAACACACTGGCAATAACGATAGCCGCCAGCGTATAACGGTAACCGACCATCGCATCGCCTTCACCCAACGATTGTACCGCACCAAGAACCACCACAATTAACCCGGCGGCCGGACCGTTAATGGTTACAAATGCCCCGTTGAAACGCGAAACCAGCATCCCACCAATAATAGCCGTGATAATACCGGACGATGGCGGAAAACCCGACGCCATCGCTATACCCAAGCACAACGGCAACGCAATAAGAAAAACCAGAAAACCGGATAACAAATCGCTACGCCAGTTTTCTTTTAAACCGGCTAAACCAGATTTTGGTAACCCAGGCAGGGATGGCTCATTCATAAAAATCCTCGTCATGATAAAAAGTTCATATCGAGTTACATGCGATTAATATGCCATCCTTATTTAACTACCATAACAATATGATTTTAATTGTTATTTTTATTATTTAGCCGGGAATAACAAAAAACCTTAAGGTGCAAAACAACCGAACGGTTGTTTTGCACCTATGTCGGAAGAATTGCAGCTGTTTTGCCGGTTAATCAGTTATAGCTTCTATTTGCGGTAGCGGGGGATTTCTTGGGATATTTCATCGGATATCAATACAGCAAAGGACATTCTCGCGTTTGGGCATAAGCGTCTAGCTGTAGGAATCTCCGTCCTCCAGGTCGGGGAGGGTATTAAAGCTTAGCTTTAACGATCTGATACACTTCTTCTGCGGCCAAATCCGCACCCTTCAAGATCGTTTCCAGTTCAGCTAATTTCGCATCAGCAAAAGCCCTGTCTTTAAGACTGCCTGCATTAATGTAAACATTTAACGCTGCGCTTTTTAGTGCGCCGTAAGCTGCCATAACCGCAACACCTGCGTCGCTGATCACAGCTAAATTACCTTTATCTGCGGCAATCCTGCTCAATGCAATAGTTTCTGCACAAGCGTGTGCACACTTCAAAGGAACGACGGTGGCTTCCTTTAATGCTGATTGAATAGCTTCACTACGCGCGGCTTTTTCTTCATCGGAGTCTTTTGGCAAGCCATACGTCGCCATCAAACACTCGAAGACCTCAACATCGGCCTTGATCATGTCGGTCAACGTTTTACGTAACGCTTCTGACTTTTCCAGTAATGACTGCATTTCAATTTCAACTTCAGCGTACTTAGGTTTACCTATGGTCAGATTACAAACCATGCTGATTAAAGCGGCGGCTTGCGCACCCATTACCGCTGCGGCACTACCGCCACCAGGAGTAGGCGCCTTGCTGGCCAATCCATCAATAAAGGCTTGAACCGATTTATCTTTTATTTCACTCATGGTGTCACGTCTCTTCAATGTAGTCAGTTATAGTACACTTTTTTGATAAACTTATGCCGAGACGACATGGCATATGATCAGACAAGGAAATTATGAACTAAAAATCAAATATCCTGACTAAGCAGGTCAAAAATTTTGGTCGTCGCTCCCTGGTTCTGCCGAACAAACGCCTCACCCTTTTCAGCTAACGATTGCCTGTATGCGGGATCCGCATGCAAGGCAATAATCGCGCTGATTATCTCGCTTTCATCCTGGCACTGTATTGCCGCATCCTGACGCAACACGTCTTCAGCTATTTCCTTAAAATTCACCATGTAAGGGCCAAATAAAACCGGAGCCTCAACTGCGGCAGCTTCAAGAATATTATGTCCGCCAACAGGCACCATGCTGCCGCCGACAAACGCGACATCGGAGGTCGCATAAAGCAGCTTTAACTCACCCATGGTATCAGCCAGATAAACATCGGTATGCTGATGACAATGCTCTCCGGAGGTACGCATCACCACCGCCAACTGATACTGCTCACACAGTTTTTTTACTTCACCGAAACGCTCTGGATGTCTTGGCACAATGACCAGCAATAATTCAGGAATTTCCCGCTTTATTTTTTTATAGATTTCAAGAAATATGGCTTCTTCATGTTTATGGGTGCTGGCAATCAACCAAACAAACCGACCGTAAAACAAATCGGCTTTTAACTGCCGCCCCCGCTCAATAATTTTAGTTGAAACTTCAACATCAAACTTTACATTACCTAGCGTCCTAACCGCTTCGGCTTTTGCCCCAATAGCGACAAATCGCTTGGCATCATCCTGAGTTTGTGCAGCAATCCATTTGATGCAAGCTAAAGTCGGCAAAATAAGTGCTGGATATTTTTGATAACCCATCGCTGATTTTTCCGATAAGCGGGCATTGACAACATATAACGGAATTTTATTTTTGCTGCAACCGGCAAAAAGATTGGGCCAAATTTCAGTTTCCATGATCACGGCTATTTTGGGTTTAAAACACCGCATAAATCGACTAACCGCACAGGGAATATCATAGGGCAGATAGACATGCTCCACGCTTTCCTGCATCACTGCCTTAATTCTGGCAGATCCTGTAACGGTTGTCGTCGTAATTAATAACCTTGCATCGGGATACTGTCGTTGTATTTTCTTGACTAGCGGAAATAAAGCTTCCGCCTCTCCTACTGAGACAGCATGAAACCAAATGACATTCTGGGGGAATTTTTTTTGATAGAGAGCAAAACGCTCGTTCCATCTGTACCGATATGCGGGAACCTTAATACTTCGCCAAATCAGGCGAATGAGTATAAAGGGAATGATCAGATAAAAAAAACAAGAGTAAATAACTCGCATCGTTAAAAAGCAAAGGGTTGTAAGTCGCCCCACAACCCTTTCCCTTGAGCCTTTATTATGCTTCAGCAGCAATTTTAATAGGCATTTTTACGACAACATCGGTATGGCAATTAACGTCGATTTGATATTCGCCGATTTGACGAATAACGCCCTGAGGCAAACGAATTTCATGCTTTCCAACTGAAACGCCTGCTTCGGTAATGGCATCAGCAATATTTTGCGTACCTATTGAACCGAACAATTTGCCTTCATCGCCAGCCTTGTGAGCAATAACAACTTGAAGCTTGCTCAATGCATTGGCACGCGCTTGGGCCGCACTCAGCTTTTCAGCTGCCGCTTTCTCAAGTTCTGCGCGGCGCGCTTCAAATTCAGCAATTTTAGTCGCTGTTGCAGGAACAGCTTTACCGTATGGAACAAGATAGTTTCTGCCATAACCTGATTTAATGACGACTTTATCGCCCAGGTTACCCAAGTTTGCTATCTTTTCAAGAAGAA
This sequence comes from Methylobacter sp., assembly GCA_030653985.1. Lineage (GTDB taxonomy): Bacteria > Pseudomonadota > Gammaproteobacteria > Methylococcales > Methylomonadaceae > Methylobacter_A. Next base: position 25,559 of record JAURYJ010000064.1, on the reverse strand, counting down.
TGACTTCCATCTTTTAATACCTCATTTTTCGGATTTTATCCGGCTATTTTTTACGCCATCAAGGCGTTTGTTGATTCGAAATTTTATTTCGTAAGTTCAGCCACGCATCGCTCAGACCAACTAAAGCAACAGGCAGCATGGCATGGGGTATCAAAAATAGTGTCACATAAAACATTGGCACTATAAACCGACCCATTTTCATTGAGGCAAATATGGTATGCAATACTGCGGTTCCGATAAAGGTATACAACACAAACAGCAAAATAATGATGTTCCACGATACTTCTGAAATCACACCGGAACTTAATGATGCAACAAGTATCACGACAATACTGCCTATTGCTAACCTTGGATGTGTATTCAATGACAAAAATTCTTGCTTAAATCCACCGGGATTATAAAGCAAAGCCTGCCACCACCGCCCCAAAAACAGGCCAAACAATAGGCCAAAAACGGCTGCGGCCGCAACCACCCCAGTCATGTAATGGGACAATACATCCAGAGTATGCTGAACATCTTCAACCGGCGCATTCGGGGGCACCATTTGTGACAGTATATGCTTCCACATTCCTGCCACCTCGGCATTATAGAGATAAAAACCAACGACCCCAAAAACACCAATCAATACCGCAATTTCAATCGTCAGAGATAAATACCGCCCTTCTCTTAATATAATTGAAATTAACCAGACAGGAACCCATAGAACCATCCCATAAAGCAACACAAATTGGTAATTGCCTAATAAGAAGAATCCTAGCACTGCCGCTACTGCAATTGAGCTTGCTAAAACGATAAAGCCCTCAAGAGCACCTCGCCTTAACGTGACCAGAGCAACAGAGGCTGAACTTACTATACTCACTGGAGGCATAACCAGCGACACTAATGCAAGAGTAGAAGCCACTATCATGGCTTGCATTCTCCCCCGCATAATGTATTCCGCTAAAAAGCCCATTGATCGTCCAGCGTATTATTTGTGTGCGTCACAGAAAGGCAGTAATGCAATAAAACGAGCCCGTTTAATTGCAACACCTAGCTGTCTTTGGTACTTGGCGCTGGTTCCTGTAATGCGACTAGGAACGATTTTACCGGTTTCAGTGATGTAATCACTTAACAAGTCCAGATCCTTATAGTCAATTGCAGTGCCACCTTCTGCACTGAATCGGCAGAATTTTTTGCGTCTAATGTTACGTGCCATAATAATTCTCGTAAATCCAAGTGTTAAAAGTGTTATTCAGAAGTCGTGTCGTCAGCATCAAGATTTTCGTCGACATCATCAGCTTCGCCTTCGGCTTCAGTTACAGCCGCTACTGCTTCTCTAGCCGCAGCATCTTTAGCTCTTGATTCAGCGACTTTATTTTCTTCAGCTGTTGATGTGGCAATGATAGATGCTTCAGTAATTGCTACTTTTTGCAATAAAGTCATACTACGCAAAATAGCATCATTAAAGCGGAAGCCGCTTTCTAACTCTTCCAAAGTAGGCTGATCACACTCAACATTCATCAGCACATAATGCGCTTTATGAATTTTATTAATTGGGTAAGCCAGGTGTCTACGACCCCAGTCTTCCAAACGATGAATCTTACCGGATGCGGCTTCGATGGTTGATTTATAACGTTCAATCATCGCAGGAACCTGTGAACTCTGGTCTGGATGGACTAAAAAGACAATTTCATAATGTCGCATGATTTTTCCTTTCGGTTAAGCCTCCCACCTCTGTCTTATAAAGATGGTAAAGCAAGGAGGAGCTGGTAGCCCCTAAGAACCCCCCATTATAAATGCTTTTTCAGCTATTGAAAAGTGTAACATTAAAGATACCGCATTAATCCTAGCGAATAGCCAAACAATGTGAACAGAAATATATGCTCGCTCTTAACGCGCAAATCCGTCACTTAATATCACTATCAGAAAAAGTATTTATTCTAGCCTTGAATAAATCCTCATGAATTAGCTTACCGGCTTAGGCTATCTAGCCTATGCATAGATACTCAACAAGCCTTTGCTGACTACAGCTCGTCCGCTTTCAATTTCCAGCTCTATATCATCAACCCCATCGCTGACGGCGCCCGTCTCACTCTGCCCCCGATCATCAGCGGCTTGCGTGGATTTTTGCGATGATTGACGCCCCTGATCTGACGTAGTGCCTTGGGAAATACTCACCTCAACCAAGTCGACCTGCTGAGCACCCATCATTTCTCGTAATTTAGGAATGGATGCTTCAAGAGCCTCCCTTGTAGCCGCATGCTGAGCTGTAAAAACAACAGTTGCCTGATTATCAGTTACATCAACACGAACGGATATAGGGCCAAGATGCAGTGGATTCAGTCTAATTTCTGCTGAGGGTATCGCTCTGTTGCTCATCCACACAATCCTTTCACCTAAATCCTTATTCCATTCCGGATGCGATAGTGGTTTGGTTATGGCGGAAATATCTGTTTTATTGTCAACAACCGCTCTATTAAGCGGCATTATGTCCCCGCCAACTCGGGGCAAACCCTTATCCCCGTCTAAACTTAAGGCCTGTAACTCCCCCCGCCCAGTCTTTTCGGCCAAACCTACATTCTCAACATATTTTAAATTTAGACCCGGCTTTTCCTGAACCGCCTGACTAAAAATAGCTTCACTTTGTAGCGCATCATCGGGAACTTTTGCAGACTCATTCGGCGTAGCATTCCCGATTAACGGCTTTATAAAAGATGGAGTCCCACTCTCTTTAATCGCATCTTCAGGCGTCAAATTATTGACTGGACCTCCTTGTTCAGCCAGCATCTTCACCGGAAGAATAATGACGGCTATCCCCTCTTGATTTCCGATATTATCTTCAACACCCGTTATTTGATCTTCGTCTTCAACCTGCAGCTTATCCTGCTTATCAATTGCTGGCTTCACACCCATTTGAACTGAAGCACTGGTAACAACGTCTTTGAGGCTTTGCTCAACGGGAGCAGCCATTGCAATCACGTCTTTCATGTTCCGCTCGGCCACTGCTGCTTTTTCTCCGGTAGTAGTGCCTACGGCAATATATTTTAATGTGTCAGTTATCGCGACGAAGACAGCCTCACGCTCAACATCGTCTTTTGTTTTGTATGACGACGGCAAATCTTTGCCCAATACAGCGGCAAAATCGTGCGTATCCACATGGTCGGTCGGCAAATCGGCAGTACCGCTGACACCTTGCAAAACAGCAATATCCGATGTCTGTAGAGGCGGCGAACCCTCGGTTTTCATATCGCTCAACAACTCAATCTGCGCAACCAATGCACTGGAGAAGCGTTTGGAAATAACGCCACCATCAGCCAAAGGTAGCGCCACACTGTCAACCGTACCGTTACTTGGCGCCAACGACGATAAATTTGTACTTTCTATATTCATAACCAACTCCGCTCGGACTATTATTAATTATTAAGCATTTCCCGTGCCACCTGAGTTATTACGACCGATTCTGGATGCCCGCTCATCCTGCTCCAGTTGCTCACGCTTAGCTTCCTGCTTCATTTCTGCCACCAAAGCTGAATCACATACCTTCTGCAAACTTTGGGTTTTATGGTGCAGACCTTCCCAGACCTTTCTTTTGGCCATTAAATCAGCTTCAATTGAGCTCAATACTTGCTCCTGACCAATGATTGCCTTATCAAGCTTATCAATAAATGATCTAAACTCCAGAAGCCGGAAAATATTGACACCCTGACTGCCTAACAGGTCAAATCTATCTTGATACTCTTGCCGATAATTTTTTAACCCGTCGACTTGAGTCTGCATGGCTAGCAGTTTTCTCTGCACGGCACCCTGCACTTCCAAAGCATTTTTTTCCTGTGTCGCCTTAATATCTACTATGGTTTTGATGCGTTGCGATTTTTTCACTTATATCCTTTCTTGAGTCTCAGCCGGAAGTCGGCCTGTTTACACCCAATAACAATGCCAACTCCTGCAGACTCCTTTCCATATCAACCGGCTCATCCATGTCCTGCTGCAAAAAATCTAAAATCGCCGGATTTCTTTCAATGGCCTTGTCGATTCTGGGATCCGATCCTGGCTGGTATGCACCGACACTGATTAAATCGCGGTTTTGCTGATAAAGTGAATACATTCGCCTTAAATCCCGCGCCATTTGCAAATGACCGGCATCAATAATGTCCGGCATAACCCGACTGATTGACGCCTCTATGTCGATGGCGGGAAAATGCCCGGATTCAGCCAAGCTTCTGGACAATATGACGTGCCCATCCAGCACCCCTCTGGCTGCATCAGCAATAGGATCATTCGTATCATCGCCTTCAGCTAGAACCGTATAGAAAGCGGTGATAGACCCCCCGCCGTGATCGGCATTACCGGCACGCTCTACCAAATGCGGCAACTTGGCAAAAACCGAAGGCGGATAACCTTTGGTAGCAGGAGGTTCGTCAATAGCCAGAGCAATTTCACGATGCGCCTGGGCAAATCGCGTTAATGAGTCCATCAACAACAACACATCGAGACCCTGATCACGAAAATACTCGGCAATACTGGTTGATAATAGCGCGGCATGAACGCGCATCAAAGGCGGGCAATCTGCTGGAGAAACCACCACCACCGCTCTTTTAAGCCCCTCTTCGCCCAAGGTTTTCAGTACGAATTCATTAACTTCTCGTCCCCGCTCACCAATCAGGCCAACCACCACAACATCAGCCTTGGTAAACTTGGTCATCATGCCCAATAATACACTTTTGCCCACGCCGGTACCGGCAAACAAGCCCATACGCTGCCCACGCCCGACGCTGAGTATCGAATTTATCGCTCTAACTCCAACGTCAAGCGGCTCACGTATCGGCCTTCTCGACAACGGGTTGATCGGCACACCATTGAGCGAAATTAGCGCATCGGTTTTAAGCGGGCCTTTGTCATCAAGCGCATTGCCCGCCCCATCCAGTACACGCCCCAATAGAGCGAAACCCACTTTAGCCAAGCTATTTTTACCCATGGGAATGACCCGACAATCCGGCTCCAGCCCATGAACTTCCGAGGTCGGCATCAAAAAAATACGTGCGTCGGCAAAGCCCACGACTTCCGCCTCAATCATCCTGCCATTCTTAGCCTCAATTCGACAGCGGGAACCAATAGCCGCTCGACAACCAACCGCTTCCAGCGTCAACCCTACCATACGGGAAAGCCTGCCTTCGACAATCAGCTCCGGGACTTCAGCTAATCTTTCGGAATAGGGTTTTAATTTAGCCAGCCAAATTTGTGACCGATCCACATCCGGAATCACTCGTTTTCATCCTCGGCAACTGCTCCATGCGTTGCTCTACCTCCTCCATCCCTGGAGTCGTCGGCAACTGCTCCTGCGTCGCCTAAAGCGCCTACTTTTGGTGCTCTCGGCAACTGCTCCCTGCGTTGCTCTACCTCCTCCATCCCTGGAGTCGTACCTCCTCCATCCCTGGAGTCGTCGGCAACGGCTCCTGAACCTCGGCCGTCGTGCTCCCGCTCACCACCTAATATAGCTGAGATAACCGCAGCCAACCGGTGCTCTACAGTTGCATCAACATGCGAAATATCAGTGTCGACTGCACAGCCGCCACGGGTAATTAACGGGTCCTCAACTATCTTCCAACTGGATGACATTTCATCCAGTGCTAATGCAGAGCGCACTAGTTCGGCATCTTCAGGGTGTAATTTCAAACTGATCTTTTGTGACGCCAGCGGCAAGACATTAATGGTTTCCCGAACAACAGCCACGATTTGTCCTGGATCCAACTTGATTTCCCTACGTATTATTTGCGTTGCGATACCGATAGTCAGTTTAACCAGCTCTTTTTCCACTTCCTCATCTAGCGATTTAAACGGCTCGCTTAAAGAGTCCAAAAGACTAACCAGTGTCGCCGCTTGGCTTTGCATCAGGTGCAAATTATCGTCATAGCCTTTTTTTGAACCCTCATCAAAACCTTGCTGAAAGCCATGCATCTTACCTTGCACAAAGGCTTCGTCATACGCCTGTTTTTGCATGGTTTCAATTTCATCAACCGTTAAAATAGGTGTGGGCTCAGCCTCTATTTCCACCGTCTCCGACTCCCTAGTCGCCTCTGCCGCAGAAACGTCCGGCAGACTCCATAATCTTAACGATTCCAGTTCGGCGGCTGTAAATCTTGGTGTCTTAGATGAGTTCATCACCACCGACTCCCATTTGTATCTCGCCCGCATCGGCTAGTTTTTTAGCGATAGCCAATATATCTTTCTGCGCCAACTCCACTTCACTTAACTTAGCGGGCGGTGAAGCCTCCAAATCATCACGCAGCATTTCTGCTGCCCGTTTAGACATATTACTGAATATTTTTTCCTTAAGTTCACTACCCACACCCCGTAACGCCAGCAACAACTGTCCGGTTGAAACTTCACGCAACAAGGTTTGCATGCCTCTTTCATCAACCGTAGTAAGATCTTCAAAGGTAAACATCTTCTCCTGAATTTCCTGAGCCAATTCCGACCTGTGCTCAGCAATTCCGGACATCACTAAATCGGCAGCACCGCCATCCAGGAAATTTAAAATATTAGCCACCGCATCAACTCCACCAATATTTGTCGATTTGACATTATCAGAGCCGGTTAATTGTTGCTCCATAATTTGATCCAACTCACGCAGGGCGGCTGGCTGTATGCCTTTCATCGTTGCAATCCGCATCATCAAATCGGAACGCATATTTTCAGGCAAGAACATCATCACATCAGCCGCCTGCTCACTATCCATCAAAGACATAATGGTCGCGACAATCTGAGGATGCTCCAACCGGATCATGTCTGCAATCGACCGGGTATCCATCCATTTCAGCTGTTCAATTCCCTTAGTGTTACCGCCCTGTAAAATTCGATCAAGAATACTGTTCGCTTTATCTGCACCCAAGGCACTGATTAACACAGTACGAATATACTCATCGGTATCCATACCCAGAGCCGTCTGCCTCTTTACCGCGACAATAAAGCCCTCAACCACTTCATCCATCATCTCGATGGAGATCTCCCCCACGCTTGCCATGGTGATACCTAAAACCTGCACTTCTCGGGGAGACATATGCTTTAGAACCATCGCCGCCCTATCCATTCCCAGTGCCAGCAACAATACAGCGGCGCGATCAACCTTGTTTAACTCTTTTACCGGCGCATTAGCCATCTTTTTTAATCCATGATTTAATAACTTGTGCGACTACTTTCGAATCATCATCGACCAATCTCTTCACATATTCCAAGCGATGTTCGTAACTCTGAGGCACATCCAATAGCAGCAGATCCTGCATTTCCATTTCTTTGGGCATCGAAAAATTCACACTTTGTTGACCGCTCGGTACTGCGACAGGCGTACCTTGCTCATTAAAGCGAACAGATCCCCCTATAGCGACAGCCTTTTCTTGCGCCTCAGCTAAATCCAGGGCTTTTTTCTCTTCTATGTCCCGACCGACAAGACTGCGCATTGTGGGTCGCAACACGCCAAAAAACAGAAATAATACAGCCAACACCGCAGCAGCTTGTTTCATAAGATCAAGAAACCAGCCTTGCTCCCAAACAGGTATTGTCGGCAATGCCTCAATAAGTTCATCCATTTTAAACGTCACATTAGTGACGGTAACCTGATCTCCCCGGCTACTATCAAAACCTACCGCCTGTTTTATCAGGTCACTAAAACGATTAACATCTTCCTGAGAAAATGCCTGCCCTTTAAACGTACCATCACTCTGAAGTAAATGCCGATCATCAACCACCACCGCTACCGATAAACGGCGTAAGCCTCCTGTCGCTAAGCGGGTATGAGTAATGGTTTTATCCAATTCGTAATTCTTGGTAGCATTTTTTGCTATCGAACCCGGCGAACCTGTGGCTCCTGCACCCGCAGCAGCTGACCCCGGTATTGTTTCAGGAGCGACACCTGCAGGAGTGGGTTGATTTGATAGCGCGCCGGGAACACCTTGAGTAGCGGATAAGGTACTTTGTTCTTCCGATGTTTGCTCGCTTCGTAAAGCCGGTAAATCTGGATTAAACATTTCCTGAGTTCTGTCTGTCTCGGTAAAATCCACATCCGCTGAAATTTGTACACGCATTCCGTCATTGCCAACCAAAGGTGACAAAATATTTTGAATTCTGCCCATCAGATGCTCTTCAATATTCTTCTTATATTCGAACTGCTTGGAGGTCAAATTACCCGCTACTGATGAGTCATTGCTGTTTAACAGCTGACCTTTTTGATCGACGACAGTGACTTGATTAGCATCCAGTTGCGGCACACTGGATGCAACTAAATGAATAATGGATTCGACCTGGCCTTTATCTAGCGACCTGCCTTGATATAAATTAACCATGACCGAAGCGCTGGGTTTCTTACGCTCCCTGACAAACACCGACTGAACAGGAATAGCTAAGAGTACCCTGGCCATCTTTATATTCTGGATGGACATAATAGTCCGTGCAATCTCGCCTTCCAGTGCTCGTTGAAAACGCACCATTTCTACACTTTTGCTACTACCAAAGCCCTGATCTTTATCCAGAAGCTCGTATCCCATGCTGGTACTTCTGGGCAATCCCTGAGCCGCTAATTTGAGTTTTACTGTACTCACGTCATCCATCGGCACCATAATGGCTCCAGAACCACTCTCGACTTTATACTTGATGGACTCCTTATTGAGGATTTCAAGAATTTCCGCCACATCACTTTCACCAATGTCGGAATACAAGCGTCCATAAGAAGGTTCCTGTGACCATAAAACAATAGCAACACCGATAGCAACACTAAGGGCTAAACCGAGCATCAGCCCCAGTTGACGCGCTATAGTCAGCCCAGCCAAGCCTTTAATGGCGGGATGCGCATCGACCTTAGCCGCTAAAATATGAGACGCTTCACCCTCAAGGTGCTCGTTGCCTGTCGCCATTGACTCATTCCGGCGCTTTGCCTCAATTAAACCATTACCGCTCTGTTCGCTCATTTTTTATTCACAGGTTGCCCGATTACATTGGCATTTTCATAACATCTTCATAGGCTTGAACTAATTTATTTCTGACCTGCAGCATAGCCTGAAATGAAACGCTCGCTTTTTGCGAAGCCACCATAACTTCAGCTAAACTGACGTTAGTGTCGCCTGCCTCAAAAGTCTCCGTCATTTTTACCGAAGTTTGCTGGGTCTCATTAACCGCACCGATGGTCTGCTTTAGCATTGCGGCAAAATCAGCGCCACCGCCACCTGTTTCCGGCACTTTACTGCTACCAGCCTCCAGTGACATTGCCCGCATCTGAGCCAATACTTGATTTACATTCATCTCACTCATGGGAAGGTCCTCTTACATTCTTAATAGTACAGAATTTAAAGCATTTTTAATGCCACATTTTAGCATGAAATAATAACACCCGAATCTTTCATCCTCGCCATTTTATAACGGAGCGTTCTGGGACTAATGCCCAACTTTTCAGCCGTTATCTTACGACTGCCGTTTTCCATCTGTAAGGTTTGCAAAATAATGTTTTCTTCGGCAGATCTAACCCCTACACCCAAACCGCCGATTTCAGGCTTTTCATCTATAGATCTTGCCTGAGTCGTTTGTACGGCCTCAAACGAAGCTCCTCTCGCCATCATCGAACCGGAGTCCTCAAACACCAAATCGTCAATGGTAATGTTATCGTCAGTCCGCAAAATAAGAGCCCGCTGCACCACATTATCCAACTCTCTGACATTACCAGGCCAGCGGTAAGCCTGCATTTTCTCAACAGCCTGACCGTCAAATTCAGGCAATTTTTTGCCTTCTTGCCCATGACGTTGCATAAATTCCTGCGCCAACGGCAAAATATCGCCTGGTCTGTGGCGTAACGGCGGAATAGTAATAGGAAATACGTTGAGACGATAATACAAATCCTCACGGAACAGCCCCTGCTCCATCTGTTCTTTTAGCTTCTGATTAGTAGCCGCCAAAATTCTGACATTGAGTTTGATTTTTTTATGACTGCCCAGACGTTCGACTTCCTTTTCTTGCAATACCCGCAATAATTTTGCCTGCAAGCCTAAATCCATTTCGGCAATTTCATCCAATAATAAGGTACCGCCCTGGGCTTGTTCGAATTTTCCCGGCATGGACTGAACCGCTCCGGTATAGGCGCCTTTTTCATAACCGAACAACATCGCTTCCAGCATATTTTCAGGAATAGCCGCACAATTCACTGCGATAAAAGGCCCACGATGGTACGTTGAATTATGATGAATATAATGAGCGACAACCTCTTTACCGGTTCCGCTTTCGCCCTGCAACAATACGGTAACATCGGTTTTAGCGACTTTAGCTGTCAGCGCATAAAGTTTTTTCATGCTTTCGTCTTGCACGACCCGCTGATTTTCCTCTGTATTGGCTGCAGTCGAGTTGACTACCACATAATCAGCCACCTTATTGACTAGCGCCTCGGCATCAAATGGTTTGATAAGATAATCGGATGCGCCCGCCTGTATAGCTTCGACGGCCTTGGGAATGGTTCCGAAAGCCGTCATCAACAGCACCGGTGTTTTTGAATATTTATACTGCATATTTTTCAACAACTGAAAGCCGTCCATAACCGGCATCTGCACATCGCTAACAACCAGTTTAAACTTACCAAGCTCGAGTTTGAGTAAGGCTTCAGTACCATTACGAGCAGAAACCACACGATAACCGGCTATCTCCAGAGTGTCACAAAGCGCTTCACATAGCGACAGGTCATCCTCGACAACCAACACATCATACTGTTTCATGATTCAGACCTCTCTGATTGTCGCGTGGATGATTCTCGGGTTCCCACGCTCCTGCGTGAGAACCCGAGAGCAAACCAAGTGGTTGATGTATACAAGGCAGGACTAATGAAAAAACAGCGCCCTGTCCCAGAACCGATTCAACCTGCACATGACCGCCATGCGCCCGCACCACACTGTCTACGACAGCCAAACCCAACCCGATACCCTGGGTCTTGGTGGTGAAAAACGGTTCAAAAATCCGCTGACACAGCTCTTGATTAATGCCGCACCCATCATCCTTAATGACTATCCGCAGCTCAAAACTATCAAGCTGAACCACCGATATTTGTATACATCCAGACTGGCCTACCGCATCAACCGCATTATTCAATAAATTAAGCAGTGCGCCGCGCAAGGCATTTTCATTACCCAACATAGCGTCATCTTGTGCCTCATTAATAATCTGCAAATCAATTCCGCCGCTATCGGTATATTCTTTTACCGCTTCCCTGAGATGATTTAACAGCTCGGCTAAGGAAAAAGTCTCCATCGCCAAGCGTCCGTCTTTGGCAAAAATCAACATATCGTTAACCTGCCTTTCCAGATAGTGTAGACGCTCAAGAATTTTTTGTGAAAACCGCAGTCGCCTTTCATTATCCAGCGCCGGGCGACTCATTTGCGATGCATAGAGTATTGCTGTCGCCAGCGGCGTTCTGACCTGATGCGCCATACTGGCCACCATTTCCCCCATGGCCGATAACTGCTTTTGCTGATTGAGCATATCTTGCAGGTTACGCATTTCACTGACATCGGATAACAAAATAATTTGTCCAGAATCAGTCGGGGCATTACAGGCAACCTCTCTACTAATAGTCATATTTACCCGCTTACCATTACTCAACTGTCGCTCATGAGGGTTGCCAACGACGGGAATCAGGCTACGAGCAACAACATCGAACCAATCCTGACCGATCAGCGGCTCAGCTAAAAAATCCATTGCGACCGCATTGCAATCGACAACCTTTCCGTCTGCATCCAACACAATGACCCCGGCGGGAAGCGCTGCCAATATTTTTTCTAAACGGCTGGCAAGTTTTTCTTTTTCCTCAAGGGTTTTGAGTCGCTCACTATGGGCAAAAGCAAGCTCAGCGTGCAGCTTAGCAACTTGTTCTTCCAGTCCTTGATAAGAAACAGATAAATTCTGGGATAACTCGTTAAAAATACGGAATGCATCGGTAAGCTGTTCGGTTTTCTGCTTTTTCTGCGTATTCATATCTAATTGCTTTGGTTTTCTACAGCGTAAATTAATGAATAAAAATTAAGCAAAAACCAGACCAAATATTAATTCATCTTATTTTCAATACTTTGAGAATAAGGTGACAGGAAATTGACTGCCTATCCTTAACGCTGAAAATCATATTTGCGTAATTTTTCAACCAGCGTTGTACGTCTCATATTTAATCGTTTGGCGGCATGAGCCACCACCCCATTGCATTCGCTCAATGCCTGACGTATCAAATTGACCTCTAAAACATTCAAATATTCTTTTAAATCCATACCCTGTTCCGGTAACTGCGCTAATGCGGTAGATGACTCATCAAAAGTACCGACAACTTCAAGTTGCTCGGACTGAGCGCCATCTTCTTCGGTATTAACCGCAACCGTATCATCAATTATTTGTTCCGCTAATAACTCAGAAACGTTATATCGTTGAAATTTTTCCGGTAAATCAGCCGCTTCGACGAGTCCCTTAGGGTTAATAATAGCCAAACGTTCAATCAAATTCGCCAATTCCCTGACATTACCTGGCCATTCATACAGCATCAACACCGCCAATGCGGCATTGCTCAGTCGCACCGAACCGCGATTTGACGCTTCCATACGAGCGATAAGATCATTCACTAACAGCGGAATATCTTCAGCCCTGTGCTTTAACGCCGGTATTTCGATAGGAAAAACATTTAAACGATAAAACAGATCCTCCCGAAATCGATTTTCTTTTATTTCATCTTCAAGAAATCGGTGTGTTGCGGCAATAATCCGCACATCGCAATGCAGGGTTTTGTTACTGCCTACACGTTCAAAGGTGCGTTCCTGTAAAATGCGCAATAATTTGACCTGCATAGCCAGAGGCATATCACCAATTTCGTCCAGAAAAAGAGTTCCGCCTTCCGCCATTTCAAAACGACCTTGCCGGGCACTTAAAGCGCCGGTAAATGACCCTTTCTCGTGACCAAACAGCTCGCTTTCCAGTAATTCACCCGGAATAGCGCCGCAATTGATCGGCACGAACGGTTTTTCTCTGCGAAAGGACGCATCATGCAAAGCGCGGGCAACCACCTCTTTTCCTGTTCCTGATTCGCCAAGAATTAGCACCGTCGCATCGGATTCCGCAACTTGGTCAATCAACTTACGGATACCGACAATAGCTTGGCTCTTACCTTTTAGCCGCTCAACTGAAGACGAACGCCGATCAGACTTTTCGCGTACCGTAAAAGTCGTTTTCGTACCGAATACTGACAGTTTATCGAGTATCGGCTTCAACACAGGATGCGTAGTCGGCCATTCCAACACTTGAAATACACTCTGCGTAATTGCGGTAGAAACCTGGAGCAGAGTTCCTTTGTTAATTAATAAAATAACCGGGACATTATTCGCCCGCCCCACAATATCACTGAGCACAGTTGCTTGTTTTTCAATACCATCACCGGCAAAAATTCCACCTAAGTGATCGATTTCGCTAAAATGAGAGATATAATCCGCTGAACCTGCGATTTCTATCCTGTATCCCATAAACTGAAAAATCGTTTCCAGTTGTTGAATTCTTGTTTTATTATCATCAATTAATAAAATACGCGGCAACGCCATATTTTTACACTCATTATTCACATTGAGGCCATTTAGATTTAAACCTTAGACTTTCCGCCGTAATAATCATTGCGCCTCATTATCCAGCATCCTAAAAATAATCTATTTTAATTATTTAGTGATTTATCAAAAATAAGCATCGAATCAGTATCATATCAAAATTCTTTTTATTTCATACTGTTCTAAGATCTTTTTAATGTAGCTTTCACAATTAAGTTAACCCGCAATTCAGATATGGGCTTGACAAAAATTTCTCATCATAGACACTAGAGTTGTTTTCACAACCTCAGAGTACACTTTGAACGATATATCCCTTAGTATGCTGTTTGGCATACTTGCCGCCATGCTTATTCTTTCTGCTTTTTTCTCAGGCTCGGAAACAGCCTTGATGTCGCTAAATCGCTACCGTTTAAGGCATTTAGTTAAACTAAATCATTCCGGCGCGATTAAAGCCACTAAATTACTGCAAAGACCGGATCGTCTGCTCGGCTTGATTTTACTGGGCAATAACTTTGTTAATATTTTCGCATCCTCAATAGCAACTGTCATTGCCATTAAACTTTACGCAAATGAAGAATCCAGTATCGCTATCGCCGCCGGAATTTTGACTATCGTAATGCTTATCTTTTCAGAAGTAACCCCCAAAACATTTGCCGCGATAAAACCAGAGATACTTGCCTTCCCTGCCGCCTGGATTTACACCCCTTTATTAAAATTATTTTACCCTATCGTTTGGTTCGTCAATTTATTTGCCAATCAATTACTCCGCATAGTCGGTGTTGATGTCAAAAAAAACCGCCATAATGCTGTACTGAATAAAGACGAATTAAAAAGCATTATTAGCGAAGCAGAAAGCCTAATGCCCGTACGCTACCAAAAAATGCTGATGGGCATCCTTGATCTTGAGTCGGCAACTGTTGAAGACATCATGACGCCACGCAATGAAATTATTGGTATCGACCTTGAAATGCCGATTGAAGACATCATTGCCCAAATAAAAACCAGCCCACATACCCGATTGCCCGTTTATAAAACCAGCATCGACAGAATTATCGGATTTATCCATTTAAGAAAAATACTGGTACTGCTTAATCAGGATGATTTTGACAAGCAAACTCTCATAAACTGCCTGGATAAACCCTCGTTTATCCCTGAGAGCACCCCGGTGCACAATCAAATGCATCGCTTTAAACATGAAAAAATCCGCATAGGTCTGGTAGTCGATGAATATGGCGATGTCCAGGGACTGGTTACGATGGATGATTTGCTTCAGGAAATCGTAGGGGAACTGATCACCGACGATATCGCTGTAAGAGTCCAAAGTGACGGTAGCTATCTGGTTGACGCCAATATTACCATCAGGGAGTTAAACCGCGTCAATCAATGGTCACTGCCTACAGAAGGACCAAAGACGCTTAACGGACTGATCATTGAATTTATGGAAACCATACCCGAGACCGGGACTAGTATCAAACTGCATGGATATCCTCTGGAGATCATAAAACGGGATGAGAATAGCGTTAAACTGGTTAAATTTCTGCCGAAAAAATAAACCTTTATCGCAATACCGAATAAGCGATAAGCCAAAAAATGGAATTTCTTGAATCACTAAAATAATACCGTCTATAATCAAAGCGCGTTTAAATCACTACAATTGAACACGAATGATGTGCTGATTATTGACAACACATCCCTGTAATTATTTTTTAAGCCAAGTTCATGAATCCTATAGAAAACAACGATAACCGCCATTTCCACCGCATTCACTTCGCGGAAGAAGCCACCTTAAGCTACGAAGAAAAGACGTGGAGCTGCGAAATTATTGATCTGTCCTTAAAAGGCTGTTTATTAGGCTTTAAACTTCCCTGGCAACAAGATCTGGAAAAACTCTACACGCTTACCTTGCCATTATCCGAAGAAACCCAAATAAAAATGGAGCTGACCGCCATGCATGTTGTAGGCAATAAGGTAGGCTTTAAATGTGAACATATTGATATAGACAGTATTTCCGAGCTGCGCCGTTTGGTTGAGCTTAATCTTGGTGACAGCGCCTTACTGGAAAGGGATTTGTTGGCGTTAAGCGAGTAAGAAAAATCAGACAATGGGCAAAAGCGTGTCTCTTAGTCTTTTGCCCTTAGCATCACCCTCACATCTCTGAAAGAATATCCAATGCCTCCGAAAGCGTAGAGACTCCGTGAATTTCCAGCCCCTCAATCGATTTTTTAGGCACATTTGCCTTCGGAATAACCGCTTTTTTGAAACCGTGTTTTGCCGCATCATTAAGTCGTGCATGACCATTAGCCACCGGCCTGATTTCACCGCTCAGGCCGATTTCCCCAAAAAAGAAAATATCATGCGGAATCACCTTGTCCCTCAGACTGGACACAACGCCCACCACAATGGCTAAATCGGAACTGGTTTCAGTCACTTTAATGCCGCCGACTACATTGGCATAAATCTCGTCATTTGCGGTAAAAATACCGCCGTGCCGGGATAATACAGCCAGCAGCATCGCCAGACGATTTTGATCGAAACCCACCGCCAGTCGCCTAGGATTGCCATATTGGCATTCGGTCACCAGCGCCTGAATTTCCACCAGCAGCGGCCGAGTCCCTTCCCACAGCACCGTCACCACGCTACCTGACGAGGGTTTATCCGGCCGGTTTAAAAACATCGCCGAGGGATTTTTAACCTCTTTAAGTCCGGTGCTATCCATCGCGAAAAAACCCAACTCGCCGACGCTGCCGAAACGGTTTTTATCCGCTCTTAACACCCTGAATCGGGCGTCATCGGTAGACCCCAGCATCACTTGCGTATCGACGATGTGGCTCAAGGTCATCGGCCCCGCCAGCGATTGATCCTTGGTCACATGGCCGACCATGAAGATCGACACATCATGCTTTTTTGCATATTGGGTCAAATAACTGGCCGACTCCCTGACTTGGGAGACCGAGCCCGGCGCCGATTCCGTATCCTGAGTATGCATCACCTGGATCGAGTCTATCACCAGAATTTTCGGTTTGACCTCATCCAACACATCGCAAATTCGCTGCACCGAGGTTTCGGCCAACATCATGATTTTGTCCGCAGGCAGATTGAGTCGATGCGCCCGTTCGGCAATCTGTTGCAGCGACTCTTCGCCAGAAACATAGAGCACACTGACGCCACGCGCAGCAATATTGGCAATAGCCTGCAACAACAGCGTACTCTTGCCCGCTCCAGGCGCTCCGCCGATCAGCACCACGCTGCCGCAGACTATCCCTCCTCCCAGAACGCGGTCGAATTCGGAAATGCCGCTAAAAATCCGCTCCGCCTGGGAAAGATTAACATCCGATAATAATTTAACCTCAGACCGGCTACCGGCATAACCTGCCGAACGGCTATGACGCTCTGTCGCGGAGGTACCCAGCCTGATTTCTTTAATTGTATTCCATTCACCGCAACTGGTACATTGCCCACCCCAGCGGGCATAATCGGCACCACACTGATCACAGACAAACGCAGTTTTATTTTTCTTACTCATCGTTTTCCCTGTTCTAGTAATCTCTGGTACTCAAGTTTATCGGGTTTACCCTGTAGATATGACGCGCCAGGATCGACAATAAACCGGGTATCCATTGCCGTGCGCCCCAGCAACATACGAAAACGCATGCTATCCCGATTGGTTAAGGTCATTTCAGCCCGGATCACCGACTGCCCCAAAAATAACGGGGTTTCTATCACATAACGACGCTGCTTATGCCCGCCGGAATCCATAACCAAACGACGGTCTTTAATCGGCGCATGGCATTCAACGATCACATCACAATTTTTTTGCAAGGGATGAATGGCAAACATCAGCCAGCGTTGCCCGCCCTTTCGATAAGGCTCGATAGCGAAGGCATGCAAAGCCGACGAGCGCGCCCCGGTATCGATTTTCGCCTTGATCTTTGCCAGCTTAAGTTCCGGCAGCGCCACCCATTCGCGCCAGCCCAGCATCGGTTTATCTATCATCTGTGTAAAGCCTTATTCTAAAGTTATACTGTATCCAAACAACGGTCGGAACATCGGTAAAATGTGCGCCATTATGCTTGAATAGACCAAGCGGATAAAATATATATCAAAAAGGATAACCATGTCTGAATCATTGAGTTACGCTTCCGAAAAATCAGGTTTGCCGCCCGGCTCTCTGGTGCATGTCGGCGAAGTGCATAAACACGAACATAAAATCACCGTCATTGATTACAATAAATCAACGCTAACCCAACGCACCATCAAAACCATTGCAGAGCTGCAGCCCTATAAAACAACCGACACAGTCACCTGGGTGATTATCGATGGCCTAAAAGATGTTTCAATTATTGATGCGATCGGACAATATTTCGATATTCATGTACTGGTGCTCGAAGATATTCTTAACACCCACCAACGCCCAAAATTCGAGGAATTTGACGATTATTTATATATTGTCATCAAAGCGATTGCGCTAGCCGACGAATTCAATGTGGAATATGAACAAGTCAGTTTGTTACTGTTAAACAAATTCGTTTTTACTTTTAAAGAAAAACCGGATGCGTTATTCGACCCGATTTTTAACCGACTTAACAACGATAAAGGTCATCTCAGAAATCTTGGCACGGATTACCTGAGCTATATCATCATGGATACTATAGTCGATGAGTATTTTTCCCTGCAAGACACCTTCGATGAACTGATTGAAAATGTTGAAGATGAATTATTGTCCAATCCATCGGCGCAAACCCTGAACACCATCCAGAAAATCAAGCGCGAATTGATTTTTTTACGCCGAAGCGTATCGCCGCTACGAGAATTGCTGGCCTCCATTCAGCGCAGCGATTCGCCGCTGCTTAATGACAAAACCAAGCGCTATTTCGGCGATGTTTACGATCACGTCATACGCGTGAGTGAAGCCATGGAATCCTACCGGGATTTAATCGCCGGTATGCTGGACATTTATTTATCCAGCGTCAGCAACAAAATGAACGAAACCATGAAAATACTGACCGTGTTTGCGTCTATTTTTATTCCATTGACCTTCATCGCCGGTGTCTACGGCATGAATTTCGAGTACATGCCGGAGCTGAAATGGAAATGGGGCTACCCGGCATTGTGGACAGTATTTATCGGCGTATCGGTATTTCTGCTCAGGTTTTTCAAGAAAAAGCACTGGCTTTAACCCAATCAGTTCTCGAAAAAACAACCTATTGCGAAAATAGCGGCTTAAGCATAGGATTAAAACCGTTTACGGTATTTTATTCGTCATTTTTGGGGTAGGCACTATTGGACAATTTTCAGATACAGGAACCTCGCCCAGTCATCGGAACTATCGTTGAAGTGCATGGCCCGGTGGTGATTATCGACTGCACCCAGCTGCCGCCCTTGCGCCAGGCTTTGTTCACCCGCTTTGATCACACCGCTTATCTTTTCGAGGTACACCAGCATCTTGATGAGCGGCATATCCGGGCGATTACCCTGCACGGCACTGCCGGATTAAGTCGGGGAATGAGCGTATTCGATACCGGCGCACCGTTGCATGTTCCTGTCTCCGAACACTGTTTGGGCCGGTTATTGAATATATTTGGCGAACCGCTGGATGGACTGCCGCCCTTGCCTAAAACCGAATTCCGCAATATTCACGCTAAACCGTTACCGCTATCCGAAGCCATTGGCATCAGCGGCATTTTGGAAACCGGCATTAAAGTCATCGATTTATTATGCCCTTTCGTAAAAGGCGGAAAAACCGGTCTATTCGGCGGTGCGGGAGTCGGCAAAACCGTGCTGGTCATGGAATTTATCCATGCCGTTTCCGCGATTCATAAAGGGGTTTCGGTGTTTGCCGGAGTCGGCGAGCGCATCCGCGAAGCCCACGAATTGTGGCGTGACATGCAGCAGGCAGGCGTCATGGACGATACCCTGATGGTGTTTGGACAAATGGATGAATCGCCCGGTGTGCGTTTTCGCGTCGCGCTATCGGCCCTCACTTATGCCGAATACCTGCGCGACACCCTGCATAAGGAAGTGCTGTTTGTGGTGGATAATGTGTTTCGCTTTGTTCAGGCCGGCAGTGAAATCTCCAGCCTACTGGGTCGTATGCCCGCTACGGTAGGTTACCAGCCGACCTTGACCTCCGAAGTCGCCGAGTTGCAGGAACGCATTCTCTCCACACGGCAAGGCGCTATCACCTCGGTACAGGCGGTCTACGTACCGGCCGATGATATGACTGACCCGGCAGTCAGCGCGATACTCAGCCACCTGGACACCACGGTGATTCTGTCCCGAGATCAGGCCAGCAAAGGTATTTATCCGGCTGTCGATCCGCTGCGCTCCAGCAGTAAACTGATGGACAGAAATACCCTGGGCGATCGCCATTACGCAGTTGCCGAAGCAGTGCGCGAACATCTGGCGCGTTATCATGAACTGGAGGATATTATCGCGATGCTGGGCATTGAAGAGCTGGCCGAGGTTGACCGGAAAATCGTGATGCGCGCCCGTAAATTACAACGTTATCTGACCCAGCCGTTTGCAGTTTTGGCCCAACATAGCAAAAAAACCGGAGTTTCCGTGCCGTTAGCACAAACCCTGACCGATTGCGAAGCCTTTTTGGCCGGAGACTATGATGATCTATCCGAAGAGCAATGCTATATGCGCGGCTCCATGCAGGACAAGTCATGAACCCATTTGTACTCAACCTGTTTGATGCCAGCCATGAACAACGCATCGCCGGCGTCACTTCCTTTATCGCTGAGGACGCGACGGGCAGCTTCGGCATCCAAGCCAATCATGCCCGCTTTATGACTACCTTGGTTTTCGGTTTGGCGCGTTTTTCCCTGTCGACAGATGCATGGCAATATCTGGCTTTGCCGGGAGCGGTTGTCTATTTCAACAATAACGAGTTGACTGTCAGCACCCGGCATTTTCTGATCGACACCGACCTTGAACGGATCAGTACCTTACTGGAGCAGCAATTGATAACGGAGGAAGAAAATCTGCATGCAACCAGGGAAAGCCTGCACCGGATGGAACAGGCCATGATGAAACGCATGTTGGCGCTTAAACGCAAGACTGGCTGGCAGTCATGAATACTCAACAACGCCTCAAAAAGAAAATTGAAAGCCAGATCAAGCGCATTAGACAGGCGGAACATGATCGACCTACTCTGCTGTCACAAACCGTCTATATCGGCACACTGGGTTTAGTCATGGTTTTACCGATTATTGGCGGCGTTTATTTAGGGCGCTGGCTGGATGGCATGATGGCAGGCTACTCGATGCGCTGGACGCTCAGCTTATTGTTTACGGGATTAGTGGTTGGGATTTTTAATGTATTTTTTCTGATTAAAGACTAACTTACATTCAACTCATAAGTGCAGGAAAAACCAATCGAACTAAAGATTCTCCGCATTTAACAAGATAACTTCAATCTCTTCGGTAATTTCTTCCTGACGGTAAATCTGGGATTTTCTTTGCAGCCTTACCGTTTCATCGTCCAGGTGATTGACCGCGCCTTCCAGATGCTGCAGACGGCTGTGGTTTTCCGCCATCAGGGAGATATAAAAAATTTCATGCAGCACGGCAAATAAATAATGATCGACCAAGTCCGCAAAAAAATCGCCGGGTTCAAGATTCAGCACCGGCGGGTTGCGATAGTGAACGGTGCTTTCATTTTGCCGAGGAAGGGGCGGAAGTACCTGCCGTTGGCTGATTTGAGTGGCTACGTTATCGTGATAAACAACGGTTAACTGTAATGCGGAGGCGGCTTTGCCGTGTAAGCCGCTGAGAGTATCAATCAGGCGGCTAATGATAGCGGGCACTTCTTCGGCGACATTGGCCCCTTCGAGCGTTGCGATGACCTCCGGAGCAATGTCCTCCTGCCGGTTGCAAAGTCGGCTGCCGACCGCAATAACGCCGGTATAAGCTTGGTTTGCAATCGCATCAATCAGGCTTTCGTTAAAATCGCCACAAAATCCGCGTTCCGCTCCCAGCAAAATACAAAATTGCGCGGCGTTATCGTCAATTTCTGTCAGGCCCGGATAAAAATCCAGAAAGTCCAGCGCCGCCTGTTCGATAGCAGCCACGGCCTGACCTTGCATGGCTTTAAAACGCTGTAGCTTATGAAGCTCTATAAAAGCCAGGTTTTTCATCGAATTTAAAATGCTGCGTATCTCCTTCAACTGGGTGATATGCTGTTGCAGTTCGCGGCTAAGGCTCATGACGTTTTAAGCCATTCGCCGAGTGCTTGTTGCCACTGCTCAGGGCTGCTGTCCAAGGCCAGTGTCGCGGTTTCGATGCCTTGTTCAATAGTAACCAACCTACCGGAAATGTCTTTAGGATCAATCTGATTGAGCAGTCCGGCATTAAACGCCGTCAGCCAAGCCAGTTGAAACAGGTTGCTGTGCGGCGTCAGTCGATCCTGTTTTAATAGCTCCCGAAGCAACCGCCCCCGCTTGATCCGCGCTTCCATTGATGCTTCCAGGCGCTGACCGAAACGGGTAAAGGCTTCCAACTCCAGAAATTGCAGATAATCCAGTTTTATTTGCCCGGCTTGATCACGGATACTCATATCCTGGGCTTTGCCGCCTATCCGCGATACCGAGCGGGTGATGTCGATAGCCGGACGAAACCCCGATACGAACAAATCGTTATCCAGATAGATTTGCCCGTCGGTAATGGAAATCAGATTGGTCGGAATATAGGCGGCAATTTCCCCTTGTTGGGTTTCGATGATCGGCAAGGCGGTCATGCTGCCGCCGCCGTTTTCGGCATTCAAGCAGGTCGAACGTTCCAGCAGACGGGAATGGACAAAGAAGATGTCACCCGGATAGGCTTCGCGGCCGGGCGGGCGGCGCAGCAATAAAGACAATTCCCGATAAGTCCGGGCGTGAGTCGACAGATCATCATAGATAATCAGCGTGTCCCGGCCTTGCGCCATCCAGTATTCGGCCAGCGCACAACCGGCAAATGGGGCGATATACTGTAGACCGGGCAAGGCGCTGGCTTCGGCGACCACGCACACAGTGTAGTCCAATGCACCCTGATTTTTAAGGGTTTCCAGGGTGCTGACCACCGCAGAGCGTTTCTGACCAATCAGCACGTAGATGCACACGACATTTTTATCTTTTTGATTAATGACGGTATCGATAGCGATTGAGCTTCTGCCCAGACCTTCATCGCCAACGATCAATTGTCGCTGGCCTTTGCCTATCGGAATCAGGGTGTCGATAATCTTTATGCCGGTGTACAGCGGTTTATGGACAAAATCTCGGGCGATAATCGCGGGCGAGCCTTTCTCCATATTTTCGCGCCCTGCCTGAGATGGAGGAGCTTGCCCGTCCAGCGGCGTTCCTAGCGGGTCGATTACCCGGCCTAAAAACTCATTGCTAACCGGTATGCTAAGCGAGTGCTTGGAAAGATGGACTGTAGTGCCTGCGGTCAGCGCTTCGGTTTCGTACAATAAAATTGCGCCGATCCGGTCGCGGTTAAGATCGAAAACCATGCCTCGGCTGCCGTCGGCAAAAACCAGAATGTCATCGATAGCCGCCGATGGCAGACCTTTGATCCAGCTGATGCCGTCGCCTATAGAAACTACTGTGCCTTGTTCAGTAACTCGCAGTCCTGGCTGGTAATTAGCCAACCAGTCGGCTTGTTTGTCCACTAGGCTGTTGGACACGCTTTCAATCCGACTCATTGGCAATCTCGGCAAAACCGATCAGTTCGTGTTGCAGGTTGGCGTTTAGCACCCAAGAGCCGATATCCATGCGCAAACCGGCAATAAGCACTTCATCCTGCAGGTATTGAAATAGGATTTGACTGCTAATTAACGCACCCAGATTTTGTTCCAGCTGCTGGCGCATGTCAATTGATAAGGGATAGGCGCTGGTTATTTTTATAGACACCGATTTTTTAGCGCCGAGTACGACTAAACTCAACTTGCAGGCATCCGGCAAGGCCGTCAAGTTGTCCATCAGCAGGCTAAATAAACGCGCCTCCAGATCAGGCCCTGCCGACTGTCGCAACAGTATTCCGGCAAATTTGGCGGCGTTTTTCAAGGCCTGCTTTTCAGCCTGTTGTTGCAGCTCCTGCTGTTGCTTTGACAGTGTTACTTTGGCTAAATGCCGTTCTTGCTCAAGATCGGCATTTAGCCTATCCAGTTGCATTCTTCTTTCGGCTGCGAGTTGTTGGTGCAGAGCAGTGATAGCGGTCTGTTTTTCCTGCTCCCAAAGTTTTTGCCGGTTTTCATAAAGGCTGCGTTGCTGTTCGGCCTGCTGTTGCAGATTTTTTGCCTCACTTAACGATTGATCGATAAACTGCTTGCGCTTGGCAATCACTTCAAGCAAAGGCTTATAAAAAAGCCGCTGTAAAATCCAGATCAGAATCAGGAAATTGATGATTTCAAGGATAAAGGTGGATAGATTGAATTCCATGCTGGTCCCTTCGCATTATTTCACGATGTATTCAAGTAAAGGATTTCTGAATAGCACAATCAAAATAATAACCAGACAATAAATAGCCAATGATTCAATCATCGCCAGGCCGATAAATAAGGTGCGCATAATAGAACGCTCCGATTCCGGTTGCCTGGATAGGGCGTCCAGTGCGCTGCCGATGGCTTTGCCCATAGCCAAAGCAGGGAGCATCACCCCCAGCGCGATGCCAATAATAGCCGCAATACTGGATCCAAAAACAATCGAGGCGATGTCAGACATAAGTTACTCCGGTAAATTAAGTTATTGGGACTGCATAGCTCCAGCCAGATAAATCAATGCCAGCATACCGAAAATATAAGCCTGTACTAGTGCTTCAATGATATGCAGCATTAGAATCGGGATCGGTGCCAGAAATCCTGCCACCAGTAATATCAGCATTGCCGCCAATTCCAGGCTCATCATATTGCCGAATAACCGGATAGCCAGCGCCAGGGTGCGGGTAAATTCGCTGATAATATGAAAAGGCAGCAAAATCGGGTTAGGGGTCAGGTAATGATGCAGGTAGTTTTTCAAACCTTGCGTTTTTATGCCAAACCAGTGTGCAGAGAAAAACACCAGTATCGCCAGTGCCGAGGTCACAGAAAGATCGTCGGTTGGCGAATGCAAGCCCGGTATTAATCCCGTCAGATTGGCAATGATCAGGAACAGCCAAATCGACGCAATAAAAGGCATAATCTGCCGTCCGTGTTCCGGCGCAACGGCAGTAATGGCGCATTCGATAGCGACGACGATGCCTTCGACGGTTGTCTGCAACGTGCCGGGTACTCTATCCAGATGCCGGGTTGAAAACCAGGCTATTGCCGTAATCAACAACATGATACCCCAGGTAGTGATTAATGATGCACCTATCACCACAGGGCCAAGAGCAACAGTAAGTTCGTTTTCCATCAGAGTACCTGTTTAACCTTTAAAAGGATTGTACATCGATTACTCTACGTCTTATATCCTAATGAGGGTAAAGGTACCAAATTTTGAGCCACAAACACTACTTAGATTGAACGCATAAATGACATTCGCTAACGTTGAATATCAAACGCAAGGCAAAAAAAAACCCAAGCACGGAGGCTTGGGTTTTTAATTTAAGCGCTTGGCAATTCCCTACTTTCACATGGCAAACTGCCACACTATCATCGGCGCTAAATGGTTTCACTTCCGAGTTCGGGATGGGATCGGGTGGTTCACATTCGCTATGGTCACCAAGCAAACTGGTGTAGTCGGTTTGCACCAACTGTCATACAACAGGGGTAACACTCGGCGGCTTTTCAGCCTATTGCCTTGCGTCTTGCTCCTGCTTTTATGGAAATCTGTAACTTCTTTAGGTTTTGCGATTATTAAACTGTCTCTAAGTTTCCTTAGTTGATAACACCTTCAAACTGATTGGGTGTTATATGGTCAAGCCTCACGGGCAATTAGTACACGTTAGCTTCACACATTACTGCGCTTCCACACCGTGCCTATCAACGTTGTAGTCTTCAACAGCCCTTCAGGGGACTTATAGTCCCAGTGAG
>JAURYJ010000057.1 GCA_030653985.1 Methylobacter sp. | reverse complement strand
TAAAACTTTTATCCCAGTGGAAAAACATTTTCCACTGGCGATTCTACTACTATTTTTAATGATTAAAATGTTTTTTTAACGCATTTTTTGTATATATTTGACTATGTTTAGATATGATTTTAGCCACTTAATAACACCTCTTAGGTTCGGCGTTATTTTCAAACTTCTTACCGTTAAAAAAAGCGCTTGCCAGACTGGAGCCGCGTAAAACCATTATTTTTGATTTCACCGAGGGCGATTATAGAGCTCATTTTAGTGAAACAAGCGTCAGTGACACGGCACCACTAAAGTCACTCCTCCTCCAACATTAACTGAGAATTTCATGATCCTTGTATTAGCTTATTGCGCTGTTTTGTTAAGCTTTGCTTCCGGCTTGTTAGCATTGATGATGCATCAGCGCCACAATTTTCTGGCGCTTAGTCAATATGGGTTGAAAAAATCTCCTGACAGTCATCGAAATGACGAGTTAGTGATCGATAGTAGTCTGGAAGAAAAGCGGTTTTTGATTCTGCTACGGCAAGCGGTGTTTGTTTTACTGGGTTTGTCCGGCATTTTTGCCGTGCTGGCCGGGTTGAGCGTATTGATCAGTAAAGAGGTTGTCACCGATCAAATCAGTTTGGGCCTGCCTTGGCTGCCTTGGCATGTCCGTTTTGACTGCTTGTCAGGTTTTTTCTTTTTAATCGTCGGTATTGCGGTAAGTGCAGTCAGTCTATATGGGCCGGGCTATGTCAATAGTTATGACGAAAGCCAGCATCCATTTGCCGTCTTGGGCTTGTTTACCGGATTGTTCGTTGCCGGGATGTTGCTGGTGCTGTTGGCCGATGACGCCTTCTTTTTCATGATTGCTTGGGAGTTGATGTCGGTTGCCAGTTATTTTCTGGTGGCGTTCCAGCATGAAAATTCAGCCAATCGCCGCGCTGCTTTTCTTTATTTATTGATGGCGGAAGTCGGTGCATTAGCCATTATTCTGGGCTTTGGCGTACTGGCCAGTTTTACCGACGGTTTTACTTTCGATGCCTTGCGTGAGGCGAAGTTATCGTCAACTTGGGCCAGCATCGCCTTTGTGCTGGCGCTACTCGGCTTCGGCATGAAGGCCGGTATAGTCCCCGTGCATGTTTGGCTGCCGGAAGCGCATCCGGTGGCGCCTTCGCATATTTCCGCATTGATGAGCGGGGTGATGCTTAAAGTCGCCCTCTACGGACTGATTCGTTTCTGCTTTGATTTGCTCGGCGATGTGCACTGGCAATGGGGGGTGGTGCTGCTGATACTGGGTACTATCTCCGCGCTGGGCGGTATTTTGTACGCGATGATGCAGACCAATTTAAAACGCTTGTTGGCTTACAGTTCGGTCGAAAATATCGGCATTATTTTTATGGTGCTGGGTCTGTCGATGATTTTTATGGCAAACGGTCAGCCGCAACTGGCAGCACTGGGGTTTTTGGCGGCGTTGTTTCATGCCTTCAATCATGCGCTGTTTAAGAACTTACTGTTTCTTGGCGCCGGTATCATTCAACATCAAACCCATGAATTAAATATCGACATGATGGGCGGACTGATTAAAAAGATGCCGAAAACCAGCGTGTTGTTTTTGATTGGCTGCATGAGTATCTCGTCATTACCGTTGTTTAACGGCTTCGTTTCGGAATGGCTGGCATTTCAGACCGCATTACAGGTCGATGTGCTGGATAATGGCGTATTGCGCAGTTTGATACCGGTCGCGGCCGCTGCATTAGCGCTGACAGCGGCATTAGCGGCCGCCTGTTTTGTCAAAGTCTTCGGCTTGATCTTTTTGGGACAACCCCGTTCGCATCATAGCGAGAAAGCGCATGAAGTCCAGGACAAAGGCATGCTGGCAGGCCCGGCGCTACTGGCCAGTTTGTGTTTTTTGTTCGGGATTTTCCCCGGCCCGGTCATCAGCCTGATCAACGGCGTTTCCGGGCAATTATTAGGCGAGACTTTGCCGAATGACGCCGCTTTAGGCTGGTTGTGGCTGGCACCGGTTTCGGCTAATCAAGCGTCTTATGCTCCTCCGTTAGTTTTGATTGGTGCGCTGATTGCCGGGTGCATCAGTTTTTGGTATTTGCGGCGTAATCCGGCAACGGCGTTACGCACAGCTGAAACCTGGGATTGCGGTTTTGGCGGGTTAACGCCGCGTATGCAATACAGCAGCAGCGCTTTTACCATGCCTTTCCGGCGGATTTTCGCCAAAGTCTGGATTATCGACGAGCAGATCGATAAAGACATGCATGGCGCAATGAATCAGGATGTGGCGGCGGTGCATTATCAGTTGCAGATTCAGGATCACAGTTGGCCGCGTTTGTATGAGCCGATTGAACGCGGGGTAAACGCATTAGCCAAATTAGTGGGGCGCATTCAAACGGGCAATATCCGGCTTTATCTTAGCTATTCGCTTGCAACTTTACTGTTACTGTTATGGGTAATCAGCTGATGATCACCAGTGTGGGGGCGACTTCAGTCGCCCAATGTATCAAAAGGGGACTAAAGTCGCCTCCACAGTATGGAGAAATGCGATGAATTGGTTAATAGCCGTGTTACAGACCACCTTGTTTGTCATCCTGGCACCGTTATTGGCCGGCTGGGTCAAATGCTGCAAATGTCGATTACAGAATCGCAAAGCCCCTTCTGTTTTTCAACCTTACCGGGATTTGCTTAAATTAACCTATAAACAACCGGTAGTCTCGGAACAGGCTTCATGGTTATTTATTAAAGCGCCGTACATTATTTTTTCGGCAACCGTGCTGGCGGCGACTGTGGTGCCGTTGATTGCCGTTGATTTGCCGACTTCGGCCACTGCTGATGTGATTGTGATGGTGGGTTTTTTCGCTTTTGCCCGATTTTTTCTGGCGCTGGCCGGTTTAGACGTTGGTACCGCGTTCGGTGGTATGGGCTCATCTCGGGAAATGACTATTTCATCGCTGGCGGAACCGGCGATGTTGATGGCCATTTTTACCCTGACCATGGCGGCATCGACGACCAATTTATCCTTTGCTATCGCCCATGTACTCAATGAGGGTTTGGTTTTACGGCCTTCGTTTGTCTTTGCTTTGGCTGCGTTGATACTGGTTGCCATCGCCGAAACCGGCCGCATTCCTGTGGATAATCCGGCGACGCATCTGGAGTTGACCATGATTCATGAAGCGATGATCCTTGAATACAGCGGTCGTCATCTGGCGCTGATTGAGTGGGCGAGTCAGTTGAAGTTAATGTTGTATGGTGTGTTGATCGCCAATATCTTTTTCCCCTGGGGCATAGCCGAAACTCTTAGCCTTGAAGCGTTTGGCTATGGCTTGTTGGCTATTATGGGCAAACTTGCGGTGCTGGCGATGTTTCTGGCGATAGCGGAAACGCTGGTTGCCAAGATGCGCCTGTTTCGGGTGCAGGAATACCTCAGTTTTGCCTATTTGTTAGGCTTACTGGGAATGTTAAGCCACATCATTTTAGAGGCATCAAGATGATGAGTGATCAAGGTGCAAGGCAAAAACCGCGCATCGTATCCACCTTGCACCTTTAACCTTGAGTCTTAATGATGAACATTGAACAATTAGATTTTTATACGCAGGCGATTTTATCGATGGCGGCATTGGTGGGGCTTACCTCGTTTCTTATGTTAGGGCAGGGACGGTTGCTGCGGCTGATTTTTGTCTTTGCCCTGCAGGGCTTTTTATTAACCTTGACCACGGTATTGGCGGCATACAGTCTGGATAGCCATCATCTGTATATTTCTGCGGTGCTGACTTTGCTGCTGAAAGTTATTTTTATCCCGTGGATGTTGAGGCGGCAGGTTTTAAAAATGGCTATGCATCGCGATATTGAAGCCTTAAAAAATAATACGGCGGTGATGATGGGCGGAGCCAGTCTGATGGTCTTTAGTTATTACGTGCTGCACCCTATTGTGCAATCCTCATCGGTGGTCATGCTGAATGCCTTGGCCGTCAGTCTTTCGGTGATGTTGCTAGGCATGTTGTTAATGATTTCGCATCGGCAGGCTATCGCCCATGTGGTTGGTTTTATGTCGATAGAAAACGGTTTGTTTTTCGCCGCCATCGTTGCCACTAATGGTATGCCGATGGTGGTTGAACTGGGTATTGCCTTCGACGTATTGGTGGCGGCGGTGCTGTTCGGCATCTTTTTCCTGCACATCCGCACCAGTATTGATTCGCTGGATGTCGATCTGCTAAACAAGCTGAATGAGGTGGATAAATGATTGCCGTCTATTTGGTCTTATTGATACCGTTAGTCGGCATACTCTATTTTGCGCTGTCTGGACACCGAGAAGACAGCGGAAAAATAAATGTCCGCTTCAACGGCATCACTTTGCTGGCCACAATCTGGCTGGCGATTAATGTACTGAATCAGGGTACGATAATTTCAACAGACAAGGTTTTTTTAATCGACCCGTTTAATGTGTATTTGATTGTGTTAACGGCTTTTGTCGGCTTCACTACGTCGATATTTTCCTCGCCCTATATGGCGCATGAAAAAGCAATTGGCAAGCTGAGTGACGGTCGCTTAAAGCTGTATCACTCGATGTTTCAGGGTTTTATGCTGGCCATGTATCTGGTATTGACCACCAATAATATGGGCATCATGTGGGTGGCGATGGAAGGAGCGACGCTGGCAACCGTATTGCTGGTTAGCCTGTATCGCACCCCGGAGTCTATCGAGGCGGCGTGGAAATATTTTATTTTGTGCGGTGTGGGTATTGCCCAGGCGCTGTTCGGCACTATTTTGCTGTATTACGCTGCAGTGCAGATCGGCGATGGGGAAAATGCGTTGCTGTGGTCGGTGCTTTACGAAAATGCTGACCAATTAAATCCTGAAATTCTTAATATTGCTTTTGTTTTTTTACTGATTGGTTACGGCACCAAAATCGGCTTGGTACCTTTGCATAACTGGTTGCCGGATGCCCATTCCGAGGGGCCTACGCCGATGTCGGCGGTATTGTCGGGATTGCTGTTAAACGATGCTTTATACGCGGTGGTACGCAGTAAAATGCTGGTAGATAGAGCGACAGATTCCAATATGGCCGGTTATCTGATGATGGGCTTCGGTCTGCTGTCGTTTCTGGTCGCCGCGATACTGCTGCACCGGCAAAAAGATATTAAAAGGCTGTTCAGTTACTCATCCATTGAGCACATGGGACTGATGACCTTTGCCTTCGGCATCGGCGGTCCGTTAGCCACATTTGCCGCCTTGCTGCACATGACCGTGCATTCACTGACCAAGTCGGCTATTTTTGTTACTGTAGGTTATGCGGCGCAGCTTGCCGGAACCCAGCGTATAGACCAGATACGCGGCCTGATTAAAACCCAGCCCAAGATTGGCTGGGGGTTGTTGATCGGCACCATTTCTATTGCTGGATTTCCACCGTTTGGCGTCTTCACCAGTGAATTTTTGATGCTGCTGGCGACTATGCACAGTTATCCGTGGTTGGCGCCATTACTGTTGTTGGGTATCGGTATCGCCTTTGCCGGACTGTTCCGGCATATCCAGCCGATGGTTTACGGCGACAAACCCGAAGGGCAGAATCCGATTAAAGCCAATTTGTGGCCGGTGACGATACATCTTGCCTTGGTGCTTTGGCTGGGTTTGGCTATTCCCGGTTTTCTGGCGCACTGGTTTTCACAGGCGACGCTATTCATTTCCGGGAGTACGCCATTATGAGTCATTCAAATTGGACAGCGAATTTTTTAATTCAAGTCAGTACGAATATGACCGTTACCCATATCGATATAGCCTCGGTCACACTGTGGCAAATCGAAAGCTACGCCTGGCAGCGCTTTGCAGAATTGGCTGTACAGCAAAACCTGCGCTGGGCTGCCGGATGGGCGGAACAAATCGATAAACAGTTTTTTATCAATGCCTGTTTTGAGAAGCACGGCGAGTATGTGCTGTTGCGCACCATCATTGATGACTCAAATCCGAAACTGCCCAGCCAAGCCACGGTTTATCCAGCGGCCAATCGCAGCGAACGTCATACGCAAGACCTGTTCGGGATTAAATTTATTGGGCATCCCGATAGCAGGCGCTGGACGCGGCATCAAGCCTGGATTGAAAAAAACTATCCGTTACGCAAAGATTTTCCGCTTCAGGGTACGCCGGTAGGTATCACGCCGCCCGATAGGGATTATCCGTTTATTAAAGCCCACGGGCAGGGCGTGTATGAAATTCCTGTTGGACCTGTGCATGCTGGCATTATCGAGCCGGGGCATTTTCGCTTTCAGGCCGTTGGCGAACTGATACTAAACCTGGAAGAACGTTTGGGTTATACGCATAAAGGCATAGAAAAAATTGCCGAAGGCAGGGAACCCGAATCTTTGGCCAGACTGGCGGGGCGTGTTTCTGGCGATACCACGGTCGGACATTGTTGGGCCGCCTGTATGGCAATGGAGCAAGCAGCGGGCATTGAAATTCCAGCTCGCGCCGCGTTGATACGCGGCATTCTGGCCGAACGGGAACGCGTCGCTAACCACCTCGGCGATATAGGCGCGATCTGTAATGACGTCGCTTTTGTGTTCGCGCAAATGCAGTTGACCCGCTTGCGCGAACTCTGGCTGCGCACCAATGCAACGGTGTTCGGTCATCGTTTGCTGATGGACACTATTGTACCGGGCGGGGTTGCCTGCGATTTGTCTTCGGCATCCTGCGCCTTGATCAAGAACGACATAGCCGAATTAAGAATGGAACTGGCGGAAGTCATACTCGTGCTAGATCTCAATTCTTCACTGGAAGACCGGCTGTATACGGCCGGTTTTCTGTCTGAAGAAATTGCCGCCGCATTTGGAACCTTAGGCTATGTCGGCCGCGCCAGCGGACAGGATTTTGATCTACGCCGCGATGCGCCCTATGCGCCTTATAATCGGGTAACCGTTAAGGTCGCGCTGGAAACACAAGGTGATATTGCCTCTCGGTTTTGGGTTAGGTACAAGGAGATCAGAACGGCTTTGCGGCTGATCGAAAATTTCATCGACCAACTGGCTGCCGGTGACCTGCGTGGCCAATGGAAAACACCACTTGCCGGTAGTGAAGGATTAGGTATTGTTGAAGGCTGGCGCGGCGAAATTATCAGCTACATTCGTTTTGATGCCGATAACAAAATCGCCCGTTTTTATCCGCGCGACCCCAGTCAACTAAACTGGCCTGCGTTGGAAAAACTGGTGTTGAATAATATCGTGCCGGATTTTCCTGTGTGCAACAAATCCCTGAATGGCTCTTATTCAGGCAATGATTTATAGGAAGCGAACATGCTGAGAATGTTTAAAAAAATCCTGGCCACGGGTGTCGTTACTGAACAACTGACAATACCCAAAGATGATGAACTGGAGCAGTTGGGTATCCACATCAAACGGTATATCGACAAGAAATTTTCCGGCAGCATTGCCATACGCGCTGTCGATGCGGGTTCCTGTAACGGCTGCGAACTGGAAATTCACGCATTGAACAATCCCTTTTACGATATTGAACGTTTTGGTATTCATTTTGTGGCATCCCCCAGGCACGCCGACGTGCTATTGGTCACAGGACCGGTTTCAAGACACATGCAAACTGCATTACTGCGCACTTATGAAGCGACACCGAATCCGAAATGGGTGATTGCCGTCGGTGATTGCGCAGCTTGCGGTGGCGAATTCGGTGTGTCTTATGCCAGTTGCGGAGCGGTATCCAATGTCATTCCGGTCGATGCGGTGATTCCCGGTTGCCCACCTACACCTTTGATGTTGATGCAGGGCTTGTTGGGTTTAATGGGTGTTAAGAAATGAGAAAACTTAGTTGGTTTTTGTAACTGGAGACTTGCTCTCGTCCTTCGCCTTGTGCTTTTAGCCTTTTTCGTCTTTCCAGGATTAGCCGCGTTGTAATGTTTCTTACTTATTTGCAATTGCCCAAATATCAAGTAGATTGTTTTCCTTTGTAAATAATAGTGATGATTGATATGAATAATTTTTTGTCTTTTCAAATTCATGGTGGAGCCGATCACGGCGGTGGTGTTGCCGACAGCGTTTCTAGTCTGCTGGTTTTTTTTGAGGGACTTTCAACACGGGATTCGGCAGATGTTTTTTCGACATTAATGCCGGGTCTTTCCAGCATGGATAATATCCATCCAGTGCTGGTGCATTTTCCTATTGCATTGTTATCGGCTTTTTTTGCTTTGGACATGATGGGTACGCTGGTCAAAAAACAACATTGGCGTAACGTTGCCGGTTGGTTGTTGTACTTGGGCGCCGTCGCCGCCGTCTTTACAGTGATTGCCGGTTTCAGTGCGGCTGGTTCCATAGCACATGGAGAAGAGGTTCATGGCATTATGGAACGGCATAAGAATTTTGGTGTAGCTGTACTTTGCTTGGCGATTTTATTATCAGCTTGGCGGGCAATCAGTGGCGGTGTTATTGATGGCCTGGCTAATTGCTTTTTTCTGATATTAGCGGCGCTACTGTTTGGATTAATGGTATTAGGTGCTGATTTAGGCGGATTGATGATTTATCAATACGGTGTGGCCGTTAAGTCGCTTCAGATCGATGTTCCTGGTGCTCATGAGCATGAGCATGAGCATGAGCATGAGCATACTCATCAGCACTAATGAAGTCGAGTGACGCGCGAAGTAAGCTTTGCAGAAATCGGCTTCTTGCTTAAGAGCTACTACTAAGTAGTTTACATTGTACGCAGAAGTGTGTATATATATAAAATATGAACACATATAGACCCAATGAGTTTGCAAAGCTAATCGCTAAAACCACCAAAACCTTACAGCGCTGGGATAGGGAAGGCATTTTAACGGCACACAGAACGCCTACAAACCG
>JAURYJ010000056.1 GCA_030653985.1 Methylobacter sp. | reverse complement strand
ACGTTGACAACGATGCTTTAGCATCGTTACCCTTTCAGGTAACCTCGTCGTTTACGGCGAGGCAATCCACCGACCTCTATCTGTCGATGGAGGGTCGTAAGACAAGTCATTTGGCAGATGAGGTCAAATGTGGATTGAAACGTCAAGCCTGTCATATTACTGAAAAAACTAAATAAGGTAAGATATTGATACTGCGAGAGAATGTCCTGTTTATTTTTCAGTGTCAGCTTATTTCCACGATTCGAAAAAACAGATAGTAGTTATGAGTAAATTACCTAATGGACCTTTGATGACTGAAAGTGTTGACGGAAAAGAAGCGGCTTTCTTGGATAAACACCGTGAAACTATCCGAAAACAGGCCGAAATCATGCTGGCTCACTCCGGTGCCGATATTGCCCGAATGTCTACTGAAGACATTCAAAAATTGTTGTTTGAATTTCAGGTTCACCAAATAGAACTAGAAATGCAAAATGAGGAGTTAAACCGGGCGCATCAGGAATTGACTGAGTCCCGTGATAATTATGCGCAACTTTATGATGCATCGCCAATCGGTTATCTGACGTTAAATGAAGCCGGAATCATCCAGAAAGCCAATATTGCTGCGGCAGGCCTGTTAGGTTGTCTAAAAGAAGCGCTTATCAACAAACGCTTTGCACAGTTTATTGACCCTTCGAATCAGGACAATTATTATTTGTTTCTACATGGCCTTTTAAGCCAAGAAAACGAGCAAGTCCTTAGTGTCAAAATCAGGAAGTCGTGTGACTCTTCGATCGCTCCAGAATGTCAGTACGTTCAATTGGGTGAGGAGACGCGTGGGCCTCAATCCGGCGATAAAAACAACGCTGTAACGTATATTGAATGCTGCGGAAAAGCTGTTTACAACGATA
Source organism: Methylobacter sp. (assembly GCA_030653985.1). GTDB lineage: Bacteria > Pseudomonadota > Gammaproteobacteria > Methylococcales > Methylomonadaceae > Methylobacter_A. The sequence continues at coordinate 2,189 of JAURYJ010000056.1, read as the reverse complement.
AAAATGTGTTGCAAATATGTCTGGTTATTCATGACATAAGCGAACGTAAGCAAGCACAAGAAACCATTGCCTGCCTTAATGATAAACTGGAACAAAAGATTCGTCGGCAGACCAGCCAATTGACCTTAACTAACCTGAGTTTAGTGAAGAAAATTGAAGAGCTCCGCTGCTCCAGGCACCAATTACTGGAACGGGAAGCCAAACTCAACTCTATTTTTAATGCGTCAGTAGAGGGTATTATTACCATTGACATGACCGAGATCATCGTCTCGGCTAATGCCGCAGTGGAAACTATTTTTGGCTATAAACCGGAAGAGTTGATCGGATGGAATATTAACCAGCTCATGCCGTCAGCACCCAGAGAAAATAACCATTGCAACCCGTCCCGTACAGTAAAAATGGCCAGCCAAATTCGAGAGATTGAAGGCATACGCAAAAATGGTTCTATAGTGCCAATGGATTTGTCCGTCGCTGAATTTTCAATCGATAATACGCGCTATTTTACCCATATTGTCCGTGATATAAGTTTACGTAAATACCAGGAGTTACAAGACAAGGCGCATTTAGATGAACTGGCCCATGTCACTCGCCTTGGACTGATGGGGGAAATGGCCTCGGGCATTGCCCATGAGGTCAATCAACCCCTGGCGGCCATTTCCAGCTATACGCAAGCCAGTCTAAATCTTATGCGCAGTGAAAATCCTGATGTGATAAAGCTCACCGAGATCTTATCCAAAACTCAGCAACAGGCTTTAAGGGCAGGGCGGATCATTCATCGCATGAGGGAATTTGTTAAATCGCATGCAAAACATCGATCAATTGCCGACCTTAATACTTTGATTCGTAATGCTACCGACTTATGTATTGCTGAGCTTAAACAAAACGGCATAAAACTGACACTTAAACTGGAAAACAATTTGCCGCCGATCGATGTCGATCAGATACAAATTGAGCAAGTCCTCATAAACCTGATCAGGAACAGTGTTGACGTCTTAAAAAGCTTACCCGTAAATCAGCAGCGCCAGTTATCTATCTGTAGCGAATTAATGCCCAATAATGGCATACAGGTCAGGGTAAAGGATAATGGGCCGGGACTTAATGAGGAGCAACAACAAAAAATATTGACGCCTTTTTACACCACTAAGGCAGACGGTATGGGCATGGGATTGTCCATCAGTCGTTCGCTTATCTCGGCCCATGACGGTAACTTGCATTTCAATAGCCAGTGCGGCAAAGGCACCACTTTTTATTTCACTCTACCCGTACGGAGAAAGCCTAATGAGCGTAATTGACGCAACACCTCTCGTTTATTTAGTTGACGATGAATTTGCAATACGTGACTCGTTAACGCTGTTGATTGAATCAACAGGACAAAAAGTCAGAAGTTTTGAATCTGCCGAGGCGTTTTTGCATAATTACGACCCTGAACAGCCAGGGTGCCTGCTTCTGGACGTTAGAATGCCGTTAATGACCGGCCACGAACTTCAGGCTGAATTATCGAACAGAGGTATCAGTATTCCCATCATTTTTATCAGCGGCCATGCCGATATTCCAGACTCGGCAAAAGCATTCAGGGCTGGCGCGATCGATTTTCTGGAAAAACCGTTCGATAACGACATGTTGCTGGAACGTATCAAAGAAGCGATTAAAAAGGACATTGCCTTCAGGGAAGAATTTGTCAAAAAAACGCCGGATACAAGACCGTATCGATCATTTAACAACGAGGGAAAAAGAAGTACTGGGGCTGATAGTTAAAAGTCACTCCAATAAGGAATCCGCAAAAATACTCAATATCAGCAATCGCACCGTAGATGTACACCGGGCAAGTATTATGGAAAAAATGCAGGCTGAAAATGTCGCTGAATTAATAACTATGGTCATGTATTGTGAAGCCTTGGGCAGTCGTTCACTGGAAGAACGGTTTCATTAGTTTTTTGGTTTCCCGTGCGCTCATATTCCATACACCATAACACCTGAGGGCGGCTCAAACTCCGTTCTGCCTCATTCGCACCCTGCTTTCAGGAGCTACTACTAAGTAGTTTACATTATACGCAGAAGTGTGTATATATATAAAATATGAACACATATAGACCCAATGAGTTTGCAAAGCTAATCGCTAAAACCACCAAAACCTTACAGCGCTGGGATAGGGAAGGCATTTTAACGGCACACAGAACGCCTACAAACCG
>JAURYJ010000043.1 GCA_030653985.1 Methylobacter sp. | reverse complement strand
AGATTTAACGCCAGTGCTTTATTCCAGACAAAGCGACTGCCACCGGCAAAATTAGCCAGTTGCTGGCTAATTTCCGGTGTCACCTTGAGCTGAAACTTAAAGGCTTTGCGTATCGTCTTTTTCATGGTGCTATACTAGCATACTTTTTAATTGGCCTATGAAAAACAATCAAGACATCCGGCACGGCAGACACTGCGTTTTCAATCTCCACGTTCATTTGGTCTTTGTGACTAAATATCGTCGTGGAGTATTCACTAAAGCAGTGATCGATGACTTGCGCGGCATCTTCACTGACGTGTGCATTGACTTCGAAGCGGAACTGATAGCGTTCGATGGCGAGGATGACCACGTTCATCTGCTAGTAAACTACCCGCCCAAAGTAGCGGTGTCGGCGCTGGTGAATAGCCTGAAAGGCGTTTCCAGCCGGATGATTCGCAAAAAGGATTATCCTGAAATCAAAAAGCGGTTATGGGGCGGCGCATTATGGTCGCCCAGTTATTTTGCGGGAAGTTGTGGTGGTGCGCCGATTGCAATCATTCGGCAATACATTGAACAACAAAGAACGCCAAAATAGATTGTTTCGCTAACTGGGCCGCTGCAATCCCCGCCCTGAACGACGGGGTTTTACGCTACTCATGGATAAACCAAATAAAGGTATGCGTATCGAGTAATAATCTCACGGAATATAATCCTCAAAATCGTCCAAAGGCGCATCAAAATTTTCAGCCATGCTAATTAAGCCTTTAGCACTACCAAACTTGGGCTGTGGTTTTTTAGGATTAATTTGGATTAACTGAAAAGTACTGCCTTTATCATCGGTAATAATGACTTCTTCACCTGTTACGACTTTTGCAGTCAGTTCTTCAAGCTGGTTTTGAGCTTCTTTAAGAGCAATTGAGTACATAGTAACCTCGGCTAAAATTTAAGCGTCCAGGCAAACGCCAGGAACAGTATATTCAGTATTGCCAAGCCGATTAACAGATAAATGGTTATCTGCATGCCCAATACTCTTTGACCTGTTTTTCATAACCATTCATACAGCAACGGGCGGCTGAAAAACGATAAATGGGTTACGGCTTTTACGCGCAACTTTGGCTTATCCAGCGTGAGTAATTCCGGCACTAACTCCCACACTTCTTTTTCCAACTCGTCTAAGGTTTCCGCTTCGACAACCAACCCTTTTAAATCAGGGCTGGTTGCGACATAAACATTCGCTTCGTTATCGTGGATAATTTCAACTTTAATTAAAAGCGACACGCCCATTTCTGCGAAAAATGTTGCACAAGGCCAGCTTAAACGATACATGATATTCTCCTAAATTAAGGTGTGTAGGGTTTTTCGCCTTTTGCCTTGCGCCTTTCCCCTGATTTAAGCAAACCGCTCGATCATTTTTTCCGCCTGCTCGGCAAATTGCTCCAGATTGCCTTTTTTGACCGTTTCTACCGGAATAACCAGCGCGGTACTTAAATTGATATAGATATACACATAGCGCTTGCCGTATTCGACCCTGACCAAGTCGCTCCAGGCCATTTTATGTTTGCCGCTGGGTGATTTTTCCAATAAATAATTAGGATTGGCCGGATCGATGCTCAGCGTATAAGTACCGAACATGTTGACCTTTTCTTTAGCGGTATAATTTTTAAGTATCTGCCTGCGCAAATCCAGCATCATGATTTTTGGCGATAGAATTGCCCACAGGATAGCGATAACGACAATGTATCCCGACGACGCCATATCGCCGTAATAAAAATAATAAAATGAACCGATAAGCCCCATGATACCCGGCACTATCCAGCGGTTTTTTCGGATATTGCTTTGTATGTCTTCATTTCTCAGGAACTGTATTTCATTAAAATGGATTAAATCTTCTTCGCGGAATTCGTATTCAATTTCAAACATGGTATTGATCTTTGTCAAGGGTTATAAATAAAGTAACTACGCAGGCGCAGGGTGATAAAAAACGCTAATGCATTTTTATTTTTGCATGAGCGCTACGTCTGAATAGATTAGAAAGCGTCAACATGGCCGTCCTAAAATAACCGTGTATCGCCACTTGATGCATTTTATACAGGGACAGATAAACCACTCGGGCGATAAAGCCGCCGACACTGACCGAACCCATCAGATTCCCCATCAAATTGCCGACCGTGGTGTATTTTCCCAACGCAACCAGCGATCCGTAATCCAGATAAACATACTTCACCAGCTTGCCGCCCTGTAAGCGGTTGACTATCGATTTGCTTAATGTCGATGCCTGCTGATGCGCCGCCTGCGCTCGCGGAGGCACATTGCCATCGTGCCCAGGCCAGGGACAAGCCGCACAATCGCCTAGTGCGAAAATGTTATCATCATTAGTCTTTAAGGTTTCGTCGACCACCAGCTGATTGAGCCTGTTAACGTCCAGACCGTCCAAATCTTGCATCCAATCCGGCGCTTTAATGCCCGCCGACCAGACTTTAAGATCTGCCGGTATCAAAGCGCCATCGTGGGTATGAACGCCCTCTTTAGTAACCTCAACCACCCGGCGCCCCAGCTTAAGATCAATGCCCAGTTTGACTAATTGTTGCTGCGTCGCATGGGCTAATTTACTCGGTAATGCAGGCAACAATTGAGTCGCGGCTTCGATGATAGTCAACTTTACATCGCTGGATTCACCCAAACCGTAAACCGCCAGCAGATCGGTTACCTCATGCAATTGCGCCGACAATTCGACGCCGGTTGCCCCCGCGCCAATGATCACGATAGCCAAGGTCTTGTCGTCGGTATTATTTTTACCGACGTGGCGCTTAATATACGATTCAACCAGTTGTTTTTGAAATTTAAATGCCTGAGCGGTGGTATCAAGAAATAAACAGTGTTCCGCCACGCCCTTAATATTAAAAGTGTTGCTGATACTGCCGACCGACATCACCAGCGTATCGTAATTGAACGTGCGTCTGGGGATTAATTCTTCACCGCTGTCGCTCAACGTGGGGCTGACATAAATTTCCTTTTTCTGCCGGTCCAAAGCTTCCATTCGTCCCAGTCTGTAGCGGAAATGATTCCGATGCGCCTGGGCCAAATATTCAATCTGTTCGGATTCATCCAGCGTACCGGCGGCAACCTCATGCAACAACGGCTTCCAGATATGAATCGGTGACGCATCCAGCAACATGACCTCGGCCAGACCTTTTTTAGCTAATTTTTTACCCAGACTGGTCGCAAGCTCAAGTCCTGCCGCCCCGCCGCCAACAATCACTATCTTGTGTTTTTCATTATTGTTATCAGTCATTGCCATCCCCTCTAAAACATTATTTTCTGCACGGGAGCATTATATCGAATCAACTCCATTATGGCTGATTTTACTAGGCATTGGTTTTTCTTGCAGGAAAGGCTTTCCTGGCGCGGATGGTTTTGTTGCCCAAGTAATTCGGCGGCAGCACGTTGGGATTAACCCGATGGATTAGCCGGAAAAGGCTCTCATCGTATCGTTAATTTGCTGCTTGGCTTCATGCAGTATAGTTAAAGAGCGTTCGGGGGAAAGTGAAAAATTCTTTAATTTGCTGGCCGCAGGTATAGAGGAGACAATCGGAAGTTCAAACTTTTTATTATGTCCTATCTTCCAATGTAAGCGGGAAAGCACCACTATATCGGTTAAACTCAGTTTTTCGCTATTGTTTTGATACCAATCAGCAGCATAGAGCGGAACTTTACGATATTCCTCAGCAAATCCCCAGTCACTCAGAATTTTGTGTCCTACCGGGCCTTTGACGTAAGGTAAGGCGAGTTCGATATCCGTTGCCGTGCAATACTCTCTAGGAAGGTTGGCGGCAAAACTTAAAAAAGGTACGGCGCCAATATTGCTGATAAGTCCGGCGAGCAGCGCCTCTTCAGGATTCGCTTGCTTGGTAATAGTCGCTAAAACAAAACTGATAATGGAAATAGAGATACTTTCTTTCCAGATTTCATCTAAGTATTTTTTTATCAGCGGTGAGTCAGTTTTGAAAATACGATTGATGCTTAAGCCAATGACTAAGTTACGCGTGGCATTTAAGCCGATACGGTTTACCGCTTCAAAACACGTTTTTACCGGGATTGCACTGAGGTAGAGGGGGCAATTGGCTAAGCCAATAAGCTTGGCGGAAATAACCGCATCATGCTGAATAATTTTGACGATGTCAGCAACGCCAGCATCGTTCTGCATGGCATTGCGCAATTTAATCGCCACATCCGGTAATGAAGGTATATTAAGCTCTTCATTATTATAATGATGCATAAAACCGGACAACAACTGATTTTTAGTTAATTCCTCTGGAATCACCAGTGTGGAAAACGGGGATAACGGCGCATATTTAGGCGACAATATTTTTTGTGAGACCCGCAGAACACTGACATCAGTTTTAGCGACGGCCGTTGCTGTATGTATGGAACCGCTTGAGATCGGAAATTTGGCTTCTCCAGTTCCAGCCGCTATTTCATAAACTTTGCCATTTTCATCCGCTAAAGAAATAGTCCCTTTTAACAAATACAACGCCGAGTCGGTTGTATTGCCGCAATGAAACAAGATCGTTTGCATGGGATGAACTTCAGCTTTAAGGTCGGCGGTAAAAGCCAGCAGCTTTTCTTGATCATAATTCCTGATCGGAAAGAGGTTTTCAATATCCTCCATTGAAATTTTTTCGGCAACATAACCGCATGTTGTCTTGTTTTTTAGCGCCATTTCGTTGGGCAGTTGAGCAATAGGCTTAGGGGTTGAAGCAGGAATATCAGCTGTTTTCGTTGGTAAAGGCTTATTATCAAGTATCGGTTTAGACTTGGAATCTGTGCCATTGCCTGAGGGTTGAACCGGTTTTTTTTTAAACAAATTCCACGACATAATCGTTTTTAACTTCCAGTGGATTTACATAATAAGTACAACACGTTTTAACGCGAGTGAGTCGGTCAGTTTGCATCGGCCAAAATAAAAAAGCGCCCCATTAGCCTATTCAACTTTCTGGTTATTATAGGGCTGTTCAGCGGCTTGGACAAAATAAACATGACAGAATCCCGTATGGGATAATGATGGTTTTTTTTATCTGATATCAACATCATGCAATTGCCTATTCATCGCCTGCTTAGTCGGGCAACCTGGCTTAAAATTCATCTTTATCTGGCCTTAAGCGCCGGATTCTTTTTTGCGCTGATGGGCTTGACCGGCAGTATCAGCATTTACCGCGAAGAACTGGATGAGCTGTTGAACCCCAAGCTGGTTATCGAGCAACCACTGGGCAAGCGGCAATCGCTGGATAAAATCATCAGCGCCGTGCGAACGGCACATCCCGACCGTTACGGCTCCTGGACCATGGAAATGCCCAGGTCTCCGCAGGGCATGATTACCGTCTGGTACGACAAACCCAGAGAGACGTTCTTCGAGCTGTACGCGCCGCTGATGGTGTCGGTAAACCCGTATACCGCCGAGGTCGTTGCCAGTCGGTTCTGGGGGCAAACAGTCACCACTTGGCTGCTTGATTTGCATACCCAATTACAGCTAAATCGCTTCGGCTGGAATGCGGTGGGCATTTTGGGCTTATTGCTGATGGTTTCTATCGGTACCGGCCTTTATTTGTGGTGGCCGGGACTGCGCGGCATTCGGGCAGCGTTTTCCCCGACTGCGGCCAACAGGCTGGCCGCATACAAACCTTCTCTGGCATTAAGGGTTCGTCAGCATGTCGGCATGATCCAATTGGCCTTCGACCTGCACCGTCTGATCGGACTGCTGAGTGCAATGATCTTATTGTTGCTGGCGTTCACCGGTGTTCAGCTGAGTTATCCGTCGATATTGGCAGCACTGGTCGGCACATCGGGCATGGAACACGGCGGAACCGGGAAAAACATCATCAGCTCGGCGATTCCGAATAATCACCCGGTCGCCTTGGAGTCGGCGGAATTCATCGCACGCGGCCCATTTCCACGAGCCGAACTCAGGCGAGTGACCACGCCCGCCGGTGACAGCGGAATTTATCGGATTAACTTGCGGCAAGGCAATGAAATCAATCTTCGGCATCCCTACACCACAGTCTGGGTGGACCGCTGGAGCGGACAGATTAAAGAAGTGCGCGACCCGTCCGGATTTAATCAGGGTGAAGTTTTTACCACCTGGATATGGCCGCTGCACACCGGCGAGGCTTTTGGCGCGACCGGCCGGTTGCTCTGGTTTCTTAGCGGTATCGGCTTGTTCGTTCTGTATGTCAGCGGCTTGCTGCGCTGGCTGCATCGGCGCGGCAATATCAGGGATAGAGAGCTGAGTTTTGCGGCGTTGCGACCCTTATTTTACCGGGCGCAGCAAGCGCTGTATCGAATTGGGTTGATGCTTTTCCGGCTGCTGGTATGGCTGCTGCACAGGGCAAAAACCTATGCGCCGTATGTTATTAAGCGCGGCGTAACCTTATTGCAATGGCTGCGTTCGAGGATAAATCAACAAAAACGCTTAGGAAAAAAGTAACGTAGGCGGTGTTGTCTGCCCAGCGATTACTTCGAATCGGGGCGGGTTTGGCGGTGACGGAGTTACAACCAGCGTCTTGCGTATACGGGACGCAGCGCGTCCTACACTGCATTCCCACGCAGCGCGTGGGAACGAGATAGTAAGGTTTGGAAGCTACAGCGAATCGCCAATATACTTTTTATAAAAAGGCCAGGTTTTAACGTGCAGGTGTTTTCTGATCGGGGATTTAATGACCGATACGCATAAAGCGATGGAAAACAAACACCAAACCGCAGCATATTCGTTGGGATCGGTGGTGGTAAGGTCGGAAATAAACGGGCCGATTAAATAATGGAAGCCCACGAAACGCCACGAGCCGTACATCAGCGGCAGGTAAAAAGCGACGGCGATATAAGTAAAGGCGTGCAAACCCCAGTTAAAGCCTAAGAGCCAGGCGACCGGGTCTGACATCAAACCGTTCAACGGCATTTGCCAGGCGATATGCCAGGAACCGGAGGTGGAACAGACGCTCGGCCCGCAAAAACCTTCTATGCCGATGTTGCAAGTTCCTGCCCAGGCAAAAGGGTACATCTTGATCAGCATGAACAGCGTACCGATGCCGCAGAGGCTATAAACCGTGGTTTGTATTTTGAGTTTGACGCTTTCCGGGATGAAATACATCGCGACCATGTTGACAAAAAACGGTTGGAAGGCGACGTGCAGATAGCCCAAAAGTGTGAGTATCTGATTATTGGGATTGTCGCATAAATCGATATAGACGTAGGTTATCGCCTGTAATAACTCCATTAAGGCAAAATAAGTTAATGGGACCCAGAGTTCTTTTGATTCCCCCTGTTTAAGCGCAACATAAGCTGCGGTACTAAGACCTGCGACGGCTAAAACACCGGACGCTTCACCACTCCAACACATAAAACTGACCTTTTTTAAATTATTAAATACTGTCTACTCTGGAATATAGCTGAGGTAGCAGTAATGTTTTATGGGCTATGCGAGTTGTTAGAAAGTATGTTTCTATTGAAAATCAACAGGTAATATCGTCAGCCAACGCAGCTATAGCCTTGTTTTTATCATCCGCCGGCAGGAACATCTGGTGATCGAAACAAACGGTTGTAAACCCGTCTATTGTATTACAAATAGACCTGAATTGAGAAAGGGTATTACCTTCTTCATCATCGCCTGGGCGACCCGACCGGTCGCCCAGAGATTCAATGTTGCTTAAATTCCCTTATAACCGGAAGTGATCGGGTAGCGTCGGTCGCGACCGAAGGCTCTGGCCGTAATTCTGATGCCGGGCGGAGATTGCCTGCGTTTGTATTCGTTGCGGTCTACCAGGCTGATGGCTCGGGCTACGTCTTCACGGCTGAATCCGGCAGCGATGATTTGATCGGCGGATTGATCCTGTCCAATGTAACGCTCCAGTATCGGGTCCAGCACCTCGTAAGGCGGCAATGAATCCGCGTCGACCTGATCCGGCGCCAGTTCGGCCGAAGGCGGACGGATAATGACCCGTTCCGGTATCACCTGAGATAAGGTGTTGCGATAACGCGCCAATTGATAAACCAGCAGCTTGGGCACATCCTTGATCGGCGCAAAACCGCCGGACATGTCGCCGTACAAGGTCGCGTAACCGACGCTCATTTCACTCTTATTGCCGGTAGTTAATAACAGCTTGCCTTGCTTGTTCGACAATGCCATTAACACCACGCCACGGCAACGCGCCTGAATGTTTTCTTCGGTGGCGTCTTTGGCCGTGCCGACAAAAATATCGGCCAACATGCCGGTAAAGGCATTAACGGCGGGTTCTATCGGAATGGTATGGTGGTGTACGCCCAAGGCTTTAGCTTCCAGCACCGCATCTTCGTTGCTCATGTCCTGTGTATAGCGCGACGGCAGCAATACCGCTTCAACCTTATCCGCGCCTAAGGCATCAACGGCCAGAGCCAACACCAGAGCCGAGTCGATGCCGCCGGACAGCCCTAAAATCGCGCCCTGAAAACCGTTTTTTCTGACATAATCTTTAATGCCCAATACCAGCGCCTGATACTCGCTGGAAACCTCAGCATAAAGTGGCGCACATGTATTTTTTAGCGGATGACTGCCATCAAACTCGACCACGCTGATCTGCTCTTTAAACTCCTCGGCACGGAAAATAATGTCGCCGTCCGCATCAACAACAAAAGACGCGCCGTCGAAAATCAATTCATCCTGACCGCCGACCTGATTGACATACACTAACGGAATCTGTGCGGCTTTAACCTGGCTGCAAACAATGGCTTCGCGCTGATGGATTTTTCCTGAATTAAACGGCGAGGCGTTAAGGGTCAGCAGCAACTCGGCTCCCGCTTGTTTGTTGTCTTCAATAATGCCGGACCGCCAGACATCTTCGCAAATGGTCAGGCCGATAAAGGTGCCATTGAACTCAAATACGCACGGCTGATTGCCCGCCGTAAAATAACGCTGCTCATCAAACACACCGTAATTGGGCAGCGCTCGTTTGCGGTAACAGGCGGTTATCGCGCCCTGATGCAATACCGCAGCGCTGTTGTACAGCTTGTCGCCGTCGCGTTCGGGAAAGCCGACGATCAGCGCAATATCGGTCACGCGGTCGGCCAGTTGATAAAGCGCATTATTGGCGGCGGTAATAAAATCGGTGCGCAATAACAAGTCTTCCGCCGGGTAGCCGGTAATCGTCAGCTCAGGAAAAACGATCATATCGGCACCCAATTGATCGCGGGCATGAAGGGCGGCTTTGACTATGTTATCAACATTGGCGTTTATATCGCCGACCAGGAAATTGGTTTGGGCTAGGGCTATTTTTAGGGTCATTCGAGGAATTCTTTAGCTTGTTTTGGAAATTTACCAATTAACCACTTTAGTAATTCAACTTGATCCCCACCTTTTGCTCGTCTAACTTGTATGAGTAATTTTTGACTGGATGGACGGTCAAGCGTTAAGTTTGAAGCCCTTTCGTTACACACAGAACACAAGGCTCGTAAGTTTGTAGTGCTGTCATCGCCGCCTTGTGATTTGTCGATAATATGCCCTATATGTAAGCGTGTTTTTCTTGATGGGTCGTACGGATGAGCTTCTCCGGCAACAGCGCCGCACATTTGACAAGTAAAACCGTTACGATCAAGAACGAAAGCTCGAGTTTCTTTTGAAATTGCACGTTCGAATGCGGGTTGTGGTTTCGGATTTTCTAAGATGTACTGTCCGGGCTTTAGATCGCTACGGTCGTTGTGGGTGAGAATTTGGTAACCTTCTTCTGTTCGTAGCTCACGAACACGCCGCGCCCATTCGCTTTGATTGCTACAAACTTCCCGTAATTCTTCAGAATCCATTACACGACCAATATTATTCAAGAAATGTTCGCGTAATCTTGCTTTTGCTCCAATTAATTTTGCCATTATTAAGCTTCTTATCCTGCCATTGCAAATAGTTTTCTAGCTGTTAAACAGTCATGAATTTGTGATGCCACTGCGTGAGCAACAGGTGGCGGAAAAGCGTTACCAATTTGACGGTATGCAGGTGTTTTTTTGCCCAAGAACGCCCAGTCATCGGGGAAACCTTGAATGCGTGCCACCATTTCCACGGTTAAGCGTGGCATACCAACAAAATCTTTTTCAGGTACCTCATTAGCAATAGTATGACCGTTAACCCCCAATGCCGCCCATGCTTTCTTGGCTCGTGTTGGCCCCAAATCAGGGCCGCCGTGTTTTTTAGAGCCGCCCACAATTGTTGGCGCAATATCATCAGCCTCTTTCGCCCATTGTCTTGCTCCACGCCAGCCACCAGAATTCATTTGATCGAGCAACAGCTCACCAACAGTAGGTGGGTTATGATCAAGGGGGGTACACCAATTAAAATTAGCGGCTAAATCTTTTTTAATAGCGACGATTACAACGCGGGGGCGTAGCTGCGAAACACCATAGTCTGAAGCATTCAATAATCGCCAATCAACTACATAGCCCATACGTTGCAATTTACGCTTCAAGGTAATGCGATAATCTTCAAACACGGCATCAAGAAAACCGCGCACGTTTTCCAGCATGACAGCATTAGGCCTGATTTCATCAACAAGGCGCAATGCCTCTGGAAACAAATCACGCTCATCATCTTTACCCAATTGTTTACCTGCCTTCGAAAACGGTGGGCACGGCACACCTCCAGCCAGCAATTGAACACCTTGGTATTTTGTACCGTCGAATTCCTTTACATCGCTTTCAATAACATTCCAGTTCGGTCGATTGTAGCGTAAGGTTTTGCAACAATGACCATCAATTTCAACCAAGGCTCGTGCGTCGAATCCTGCACGTTCCAAGCCTAATGCTTGGCCACCGGCACCGGCGCAGATTTCAATACATTCAAACTCAGACATCATTCATACTCTCATACCTTTATGGTTTGAACGGTTCAATTTTACAAACACCCCTTCATCGCCACGCCAATATCGGTCGGCGAACTCACTACTTCAATCCCCGCCGCTTTAAGCGCCGCGACCTTGCCTTCCGCCGTACCTTTGCCGCCGGTCACAATCGCACCGGCATGACCCATGCGCTTGCCGGAAGGCGCGGTAAGTCCTGCGATATAAGCAACCACCGGCTTGCTGACGTGGGCTTTAATGTATTCTGCGGCCTCTTCTTCTTCGCCGCCGCCGATTTCGCCGACCATGACGATGCCTTTAGTTTGCGGATCGGCCTGAAAGCGGCTGAGCACGTCGACGAAGTTCATGCCGTGTATCGGATCGCCGCCGATGCCGACGCAGGTACTTTGTCCCAGGCCTTGCGCGGTGGTTTGATGCACCGATTCATAGGTTAAGGTGCCGGAGCGTGACACGATGCCGATGGATCCCGGTAGATGGATGTTAGCTGGCATGATGCCGATTTTGCAGGCACCGGGGGTGATGATGCCGGGGCAGTTGGGACCGATTAACAAGGTGCCGGTACCGGCCATTGCCGCCTTAACGCGCAGCATTTGCAATATCGGTATGCCTTCGGTGATGCAGACGATCAGTTGAATTCCGGCATCGACAGCTTCCAGAATGGCGTCAGCCGCGTAAAAAGGCGGTACGTAAATGACGCTGGCGGTGGCACCGGTAGCGTTCACTGCGTCTTGTACGGTGTTAAACACCGGCAAGCCTAAATGAGTTTCGCCGCCGCGTTCCGGGGTGACGCCGCCGACTAATTGGGTGCCATAGTCCAGCGCTTGCTGGGAATGAAAGCTGCCTTGTTTGCCGGTAAAGCCCTGGCAAATCACCTTAGTGTCTTTATCGATTAAAATGCTCATGCTGTGGCCTCCGCCCTTGTGCCCTTTAGGGCAAGTGCTACGACTTGTTCAGCGGCGTGTGCCAAATCATCCGCCGCATAAAGATTTAATCCGGTGTTACTTAACAAGGCCCGGCCTTGTTCGGCGTTGGTGCCTTCCAGACGCACCACCACCGGTACGGTGACATGAACTTGTTCGACAGCGGCTAAAATGCCCGCCGCGATAATATCGCATTGGACGATGCCACCGAAAATATTCACCAACACGGCTTTGACGCTATGATCTGACAGGATCAGCTTGAACGCCTCGCAAACTTTTTCAACGCTGGTGCCGCCGCCGACATCAAGAAAATTGGCGGGTTGTCCACCTTTGAGTTTGACCAGATCCATGGTCGCCATCGCCAGTCCGGCACCGTTGACCATGCAGCCGATATTGCCTTCCAGGGTAATGTAATTGAGCCCGAATTGCTGGGCTTTGTTTTCTTTTTCATCTTCCTGTTCGGCATCCTTCATCGCCCTTATATCGGGATGCGCTTCAACCGCGTTATCATCAAAATTGATCTTGGCATCCAGCGCTATCAGCTCGCCGCTGTCGGTTTCTATCAGCGGATTAATCTCGATCTGGCTGGCGTCTTTGGCTAAAAACAGGTCGTACAAGCCCTGCATGATTTTTCCTAAGGCTTTGATCTGCAGGCCTTTGAGTCCCAAGGCGTAGGCGACTTTCCGGCATTGATAGCCTTGAAGACCTGTGGCCGGATGCACGGGCACTGAGATAATCTGTTCAGGCGTTTCGTGGGCGACAGTTTCTATATCCATGCCGCCCGCTGCGGAGGCAATAAAAATAATACGTTCGCTGCTCCGGTCGACCAGAATGCTTAGATATAACTCGCGCTTGATCGGGTAAGTTTTTTCTATCAGCAGCGAGTTAATCGGCAAGCCTTCCGCGCCGGTCTGCTTGGTAACCAAGCGCTTGCCCAGCATGCCCCGGCTAAACTCGATTACCTCATTAAGATTTTTAGCTAGCTTTACCCCGCCGACCTTGCCCCGACCACCGGCATGCACCTGAGCTTTAACCACCCAACCGTCACCGCCCAGTTCCTTGGCGACCTGTTCGGCAGCTTCGGGGGTTGTCGCCTGTTTGCCATCAGGTACCGGTATCGCGTAATGCAAAAACAACTGTTTAGCCTGATACTCATGAATATTCATTGATTGCTCCTGGATTAACCGGTAAGGTCCGGCGGGTATTTTTCACGCAGATGATAACTAAATGTTACGATTAAGGGTGTTACTGAGCATTTTAACCAAGTCCCTGCAAAACGCTATTCTAAAAACAACTATGCCACCAAATTCCAATGAGACCATCTTTCCCTGCCCATTCTCTAAAGGCTACGGAATTCCGGCTCAACAAGCCTGGTTATTGCTAAAAGTTTTTTTAGGCTATCGCTTAATCTTGGCCGGCCTGTTTGTCAGTTTGTTTTACAGTGACACCAACGCTTCATTACTCGGTACTTACGACAGTAAATTATTCACTTACAGCAGCCAAAGCTACCTGATACTCTCAATCATCTCCGGTGTCTGCATAGTTTGGCGACTGACCAGCTACACCGCACAAGCGCAGCTGCTTATTGTTACCGACATATTGATACTGACCTTGATCATGCATGCCTCCGGCGGCGTTAACAGCGGCATGGGCGTATTGCTTGCGGTCTCCATCGCCGCAGGCGGATTATTGATCGGCGGCCGTTGTGCGATGTTTTTTGCTGCCTTGGCCAGTTTGGCGGTATTGGCCGAACAAATCATTGCCGATTATATGCACAGCTTCAATTCGACCTCTTATACCAATTCCGGGATGCTGGGTGCTGCATTTTTTACCATTGCATTGCTGTCCTATATTCTGGCAAAGCGTAGCGAACAAATATTACAGCTTACCGATCAGCAGAAACGAACGATCACCAAACTGGAAGATCTCAACAAGTACATTATTCAGCACCTGCAATCAGGCATCATTATCACCAACAAACAGCAAAGCATTCAAATGGCTAATGAGTCGGCCTTGCGGCTGATAAATTTAGCGGTACTACCGGTTAATTTAAGCGATATTTCAAGCCATTTGTCGCTGGCATTTCAAACGTGGTTAGCGGATGCTGAACAGAATCTGGTGCTGCTCGAATTGCCGGATCAGTCCCAAGTTCATAGCCGGTTCATGCCGTTGCCGACAGGAAATGAGTTTTTTTACATGATTATTCTTGAGGATATTGCGCTTTATAACCAGCAGGTACAGCAAAGCAAACTGGCCTCGCTGGGTCAACTCACCGCCAGTATTGCCCACGAAATACGCAACCCCTTAGGCGCTATCAGCCATGCCGGACAATTACTGGCGGAAAATCCGCTGTTATCCGTTCAGGATAAGCGTTTGACCCAAATCATCCAGACCCATTCAGTTCGCGTCAACCATATCATTGAAGATATTTTACAGCTGTCCAGACGAACCGATTCAAGACGGGAACAACTTTATTTAAAGCCATGGCTGGATAATTACCTGGAAAATTTCACGCTGGAACATGCTGTGAATAGGGACGCCTTCGCTCTTTCATATCCTGTTGAATCGGTCTGTGTGCTGATAGATCCCGATCATTTAAGACAGATTATGGACAACTTATGTCGCAACGCACTGAGATACGGCAATCCTGAGGCCGGGCCGATAATTTTACAGGTATTTTCCCTACAACAGGCGCCCTGCATAGCCATCATCGATAATGGTGTCGGCATTAGCAGTGAACAGCAGCTTCACCTGTTTGAACCCTTTTTTACCACCTCGTCCAGCGGCACCGGTTTAGGGCTTTATATCTCCAAAGAATTAGCCGAATTAAATCAGGCAAAATTGAACTATTATTTAACCGACGATAAGCGAAGCTGTTTTAGGCTGTGCTTGTTGAACGCGGAACAGACATTACGATGAAAAAACCACTGGCCTTGATTGTAGATGATGAACCCGATATTCGGGAGCTGCTGGCAATCACCCTGAATAGAATGAATATCCAAACTTGCGGCGCCGAAAATATAGGCGATGCCAAAGCATTATTGCAACAAAAGTCTTTCGATCTTTGTCTGACCGACATGAAGCTGCCTGACGGCAACGGCCTGGAGTTGGTCGGCTTTATCCAAACGCTGTCGGTTCCGATACCGGTTGCCGTTATTACCGCACACGGCAACATGGAGTCGGCTATTCTGGCGATGAAAAAAGGCGCGTTCGATTTTGTTTCCAAACCGGTTGATTTACCCGCACTTAGGTTGCTGGTCAACAATGCATTAAAACTTTCCGCTGCCAGTCCCACAAAAGAAAGACGATCCCGGCACACCTTGCTGGGCGATTCATTAATCATGCAGGAGATCAGGGCAAAAATAAATAAACTCGCCCGCAGTCAGGCTCCGGTCTATATCAGCGGCGAATCAGGCTCAGGTAAGGAGTTGGTTGCCAGGCTGATTCATCAGCACAGTTCTCGAAGCGACCATGCTTTTGTCGCGATTAACTGCGGAGCCATCCCGCAGGAACTGATGGAAAGCGAGTTTTTCGGGCATAAAAAAGGCAGTTTTACCGGAGCGGTTAGCGATAAAAAAGGCTTGTTCCAGGCTGCAGAAGGCGGCACTTTATTTCTCGATGAAATTGCTGATTTGCCGCTGTCTTTGCAAGTCAAACTGTTGCGCGCCATCCAGGAAAAAAAGATTCGCCCGGTTGGCGAGCAACAGGAAATCCCGGTCGATATTCGTTTGCTCAGCGCCACCCATAAAAATCTTAACGACATGGTTCGGGACGGCAGTTTCAGGCAGGATTTATATTACCGTATCAATGTCATCGATCTTCATGTCCCCCCCTTACGTGAGCGACTTGGCGATATACCGCTTCTTACCGAGCACATATTGGCCAAACTGACCGCTGCCGACAAACAGGAGCAGCCCGCCTTATCGGCCGCAGCAGCCGCAGCATTACAACGGTATCATTTTCCGGGCAATGTGCGTGAACTTGAAAATGTCCTGGAAAGAGCTTTGGCGCTGTATGACGGCAATCGCATAGAGAGCGATGATTTGAGTCTGCCGGTAGCTACGCATGATCTGACTAAGTCGCAGGATTTTGATCTAGCCTTAGGCTCTCTGGAAGCGCATTTGGAAAAAATCGAAAGAAAAGCGCTCGCTGTTGCGATGGAAGAAAACCAATGGAACAAAACAGCTGCCGCCAAGCAGTTGGGGTTGTCTTTCAGATCGTTACGCTATCGCTTGAACAAGCTGGATATCGGATAGAGCCGGTGAAAGGCGCTTTAAAACTCAATAAAAAAGGGCAGCCAATCAGGCCACCCTTACAGTATTCCTTGAACCTCAAATACCTAAGGTAACTCGCAATAAATAAAATACCCCCGTAGGATGTGCTGAACGCAGTGAAGCGCATCGCTCAATCACCAATGATGCGCTTCACTGCCGTTCAGCACATCCTACAAAAGTAGCGGTTTATTTTTGCGTCTTGTCTTGCCTAAGCCTTATATTTATCCATGGCTTCGAGCTTACCTATAGCGTCTTTTATTGTCGCTTCAGTCTCAGTATTCAGTTCATTATTTTTATAGACTTTTTCCAGTAATCCTTCTGCAACCAATGCGTCTTTTATCCAGCGCTTGGTGAAGCGGTAGTTACTATAGGCCGTAGCAATTTCGGCTGTTTGTGGGTTTTTTAATCCTGCGCTCTTGGCCGTGACCTGTGCGGGGATTTTTTTAACGGTTGCCGGTTTGACTGTCGTTGCCTTGGCTGCCGCAGCTTTAGTCGCTACCTTAGGCGCAGCCGTTTTGGCGGCTACAGGCTTAGGTGTTGCGGCTTTAGGGGCTACCGTTTTAGCCACAGCCGGTTTAATGGCGACTGGTTTTTCTGTTGCAACAGCATCCTGGGGTTTTGGCAGTTCCACGGCGACGGCTTGAACTTCAGGTTCAGGTTTTGCCTGTGGCGCTTTGGATTTAGCCGTTGCTTTCTGTTCGCCTATCATCACATAAACAACATAGGCAACAAAAATAGTCGTTAATATAAACAACCCTTCAATCATAATGGCTCTCCACCTTTTTAGGTTAATTTTTTTGTAACGACATAGTCATCAACATAACAGAACGCGGATAACTCAAAAAATCTTGTTTTTTATCTTAATTATCAGCGTCGCCTAGAGGCGCCTACTTTTGGCATCTGCGTTCTATTTTTTTAACGCTGAGTCGTTACATTTTTTTGTTCTTTAGTGCTTTATCGTTAAGGGCCATCGGTCAGCAGGCCAAGCAGGTAAACCGTATCGCTAGTGCTGGAATATACCAGAAGCCGGTGTGCAGGCAAAACTCTAATTCGAAAAACGGTAATCCTAGCCGGTACTTAGTACTAAAAACTGGCGATTACCAGCATATTTGCCTTTTTGCCAGTTTAGGTAAATCATCACGCAAGCCCATGGCGTAGTTGTTAAAGTAAGTCTTGGCCAGTACCGAGCTATTAACCAGGTTCATCCCTGCGGAGCGCAAGCCAATTAAAGGCTCAGCAGTTATGCGATAGGTCTTGTTGAGCGCATCCATCGTCGACATCATCATCAGGTTATCGCCTTTACGCCAGCGCTCATAACGACGCAAGCAGCGAGAGCTGGATAGTGGTCTTTTTTCCTGCTTGGTTTGGATGACCAGCTCGGCAATAGCGGCGGCATCTAACAGTCCTGCATTGACACCTTGGCCGGCGAGTGGATGCATCGCATGAGCAGCATCGCCGCACAAGGCAAAACCTTGATCAATATAGCGGTTTGCGTATTGAAAGCGTAAAGGGAATGCAGCGCGTGGACCAACGTTTAGCATCTTTCCAAGAATGCCGCCGGAGGCTTGCTCAAGAACCTGTAAGAAGTCGTTGTCGGCAAGCGCCAGGTATTTTTTTGCCGTTGCTGAACTGAGGGTCCAGACAATTGAACATTGGCCATTTTTTAGCGGTAAAAAAGCCAATGGCCCTTCAGCCAAAAAACGTTGCCATGCGGTGAACTGATGACTTTTTTCAGTGCTTACCGTAGCGACCAGACCATCCTGATGATAGTCCCAGCCGGTAACATTAATACCCGCCATGGCTCTTAATGTTGAATCACGGCCGTCGGCGGCAATAATCAAATCAGCCTCAAGGGTTCGACCGTCTTCTAGGCGCAGTTGCCTGCGGTTTTCGTTAAGCTGCATAGCGATAACTTTTGCCGGGGCAATGCAAGTGGCTGAGGGCAGGGTGTCCAGCTGATCCCAAAGGGCGGCAACGGTGACCCTGTTTTCGACTAAATGGCCCAACTCAGAAAAAGGGGTGTCCGCGCAATCAAAATGCAATTCACCGTCGGCACCGGCATCCCACACGCGCATGTCCCGATACGCGCAAACCCCGCGTTGCAGCATGCCCGGCCAGGCACCCAACATTTCCAGGATGTTTTGGGAGGCTTTGGTTAGTGCGGAGACGCGAATATCAATCGGTTCCGGCGGCCAGTGTCTTTCCGGGTTAAACCGCTCCAGTAACGCCACTTTGATGCCGCCATGCGCCAAGGCGCAAGCTGTTGCTGCACCCACCATGCCGCCGCCGCAAACAATGACTTCATAATGCTCGGTCATTGCCCTAGCTCCTGCTGCCTAGTCGGGGCAAGCGTCCGGCCAGTCCCATCGCGTGACGGGTCAGTAAGGTTTTTGCGGTAGGAATATGATCCAGTATCGCTAAGCCGACATTGCGAACGACTGCCAATGCCAGCCAGTCATTGGAAAAAATCCGCACTAGCGTATCGGTAAAGCCGATGGTTCGGGCGTGATCTTTCTGTCTGGATTGTGCATAGGCTGTTAAGAACTGGGCGTCGCCAATATCTTGATTTTTTTGATGTTGGTTGATGACCATTTCGGCCAGTTGCACCACATCGCGCAGGCCGAGGTTAAATCCCTGTCCTGCAACCGGATGCAGCTGATGCACGGCATTGCCGATAATCACGGTTCGATTGGCTAACATTTTTTCGGCCCGTATCAGCGACAAGGGGAATGCTCTTGGAGGAGCGGCCAAGCTAAATTTGCCCAGTTTATAACCGAAACACTGCTGAAGCTCGGCTAAAAAATCGCTCTCACTGCCGGACATCAGTGCATCGGCATCTTCACTGCTACGCGTCCAGACCACCGCGCAATGATCGGTCTTAACGGGCAACAAGGCCAGCGGCCCGGAAGCGGTAAAACGCTCGAATGCGGTATTGTTATGGGGCAGGGATGATTGGACTGTCGTGACTAATGCGGTCTGTCCGTATTCGGTTATCTGTTGGGCTATTTCCAGCAACTTGCGCACTGAAGAGTTGCCGCCGTCGGCACCGACCAGCAACCGAGCGGATAAGTTTAATGAAACATCGCCCCGTTTTAAGCTGACATTGACGGCACTATTGCCGGCCATTAAACCGACCAGACGGGCAGGGCAAATCAGTTCTATATTGGCCGCATTAACCAGTTTGGCGACATGGGTCTCGATATCCCGCGCGCTAATCACATAGCCTAGCGCCGCCACGTTTTCTTGTT
This sequence comes from Methylobacter sp., assembly GCA_030653985.1. Taxonomy (GTDB): domain Bacteria; phylum Pseudomonadota; class Gammaproteobacteria; order Methylococcales; family Methylomonadaceae; genus Methylobacter_A. The sequence goes on along the minus strand of JAURYJ010000043.1, from coordinate 23,662 downwards.
GCGCCGAAAGCCGGACTTTGCCGAAATGACCTTGGTCGGAAATGTGGATGTTTTTAATAGCGGTAGCGGCCTGACTAATATTCTGCCAGATACCCAGCGCCTCCAGCATTTTTACGGTACCGGCGGCCAAAGCCAAAGCCCGGTCGCCGGCAGCAGCGTCATGCAACTGTTCAGCGGTGCTGGCTTCAACTATCGCCATTTTCAGTCCGGTGTCTTTTAACGCCAGCGCCAGACAGTTACCGGCCAGGCCGCCGCCGATAATCATTAGGTCATAATCATGTTGCATCAGCTTGCCTGCATTAAACTTTCAATGTCTTCAATCGTTTTAGGGACGCCGGCGGACAGAATCTCATAGCCCTGGTCGGTTACCAGCACATCATCTTCAATGCGTATGCCTATGCCTCGCCATTGCTTATCAACGGTCAGACAATCTACCGGGATATACAAGCCCGGCTCTATGGTCAGCACCATACCGGGTTCGAGTAAGCGCCATTCCTTATCGACTTTATAGTCGCCGACATCATGCACATCCATGCCTAACCAGTGGCCGATCCGGTGCATGTAAAATTGCTTGTATTTTTCATCCTTGATCAGTTTTGTTACTTTGCCTTTGAGCAGTCCCAGCGCTACCAGGCCTTTGGTGAGTACCTCAACCGACGCATCATGCGCCAAATTCCACGGCAGTCCAGGTTTGATCTGTGCGATGGCTGCGGTCTGGGCATCTAAAACCAGTTGATACAGCAGTTTTTGCGGTTCACTAAAACGCCCGGAAACCGGAAAAGTGCGGGTAATATCGGCGGCGTAATGGTCGCATTCTGCTCCGGCATCAATCAGCAGTAAATCGCCGTTTTTTAGTTTATCGGCATTTTCAGTGTAATGCAGTACGCAGGCATTTTTTCCGCCGGCTACTATCGAAGGATAGGCAACCGCACGCAAGCCATCCTGAATAAAATGATAAATCATTTCCGCTTCTATCTGATATTCATACACCCCAGCCTTGCATTTTTGCATCGCTTTGACATGGGCGTTGGCAGACACATCGGCGGCGCGACGCATCAGTTTGAGTTCTTCGGGACTCTTGAACAGGCGCATTTCATGCAGAATATGCTCCAGCGAAACCAGTTCGCCCGGCGCATTGACGCCGCTTCTGGACTGGCTGCGGATATGATTTATCCAGGCCAATACGCGGTGATCGAGATCGGAATCACGGCCCATAGGATAATAAACCTTGGCCTTGTCTTCCAGCATGCCCGGCAAAATGTCGTCCAGGTCATCAATCGGGAAAGAATCATCAGCCTTATAATGCGTGGTAGCGCCGTCAAGACCTGCGTGCGCGCCCTCCCATAAGGCCTTTTTTTCATCGAATTCGCGACAAAATAAAATGTATTCGCCTTGTTTGCGCCCAGGGATAAAAACGGCCAGGGAATCCGGTTCATTAAAGCCGGTCAAATAATAAAAATCGCTATCCTGCCGGAACGGATAATCCACATCCCGGTTACGCGTTCGGGTGGCAGCGCTGCCTATAATCGCAATATTACCGATACCGATTTGTTGCATTAATTGCTTGCGGCGTTTTTTAAATTCACTTTGTTTCATCAAATTTCTTCGTTGGTCTGAAACCTCCCCCTTCAGGGGGATTATTTGAGTTTGACAACGATGCACTGGCATCGTTATCCTTTTTGGGAATTTCCTCGTTCACGGGGAGGAACAATCTACCGACCTCTATCCGTCGGCGGTTGTCACTCGACGGATGAGGTCGAGTGTGGATTGAAACATATTTTAATCAGGAAAAAGGCTAAGGATTAAGGGTAAAAGGCAAAAGATTCAAGTGGTTTTTTTTCGTCTTTTGCCCTTTACCTTTCGCCTTCTTTATTCAATTCGCTACACAGTAATAAAACCGCCGATCTCATATATTCGGTGATTTCCATAAAATCGCTCTCATCTTCTTCGCCTTCAGCCTCGATGTCCAGTTTGGTGAATTCGGCAATATCTTTTAGTATTTCGGTCGCTTCCTTGGACAAGTCAGAGGCGGTATGGGTAAAGCCCACACCCAATAAAAAGCCACGGCACCAGCACGTTAATGCTTCAACCTGATCGCCCAGCAAGTTCTCATCATCAGGCAACAACAAGTCGAATTCGAATTCATCGTTTGCCAATAAGCTTCGCGTTTCCTCGAATAAATGCACCAATGTTGAGCGGTCTTCATCGGCTGCCGGTATTGCATGCCGAAACAGTTCGCTTAACCATTCGGCGCTCTGAGCCTGCTGATTGGCGCATAACATGCCTGTCGCCATACCGTGAGTTTCTGCAGCAGAAAGTTCGGCATCGCTTCGTGTAACTATGGTATTGATTGCTTGGTAAGTCATAAATTCCACATAATAATTTCACTATCGCGGACTAAAAATATTGCTTATGCTATCATTAATCGTTAATTTGAATCACATTTGTTCATCTTAAATCGCCCGGTAAAGGCGTAAAATATGACGTATTTACTTGCTTGCAATCACCTAGTTACCCCCATGATACAATCAAATCAATTTTTAGAGTTAAAAGACCTCGAAAACAAGCTGGATCAGCTTATCGAGCAATACGGTCACGTAAAAAATGAAAATAGTTCGCTGAAAACCAAGCAGGATTCCTTGGTTCGGGAAAAAGCCAAGCTGCTGGAAAAAACCACCCTGGCCAGAACCCGAGTTGAAGCGATGATTTCTCGTCTGAAAGCAATGGAGAATGGTTCTTGACTACTCCCCTACCTAAAGGAAGGGGATTACTAATTCAACGAGAACAGGACACAGGGACAAACCCAATGCCACTTACATTCTCTCCAAAGACTCTAATCTCAAGCCCTGCGACTTTGATATTTTCTGCCGCGTTACAATCCCTATCGAGGGTTGTTGAACACTCGGGACACGTCCAGGAGCGCACATCCAGCGGCATTTTATCCGATATGTACCCACAGCAAGAACAGCGTTTGCTTGAGGGAAACCACTGGTCAATGGCAACAAAAGTACGGCCGCCCCAGTTGGACTTGTACTCTATTTGCCGGGTCAGTTCGCCCCAGGAAGCATCAGCAATATGCTTGGCTAATTTCGGATTTTTAATCATATTTTTAATGCGAAGGGTTTCGACGCAGATAACTTGGTTCTCGTTAACTAATCTGCGGGACTGCTTGTGCAAGAAGTCCTTCCGGCAATCGGTAATTTTAGCGTGAACACGGGCGACTTTAACTTTAGCTTTACGCCGGTTACTGCTGCCAAGTTTTTTCTTGGCGAGTTTGCGCTGGGCTTTAGCGAGTTGAGCCGCGTACTTTCTAGTGTGACGGGGATTGCCGGACTTTTCACCATCCGAAGTAATCATAATGTCAGTTATGCCGACATCAACGCCAATAGCCTTATCGGTTACTGGAAGCAATGTTGGTTCAAACTCACACAGGCAACTGACGAAATAACGCCCTGCGAAGTCTTTGGTAATGGTAATCGTACTGGGATCGCTGGGGAGCGGTTGACTCCAGCGAATAGCCAGCGGGGTTTTGGATTTGGCGATACACAGTTTGCCGTCTTTGTAGGTAAATGCGCGGTAAGTGAACTCAGCGGATTGCTGGCTATTCTTCTTTTTAAAGGTTGGGTATTTTGCTCTACCGGCAAAAAAATTGCTGAAAGCCGCTTGTTGATTTCTCAAGCATTGCTGCAAAGGAACACTGGAAACTTCGTTAAGCCAGGACAGCTCAGGTTGTTTTTTAATCGCCGTCAGTCTGGCATTAGCACCCAGATACGAAACATTCTCTTTAGCCGCATAGTAAGCATCGGTTCGGTATCGGAGAATTTCGTTATAGACAAATCGAACGCAGCCAAACGTCTTAGCAAGCAATTCAGCTTGTTCTGCGTCGGGGTAAAACCTGTATCGATATGCTTTCTTAATCATAATTCACATGATATATTGAATCATGTGTAAGTAAATGTATGAGTGGAATAATGTACAACAAAGATCAAGATCACACCATTCCTCACCGACCTAAAGGACGGGGTATCCTGGAGCTTTCCCGATGAACGACAAACCACAGCCTGTGTCCCTGAGCATTATGGGCAAAGAATACAAAATCGCTTGTGCAGTTGATGGGCAAAACGATCTGATCCAGTCGGCACAACAGCTTGATAGGCAAATGCGTCAAATGAGAGATTCCGGCAAAGTGGCGGGCGCTGATAGAATTGCAGTGATGGCCGCGCTTAATCTGGCTCATGAGTTACAACTGATGAAAAGTCAAAATGCCGCGCTCAACCAAAGTTTGAGCGAATGTCTGGCAAAAATGACGCACAAAATAGAAAACGTTTTAGAAAAGCAGTAAACACGCTAAACTATTGCCTTGTATCTCCTGCAGCGTTCGAGGGTGTGCTGGGTGTTCCTGAACCTGTTTTTACCCCGGGGGCGGATACCGGTATTGGTGTGCATGCCCGTTTTATACGGGAAGCCTGATTTACTCGCTACGTCCCCACTTGAACCTTCGGTTCAAGGACGATGGCACATTACGGCGCAGGCGGGAGATGCACCCGAATAATAGCGACTTATGCAAAACAAAATCCCCATGAACTACTGGCTAATGAAATCCGAACCGGATACGTTCGGAATTAACGATCTGTACAACAAGCCCCGGCAGACCGAACATTGGGATGGCGTGCGTAATTATCAGGCCAGAAACATGATGCGGGACGATATGAAGCTGGGCGACCCGGTTTTCTTTTATCATTCCAATTGTGATGTACCGGGCATCGTCGGTATCATGGAAATTGTTAAAGAAGGCTACCCCGATTTTTTGGCTTTCGATCCGGATGATCCGCATTTCGATCCCAAAAGCGACCATGAACATCCTCGCTGGATGATGGTTGACGTTAAATACCTCAGAACCCTGTCGCGCACCATCACCCTTAAAGAATTGAAATGCCACGAACAACTGGCAGATTTGGCGCTGGTAAGGCGGGGTAATCGATTATCCATCATGCCGGTCAGCAAAGACCAGTGGGAGTTTATCCTTTCGCTGGAGTAAGACGGGTAGTGTTTTTACTCCCGTCTTACGCAGAAAACGTTGAATTTATGACCTGATTAGCAAGAAACTTCAGCCATAGTTGCCTTGCCGGTATGGATACGGGTATCCATAGTTCATCAATGGCAATACTCAGCATAAGGCATGCCGCCCCTTCCTTGACTATAACCTTATGGCTAGCGTTAGCATTGGCGGTAAGCCGATACGCCGGTGCATCTGATAAAGATTATTTTGGCAATTGAGTGCATAAGGCAAGGCATTTTTTTCACTTAACTATGTTTTCAATATGAAAGTCATCCAAACAGCAATTCCAGATTTACTCATTCTTGAGCCTAAAGTATTTGGCGATCAACGCGGTTTTTTTCTAGAAAGTTACAATCAACAAACTTTTCATGATTTAACCGGCGTCGCTGCGACCTTCGTACAGGATAATCATTCGCGATCCGGTAAAAATGTATTAAGAGGCTTGCATTATCAGATAAAACAACCGCAAGGAAAACTGGTTCGTGTCACCGCAGGGTGTGTTTTTGATGTGGCGGTCGATTTGCGAAAATCGTCGGCCACATTGGGTCATTGGGTTGGCGTGGAGTTAAGCGGAGAAAATCATCGGCAGTTCTGGGTGCCGCCGGGCTTTGCGCATGGCTTTTTAGTGCTGTCCGAGCAGGCCGATTTTTTATACAAAACCACCGAGTACTATGCGCCTGAACACGAGCGTTGTATCCGCTGGGATGATCCCGATATTGGCATTGATTGGCCGGAAAACTATGCCCCTCTTCTTTCTGCTAAGGATGAACAAGGTCTGTCTTTTCAATATGCCGAGGTGTTCGCTTGAAGATTTTGTTAACCGGCTGCGACGGGCAAGTTGGCTGGGAGTTAGCCAGGGCGTTATTGCCTTTGGGGGAAATCATTGCCGTCAACCGTACCCAAGCCGATCTTGCCGATCTTGATGGTTTGCGCCACGCCGTGCAAAAATATAATGCCGATGTCATTGTCAATGCGGCAGCCTATACCGCAGTGGATAAAGCGGAAACTGAACAGGCGTTGGCCTTTCTGATTAATGCAGAAGCACCCGGTGTTTTAGCGAAAGCCGCAAAAAAAACCGGTGCCTTGTTGATTCATTATTCAACCGATTATGTTTTTGATGGTAGCAAGACGTCTGCTTATACCGAAGACGATGTACCGAATCCGGTTAATAGTTACGGACAAAGCAAATTAGCCGGTGAACAGGCTATACAAGCCAGTGGAGTCGATTATTTGATCCTTCGGACCTCTTGGGTATACGCGGCAAGAGGCCATAATTTTTTAAAAAGTATCCTGCGCTTAGCGGCAGAACGCGAAGAGCTGAATATTGTTGCCGATCAGATTGGCTCACCAACCTGGGCGCGATTGATCGCTGAAACAACCGCGCATATCTTACGGCAATCGCTGCTTGAACGGCGCGAAGGCGGTTTTAACTCAGGTCTGTATAACTTAACGTCAGCGGGCGAAACCTCCTGGCATGGTTTTGCCCGGATGATTATTGATGTGGCAAAGCGACAGCAAAACCAGGCATTAAAAAACCGCATCATTAACCCCATAGCGACTACAGCTTACCCTTTGCCGGCCAAGCGCCCAGCCAATTCGCGCTTGGCAACAGGCCGCCTGGAACAGCATTTTGGCTTAAAAATGCCGGCATGGGATCAAGCTTTAACGCTTTGTATCAAAGATATAGCCGATTCTGTACATCATTAAGGACAATCAACATGCAAATACTGATCACCGGTGGTGCCGGATTTATAGGCTCGGCCCTTATCCGCTATCTACTCACAGAGACAGAACACAGCGTCATCAATGTCGATAAGCTCACCTATGCGGGCAATCTTGAATCGCTCAAGCCGATAGAGAGTAGTTCCCGCTATCGCTTTGAACAGGCCGATATAGGCAATGCGGCTAAAATGGAGCAACTACTCCGCGAATACCAGCCGGATGCAATCATGCATCTGGCGGCGGAATCCCATGTAGACCGCTCTATTGATGGCCCTGCCGCTTTTATTGAAACCAACATCGTTGGCACTTATGTCTTGGTCGAAGCCGCACGGCACTATTGGCAATCTCTGCCAGAGGCTAAAAAAGCACAATTCCGTTTTCATCATATTTCCACCGATGAAGTTTATGGCGATTTAATCGATGACGATAGCCTTTTTACCGAACAGACGCCTTATGCGCCCAGCTCGCCTTATTCCGCTTCCAAAGCCAGTTCGGACCATATTGTTCGGGCTTGGCAGCGCACCTACGGCCTCCCGGTTGTCGTGACTAATTGCTCCAATAACTATGGCCCTTATCAATTCCCGGAAAAATTAATTCCGGTTGTCATGCTGAATGCACTGGAAGGTAAACCCATACCGGTTTACGGCAATGGACAGCAGATCAGGGATTGGCTGTATGTCGATGACCACGCCAGAGCGTTGCTGCTAGTGCTGGAAAAAGGCAAAATTGGCGAGACTTACAACATCGGTGGGCATAACGAAAAAACCAATCTTACCGTCGTACAAACCCTGTGCCGCCTATTGGATGAACTTCAGCCGAATAAACCGGGTGAAATCCGTTCTTATCAGGAGCTGATAACCTATGTTAAAGACCGACCCGGGCATGATCTTCGTTATGCTATCGATGCGACAAAAATTGCCGATCAACTGGGATGGACGCCGAAAGAAACCTTTGAAACCGGCATGAAAAAAACCGTGCAATGGTATCTGAATAATTTGGACTGGTGCCGTCATATTCAAGATGGCAGTTACCGTCGGGAAAGGCTGGGACTTGGAGAAGCATGATGAACTGGAAAGGTATTATTCTGGCGGGTGGCGCAGGCACAAGATTGCATCCCATTACCAAAGCGGTGTCTAAACAGCTGTTGCCGGTTTATGACAAACCGATGATCTATTATCCGCTGTCAGTTCTGATGCTGGCCGGCATACGGGAAATACTGATTATCACTACCCCGGAAGACCAGCTCAATTTTAAAAAACTACTCGGCGATGGTTCGGATTTTGGCATACAGCTCGACTATGCCGTACAAGCCAAACCGGAGGGCCTTGCACAGGCATTTCTGATTGGCGAGGAATTTATCGGCGACAGCAATGTTTGTCTGGTTTTGGGGGATAACATTTTCTTTGGCCAAGGCTTTAGCGCCAGTTTAAAACACGCCATGGATCATAACCAAGGGGCAACCATTTTTGGCTACAAAGTCAAAGACGCAGAGCGGTTCGGCGTGGTCGAGTTTGATGAAAACAATAAAGCCATATCCATTGAAGAAAAACCGGCGCAGCCACGTTCAAATTTTGCCGTAACCGGGCTGTATTTCTACGACAATCAGGTTATTGAAATTGCCAAACACATCAAACCGTCAGCGCGCGGTGAATTGGAAATAACCGAAGTGAATCGGGTTTATCTGCACAATCAACAGCTCAATGTAGAAATTCTTGGGCGCGGTTTTGCCTGGCTGGATACCGGCACCCATGACAGCCTTATCGAAGCAGGCCAGTTTGTACAAACTGTCGAACATCGCCAGGGATTTAAAATTGCCTGTCTGGAAGAAATTGCCTTCAATCAAGGTTGGCTAACCCGGCAGGATTTAATAAAAACTGCCGAAGCACTGGCTAAGACCGAGTATGGAGAGTATTTATTGGGGCTTGCTGAAAACAACGACCAGTGAAATATCACATTAAGCGCACACTGACATCCCACCTGAAGGACATAGCTATAAATTGTAGGGGCGATCCGGCAGGTCGCCCATTATCCACGAGTAGTGTAAAACCCCGTCGTTTTCGGTAACCGCTCCTGCATCATACAAGTCGAGGGCGGGGATGTAAGCGGCCCAGCTTTGTATTTCTAATCGTATTAAATCTTTTCATAGTGTTAAAATGAATCTGTTGCTACCAGAGGACGCTATCGGCTCACTCCATAACGGCAACTTCGTTTTAAAAAAGACTTCACATTCACTTTTAGCGATAACCAAGCAAAGTGTGAGGTCTTGAATCAGCGCTTAAAAAGTAAAGCAACCGTCGGGCTGACGGGGCTAGTCTGTGAAGTGAGCGATGCAACAATGTCGCCAGCAGCAGAAACCCGTAGGTAATAGCGATATATGCCTGCTCCTGAGTTACCTCAGGAATGCCCTTCTTCAGGTGGGGGAGGATGTCAAAAATTGTTGTGCTTTCGCGGTTTTCGTGGAAACCAAAATAATATCTAATAATATCTAAGGGAAGTTCTTCGTGCTATTAATTCCAACAATTCTTTGCGGTGGCGCAGGGTCCCGGTTGTGGCCGGTTTCTCGTGAGTTGCACCCCAAGCCGTTCATACGCCTGGATGATGGGCAAAGTCTCTTGCAAAAGGCGTTTTTGCGCGGCGCATCATTGCCGGGCGTGGAAGAAGTTTTAATCGTCACCAACCGGGAGCTGTTCTTCAAAACAGAAGATGAGTTTCGCGAGGTCAATGCTGACGGGGTCGCAACATCCTTTATCCTGGAACCCTTCGGACGCAATACCGCTCCAGCGATTGCTGCTGCCGCTTCCCAAGTTGCCCAAAAATATGGCAACGATGCCATCATGCTAGTGCTTGCCGCCGACCATTTGATTGCTGACCAGCAGGCCTTCCAGCAAGCGGTGCTCAAAGCCTCTGAACTGGCAGCCTCGGGCAAACTGGTTACCTTCGGCATCCAGCCCGACTCGCCCGAAACCGGCTTCGGCTATATCGAGGCCGACGGCAACACGGTACTGCGCTTCGTTGAAAAACCGTCACTTGAAAAAGCACAGGCGTATCTCGCGTCTGGCCGGTTCCTGTGGAATTCAGGCATGTTCTGTTTCACTGTCGGCTCCATGCTGCAACAGATGGAACAGCACTGTTCACAGATTCTTGCCGCTACCAAGGCTTGCATTGAACAGTCACGATCCGCCGAAGGCGAGGGCTTTACGCTACTTGAACTCGATCCCGATACTTTCGCCAATGTTGCTGATGATTCCATCGACTATGCCGTGATGGAAAAGTCGAATCAGGTTGCCGTTGTCCCGTGCAATATCGGCTGGAGCGACATCGGTACCTGGACGGCGCTGGGTGACCTTATCCAGCCGGACGCCGATGGCAACCGAATCCAGGGCGATGCCCTGTTGTACGCTACGCGGAATTGCACCATCCAAAGCCATGACCGCCTAGTCGGCACGGTTGGCGTCGAAAATCTCATTATCATCGACACGCCGGATGCCGTTCTGGTGGTCGATAAATCCAGCGCTCAGGATGTAAAACACATTTACTCGGAATTAAAGGCAAAGGGTCACGAGGCTCATAAATCACATCGCACCGTGCATCGTCCCTGGGGCATCTATACCGTACTGGAAGAAGGCAACGGCTTTAAAATCAAGCGCATCGAAGTCAAACCCGGCGCAAGTTTGAGCTTGCAAATGCACCATCATCGGAGTGAGCATTGGGTTGTCGTTAGCGGCGTAGCCAAGGTTATCAATGGTGATCAAGAAATCGAGATCAACACCAATGAGTCCACGTACATTCCTGCCGGTCACAAACATCGCCTGACAAATCCGGGTACCGTGCCTTGCGTGATGATCGAAGTACAAAGCGGCGGATACGTCGGTGAGGATGACATCGTGCGCTTCGAAGACAATTATGGGCGTATATGACTCATTGGCTAAACATGACGACTCAGCAGCCGAAAATAGAACGCAGATGACGCAGATGACGCAGATAATTATGATGAAAGCGGATAATTAAAAATAGAACGCCGTCAGTAGCTCGGCTTAGCGCAGCGTAACCCGACATTTTTCGCGTTAAGTTGGGTACGGCTAGCGCCTAACCCAACCTACCATGCTTTTTCAACCCGAAGATCCTGGTTCCCACGCTCCTGCGTGGGAACCAGACAATGTTAAGAAACACACTTCTCTATTAATTCAATGCCAAATATGTGAAAATACAAGGTTTGAAATTGTTGTTATCCAGGAATGAAAATAAATACTAAGTCCGATTTAGAAGAAGCGCTTAAACTTTGTAAAGGCGCATTCCTATCCGCAGCCGGTTTCAGTCTACTCATCAATTTTTTGATGATCACGCCCTCTATCTACATGTTGCAGGTCTATGACCGCGTCGTTGCTACCGGTAATAAATCGACATTATTGATGTTGACACTGATAGTCGTCGTACTGTTTATTACCATGGCTTCACTGGAATGGGTGCGTTCGCAAATTCTGGTCAAGGTCAGCAGCCGCTTGGAGCTGCTGTTAAATCAGCGCTTATTTCAAGTCGCCTTTAAGCAATCACTGTATTCCGGAGGACAGCGAGCCACAACCCAGCCGTTGGACGACCTGACGGGTTTGAGACAGTTTCTGACCGGCAATGGCCTGTTTGCCTTTTTTGATGCGCCGTGGATGCCGGTCTATTTGGCCTTGCTGTTCATGTTTCATCCGTGGTTCGGCTGGTTTTCAATATTCACCGCAATCTTGTTGTGCATTGTCGCTGCCGTCACCGAAAAAGCCACGACCAAAATACTCGGCGAAGCCAACAATGTCGCGATGGCGACGCGGGGCGCGCTGGGTAAAAATCTGAGAAATGCCGAAGTTATCGAATCGATGGGCATGCTCGGTAAAATACGGGAGCGTTGGATGGTAGGTGCAGTCAAGGTTTTAGAACTGCAAGCCGTTGCCAGTTCGCGTGCCGGTTTGCTAACGGCCCTGTCTAAAGTCATCCGTATTTCTTCGCAATCGCTGATTTTAGGTTTGGGCGCTTATTTGGTTATCGAGCGCGAAATCTCGCCCGGTTTAATGATTGCCGGCTCCATACTAATGGGCAGAGCAATGGCGCCAATCGATCTTATTATCGGTACCTGGAAAGGCTTTATCAGTGCTCGCGGACAGTACGAGCGTCTTAATACGATTTTATTGCAAATTCCGGCGGAGAAAGACCGCATGCTGCTGCCCGACCCGCAAGGTCGCCTTCAGCTGGAAAATGCGGTAGTGGTGCCGCCGGGCAGTAAATTGCCCATCATCAAGGGCATCAATTTGGTCATTGAAAAAGGGGATATTGTCGGCGTTATCGGGCCTAGCGGTGCCGGAAAATCGACCTTGGCGCGGGCCATATTGGGTATCTGGCCAACTGCCAACGGCGCTATACGCCTGGATGGCGCCGAAGTATTCAATTGGGATCGCGAGCATCTGGGCGGTTTTATCGGTTATCTGCCGCAAGATATTGAATTATTTGAAGGCACTATCAGCGAGAATATCGCCCGCTTTGGCGACATAGATCCTGATCAAGTGGTCGAAGCCGCCAAAATGGCCGATGTCCATGACCTGATTTTGCGCTTCCCCGAAGGCTACGACACCCTGATCGGCTCCACCGGCGGCAACTTGTCGGGTGGTCAGCGGCAACGTATCGGTCTGGCGCGGGCGCTGTACGGCAATCCGGTGCTGGTGGTGCTCGATGAGCCTAACTCCAATCTCGACGAACAAGGCGAAGCCGCGCTGGAAAAGGCGCTAATCAAGCTCAAGGAAAAACAAACAACCGTACTGATTATTACCCATCGTAATAGTGTCCTGTCCAAAGTCGATAAACTGTTAATCCTCAGTGACGGCACCCTAGCCGTTTACGGGCCCAGAGATCAGGTTATCGCCCATTTGCAACAACAGCAACAACAAGCGGTCGCGCCTGTCGCGCAACCCGCATAACCTAGAAGCATTATGATAGAAAAAACCGCAGTCAATACCCCGTCCACCGTTTTGCATGCCAATGATCGAGGCATACGCAACATCGGTGCGGCCATCGTTTTTGCAACCTTTGGCGTGTTTGGTGTTTGGGCGTTTTTAGCGCCTATGGATAGCTCCGCCCTGGCACCCGGCGTTGTCGTGGTAAAGTCTTACAGAAAAACGGTACAACATCTCGATGGCGGCATTATTGCAAAAATACGGGTCAAAGACGGTGATTTAGTCGAGGAAGGCCAGCCATTACTGTTGCTTGACGACACCCAAATCAAAGCCCAACTGGAAATAGCCCGTGCTCAAAATATTACTCTTGCTGCACAGGTAGCGCGGCTGCGCGCCGAAAGAGATCGGCTTAAAAAAATTGACTATCCCGCCTTACTTGATGATGCCAGTGACCCTAGAATCACCGAAGCAAAATTGGCTGAAAATAATGTGTTTAACGCCAGAATAAATGCCTACGAGGGTCAAATCGCCGTACTGAATCAGCGTGTCGGTCAGATTAACAGCAAGATAAACGGCCTCCGAGGACAGATAGATAGCAAAAAACAACTGACAGCCTCCTATGCTGAAGAAATTCTCGATCTCAAAGAACTGTTAGCCGAAGGCTTTGCCGATAAGCAACGGCTACGCGATTTGCAGCGCAATCATGCGCTACAAAGCGGTGAAATTGCCCAGCTCAACGCCGAAATTGCGACCAATCAAATGTTGATCAGCGAAACCCGACTGCAAATTTTACAAGTACAAAAACAATTTCAAGAAGAAGTCGCCGGCAAACTCAGCGAAGCCCAGGGCCAGCTTAACGATGCCCAGGAACGCTTGGCAGCCAATCAGGACAAACTTAACCGCGTTGTGATCAAAGCGCCAGCAAGTGGCATGGTGCTCGGCTTGACGGTGCATAACGAAAGTGGCGTTATTTCCCCCGGGCATCCTATTCTTGACATTGTTCCCCAGGATGCCGAGCTGATCATCGAAGCCCAAGTGTCGCCGATGGATATTGACCGCGTTGTCGTTGGCCTGCAGGCCGAAATTCGCTTTAGCGCCTTCAAACAATCGAAAACACCCAAAATGGATGGCAAGGTTACTCATATATCTCCCGACCGCCTGACCGATGAACAAGGTAACGCCTATTATCTAGCCAGAGTTGAACTCACCCAAGAGAGTCGTAAAAAACTGGGTGATATGCAATTACTGCCCGGCATGCCGGCCGAGGTATTGATTAATACCGGTGAAAGAACGCTGTTTGAATACCTGGCCCAACCCGCCACCAATTTCTTTGCGCGCTCATTCATAGAAGACTAACCGGCATGAATATATACAGACAAGGGCTAATGCTGATCATGTTGGCGTGTAGTCAAATGGCGCAAGCCGAAGATTTACTCGGTGTGTACGAGCAGGCGTTGCAAGCCGATCCGCAACTGCAAAGCGCTAAAGTCAAAATTGACATTGGTTCGGCGCAAAAAGGTCAGGCCTTAGGCCAAATGTTGCCGCAAATCAATGCCAGCGGTAACTGGTCTGCCAACAAGCAAACCATCGAGGCAAGAGGCCCGGACGGCGTCAGCAATTTTCACGGTACCCGCTATTCTATTTCCCTTAACCAGTCGCTGATTGATTTCGCCAAATTCTGGGAATGGCGGCGTGCGGCTAAAGTCGAAGATCAATACGCCGCCGAAGCTATCGAAGCGCATAACCAGTTAATGTTTAACGTAGTGGAGCGGTATTTCAACGAACTGGAAGCCGAAGACCAGCTGAATTTTGCCAAAACCGAAAAATTGGCCGCGCAAAAACAGCTGGAACAGATACAAAAACAATATGCCAAGCAAATCGTAAAAATCACCGATCTCTATGCCGTAGAAGCGCGGCTGGATCAAATTATTGCTACCGAAATATTGGCCGAGAGCCAGCGGGTGACCGCGCAACAAAGCCTGAGAGAATTAACCGGCGTCAGTCCGGCGGAACTTAACAAACTGCGGGATGGCGTCGATTATCAAGAAATCCAGGGCGATCTTCAACAATGGATTGAGATGGCGGAAAGTCAGAATCCGGCGATTTCGGCAAAACAAATTGCCATAGACGCGGCAGAAAATAACGTGGCCGTGCAGAAATCCAAATACCTGCCGGTCGTTGATTTTCAAATGAATTACTACGACACCAACACCGGTTTCCAGAGCACTAATTTAGGTACGGGTATTCAAACCGAAGTTGCCGCCATCAATGTCAATATACCCCTATTTTCCGGCGGCACCACCACCCATCAAATGTTTGAAGCCAAGAGCCGTTTGCAGCTCAGCAGAAACGACAACGAAGCCGCCATTCGCGGCATCACCAAAGAAACCAGCGACGCCTTTCTCAGCGCCAATGCCAATGCGCGGCATATCAAAGCCGCACAAAAAGCACTGGACTCTGCCGGTAAATCACGGGAAGCCATGGAGCGCGGTTACCATTATGGCGTCGTCACCATCAGCGACGTGATCAAAGCGCAGCAGGATGAATTTTCGGCCAAAAAAGATTTCGCCCAGGCCAAATACAACTACATCAAAAACCGTATCCGTTTCATGCATGCCATCGGCTCCATAGCCGAAGAAAATTTGCAGGAAATTAACGGTTGGCTAGAAAAATCTTAACGATGCAGCGCTTAGAAATAGAACGCGGATGACGCTGATTATTAAGATAAAAGCCGATAATGAAAAATAGAACGCGGATAATTAGGCTATATAAAAATTTTTTGACCTATCGGCATTTATCATATCGATCAGCGTCATCTGCGTTCTATTGTATTGATGGCCACGAATTTCAATTAATTATTTGAAAGCAACAGAAATTGAAGTAGTTTATTGTTGAATTTCGCAAAGAAACCAGGGTTTAAACGCAACGTTTTTTCAAACAAGAAAAATCCTCTTCAATCATAATTATCAGCGTCATCTGCGTTCTATTATTTTCTATTATATTGATGGCGGAGTAATGACTTCTATGAAACTTATAACGATATGATCATCAGCAGACTTAAGCACCTCTACCACTATAAAGGCTTTATTCTCGGTAGCGTCAAGCGCGAATTTCAAAGCAAATACCAGAACTCACTGCTTGGAGCCGCCTGGACAGTGCTGAATCCACTGGCGATGATCATCGTCTATACCGTGATCTTCTCCCAAATCATGCGCGCCAAGCTGCCCGGCATCGACAGCGCCTTTGCTTACAGCATCTACCTGTGCGCCGGCGTGCTGACCTGGGGCTTATTCGCCGAAATCGTCACCCGTGCGCAAAACACCTTTCTTGAGCATGCCAACCTGCTGAAGAAACTGAGCTTCCCAAGACTTTGTTTGCCGGTTATCGTCGTCGCCAACGCGCTGTTGAATTTTTCCATCGTCTTCGGCCTGTTCAGCATTTTCCTAATGGTTTCCGGCAACTTTCCCGGTTTGGTCTACCTGGCCTTGTTGCCGGTTTTTGCCATCCTGGTTGCCTTTGCTATCGGTCTTGGCATCAGCCTGGGCGTACTCAACGTATTCTTCCGTGACGTCGGGCAGTTTTTCGGCATCGTCATCCAGTTTTGGTTCTGGCTCACCCCGATCGTTTACCCGGTCAGCATCCTGCCCGAAGCCGTGCGCTCGCTGATGAGCTATAATCCGATGGCTGCGCTTATCGCGGCCTGCCAGGATATTCTGGTCACCGGACAGTGGCCGAACTGGCAAAGCCTGTGGCCGGTAACCCTGTTGGCTATTGCGCTGTGCGCTTTCGGCATGCGCCTGTTCAGCAGGCATGCCGGTGAAATGGTCGATGAGCTATGACCCTGCTCGATAAGTTAATCCGGTTGCTGCAAACCATTCCCGACCTTGAGCTGGCAGTATTGGTTGGTAGCCGGGCACATGGAAGCGCAACTGACCAGAGCGATTGGGACATTGCTGTTCGATGGAAAAAACACATCAATGGCTGGACTCGTCTGGAGAACTCAGAAATCCTGAAACAACAAATTGCCGACGCCATCGAGATACACAAAGATCAAATTGACCTGATCGACATGGTATCGGCACGGCTTGCAATGCAAGCCGTGATTGCCGAGGAGGGAATTGTTCTCAAGGGAGAGAATACTCTGGCATGGAGCCACTACCTCGTCCAAACATGGGGAGAATTGGAAGATTATTACTGGAGGAAAAACCATGCGGCTTGATCTGTATCAGGCAGAAAGCGCACGTATTGCCAACGAGCAAATGGCTTTGCTTGCCGAGGCGAAACAACGCATCCTGTCGGAAGCGCCTCTTTCGCGGCTTGAACAAAGTGGTGTACTCCATGCACTGCAAGTTCTTATAGAAAACGCCATCGGTAAATCAAAACATTTACTCAAGGCTGCAGGCCAGCCGGTACCAGTATCCGCCTATGATACCTTTGCCGGCCTCGAGCAACAGGGCGGTATAAACTCACAAGAGTTGCAGCAGTGGAATTCGGCGATTGGATTGCGCAACAGGATTGTGCATGACTACATGAATATTGATATGCAACTAGTCTACGAACTTATCACCAAAGATCGCCTGCAATTTATTGCCGAATTCCTGCATAAACCAATTCCGGCTATGCCCAACTGAGATTAAAACACACTTAATATATATGGGCACTATCACCATCACCAATCTAGGCAAAGCCTACAAAAAATACCCCACGCGCTGGTCGCGGCTTGCCGAATGGCTTACGCCTATCAATAAACCCCGACATCAGCTCAAATGGGTCTTAGAAGGCATCAGCTTCAACGTCAAGCCGGGCGAGGCGCTGGGCATCATTGGTATCAACGGTGCCGGTAAAAGCACCCTGTTGAAAATGATCACCGGCACCACCCAGCCGACCACCGGCAGCGTCCACATCACCGGGCGTGTCGCCGCCTTGCTGGAATTAGGCATGGGCTTTCATCCCGACTTTACCGGGCGGCAAAACGTCTACATGGCCGGTCAACTGATCGGCATGAGCGTTGACGAAATCACCGGCCTGATGCCCCAAATTGAAGCCTTCGCCGAGATTGGCGATTACATCGACCAGCCGGTGCGCGTCTATTCCAGCGGCATGCAAATGCGCGTCGCGTTCAGCGTCGCCACCGCTCGCCGCCCCGACGTGCTGATCGTCGATGAAGCCTTATCGGTCGGCGATACCTACTTTCAGCACAAAAGTTTCGAGCGCATCCGCGAATTTCGCAAACTGGGCACCACGCTGTTGCTCGTCTCGCACGACAAGCAAGCCATACAAAGCCTCTGCGACAGCGCCATCTTGCTGAATGGCGGCCAGCTGGTTATGCAAGGCGAGCCTGAGCAAGTCATGGACTACTACAACGCCCTGATTGCCGAAAAAGAAAACCAAACCGTCCGCCAGCAAGAACAACAAAACGGCAGACTGCAAACCCTGTCCGGTACCGGCGAAGCCAGCGTCCAAGACATTGCCCTGCTCGACGCCAACGGCCAGCGTGTCGAAGTCATCGACGTGGGTAGTCCGGTAACGCTCGATATTACCGTCGCCGTCCATCAATCAATCCCCCGGTTGGTCCTGGGTTACATGATCAAAGATCGTTTGGGGCAGACCATCTACGGCACCAACACCCACATCAAGGATCGACCGCTTGAACACGTCAATCCTGGCGAGCGATTAAACTACCGCTTCGACTTTGCGCTCAATCTTGGCCCCGGCACCTACTCCATCGCCACCGCGCTGGTCAGTAGCAATACGCACCTTGACAACAACTACGAATGGCGCGATCTGGCATTGCTCTTTACCGTCGTCAACGTCAGTCACGATTACTTTATCGGTAGTTGCTGGCTGGACCCCACTTTGGACATACAACGCACATGACCTTCATCTCTTACGCACAAAACGCCGAAGACGTGATACTTTGGCGCGCCTTGAAGCACATCGACAACGGCTTTTATATTGATGTTGGCGCCAACGATCCCGAAGACGATTCCGTCACCAAAGCCTTTTATGACCGTGGCTGGCATGGCATCAACATCGAACCGCTGTATCAGCACCATGTCTGCCTGCAAATATACCGTTCCCGCGACATTAACCTGCAAATAGCCGCCGGCGATCAAAATGGCGCACTGACCTTATACGACGTGCCCAGCGTCCGTGGCTGGGCCACCTCCGATCCGGAGGTGGCCGAGAATTACCGCCAACAAGGCCTGGAAGTCACCGCCGCCACCGTACCGGTACGCAGACTCGACAGCCTGTGCGCCGAGTTTGGTGTGACCGACATCCACTTTTTAAAAATTGATGTCGAAGGCTTTGAAGCCCAAGTCCTGCAAGGCATGAACTTCGAGCAGTGGCGTCCCTGGATACTGATTATCGAAGCCACCCGGCCCAATAGCCAGGACAGTCAGCATCAGTCCTGGGAGCCTGAGGTGCTCGCTAACCGCTACCAATACGCCTATAACGACGGCCTAAACCGCTATTATGTCGCGCAAGAACATGGGGCTTTGGCCGCCGTGCTGGCGCAGCAACCCAGCGTCTTCGACGACTATCAATTTATCGGCTATCACCGTGCACAACAAGCCCTGCAGCAAGCCGAGCAACAACTGGCGCGTATCCAGGCCGAACGCGAACATAGCCAGCAGCAACAGCAACAGCGTGAGCAACAGCAGCAACAGCAACAAGACGAACACCAACGCCAGCGGCAACAGCAACAGCAACAATGGGAGCAACAGCAGCAACAGCAACAAGACGAACACCAACGCCAGCGGCAACAGCAACAGCAGCAAATGGCCAAATTGCAAGCGCAAGTGCACGCCCTGCAAGAGCAGCTGCTCAGCAGCCAACAGCAAGTTCTAAACCTGGAGCAGCAGTTAACCGTTGTCAGCGCCAGTCTGTCATGGCGTCTCACCCGGCCGCTACGCGAACTCAACTATTGCCTTAAAAAAGTGAGGCAAGGGCTGCATCTGCCTGCTGCCCATGCGCTCAACAGCGTTAAGCAACCGTTAAAAAACACCCGCATTGCTGCCGGGCGCACTTTGATTAGCCATGCGCGACAAAGTCGGATAGTCAACACCCTGCTGAGCCGCTATCCGGCGCTGGATAAACTAGCGCGGAGCCGTGCCCGTCAATGGGTCAGCCTGCCGCAACCCGTACAAAACCAACCAATGAGATTGGATCAACTGACACCAGTCGCGCGCACTATCTACCAAGATATTCAGCGTCTTAGCCATTAAATGCAGGAGCAACGCCGCTATGTAGGCATCGTGTCTACACAATTTATTCGCTCTCCCGTGGCACTGCCATTAAGCTAGGCTGAAAAGACCGTGATGACTAACAGTGTGGGCGCGAATTTATTCGCGCATTTGGCACCACTGCGCGAATAAATTCGCGCCCACCTCATGCCAAGCCATTAGACATCTTTCCTAAATACAGCTACGTAGGCATGCGCTCCGAAATTGGCCGGAAACGCTAACACGCGCTACGCATGGGTAGTCTTATTCCTGCCTACACAAACTATTTAGGAAAGATGTCTATTAACTTAACCTGAAATCAACCTCCTCCGTAGCCAAACAACCATGAAAATTATTATCGACCTGCAAATCTGTCAAGTTCACGGCGACCAACACCCGCTCAGCCGTTTTACCCTGACACTGGCGCAAGCGCTGCTGCGCCAAGCTCCGCAACATGACATCCAGCTGCTGCTTAACGGCTTGCTCCCCCAACATATAGACAGCCTGCGTCAACGCTTCGCCGAGATGTTGCCAGCAGAGCATATTCACGTATTCAGCGCCGTAGGCCCCATCGACCAACAAAACCCCGACAACCATTGGCGCAGTCGTGCCGCCCAGTACCTGCGCGAAAATTACCTAGCCAACCTCAATGCCGACATCGTCCTGCACAGCCAAGCCTTTCAAGGCTACCATGATCAGGCGCTTGTATCGGGCGGACTGCTAAACCACAGCCACGCCAACATCATCATACTCGGCGACCTTCCGGCCGCCGCCGTTGACGCGGAAACAGGGCGTACCGACCCGTATTACGCGCACTGGCACCAGCACTGCCGCCAAATCCTCAGCACTGCCGATGGCCTGCTAGCCCTGACTCCCCAGGCAGCCGAATACGCCCAACAGCAGCTGAACATAGCCGAGCAGCGCATCATTATCATCGACCCAGCCTTGACAGCAACAGCCGATACCCTGACTTTTCAGCCCATTATCGAAGCGCTAGAACAGAACGCACAGCAACGCCCACTGCCGCCAGTCGCCAGCGTAACCGTGCGCCCGCGTCTGGCTTACGTATCGCCGTTGCCGCCTCAGCAAACCGGCATAGCCGACTACAGCGCCGTACTCCTGCCCGAACTGGCGCGCTACTATGACATCGACCTGATCACCGACCAAGCCGACAGCCAGAACAGCTTCGCTGGCGTTCGCTTTCCCGTTTACAATGCCGAGTGGTTCAACAACCACGCCGGAAACTATCAGCGCATCGTCTATCACCTGGGCAATTCCAACTTTCACCGTTACATGTTTCCCCTGCTTGCCGCCCATCCCGGAATCGTCGTCCTGCATGACTACTACCTCAGCGGCGTACTCAGCAACAGCGAGCGCGATGGCGACCAGCCGGCCGCCTTTAAAAAAGTGCTTTACCAAGCACACGGTTATCCGGCGCTACTCAGCTTGCAGCGCGATGGCCTGGAAGCTGCCGTCTGGCAATATCCCTGTAACAAAGCGGTGCTTGAACAAGCCACCGGCATCATCGTCCACTCCCAATTTGCTGTACAGCTTGCCCGGCAACATGACGGCGATCAGGCCGCCCAAGACTGGATTACCCTCCCGTTACTGCGCGCCCAGCCGGTCGTCATTGACCGCGATCAGGCTCGCCAGCAACTCGCCATTCATCCAGAAGCCTTCATCATTTGCAGCTTTGGCCTGATGGGAACCACCAAACTCAATCAGCGACTGTTGCAAGCCTGGCTGGACTCGCCCTTGATTCACGATCATCGCTGTCACCTGATCTTTGTCGGCGGCGAAGACCCCAGCGCCTACGGCCAGCTCATCGCCGAAACCATCGCCGCCAGCGGCTGCCAAACCCGTATCGCCATCACCGGCTACGTCAGCCCCGAGCAATACCAGACCTATCTGGCGGCCGCCGACCTCGCCGTACAACTACGTAGCCAAAGTCGCGGCGAAACCTCAGCCTCGATTCTCGATTGCCTGACCTACGGCCTGCCCACCCTGATCAACAACAACGGCGCTGCGGCAGAATTGCCGGAACACGCCCTGTATAAACTCCCCGACGATTTTACCAACGACCAGCTCAGCGCCGCCCTTTATGAACTGCGTACCCAGCCCCAGCGTTGCCAGCAGCTTAGCCAGAACGCGATCAGTTACGCCCGTAGCGCCCACCACCCCGCTCACATCGTCGAGCGCTACCATAATGCCATTGAGCAGCTCAACAGCCATAGCGCGCGCACCCACTACCAACAGCTTATTCAGGCTTTGTCCAGCCTGTACCGCGCCCAGCCGCCCGCAGATCAAGACGCGCTGGCCCTGGCCCAAAGTATCGCCGAAAACCAAGCCGTCATGCCGCCCAAAATCTTTTGGGTCGACATCTCCGCACTGGTTCAGATCGACCTTAAAACCGGCATTCAGCGGGTCGTGCGTAGCGTGCTCCAGCAACTGCTGCTAGCGCCGCCCGCCGGATACCGGCTAGAACCGATTTATGATGACGCTGGCTGCTACCGTTATGCCCGGCGCTACATGCTGGAACTGCTCGGCGAAAGTGCGCTGGATTTGGTCGATGAGGCTGCCCAGTTTAGCCCCGGCGACCTCTTTCTGGGCTTGGATCTCTACCTCGACGGCATTCGCCGCAACCACGACCTGCTGGTTCGCTTGCGCCACCGTGGCATCCAGATCTACTTCGTCGTTTACGACTTGCTGCCGGTGCTGCGTCCCGAAGTCTTTCCCGCCGATACCGAGCGCCACTTTCATGCCTGGCTCGATACCATCGCTAGCGTAGCCCACGGACTGGTGTGCATATCGCAAGCGGTTGCCGACGAATTGAAAGCTTGGCTAAGCCCCCAGCCGCACAATGCCGACCTGCAAACCGCCGCCACCGACAGCCCGAGCCTCCCTCTGGATATCGGCTATTTCCACCTCGGTGCCGACATTCTGGCCAGTGCGCCCAGCTACGGCATCAGCGCCGAGCAACAGCGCATCATGCAACAGTTACACGGGCAGACCAACCTGCTGATGGTCGGCACCGTAGAGCCGCGCAAAGGCCATACCCAAGCCCTGGCCGCTTGCGAAATCCTCTGGCAACAAAACCAGCCCGTCAACCTGATTATCGTCGGCAACCAAGGCTGGATGGTCGACGAGCTGGTTCAGCGGCTGAAAAATCACCCCGAAAAAAATCGTCACCTGTTCTGGTTTAAAGGCATCAGCGACGAACTGCTGATGGCGCTTTACCAGACCGCCAGCGCCTTGTTGGCCGCCTCCGAAGGCGAAGGCTTCGGCCTGCCGCTGATCGAAGCCGCCCAGCACCAGCTACCGATCATCGCCCGCGACCTGCCGGTGTTTAAAGAAGTCGCCGGTAGCCACGCCTATTATTTCAGCGGCACCAGCCCGCAAGCACTAGCCGAGGCGCTGCTCGACTGGCAAGCGCTCAATGCCGCAGGACTAGCCCCGGCATCCACCCAGATGCCCTGGCTCACCTGGGAACAAAGCAGCCAACAACTGCTCGAGGTGCTGATGCGGCAACACCCTTGTCAGCAAATTTCCCGCCCAGTCCCGCACCTAGAAAAAGCGGAGTAGGGCATGAGGTGTTATTAAGTGGCTAAAATCATATCTAAACATAGTCAAATATATACAAAAAATGCGTTAAAAAAACATTTTAATCATTAAAAATAGTAGTAGAATCGCCAGTGGAAAATGTTTTTCCACTGGGATAAAAGTTTTAT
>JAURYJ010000038.1 GCA_030653985.1 Methylobacter sp. | reverse complement strand
AACATCGCTGCGATTGCCGCTATTTTTTGCGGCGACTGGCTCAAAAAGCCTGACCACGCCCAGACTTTAAGCGCCAAAAAATAAACCAAACCCGCCACTAGACCGATATGCAAACCGGAAATCACCATCAAATGCGTGGTGCCGGTTTGGCGAAAAATGCCCCACTGCTCCTGTGTAATATGGCTGCCGTCGCCAATCGTCAGCGCCTTTATCAGTGCGAAGCCCGGACGCTGGCTTAAGCGCCCTGAAAGTTCATCGGCAACCCGCTGCCGCCACACGGAAACACTACGCCAGGCCGCCTCGCGCCCCAGCAAAACCGGCGTTGAACCTGAACGCACATAGCCTGTTGCACCGATACCCTCAGCAAACGCCCAGCGTTCATAATCAAAGCCGCCCGGATTAAAATTGCCGTGAACGCGTTTTAATTTCACCGTAAACAGCCACTGCTGACCGGCCTTGACCGGTTGATCCGGAAAATACCAACTTAACCTCAATTTGGCCGGTAGCGACTGAACCGACGGGTGTGCGGCATACACCCCATCCCTGGGGATAAAATCAAAGCGAACACGTTTTTCATCCTGCTCGGGTAAGTCGGCTACGATACCGCTCACCTGAACTTCGACACCTTCTAATTGCTCGGGCAACTGGTCAGATAATCGGTGCATAGCGAACACTATCGCCCATAGAACACCGACCACAAAAAACAGCCACTGCCAATAACGCAACCAGGCAATAATGCCAGCCACTACGGCACCGACTATCAGCCATTTAATATCAGGCAATACCGAAAACTGTTGAATTAACAACAGTCCGGCTAGAAATGACAGGGCGGAAATAACCATTTATCACCTTGGTATTTTTTAGGCCAACAAAAACCTGATAGACTTGGGCTAGCGTAACTTTAATAAGAAAAATAACGATGCCAAAAAAATTTATACAACGACTAATCGACAAACTCATCCCTGATCCTGACTTCATCAAACAGCATAAGAACCTGCAATTTTTGGGTGATAAACTGCACGAACCTAACCTCTGGCATTTAAACCGGCGATCTATTGCTATGGCTTTTGCCGTGGGTCTTTTTTGTGCCTGGATTCCAACGCCAATGCAAATGATTATTGCCGCAGCAGGCGCCATCTATTTCAGCGCTAACCTGCCTCTTTCGGTGGGACTCGTCTGGATAACTAACCCTATCACCATGCCTGCACTGTTTTATTTTGCTTATAGAGTCGGACTCTTCGCTATGGGACAGACAGCCAATGCCGATGACTTCGAGTTTTCACTTAGTACCATGCTCTCAGGGCTTGGCGATATATGGCAGCCTTTTCTACTTGGCTGTTTGATTATGGGAATAGTCTCTTCCGCCGCTGGCTATTTCGGTATGAAATATTACTGGGAACATCATATAGCCAAAAAATGGAAGGAAAGGAAAGAAAAAAGGTTAAAGGTTAAAGGTTAAAGGGGCTAGCCTTGAACCTTTAACCTCGCACCTTTAACCTAATATAAGCCCATCTTCCATGTGTAAAACCTTGCCCATTTTTGCGGCTAATTCATGATCATGGGTTACGACCAAAAAGCTGACATTCAGCTCCTGATTTAATTCCAGCATTAACTGATAAACTTGGTCAGCCGTTTTGCTATCCAGGTTTCCGGTCGGCTCATCCGCTAGAACCACACTGGGCTTATTAATTAGCGCCCTGGCCACTGTGGCACGCTGCCTTTCCCCTCCAGACAATTCACCGGGTTTGTGTTCAATTCTATGCCCCAATCCTACCCTTTTTAATAATTCAGTCGCACGAGTACTCGCCAGCTTTACCGATAGTCCGGCAATCAACAAAGGCATCGCCACATTTTCCAATACGGTAAATTCGCCCAACAGGTGATGCGATTGATAGATAAAGCCTAAGGATTTATTTCTTAATTTAGCCAATTGACCGGAGCCAACTTCATTGAGATTAACACCATCCAAAACCACCTTGCCGCCGCTGGGTTTTTCAAGCCCGCCCAATAAATGCAGCAAAGTGCTTTTGCCCGAACCCGACGCGCCCATAATGGCGACACGCTCACCGACACCGATGCTTAAATCAACCCCTTTTAAAACCTCAACATTCAACCCGCCTTGGTCATAGCGCATGGTCAACTGTTGGCATTGCAAAATGCTGGTATTATTCATATCTGAGAACTTCCGCTGGATTGACTTTAGCTGCCTGCCAGGCAGGATAAATAGTTGCCAATAATGACAGGAAAAAGGCCATGCCCGCTATCGCATAAACATCTGACCAAACCAGTTTGGAGGGTAATTCGCTGATGTAATACACATCCGCCGCCATAAACTGAATGTGAAATAATTTTTCAATCGCCGGAACAATGGTTTCAACATTCAAAGCCAGCAACACCCCGCCTACGGTTCCGAGTGCCGTGCCGACCACGCCGATAACCGCGCCCAACACCATAAAAATCCCCATTACCGAACCTGCGGTTAATCCTTGAGTTTTCAAAATAGCAATATCGCCACGCTTATCGGTAACCACCATCACCAAGGTCGAAACAATATTAAAAGCCGCCACCGCCACAATCAGCAACAGGATAATAAACATCACCCGTTTTTCCGTCTGTATCGCCCGAAAGAAATTACTGTGCGCCAGCGTCCAATCGCTGACCTGATAATCACCAGATAAAGCCGTTGAAAGTTCACGGGTTATTTTCGGGGCGTTAAACAAATCATCCAGTTTAATCCGAAGGCCTGAAACCGAACCTTCCAGGCGGAACAACTTAGCCGCATCATCAATATGAATCATCGCCATATTGCGGTCATATTCATACATGCCTACCTTAAAAATACCAACTACGGTAAACCGACGCATGCGCGGCACAATACCGGCCGGTGTCGAGTTAATCTGCGGACTGATCACGGTAATTTTTTCGCCCATGAAAACGCCCAGATAATTGGCTAACTCCACGCCTAAAACAATACCGTATTCGCCCGGAACCAGATCAGACAGCTTGCCCTCCTTCATCTTATCGGCGACTTCCGACACTCTGGACTCGTATTCCGGCAAGATTCCGGTCAACATAGTGCCGCTGACACGCCGGTCGGCATTAATCATCACCTGTCCATTAATAAAAGGCGCCGTACCTTCTACATGGGGATAATTTTTTAATTTCTGCTCCAGTTCGCGCCAATCATCCAACTGACCGTATTTTCCAGTGGCAGTCGCATGTGAGGTCATGCCGAGTATGCGCTCGCGTAATTCGGCTTCAAAGCCGTTCATCACCGACAACACGGTAATCAGCGCAGTAACGCCCAAAGCTATACCCAAAACGGACGTTAAGGTAATAAAAGAAATGAACTGAGTTCGACGCTTGGCCCGCGTATAACGCAAGCCGATATAAAAAACGAGAGGTTTAAACATGAAGCCTACAAGGTAAAATTAAAAAATCAGGATTTCCTGCACTGAGCGCAAAAACCGTATAAATAAAGACCGTGATCGGTTAACTCATAACCCAGTTTTTGTGCAATTTCTTTTTGCCGGGTTTCAATAACCTCATCGGTAAATTCATCTACCTTGCCGCACTTCATACAGAGTATGTGATCATGATGAGTACCCGAATCCAGTTCAAAGACAGAGTTGCCGCCTTCAAAATGATGCCTGCTCACCAGACCCGCCGCTTCGAATTGGGTTAAAACGCGATACACCGTAGCCAAGCCGATTTCTTCATCCTCGCTCAGCAGGATTTTATAAACCTGTTCCGCAGTTAAATGGCGCTCATCAACCTGTTTTTCTAAAATTTGCAGAATCTTGATCCGAGGTAAAGTCACCTTCAAACCTGCATTCCTTAAATCATGGGGTTCCAACATTCATCTCCGGTTATGCCTTGCGTACAGGCGGCTTTATATAGGACTGCGCGCATTGTAGCCTTTTTTTGGTCAGTTGCGCATGACAGTTTTATAGGATAATTCTTTAACATCCTGTATGATTTTGCATTTTCAACATATCCGCAAGCTCAAATGAGAAAGCCGTTTTTTGCTTTAACCCTACGTGGAAACCGCTACTCCTGCATCGTTGCAATTGCGGCAAGCCTAACACTCGCATCATGCACCACCATCCTGACTAACCTGCCCGGTGTTTATACCGTAGATGTTCAGCAAGGCAACATCGTTGATCAGGACATGATTGACCAACTCAGACCGAGCATGAACAAACGCCAAGTGCAATATATAATGGGTTCACCGATGCTCATTGATTTTTTTAATCAGCAACGCTGGGACTATCTGTATTCGGCGCAACTGGGCGGCGAAAGCAGACAACAAAAAAGAATTTCATTGTACTTTGATAACGACCAACTAATCGGCGTACAAGGTGATTTCAAACCTAGCGTTATTCCCGTAATCAAAACATCGGGTGAAACTACAGTCGATGTGCCGAAACGTAATCTTGAAAAAACTCTGTGGGAAATGATCACTGGCTTGTTTGGCTACGATAGCACCGATGATGAGCGTCCGACAGATAGGTCTGATAAAAAACCATCGCCAGGGACAGCATCGGGGCAACTGCCGCTTTAGTCATGTAGGACGGTTTTGCATAGCAAACCGTCAATCCACACACAACCCTGATATCAGTCTTGCGAAGTTGTGGTGGATTGCCTGCGGCGAATCCACCTTACAGCGTTGCGGCAAATATCTGTCCATGCAGTCGTAACCCAACCTACAAAACTAATCATAATTAATCAGAAACGCTTCAAAGCCCTTTGCCGCCTAGCCTCTTTAGGATCATGCAGCAAAGGCCGATAAATTTCTATTCTATCGGCTTCTCTAACCGGCTGTTCCAGTTTGCAGACTGCACCAAAAATACCCGCTTTAAGCTCGGACAAGGCAATCTCAGGGAAACGCTCCAGTAAGCCAGATGCTTTTATCGCCGCTTCAACAGTCGCGCCTTCCTCGATTGCCACCGTGACGATTACCTGTTGTTCGGGTTTGGCGTAGGCCACTTCGATTTCAACCATAAACTTCTTTAGCTCGTGAGGTAAAAGAACTCACCATGGTGTTGCAGATCTGGTTAAAAACTGCACCGAAGGCCAGGCTTGCCAGTTTTCCCGACATTTCGAATTCCAGATCCAGGGAGATTTTACTGGCATCTTCACGTAGTGGTATAAAATCCCAGGTTCCTTCCAGAGAGGAAAATGGGCCGTTCAACAGCGAAATTGTCATTCTACGCCCCTGATCAGCCTTGTTTCTGGTCGAAAAGGATTTTTTAAAACCGCCTTTGGAAATGACTAGCTCGGCTTCAACTATGTCATCTTCGCGCTTGATGATTCGACTGCCGCTGCACCAAGGCAAAAACTTGGGATAGGCCTCTATGTCGTTAACCAGGTCAAACATCTGCTGTGCTGAAAATTTAACCAAGGCACTTTTTTGAATAACGGTCATGCTTAAAGAACCCCAACCACATGCAGGAATACCAAAAACACCGCAGCAGGTGCCACATAGCAAATTAACACCTTCCACACTTGATAGCTAAGCGGATTGGGCATACCCAGTTCATGCTCGGAGTGTTGCTGCTTCATAATCCAACCGGCAAACACCGCGATACAAAAACCGCCGATAGGCAGCAGCAAATTGGCGGTTAAATAATCCAGCAATTGAAAAATAGTCCGGTCGAAAAACTTGAACTCCGACCAGACGTTGAATGAAAAAGCAGTACCTAATCCGAGCAACCAGGTTATCGAACCCGACCAGATACAAGCCTGCTTTCTGTTCATGTCCTTGTTTTCAACCAACCACGCAACAGCGGGTTCGATTAATGAAATGGACGAAGACAAGGCCGCGAACACCAGCATCACAAAAAACAAAATACCGAATAACCAGCCGCCGGTCATGCTGCCAAAGGCAATCGGCAAGGTTTGAAAGATCAATCCCGGACCTGCGGCAGGTTCCAGGCCACTGGCAAAAACAATCGGAAAAATAGCCATACCGGCCAATAAGGCAACTGCAGTATCGGTGCCGGCAATCAAAAACACGGTTTTGGAAATCGATATATCTTTCGGCAAATAAGAGCCATACACCATAATCGCACCCATACCGATACTCAGCGTAAAAAAAGCATGCCCCATGGCAGTCAATACGCTATCGCCGGTCAGTTTGCTAAAATCAGGCGTGAACAGGAATTTGAGTCCCTGATCATAACTGCCGGTAGTCATTGCATAGGCCACCAGTAAAATCAGCATCACAAACAAGCTGGGCATTAAAAAACGCACGGCTTTCTCGATACCGGTCTTAACGCCACGCGCTACAATCGACATGGTTGCCAGTATGAACAGACTATGCCAGAAAATCAGCTGTATCGGACTGGCAATAAGACCGTCAAAGAGACCTTTTATCTCTGAGGCATCGGCATCGAAAAAACTGCCGGTAAAGGCCTTTAACACATAAGCCGAAGCCCAGCCTGCAATAACGCTGTAATAAGACAGTATTAAAAAACCGGCAATAACGCCCATCCAACCTAAATAATGCCAGTTTTTATCGGCCCCGGCTTCGTCGCTCAGGGTTATCATGGTATCAATCGGATTCTGTCTGGTTCGCCGCCCGAGCATGGTTTCCGCCATCATAATGGGTATACCAATCAGTAACACGCACAATAAATAGACGATCACAAAGGCCCCGCCACCATTTTCTCCGGCAATATAGGGGAACTTCCAAATATTACCCAGCCCGACTGCGGAACCTGTCGCCGCCAGAATAAATGCGAAACGTGATGACCATTGACCATGATCTGATTTTTCTGTACCCGTCATTTGTGCTCCTGTAAAAACGTAAAAGTTATAAATTCACCACGGATATTTCTTTCGTGGTGAGCTTTTCTGACTATTGCAGTAATATCGAGTAAAATAACAAAATTATTCCTTTACGTCAGTTTAAAAAAACGAATCCGCACTTATGGCCGATAAAAAGTCTAAGAAAAACACCAAGCAGCAAAACGCCAATATTGCCGTTAATCGCCAAGCGACTCATGAGTATTCGATTGAGGAGCGGTTTGAAGCCGGGATTGTTTTGGAAGGCTGGGAAGTTAAAAGTCTGAGAGATGGACGCATCCAACTCAAAGAAAGTTATGTCGTGATCAGACGCGGCGAAGCCTGGTTGTCGGGCGCACATATTTCACCGCTGTTATCTGCATCGACCCATGTTAATCCTGATTCTATCCGCGCCAAAAAACTGCTGCTGCATCGGCACGAACTCAGCAAGTTGATCGGCTCGGTCGAACGCAAAGGCTACACCTTGATTCCATTGAAAATGTACTGGAAAAACGGCAGAGCCAAGCTGGAAATCGGTCTGGCCAAAGGTAAGCAATTGCACGACAAACGCGCCGCGTCAAAAGACCGCGATTGGCAACGTGAAAAAGGACGTATTTTGAAAAAGGGTTAAAGGCGCAAGGCAAAAGGCGAAGGATGTATTTTTTAGCCTTTAGCCTTTAGCCTTTAGCCTTCTTCCCCTAACCCTTTCCTTCAAACTAAAATGTCCACACACCCTAATTTACTATCTGTAAAAAACAGCCTGCTGATCGTCGTCGATTTGCAGACTACATTATCAGCAGCCATGCCGGAAGCTGAAGCCGAGCTGATGACGGCCAACGCCCGCAGCCTAGTTGAAGCCGCAGGACTATTAAGCATCCCGGTGTTATTAACTGAACAATATCCCCAAGGCTTAGGCTCTACCGATACCAGCATCACCGACTTGTTGTCGGAAGACACTCTCATTTTCGACAAAACCGGTTTTTCCTGTTGCGCGGCTGACGGCTTTACCGACACTGTAGCCAACACCGATCGCAAGCAAGTCATATTAATCGGTCAGGAAGCCCATGTTTGCGTATTACAGACCGCATTGGAATTGCTGCATTTAGGTTATCAGGTGCATGTCGTCGAAGACGCCATTTGCTCACGTAAGGCGGAACATAAATTCTATGCCTTGCAGCGTATGCAGCAGCAAAACGCCACTATTACCAATTATGAATCGGTATTATTCGAATGGGTCAAAGACTCCAGATATCCTGAATTTAAAAAGATTTCCGGTTTGCTTCGTTAACCCTATTTCACCTTGAACCTTACCCATGTCGCTCGCATCGTTTATTGAAAAAGTAACAAATAACAGCCCCGTCAGTTTTGATGAGACTATCGCCGTTATTACCGAAAACTACCATTACCAGCCTACCGAATTTCGCAACGGCCTAGGTGAACATATATTAACCAATCAAGAAGGCAGTAACGAAGGCTCCTGTAAGATTTTCGATTTTGCTCAAATTAACGAGCTTAATCAACAACAAACTTTAAATCTGTTCGGCGACTATTACCGGGATGTCTTAAACGATCCGCACGGCACAAATCACCAGAATATCAGAAATTTTATGCAATACGGCTGGGCTGGTATTTGTTTTAAAGATATAGCGTTGATGGCTAAATAAGATTCATAAGGACCTTACTACAGTCAATAGCTTGAATGCCGTGGGCGCGAATTTATTCGCGCGACAGATATTAAAAAACGCGAATAAATTCGCGCCCACAGTCCAATAAAGCCAACCCCATGAATATCGATTACTTAATCATCGGCCAGGGACTCGCCGGAAGCTTACTGGCCTGGGAACTGATACAACGGGGTTGCAAAGTCATCGTTATTGATAATGGCCGGGAAAATGCCTCGCAAGTCGCCGCCGGACTGATCAACCCGATCACCGGCATGCGCTTTGTAAAATCTGCCGATGTCGATACACTTCTGCCCACCGCAAAACACCGTTATTCACAGTTAGCCGATTTTTTTCAGCAAGCATTTTATGTAGAAAAACCGATGCTGCGGCTTTTCCGTAACGAAAGCGAATTAAAAAATGCTGGCAAACGTCTGAGCAATCCCGAGTATCAAGCCTATTTGGGCGACACACAGCCGCCGGGCGAAACCATTAACCCTCTTGCAACACCTTTCGGTTTTCTGGAACAAAAACAGACTGGTTATTTATTAACTAGGCCGTTATTAAGTTGCTTGAAAGCATTTTTCATTGCTAATGACAGCTACCGGCAAGCTGATTTTGATTACCGGAACATTCAACTTGAACCGTCTTTGCGCTGGCAAGACATTTTCCCCAAACAGATTATTTTCTGCGAAGGCTATAAAGCAACACAGAACCCCTGGTTTTGTGATCTACCTTTTCAGCTGGTCAAGGGCGAAATTTTAACGCTGGAACACCAAAGCGAATTGCCTGATAAAATCCTCAATTACGGCAACTGGCTGATCCCGTTAAATGCCCATCAAATCAGGATCGGTGCAACGTTTGATCGGGAAAATCCGGACACCCAAGCCACCGAGCAAGGCAAGAATGACTTGTTAACTGCACTCAGCCAAGTCTCAGTTGATTTGACGCATACAACCTTGGTTAACCACCAAGCCAATATCCGGCCTTGCACTCACGACAGACAGCCCTTTATCGGCTGGCACCCGCAATACAAGCATCTGGCTATCTTTAACGGCTTCGGTGCCAAAGGCAGCTTGCAAGTACCTTGGTACAGTGAGCATTTTGTCGATGCCTTATTAAACGGCACTCCCCTACCCAAAACCTGCAATATTCAACGTCATTATGAAACGCATTTCACTGGTTAACACAGCTCACGACCTGATCCGGGACATTCTCCACGCCGGCGATATTGCCATTGATGCGACGGTCGGCAACGGTCACGATACCGTTTTCCTCGCCGAACAAGTCGCCCCATCCGGCCATGTTTACGGCTTCGACATACAACAGGCGGCTATCGATTCAACTCGGGAGAAATTCCGGCAAGCACACCTTTCGGACTCCCTGACCTTGGTCCATGCCAGTCATGCCGACATGACGGATAAAATTCCCGCAGATCTACACGGCAAAATCAAAGCCATCATGTTTAACCTGGGCTATCTGCCGGGCGGCAATAAAACAGTCATCACCCAAACCGATTCCACATTATTAGCCTTAACTGTCGCCGCCCGAATTTTAGCGGTCAACGGCATCATCACCCTGCTGGCCTATCCAGGCCACCCAGGCGGCGATCTGGAAACCGATCGGGTTAAAAACTGGTGCGAGCAACTGGATACTCAGCAATTTGAAGTCAGCACCATTTACAGCAGCGAACACAAAGACACAGCACCCAGGCTTTTTGTGATCCGCAAGATACGATAGCTCACGACTATCTGGTATCATTGCGCGCCTTATTACCCATTCTCCATAAAGGAAGCCCATGTCAGAATTCAATAACGTAACCGTCATCAAAAAAGCCAATGTTTACTTCAACGGCAATGTCAGCAGCCGGACTGTCAAGTTTGCAGATGGCTCGACTAAAACCCTGGGCTTCATGTTGCCCGGCGAATACACTTTCAACACCGCCGCCCCGGAATTAATGGAAATCATCGACGGCGACCTGGATGTTTTACTGCCCGGTAGCGAATGGCAAAGCGTAAAAGGCGGCGAATCTTTCAATGTGCCTGCTAATGCGGCGTTCACGATGACAGTAAAAACACCTAGCGATTATTGCTGTTCATTCATCAAATAACGTCATGGAAAAAATCGCCATCTTTGCCGATGTGCAGAATATCTATTACACCACCCGGCAAAGTTACCAGCGGCATTTTAACTACGCTGCATTCTGGGCGCAGGCGACCGCCAACAGGGACGTGGTCGCGGCGTTTGCTTATGCGATCAACAAGGGCGACAGCAAGCAGCTGGGATTTCAGCAGATACTTAGGAATATCGGCTTTGAAGTCAAACTGAAACCTTACATCCAGCGTAGCGACGGTTCCGCAAAAGGCGATTGGGACGTAGGCATTACTTTGGATGCAATCGACTATGCTGCCAAGGCTGATGTCATTATTTTATTATCCGGCGACGGCGACTTCGACCTGTTATTGGACAAGGCTCGAAGCGTTTACGGCGTAACAACCGAAGTCTACGGGGTACCGGCGCTGACCGCACCGTCACTGATTAAGTCGGCCGACCGTTTTATCGCCATTAGCGATAAGCTGCTACTGTAAAACATTCGAAGACTAAAATCTGTTAGAATAGGGCTTTATTTTTCAAAGCCGTAAAAAATCGCTCAATGGCGCTTAAGTCAACCATCTATAAAGCCGACTGTCAGATTGCCGACATGGACAGAGGCTACTATCAACCGCATAACCTGACCATTGCCTTGCACCCTTCGGAAACCGAAGAGCGGATGATGGCGCGTCTGCTGGCCTTTGTTATCAATGCCGATGAACACCTGCAATTCACCAAAGGCCTGAGCACCGATGATGAACCGGAACTCTGGCAAAAAAGCCTGAGCGATGACATTGAACTGTGGATCGAGATGGGCATGCCCGATGAAAAACGCATCCGCAAAGCCTCCAGTCGTGCCGATAAAGTCATTCTTTATACCTATGGCGGACGCAATACCGTCTGGTGGAACCAGATTAAACCCAAACTGGAACGCTTTAAAAACCTGACAGTTATTAACCTGCCCAAGGAAGCCACCGATCAACTGGCACCGATGGTAAAACGCACCATGCAATTGCAAATCAGCATCCAGGACGGACAGGTTTGGATCAGCGATGATCAAAACACCGCCACTATAATGCCAGAGGCCTGGCTTAGTTAACTCACACTAAACAAAAGGTGCACGACCTCTATTTAGCCGGTTACCTTTTATATATCTTTTCACCTTTAATCTTCGGAAAAAATCTTGATTTCTACAGCTAACATCACCATGCAGTTCGGGGCTAAACCCCTGTTTGAAAACGTCTCAGTTAAATTCGGCGACGGCAATCGTTACGGCCTGATAGGCGCAAACGGCTGCGGAAAGTCGACCTTCATGAAAATATTGAGCGGTGATTTGGAACCGTCAGCGGGAAACATCAGTATCAGTCCCAATGAGCGCTTGGGTAACTTGCGCCAGGATCAGTTCGCTTATGAAGACTACCGTGTACTGGACGTGGTGCTGATGGGACACGCTGAAATGTGGGCGGCCATGTCCGAGCGCGACGCGATCTACGCCAATATGGAGGCTACCGAGGACGACTACATGCATGCTGCCGAGCTTGAATCGGTGTTCGCCGAATTCAACGGCTATACCGCCGAATCCAGAGCCAGCGAACTTTTGCTGGGTCTGGACATTCCGCTGGAACAGCATAACGGCCTGATGAGTTCGGTAGCGCCGGGCTGGAAGCTGAGAGTGTTGCTGGCACAGGCTTTATTTTCCAATCCCGACATCATGCTGCTCGATGAGCCGACCAACAACCTGGACATCAACACCATCCGTTGGCTTGAAGACATTCTGAACCAACGCGATTGCACGATGGTTATCATCTCGCATGACCGCCACTTTTTAAACAGCGTCTGCACCCATGTGGCCGATATGGATTATGGCGAGTTGCGTGTTTACCCCGGCAATTATGACGATTACATGGTAGCCGTTACCGAGGTTAGAGAACGCTTACTGGCTGGAAACGCCAAGAAAAAAGTCCAGATTGCCGAACTGCAAACCTTCGTTAGACGCTTCTCGGCGAATGCGTCCAAGGCCAAACAAGCCACTTCGCGCGCCAAGCAATTAGATAAAATTAAACTGGATGAAGTTAAACCCTCAAGCCGAGTTAATCCGTTTCTCCGTTTTGACCAGACCAAAAAATTGCACCGTTTAGCACTGGAAGTCGACAACTTAACTAAAGGTTACGACGCTCAACCCCTGTTCAAAAACTTGAATTTGATGGTTCCGGTCGGTGAACGCATTGCTGTTATCGGCCCTAACGGTATCGGTAAAACAACCCTGCTGCGCACCTTGGTCGGCGATTTAACGCCGGATGCCGGCGAGGTTAAATGGTCGGAAAACTCGGAAGTGGGATATTTTGCTCAGGATCATGCCGAAGACTTCGCCGAAAATACCACTCTTATCGAATGGATGAGTCAATGGCGCAAAGAATCGGACGACGACCAGGCCATACGCGGCACCCTGGGACGGTTATTGTTCAGCGCAGACGACATCAATAAATCGGTTAAAGTCATCTCCGGCGGGGAACAAGGCCGCATGTTGTTCGGCAAGCTGATCCTGCAAAAGAACAACATCATGGTAATGGACGAACCGACCAACCATTTGGATATGGAATCGATTGAATCGTTAAATACCGCATTGGAAAGCTATCCCGGCACCTTGATATTTGTCAGCCATGACCGGGAGTTTGTGTCATCGCTGGCGACACGGATTATCGAATTAACCCCGACCGGGATTGTTGATTTTAGCGGTAATTATGAGGATTATTTAAGCCGCCAAGCGTAGGTCGGCAAATGGTAAGCTGGGTTTGAAGCAATCGCGTAAAACCCAGCGATTAACTTCCGTTCATTAACGTATTGCCCATCAAATCGGCAACTGCCCTGTCTGCCACACCGACTACCTTGATATTGTTTTTAACCATACTGGCATAATTTTCATGTAAATGACCATGAAAGATATTTTTTACTCCCATCGCAACGGCCAACTCACTAATCACATCAAAGCCGTGCCGATGAGATCCCGGCGCTTCATGAGTCACCAAAATATCCGCTCTCAACGCCTTTAATGCCTCAAACTCATCATGCCAAATCGCCCCCTTGTATTTTAACGACATGGCCGTATGCCGACTATTGGCAGGCTGATTATGCAGATAATGCTGCTTTCCCCGCCATTTAGGCTGTTGCGGCGGATACCAGACCCGGCCCAAAAAAATACCGCCTAAACCGGCAATTCTCAATCCTGCTATTTCCGTGACCTTCAAGTGCAAACCGTTATCAGCCAACGCTGAATCAAACAAATGCTTATGCTTGCTGGGCGTTTCGAAATCATGATTCCCTGCAATCCACCAGATTTGAGTTAAACCGACAATTTCCTGCAAACAGACTTCTAAGGGCATATCTAAGTCATAATCCCCCAATAACACGACGGCTTCTGGTTTGTATTCATGCACTGCTGCTATCAGTGGCTTAAAATTCCCATGCGGATCGCCTGCAAATAAAACCTTGTTCTGTGGGTTCACATTGTTACTCCTGTTAACTGAAACCTAACCCTTATCAAAAAACAACGTTTTATTTTCGTTGCTCCACGCAGGTTTGAAATTCCTCACGATTATAGACAAAAGTCGTGTTGATTAATATCAGACATTAAATGCCCGTGGAGTCGATTAGAATTTTCGGATGGGTTTTCTCGCTCTACTCTATTTTACCCAAAGAGTCCGTAAAGTCCCTTCATTTAGATGGGGATGTAAGGATGCCCTTGACTTTGGTTGCTCATTATTTATAATTTTTCCTGTTGGGTACGCTGTTGCTGCGTATCTCCTGCCATCAGGGTAACTGAGATGGCGTGAAGTAAGACGATTTTCAGAGTCGTCTCCTTCGGGCATGGAGGGCTGTACTAAGGAATCCCCTTGCTTTAGCTGGGGGTAGATCTCAAAGACGAGTTTGCTACCTTAATTCATCTTAATCAGATCGCAGAACAAAAACAGGCAGAACCCCAAGTGTTGCACAGGAAGTTAACGGTAAATAAGCGAAAAATTTGATGTGTGGATAAAAAACACTCCCTTTAACAAGAGAGTGCCTCCAGCTTTTGCAATGTTTCTAATCGGCCAAGCGCTTGCCAATACGGTAGTAGGCATCTTTAAG
This sequence comes from Methylobacter sp., assembly GCA_030653985.1. Taxonomy (GTDB): domain Bacteria; phylum Pseudomonadota; class Gammaproteobacteria; order Methylococcales; family Methylomonadaceae; genus Methylobacter_A. The sequence continues at coordinate 266 of JAURYJ010000038.1, read as the reverse complement.
TTCTTCACCGACTATTTTGGCTTTGGCATTGACATCCTCCCCCACCTGAAGGAAGGGGATTCCTAGTTTCCTAAGAGTGAGTATGTATCGCTACTGCTCACTGGTTTCTGCTGCTGGCGGCATTACTGCACCGTTCACTTCACAGACTAGCCCCGTCTGCCCGACGGTTGGTTTTACTTTTTAAAACGGTTATTCAGGGCTTCACACGGTTAGCTTGGTTTTCGCTGATTGTGCTTTTGAAGCCTTTTAAAACTTAAGTTGCCGTC
>JAURYJ010000033.1 GCA_030653985.1 Methylobacter sp. | reverse complement strand
TGTAACCGGTGTGCAGACCCTTCGGGGGATTGCACCTGTCGGTTGAAACTGCTCAACCAGGATTCCAGTTGCAGGTTGCAAGACCTATCAACGGAAAGCGAATTATCAAATGAATATATTTGTATATGAACTTTGAAGCAGCTGCGTCGAACGTGAATCACGGAAAACAAAAAATAAACAGCAAAGCACTGCGTGTTCTATGCGTCCATCTTAACGTTCCCGGCGAGCCAATCTGTCCAGGCGGAAAAATTATCGCCCTTGGTTGATGACAACTGGATGATTTGTATGTCGGGATTGACCTGCTTGGCGAAGTTAATACAACGCTGTACATCAAAATCAACATAAGGCAGCAAGTCGGTTTTATTGATGATCATCAAATCTGCCGCGTGAAACATGTCCGGGTATTTGAGCGGTTTATCGTCGCCTTCAGTCACTGACAGCACCACGACTTTATGCGCTTCGCCCAAATCAAATGAAGACGGGCAAACCAGATTGCCGACATTTTCTATGGCCAAAAAACTGTGGTCTTTTATACCCAACGCCTGGAGCGCATGGCCAATGCCGTGGGCATCGAGATGGCAGGCTCGACCGGTGTTGATTTGCAACGCAGGTACGCCGGTAGCTCTGATTCGATCGGCATCATGCTCGGTCTGCTGATCGCCTTCGATGACAGCGATAGGAAACCGATCTTTTAAATGCTTAATGGTTTCAACCAGCAAGGTGGTTTTACCCGCGCCGGGACTGGAAACCAGATTCAGCGTAAAAATATGATGCTGCTGAAAGTAAGCCCGGTTTTGTTCCGCATAGGCATTGTTTTTACTGAGCAAGTCCTGCTCGACTTTAACCAGACGCTCTGTTTGGTGATCATGATGGTGATGACCGTGGTCATGATCATGATCATGCTGATGAACTTGCCCGTTTACAGGCTGGAGTTTGTTAATTTTGCCTGGTTGGCTGCAACCGCATATTCCGCACATAAATAATGGCCTGTAAGAGTAAAAGTATTTTATGTTTACCTGTTTGCTTAAATAACAATCAAGTCTTTAATTTTCATGCCCGCGCCCTGAATGACTTTAACCTTAGGACTTCCACAATGGGAGCATGGATCATGCGAGGTTTCCAGTTCAACTTTTCGTCCGCATTGTTGGCAAATTCCCAGTCCGGCTATATCGGAAATAATCAATTCGGCATTTTCCGCCAGCGAGTCTTTCATGACCACATCGAAACCGAAGCGCAACGCATCCGGCTCAACGCTAGAAAGTTTGCCGATTTCCAGGGTCACTTTGGTGACCCTGCTGAACTTTTGGCTCACGGCATGATTTTCCAGAATTTCCCTGACGTTTTCCAGAAGAGAGAGCTCATGCATGGCTGTCTCTGCTATGCACCCTTCGGGCAAGTGCAAATCTGCTCCCGGCAGATTTGTCATGCATGATAACCCAGCTAAGCACCCTTCGGGCTAGTGCAAATCTGCTCCCGGCAGCTTTGTCATGCATGGCTTGCCTGTTTTAGCCAAAAATCAACATCGGGATTGCTCAATAATTGCCCTGCAAATGAACACGCTTTGGCCAAATTATTTTTAGCGTTAGCACTTAAGCCTTCGCCCAATTCAAATTTCTCGGCTTTGATGCTCAGCAGAAAGCACGGCGGCGGCGTTTGCTTTTTTATCGATTGATACACGTCTAAAACCGCCGCAGGACTCATCGCATGGGTCGTGTAGCTTTTGTCCCGAACAGGTTCCAATACGGTAAAATCAAACGCATCGACGCTGGCTACGGAGGCATCGACAAATAACACTAAGCGCCTGTTTTCCAAATCCAGCGCATGTTCGATTTGTAATTGGAAGTCGGTCAATATTTCAATCGCGCCCAAGTCGCAATGCGTTTCGGCGTATTCCAACAATAACGGCCCCAGCGCATCATCGCCGCGACTGAGGTTGCCATAACCGAACAACAATACCGGTTTAAGCATTAACCCGCTCGATTTGACCGTCATCGTGTTTGACCAGCTTATCGATCAGCTTACCGTCAACATCGACCAACTCAAGTTGCAGCGGCATTTTGCCTACCGCATGGGTCGCGCAGGACAAACAGGGATCGTAAGCGCGTATCGCCACTTCCAGATTATTCAATAACGGTTCGGTCAGTTCCCGGCCGGACAAGTATTCTGCCGCCACTTGCCGCACCGATTCGTTCATCGCCATGTTGTTGCTGGTGGTCGAAACGATTAGGTTGGCTTTGGTGACGATGTCGTTTTCATCGACCTGATAGTGATGGAATAAGGTGCCGCGCGGCGCTTCAATCACGCCTATGCCTTCGTAGCGTTTTTCGCCTTGCGCGACCAAATCATGGCCCATGATGTCCGGGTCATTCAGCAACTCTTTAATGCTTTCGGCACAATGCAGAACTTCAATCAAGCGCGTCCAATGAAATGCCAGGGTGCTGTGTACCATCGCTTCGCCGCTGTGCGCCTTAAACTCGACGCGGGCGGCTTCGGCCAGCGGCGTGTCGATAGAGTCGCAGTTATTGACCCGCGCCAAAGGCCCGACCCGATACCAGCCATTTTCCTGACCCAGCGACAACAGGTACGGAAATTTCATGTAGGTCCATGAGCGGACTTCTTCATGGATATAATCGTTATATTGGCAATAATCGACCTGATCCATAATGATTTCGCCGTGCTCATTCTTGGCGCGGATACCGCCGTGATAAAGCTCCAGCGCACCGTCCGGCTTGGTCAGCCCCAGATAATTGGTACGTATAGTCGCAAAATCATCGTAATAAGGCAGGTTGGAGCAATGCACTTTCTTGATCAGCGCAACAGAACCTTCCGCCCAGGTTATCATCTGATCGATATCTTCCAGCAGATAGTCGCGCTCAGCTTTAGTCAGTGATTTATTCATGCCGCCGGCAATCGCGCCGGTGCCGTGAATGCGCTTGCCCGACACCATGCGAATGACTTCCTGACCATATTTGCGCAGTTTTACGCCCTGTACGCCGATTTCGGGATACTCGGCCAGTACCGCGATAACCGAACGCTTGCTGATGTCGCTTTCAAAGCCGAACAGCAAATCCGGACTGGATAGATGAAAGAAATGCAGCGCATGGGATTGCATCACTTGTCCGAAATGCAGCAAGCGCCTTAATTTGTCCGCTGATACGGGCAGGTTTTCAGGGTCGACACCAACCAGTTGGTCTATGGCTTTGGCGGCGGCCAAATGATGACTGACCGGACAGATGCCGCATAAGCGTTGCACCAGAACCGGCAGCTCCCAATAGGGGCGACCTTGAATGAAGCGTTCAAAGCCGCGAAACTCAACGATATGTAGTCTGGCCTGCTGGACCTTGTTATTTTCGTCCAGTAATAAAGTGACTTTGCCGTGGCCTTCAACGCGCGAGACAGGATCGACGACAACGCGTTTTAAACTGTCCCGGTTTTCAGCTGTTTCTAAATGTTCGTACATGATTTTTCTCGTATTTGTAGATCGGGTCAACAACCCGACATTTTATCGATAGGGTTTGTCGGACTACGCTAACGCAATCCGACCTACGAAACTACGGAACTTAATCGTAATGAACCAACTCATAAGGCAACGAAGGCTCGCGCCCTTCAATCAAATCGGTCAGGAATTTCCAGAATACGTCCGCTGACGGCGGGCAGCCGGGCAGAAAATAATCTATTTTGACCACTTCATGAATCGGCCGCACTTGATCCAACAGTAAGGGCAATTCTATGTCACTGGGAATCTGCGGATTTTCCACGCCAATTCCGTCGAGATAAGCCTCATTCAGGCATTCTTCGAGGGGGATATGATTGCGCATCGCTGGCAATCCGCCGTTAATGGCGCAAGCACCGACCGCGACCAGGATTTTGCAGTTGTTACGAAACTCCCGCAATACGTGGACGTTTTCGGAATTGCACACGCCGCCTTCAATCAGACCTATATCGCAATGGGTGCAATGTTCTATGTCGGTGAGCGGCGAGCGGTCAAACTCGACTACTTCAACTAATTGCAGCATGCGCTCGTCGATATCCAAAAAAGACATATGACAGCCGAAACAGCCTGCCAGCGATGTTGTCGCTACTCTAATTTTATTTGCCATGTTTAGGGTGCTCCGAAGCTAAAGCGACTTGATCAATTTGTTGGTGATCGTAAATACGTTCGCCAATCGGCACCTGATAACCGGTACGTTTAACCAGAATCGCGCCGGTAGGACAAATGTGGACAGCCTGATCGTTCACATCCACATCAGTATCTTTCAGTAACCCGCTTTCAGCATTGACGATCAAATGCTTGTGGATGCCGCGCCCGCTGAGTGCAAATACGTTTTTACCGTCTGTTTGCTGGCTGGCGCGAACGCACAAGGCACAAAAAATACAGCGATTATGGTCAATCATCACCTCGGCATGAGATGCATCTACGTTGCGATCCGGATAAAACAACGGAAAATGGTTATCGAGCATATTCAAATGATAGGCCACGGCTTGTAACTGACAGTTACCGGTTTTTTCACAGGACGGGCAAAAATGATTGCCTTCCACAAATAGCATTTGGGTGATTTTCTTCCGGTCGTCAATCAGCTCTTTAGTTTCACTGAGCACATCCTGCCCGTCCATGGCCGGAAAGGTGCAGGCCGAACAGTTGCGTCCGTTGACCTTGACTGTGCACAGTTTACAACTGCCGTGCGGGGTAAATTCCGGCTGATGGCATAAGTGTGGGATATAGACGTCGGCTGCCATCGCCGCATCCATAATGGTCTGACCGTCTTCAAAAGGGATGGTTTTGCCGTCGATGGTAATGGTTTTACTCATGTTCGTTCACCTCTATTTGAGCCAAATGCGCACCGGCATCATCGCGATTGGCCATGCGCCGCGCTGTTTCCAGTGCGCCATCCAAATCGAATCCCGGTTCATAACTGATTTCTTTTAATCGGCTTTGATACAAATCGGGATAGCGCTCCAGCGTGGTTAAGATCGGATTCGCCGCCGTTTGCCCGAGGCCGCAATGGCTATAATTTTTGACCAGTTGACACAATTCTTCCAATGCAACAACATCGCCCGCCGAACCATGGCCTTCGACAATTTTATCCATCTGTTTTTGCAATAAAGAGGTGCCGACCCGGCATGGTGTACAAAATCCACAGCTTTCATGGGCAAAAAAGTGCGTGAAGTTATGCACCATATCGAGAATATTGCGACGGGTGTTGAAAATAATGAATGAGCCGCCGGTGGCTAAATCCTCAAAAGCCAACTTGCGCTCGAACTCCTGATCGGAAATGAAGCTGCCTGACGGCCCGCCAACCTGAACGCCCAATACATCGTCCGCGCCACAGTCATGCAGAATAGTCTGAACCGTTACGCCAAAGGGGTATTCATAGATACCGGGACGTGCGCAATCGCCGCTGATACTGAGTATCTTGGTGCCTTTCGATTTTTCGGTGCCGATATGGGCAAACCAGTCGCCGCCATTGACCGCAATGCTGGCCGCCGCCAGAAATGTTTCTACATTATTGACCACGGTAGGTTTGCCCAAATAGCCCTGGGTGACCGGATAAGGCGGACGATTGCGCGGAATGCCGGCCTTGCCCTCTAGCGACTCGATTAGCGCGGATTCTTCGCCGCAAATATAAGCGCCCGCGCCCAAACAGATTTCAATATCGAAATTCCATCCTGCATCCAGAATATTAGTGCCCAGCAAACCGTTTCGGCGACGCTGCTCCAAAATGTTTTGCAGCTTATCGTGTAGATGCAAGTACTCGCCGCGCAAATACAAAAACCCCTGTTTGGCTCCGATAATCGCCGCGCACACCGTCATGCCTTCAAAAACCTGATCTGCGTAAGTATTCAGCAGTACCCTGTCCTTGAATGTGCCGGGTTCGCCTTCGTCGGCATTGCATACCACATAGCGCTCAGCCTGTTGCTCTTCGGAACAAAACTGCCACTTCATCGCCGTTTTAAATCCAGCCCCGCCCCGACCCCGCAAGCCTGATTTATCGATTTCAGTCAGCGTTTCCTTGATGCCTCGCATTAACACCGCTTTGAGTGCCGCGCCTTGCTCAAGCTGCTGATTCAGCAATAAACCGGATTTATGAATATTATCATCCACCTGAAATAATTCGCCAGGCCATTCGCTCAGGGGTTTTTGTTGATTAATCAGCGCCGCGATTTTATCAATTGAAGAATGATCCAGGTGAGTCAACGCATAGCCGTTAACCAAGCCGGCCGGGCCTTGGTCGCACATGCCGGTACAGGAAGTATTGTCCAAGCTAACCACGCCATCCGACCTGACTTCGCCAACAGCAACAGCCAATTTATTTTCCAGATAGCCGAGCAGGTCTTTCTTACCCAACATATGATCGGTTATCGAATCGCTGATCAACAGCTCATATCGCCCTCTTCGGGTCAGATGGAAAAAACTGTAGAATTCAATGACGCTGATAATTTGCGTTCGAGGAATGTTCAGCAAGCCGGACAGCTGTTCTATCGCCTCTTCCGGGATATAATGAAAACGGGATTGAATCTGCCTTAGAATTTGCAACAAATGTGTTGCCTGATGATTATTTTCTACGATACCCTGAATAAATTGTCTCACTTTATCTCCCCGGCTTTATCTTTCTGGATGTTTGTGGATATGATATTAATGAATGATTATATTGCCTACATGACAGTGATTGTTCCGGGCAATCATTCTGTACTCCCTCCATCCATAGAGGTCAGATGTCGATAAGGGGCAGGAACTGAAGCGTTAAAATGGCTAATCCCTTACAGAAACTAACTATATCTTACTCTCTTAGATAAACCAATCATTAGCTAACAGAACTTCTCATCAAGCACTCATGACAAAAAAACCAACTTCATTTAAAGCGGCCTTGTCGTTCCCAAATCGCACTATGGCTCATTTTTATAGCCAGATTGAGCAACAAAAACAGGTTCTACGGCGTATTCATGACATTTTACCGGCGGCGATAGCTAAACATGCACTGCACTGTGTTATTAACGGCAAGAAACTGCTGGTTTATACCGATACGGCGGCTTGGGCATCGCAACTGCGCTTTTATAACAGCGTAATTCTCGCCGCCATCGCCCCGCTAACCCGGGAATCGGTCTCAATTATGCAGATTAAAGTGAGGGTAGAGATATTGTCTGCAACATCGCTACCGGGCAGGACACCGATCATTCCATCGGCAGAAAAAATAGCGTTCATCCATAACCACAGTCTTACGGTTTCGGATGAACAATTGAAGCTCGCGTTGCTGAGGTTAAGCACAACGTTGGAAAAACTTTCAAATCAGCAAACCCCCGCCTAGTATTCAGGCAGATACTGACCGCTGCCAGCGGTGTATTATGCCTCTGGCCTAGGGGTTTCCGCTGAACGCATAAAAGAAATTGGGGCGTTTTCTTCATCGTCAAAGGTAACCATTTCCCACGCATCTTTATCATTTAATAAAGCACGGAGTAATTTATTATTCAAGCCGTGACCCGATTTATAACCGGTAAATTCACCTATTAAGCTGTGCCCTAACAGATATAAATCGCCTATCGCATCAAGAATTTTATGTTTAACAAATTCATCCGCATAGCGTAGACCGTCTTCGTTGATAACCTTGTCATCATCGACCACAATGGCATTATCGAGACTGCCACCCAAAGCCAGGTTGTTTTGTCGCAGCATCTCAACATCTTTCATGAAACCAAACGTTCTGGCTCGACTCACTTCCTTGACAAAAGTAGTCGATGAAAAATCCATCGTGGCGGTTTTTACATGCTCTTCAAAAGCCGGGTGTTCAAAATCAATCGTAAAGGTAACCTTGAAGCCTTCAAACGGCTCAAAAGCGGCCCATTTATCGCCCTCTTCAACTCTTATGCTACGCTTTATACGGATATACTGTTTCGGACAATCCTGCTCTTCGACCCCCGCAGACTGAAGCAAAAACACAAAAGGCCCGGCACTACCATCCATAATCGGAACTTCTGCGGCACTGACATCAATAATGGCATTGTCTATGCCTAATCCGGCAAATGCCGAAAGCAAATGTTCTATCGTTGATATTTTTACATCACCCGCAACTAGGGTTGTCGACAGTATGGTTTCGCCAACATTTTCCGGTGTTGCTAGAATCGTCACTGGGGTGTCCAGATCGACTCTGCGAAACCGGATGCCTGTATTTGCTTCAGCCGGACGTAAAGTTAAATAAACTTTATCGCCAGTGTGTAGTCCTACACCTGTTGCCCTGATTGTGTTTTTTAAAGTTCGCTGTTTAATCATAAAATCAATAACGCTAAGTAAAGAGGGCAAAAGGCGCAAATTTTATCACAATCAGACCCGAAAACTGAATCCATTATTAACTAAGGTAACTCGCAATAAATAAAATCCCCCCGTAGGATGTGCTGAACGCAGTGAAGCGCATCGCTCAATCACGAATGATGCGCTTCACTGCCGTTCAGCACATCCTACAAAAGTAGCGATTTATTTTTGCGTCTTGCCTAAGCACTCACTAATCTGCTTGACGCCTTAGAAAGGCTGGAATATCCAGATAGTCTAAATCCATATCTTTCTTTGGTTGAGCCCCAAAACGCGTTTCTCTACTTTCTGTTTTATTTTGACGCATGACTGTGGGTGTATCCAGGCCTTCATAACTGACTTCGCCTGCCGCATTCTGATTGGCGTAGCCTACTGACGCTTTTGGAGCAAGCTTAACCGCCCTGGATGGCAACCCCATTCCTGTAGCTACTACCGTCACTTTAATCTCATCGCCTAAGTCAGGATTAATCGACATGCCGATTTTTATAACGGCATCTTCCGAAGCAAATTCATGAACAATATTACCCACTTCATCGAATTCGGCAATGCCCATATCGGCCGCAGAAATATTAACCAAAATGCCACGGGCACCTTGTAAATTAATGTCTTCCAGTAATGGACAGGCAATAGCTTTCTCAGCCGCCTCTCTAGCCCGATACTCCCCCTCGGCTGTAGCGGTACCCATAATCGCAGCGCCCATACCCGACATCACGGTTCTGACATCGGCAAAATCAACGTTAATCATGCCTGGATGAACAATCAGTTCGGTAATGCCACGAACGGCATCCAGCAATACATCGTTAGCCGCTTTAAACGCATTCACCAAAGATACATCGTTACCCAACACCGGAAGTAATTTTTGATTGGGGATAATAATCAATGAATCAACGAACTTTTCAAGCTCTGCAATGCCTTGCTCCGCAGTTGCCAGCTTCTTTTTACCTTCAAATGCAAACGGTTTAGTCACCACGGCAACCGTCAGAATACCCATACTTTTGGCGATTTCTGCAATAACAGGAAGTGCTCCGGTACCAGTACCGCCGCCCATCCCTGCTGTCAGGAAAACCATGTCAGCGCCTTCTAAAACCTCCTTGATACGATCCTTGTTTTCGTCTGCCGCCATTCTTCCAACTTCGGGATTGGTACCGGCGCCCAGACCTTTGGTTAATTCGACACCTAATTGAATAATCGTATCAATGTTTAACTTTCTTAATGCCTGCGCGTCGGTATTTGCACAGATAAACTCAACCCCCTCCACAAGACTACCCACCATGTGATTGACTGCATTGCCGCCGCCGCCGCCGACACCAATAACTTTGATGACTGCATGTTCGTTGCTCATATCCATTAATTCATATTTCATTGCCATTACCGCTGCCCCTTATTCTGTTAATAAACTATTAAAAGTTACCTTGAAACCAACTCTTCATTCTTGAAAACACGCTGGGGCCATTAGAATCAATTCTGACGCCGACACCCTGGTGTTCTTTACCATACATTAACAATCCGACCCCAGTAGAGTGAATCGGATTTTTTACCACTTCCGTTAAACCCGTCACATTTTGCGGCCCACCCATACGCACCGGCATATGAAAAATTTCTTCTGCTAAATCAATTAATCCCATAACTTTTGAACTGCCGCCTGTTAACACTATCCCGGCAGCGATTAATTCTTCATAGCCGCTGCGCCTTAATTCCGATTGAACCAACAGCATTAACTCTTCATAGCGAGGTTCAATAATCTCTGCCAGATTTTGCGTTGAAATCTTGCGCGGCGCTCTATCGCCGATACTGGGTACCTCAATAATCTCATCTACATTCGCCAACTGCGTTAAAGCGCACGCATATTTGCGTTTAATATCCTCAGCATTAAGCGTGGGCGTACGTAACGCAACAGCAATATCATTGGTCACCTGATCACCCGCTATGGGAATCACCGCCGTATGCTTGATGGCGCCTTCGACAAAAATCGCAATATCCGTGGTACCTCCGCCAATATCAATCAAGCAAACGCCCAATTCTTTTTCATCTTCGGTCAGTACCGAATTGCAGGAGGCCAATTGCTCCAGCACAATATCATCGACTTCCAGGCCGCAACGCCGAATGCACTTGACGATATTTTGCGAGGCGCTAACACTACCGGTCACCATGTGAACCTTGGCCTCCAGGCGAATGCCCGACATTCCGATAGGCTCTTTGATGCCTTCCTGAAGATCAATCACAAACTCCTGAGGTAAAATATGTAAAATCTTCTGATCCGCAGGAATTGCCACAGCGCGAGCGGAATCGATTACTCTATCTATATCATACTGAGTCACTTCCTTGTCCTTAATGGCCACGATGCCGTGAGAATTAAGGCTACGGATATGACTGCCGGCAATACCGGCATAAACCGACTTGATCTGGCATCCCGCCATTAATTCGGCCTCTTCAATAGCGCGCTGGATGGATTGCACAGTCGACTCCAGATTGACCACAACACCTTTTTTCAGACCGCGCGATGGTGTTGATCCAATGCCTATGATTTCTATATTGCCGTCACTGGTAAGTTCACCAACAATAGCCGCGACCTTCGACGTACCTATGTCCAATCCGACTATCAAATTACGCTCTGTTCTTTTCGCCATTTTATTTACTCTGTATCATCTTTTATGATTAGCCATCTATTTCACGCTGCCGATTAGCCCATTTTTCGACCGCCAAGGATGGTGGAAGTGTCGTTATCGGTAGGGAACCGATGTCGACCGACCGCCAAGGATGGTGGAAGTGTCGTTATCGGTAGGGAACCGATGTCGACCGACCGCCAAGGATGGTGGAAGTGTCGTTATC
>JAURYJ010000032.1 GCA_030653985.1 Methylobacter sp. | reverse complement strand
GAGGGTGGGGAGCCTTTCTACATACAAGCTCGAAGCTTTAGGGTGGGACGGCTTCCCCAGAAATCGGCTATCACTATAAACTTTTTGGTTTAATTTATCTTGTGGTTGAAGAGGTCTTTAATATACAAGGTCGGGTTAGCGTAGCGCGTAACCCGACATTTGCCGCGTGAATGTGAAAGACGGGCCTCGGCAATTGCTTCTGCATTGCTCCACTTCCTGAATAACCCACAAGGACGTGGGGAATGTGAATTTTGCATGGAGCAAAAATCTGTCCATGCAGTCGTCACCCCAATCCCTATGAAAGCCGCTTTACGGCGCGTAATGCGTTTCAATATAGCGTTGCACGATTCCCTGAAACTCTTCGGCGATTCTGTCGCCTTTCAGCGTAACCGTTTTTTCACCGTCTTCATATACTGGCGCTACCGGGGTTTCGCCGGTGCCGGGCAGGCTGATGCCGATATTGGCGCTTTTACTTTCGCCAGGCCCATTGACCACGCAACCCATAACCGCCACTTCCATGGTTTCGACGCCCGGATATTGGCTGCGCCATACCGGCATTTGATCGCGTAAATAGCTTTGAATATCCATCGCCAGCTTCTGGAAATAATCGCTGGTGGTGCGGCCGCAGCCGGGGCAGGAGATAACCATGGGGGTGAATGAACGAAAGCCCATAGTTTGCAAAATTTCCTGGCCGACGATCACTTCCTGGGTTCTGGATGCGCCGGGTTCTGGCGTCAGTGAAATACGAATGGTGTCGCCGATGCCTTGCTGCATCAATACCGATAAAGCGGCGGCCGAAGACACGATGCCTTTGGAGCCCATGCCGGCTTCGGTCAGTCCCAGATGCAGTGCGTAATCGCAACGGCTGGAAAGGTCTTGATAGATGTTGATCAGTTCCTGCACATTGCTGATTTTGCAGGACAGGATGATTTTGTCTTTGCCCAGTCCCAGTTCTTCTGCTTTAGCGGCGCTTTCAAGTGCCGACAGTACGATTGCCTTGCGGGTAACGGCGGCCAAAGGTTCGGGTGTTTTCAGGCTTCTGTTTTCATCCAGTAAGCGGGTTAATACTGCTTGATCCAAGCTGCCGCCGTTGACGCCGATGCGTACTGGTTTGTTGTACTGACAGGCAAATTCGATCATCTGTTGAAATTGCGGATCACGGCTCTTACCGCGGCCTACGTTGCCCGGATTAATGCGGTATTTATCCAGAGCCTGGGCGCAGTCGGGGTATTTTTCCAGCAGTTTGTGACCGTTAAAATGAAAGTCGCCGACGATCGGGGTCGAGTTGCCTTTTTTATCCAATTGGTTACGAATTTCAGCAACGGCCGCAGCCGCTTCTTCGGAATTGACCGTGATGCGAACAATCTCGGAACCGGCGGTGGCCAGTTCGATGATTTGATTAACGGTTGCCGTAATGTTGGCGGTATCGGTATTGGTCATGGACTGAACAACGATTGGAGCGCCGCCGCCGACTTTAACGTCGCCGATTAAAACTTGATGGGTAATTTTTCTAAGGCTAATAGACATATAAAAAATCTTTTGAAAAAAGTTACAGTGATCGGGAAGAATGTTGTTAAATTATACGCCGATACCGGCCATTGAATAGAGTTTAGTGTGAGGATAAATTATTTTTCCGATGTACATTTGGAGTTTGGAGCGCTGGAAGCGCCTGATAATGATGCTGACATCATTGTCGCGGCCGGTGATATAGGTGTCAGTACGCAAGGCATAGACTGGCTTAAGGCATTGAGTAAGCCGGTTATTTATGTGGCCGGGAATCATGAATTTTATACACATGAATATCGACAAACGCTCCGCCTGATCCGTAAGCAATGTGAAGGTAGCAATGTGTGCTTTCTTGAGAACGACAGCTTTATATTTCAAGACGTGCGTTTTTTAGGGTGTACGCTCTGGGCTGATTTATTTATTGAAGGGAATGAGAAGGCCGAGGCTTTAGGTAAGACTATAAACGATTTCAGGAAGATTCAATTCGCCGGCAAGTCTTTTGATGCGTTATTGTTTAGTCATTTGTATCAAAGCTCGAAGACATGGCTTGAGCAGGAATTAGCCCAGCCATTTTCAGGTAAAACCGTCGTTATAACCCATCATGCACCGTCGCTATGGAGCTGGAATGATGCGGCTCATGCGCTTAAGAAACTGGCTTATTGCAGTGATTTAAAATCATTGTTGCATGAATACGAGATTGCCGCCTGGTTTCACGGTCATGTTCACAGTCCGGCAGATTATCGTATAGCCGGGGCCAGGATATTGTGCAATCCCAGAGGTTATCTCGGTACAAAAGTCGTGCCCGGATTCGATCAGAACAGGGTAGTGGAGATTTAGACTGATGCGGTGTTGTCGTAAAAGATTACCTGCAGACGATATTCAGGCACAAGACGAAAGGCGAAAAAAAACCTATGCTTCAAATTAGGCCATCCTTTGCCCTTTGTCTTTCGTCTATATTGAAAAATTTCAAAAATCATTAAAAGCCAATTTTTTTTACTCACCTTTACAACCTTACAAACCAAATACCTATGACAAAAATTAATATTCAACAAATGATGGTCGAGAGTGGCGTGGTATTCGGCACCAGCGGTGCACGTGGGCCGGTTAGCCAAATGACCGATCAAGTCTGTGCGGCTTATAGTCTGGCATTTCTACACGGTCTTAAACTGGCAAAACCGGGGCAAAAAATCGCCTTGGGCATGGACTTGCGCCCGTCCAGTCCGGCCATCGTTCGCGCTTGTGCGGCCGGTATTCGGCAGGCCGGTTGCGAGGTGGATTTCTGCGGAATGCTGCCGACCCCGGCGCTGGCTCTGTATGCGCTAAGGCAAGGCATCCCGGCAATCATGGTGACCGGTAGCCATATTCCGTTCGATCGCAACGGCATCAAGTTTTATCGGGCCGAAGGCGAGATCAGCAAGGCCGACGAAGCGGGCATCACCGATGCCGAGGTCGAGCTGCAAGCGATTACCGACGATACGGCATTGCCGACCGTCAACCTCGCCGCCATGGAGCAGTACCAGCACCGCTATACCGACCTGTTTGCCGACGATTTATTGACCGGTTGGCGGATCGGGAACTATGAACATTCCAGCGCCGCGCGCGATTGCCTGCGTGAAGTGCTGAGCGCTCTGGGTGCGGATGTGGTCAGTTTGGATCGCACCGATACCTTTGTGCCTATCGATACCGAAGCGGTCAGCGAAGAAGACCGTCAACGCGGACTAGTTTGGGCGGCCGAGCATCATCTGGATGCGATCATCTCCACCGACGGCGATGGCGATAGGCCGCTGATCGCCGATGAGACCGGTAACTGGTTACGCGGAGACATCGTCGGTTTGCTGTGTGCGCAATTTCTCGGTGTCGACACCGTGGTCACGCCGGTGAGCTGCAATACTGCGATTGAAGCATCCGGACTGTTTCGACAGGTGATCCGTACCCGCATCGGTTCGCCGTACGTGATTGCCGGTATGGAGCAGGCGCTTGCTGACGGCAGTCCCAGCGTGGTCGGTTTCGAAGCCAATGGCGGTTTTCTGGTGGGCAATGATTTAACGATCGGACAACAAACGCTGTCCGCGCTACCGACCCGCGACGCGGTATTGCCGGCCTTAATTGTGCTGGCGATGGCCCGGCAACAGGGTGGTAAAGTATCGACTTTGCTTGCCGGTTTGCCGCAACGTTATACCGCCAGCGACCGTTTGCAGGATTTTCCGGTTAATCACAGCCGGGCGTTGCTGGACAGTTTGCAACGCGATGACACAGCTTATCAAAGCCTATGGGGTAATGAGCTCGGAACGCTTGCCGGTAGGGATTTGACCGACGGTTTGCGCCTGATTTTTGATAACGGCGAGATCGTGCATTTGCGCCCGTCCGGCAACGCGCCGGAACTACGTTGTTATGCGGAAGCCGACAGTATGGAACGGGCCCGGACACTGGTTACAGTGAGCCTGCAACGCATTGCTGAAAGCTATAAATAGTTGCACGACTGAAAATATTGATGGTTTTTTTGAAAACCAAGGTTGTATTTTCTCATTGCACGGGATTACGCGCTTTAATCTTCCTCGCTACCTATGAAGCGGTAGATTAAGGCACCAAGTACCGCGCCAATGATCGGCGCGAGCCAAAAAACTACAACTGTCCAACCGCCCAGTCACCAACAAAGACGGCGACACCGGTGCTGCGCGCAGGATTTACCCACAGAGTCCGTAAAGCCCCGTCCTTCAGGTCGGGGATGTAAGGATTCTGTGGTAAATAAGCCGGAATAAAGCTAACGGTCTGATAAAGTTAAAAACAGATAAATTAACGTATAATGGCCTCATTTTAGCCGGCTGTTTTTAATGTCCAACCCCGATCTTATCAAGCAACTCACCCATCAGTTAGCGCAGTGTCTTAACCAGGACAGGCCTGCTTCAAAGTTCATATACAAATATATTCATTTGATAATTCGCTTTCCGTTGATAGGTCTTGCAACCTGCAACTGGAATCCTGGTTGAGCAGTTTCAACCGACAGGTGCAATCCCCCGAAGGGTCTGCACACCGGTTACA
>JAURYJ010000026.1 GCA_030653985.1 Methylobacter sp. | reverse complement strand
GGTTAGGCAAGGCGCAAAAATAAACCGCTACTTTTGTAGGATGTGCTGAACGGCAGTGAAGCGCATCATTCGTGATTGAGCGATGCGCTTCACTGCGTTCAGCACATCCTACGGGGGTATTTTATTTATTGCGAGTTACCTTAAGAACTTAACAATTAGGTGGGCGCGAATTTATTCGCGCATTTGGCTGTCACTGCGCGAATAAATTCGCGCCCACAAGGTTCAGTCAGCACTAGCGTAACAGCAAAAATAGAGAGTACAACCCATGCAAGAACCTTCATCAAACCTCATCAATACCGCTGCCGAATTGCTGCGCAACGGCGGTTTAGTGGCATTTCCTACCGAAACCGTTTACGGCTTGGGCGCCAACGCCTGTGATCCGGTAGCGGTGGGTCGTATCTTCGCGGCCAAGGGACGCCCTGCAGACCACCCGCTGATCGTTCACCTGCACAGCCCCGAAAATCTGGATTTTTGGGCGAAAGGTATGACTGCATCAGCTTGGCGGTTGGCGGAACATTTCTGGCCGGGGCCGCTAACCTTGATCCTGAAACGGAGAAACGCGCCGTTCACGGTGACCGGCGGACAAGAAACGGTAGGCATACGCATTCCCGATCATCCGGTGGCTTTAGCGTTGCTAAAGGCATTCGACGGCGGTATCGCCGCGCCATCGGCCAACCGTTTTGGCCGGGTAAGTCCTACCCGGGCAAAACATGTGCGCGCGGAACTGGGTGACCGGGTCGATCTTATTCTGGAGGGCGGCCCTTGTCGTGTCGGCGTGGAATCCACCATTCTTAGCTTGGTGAATGACCAACCCCGACTATTGCGCCCCGGGTCAATCTCGCTGTCGGCGCTGCAACAGGTGCTCGGCACTGAAATTATCACCTCGGCGTCAGTCGGTGACATTCGTGCGCCCGGACTGCTTAAATCCCATTACACGCCGGAAACCCGTTTCGAGATGCATCCAATGAATGACCTTAAAAGGCGCAGTGATGAATTGGCGGGTTCCGGCATACGGACAGCGGTGATGTTCATCGGCGCTGAGCACAAAGAACAGCCTGAAAATCCAGCGCTTACGCCGTGCTTTATGCCCGATACCCCGGCGGAATATGCCAGAAAGCTGTATGCTGTTTTGCGTTTGCTTGATCGCGCCGAATTTGGCGTGCTACTGGCCGAATCTCCACCCGATACCGAAGCCTGGCAGGCAGTCAATGACCGGCTGAAACGAGCGAGTTGTCAGTCACTGTGAGCAGCGCGGTTTTGTCCACCAAAAACCGGAATGACATCCATAAAAAAACCACCCAACCCGGTGACCGATTGGATGGTTTGTGTGGGTGCGATTTGACAGCTTATGCCCTTAATCGCGAGGGCAGAAAAGTGTTGCTTACATGGCTTTTTTGCACCTCTTTGTTTTATTGTTAGCGCTAATTTGAGTGCTACAATGACTCTTTTTGATGAGGTGCTAGACATGTTAGTGATTACTGCTAATGACTTAAAGCGTAGTGGTGTTTCAAGTATTGAAAGGGCTATGACGGATAGTGATGAACACCAAGTTTTCATTGATGTTCGCGGAAAGACTAAATATATTGTTTTAGATATAGAGGAATTTAATCACTACAGAGAATATCAGTTAGAAAAAGCGATTTATGAAGCAGAGGAATGCCTTGTCAGTGGTCAGTACCGTGTTATTGATGATATAGATGATTTTGCCGAACAATTAAGACAAGAGATTGAGCATGGCGCTTAAGATTATTCGGCCCGATTCTTATATTAAACGAGAAATAAAATTTTTTAAAAAGCATCCAGAGCTAATTAATCAATACGCTAAAGCACTCAAGTTATTATCAATAGATCCTTCCCATCCATCTTTAAGGTTACATGCTATTAAGACAAAGCACTGCCATTCAATTTCTATTAATATACAGTATCGAGTATTGCTTACATTAAGACTAATGAATGATGGTAAGGTATTATTGATTGATATTGGTGATCATGGTGTTTATTAGTCGCGTAACCCAACATTAATCTTCAAATGTGATGATGAGTTTTGGCAGTTTTTATGTCTCGTTCCCAAGCTGGAACTTGGGAACGAGACATAAAAACCCCCGCTTGGATAATCCAAACGAGGGTCAATTTACATCACCACGAGTGTGGCGGATTGCTAGCGCGAATCGGCCTTACGCGGGTTTCACAGCCTCTGGAGCTTGGGAACGAGACAAATGGGTGCGAGTAATGTTAATGCGTGACACAAATGTCTCGTTCCCAAGCTCCAGCTTGGGAATGCCTACCTTCAAGCTCTGCTTGGCATTTTAATACAGTAAAACAATAGGCAACAAAGAGTCTTTCCCTAAATAAGCCCGCGCACTTGAATAACGCCAATGTTCTGGCAAGTCCACATAACCACGTTTGACAGGATTGTTATGAATATAATCCAAGCGCTGCATCAGCATAGTGTCATTATTCATTTCTTCTGGATGCGATCCCTCTTGCCAAAATTGATAGTGGCTTTCGGTTTTGTGCTTGCGTTTGTAATACGCAAAATAGTTAAGCAGCGTTGTTGCCTGGCGTTGTTCTAATAAATCGAGAATCTGTCTGGCGGTAAATGATTTGAATTGTTGTATGCGTTGACTGTGCTCGCTGCCGCTGGCAATAAAATGCAGATGATTTTCCAAGATAACATAGGCATGGAGTCTGAAATCGGTATTTTCTTGCAACCAAATGAAGCTATCGAACAGTAGTTGCACACTTTCCAGGCGGGTGAAAACGGGCTGCCAACCTGCGACCGTTAAGGTGTGGAAGTAAGGATAGGCTTCGTTCAGAATTTTATAGCGGCTACGTCCCATAGATTTAATTTACTCAGAGAGTAGGTGTTCGTCAAGCAGAGCTTGAGGGTAGGCATTCCCAAGCTGGAGCTTGGGAACGAGACATACTTTAATTGGATGCTGGTGGAATTCAAGCTATTAGCCTGAGGTTGAGTGTAACGACATCCCCGGATAGCACGAACAACTCCAGAACCTAACAAGACATACTTTTACAGTCTCTGGAGCTTGGGAACGAGACACAAGTCCCATTCCTAAAAGTGCAGCAATTTCAATGATCATTGAAATAGCGGCTACGTCCCATAGATTCAATTTGCCCAGAAAACAGGCGTTTGTCAAGCAGAGCTTGAAGGTAGGCGTTCCCAAGCTGGAGCTTGGGAACGAGACAAAAAAACCGCCCCGAGTTTCCCAAGGGCGGTTTTATTTACAACATCAACCGGATTTAATTGGGGGCTGTCCCCTATTTTCCCTTCCCGATTTAGCCTTCACCAGCACCAGTATTTTTACATAAAACAGGTGTAGACGTTAAACATCCACCTGATTGAGTCCAAGTAAGAGCCCCAACGCCAAGCTTTGGTGCAAGTATTGAGGTTGCTTCTGCCTTGGTGGTAGCCGTAGGTGTCACAGTAATTGTACCGTCTGCGACAGCAACAGAAGCCACATGAATTGTTGCTTGTGTGGCTGGAATGCCATTAGAACCAGAGCTACAGCCCGTTACAGTACCTAATTCTTGTGCACAAACAGCAACCGCTGTTTGATAAGATTTTCCTACAGTAATTACTTCAGAATATTTTGCTTTAAGCGTGTAATCCTGATAAGCCGGAATCGCAATAGACGCCAAAATACCAATAATCGCGACCACGATCATTAATTCGATTAAGGTAAAACCTTGTTGGGCTTTGTTCATGGGTAATGTGTTCATCAGTAAATCCTCTTTAAATGAAAAATAAACGCTAACGATAAGATAAAAGCACGGGTCATGCCATGTCGCGCGTAACCATGAGCTTTATTTTCAACAGGATTGATAACTGGTGTTAAAACAAGTCATTAGCCTTTTTTTAGATAAAATATTATCGGGATTGTTAGCGATAAAATCGCTTATAACATTCAACTCAAGGTATTATTTTATTGAGACTCAGCATAAACCGATTATGCCGATCAAAAAACTGTGCCAAAATAGAAATGACCAGCAAAAATCCGTACCACCCTAATAATGACCAGCAAAAACCGGCGTCACCCTAACAATGACCAGCAAAAATTGGCGTCACCCTAGCAATGACCAGCAAAAAATCGCGTCAACCGCATTACCTGCATCAATCAAAGGAGCTAGCATGCCCAATATCAGTCTGCAAACCGCTGCTACCTTAACTGAATGGAGCTTAAGCACCCTAAGACGCCGCCTTGCCGATGGCACTTTACGCTGTGCCTCCAGTCATCCGGATAAAAACAAAGCCATGATCTGTTTTGATTCGATCAAAAACGATATTTGCATCGCTGTTGACGCCGATGCTATTGCTTTGATTCAACGCGCTGATACCGGTGATGTCGGCGCACAAAATGATTTAGCGGTGCTTTTTTTGGACAACAATAAGCCGCAAAGTGCTATTTATTGGCTGGAACTGGCGGCAAAGCAGAACTGTGCCGATGCGATGCAGCTGCTGGGGAGTTGTTATTTAACCGGTAACGGTTTAGCCAAAGACGACAATCTGGCGATGATGTGGGTTGCCAGAGCCGCTTCTTTATGCCATCCGATTGCGCTGGCGCAGATGCAATCAATACGTTTACTTCCTGATGAGGATTGTGCTTAATAGCCGTTAATAAATCGCCCTTAAACCTTAAATTTCAACCTTAAATCTTTCCCATGCCTGTCGCTGTCGAATCTATAGAATCCCCTCAACGTAAGAAAACCATGCAGACGCTGCTCGGCTTTTTGCTGGAGTTATTAGCATTAGATATTAAACCGCTCAAGTCACTGGAACGCCTGATGCACCTGGATTTTGACGATGCCCTGGAGGCGCTGCCCGGTATCGGCGACAACTTTGGGTTGCGCATGGATCGCGTGGCTTTGACGTCAACGGCGGCTGCGGAAGCTTCGGCGGCACAGACGCCGCTGGTGGCGCGCCTTGCCGATGGGCGCGGCTGGCTGGTAGTTTATGGCTTTAGCGCCGGTCGGGTGCGGGTAGCTCTGGTTCAGGGCGAGGTCATTGAGGAGTATCGAATCAAGCCCGCTGCCGTAGGGGAGCAGTTGGGACTGTCTACTGGGTGGATTGGCGACTGGTTTTTAGTCCAAGCCAAGGCACCGCTGGCGAATGCCGTCAGCCACGATGCCCATGCCCATTTGTCGCCATTACGCCGACTGATTGAGCTGATGCGCGCCGATCACGCCGATTTATGGCTGGTGCTGGGGCTATCACTGGGTTCCGGCTTACTGGCTTTAGCGTCGCCGGTGACCGTGCAAGCCCTGGTCAATACAGTAACCATGGGCGGTATGGGGCAGCCCTTATTGGTGCTGTCTGTCATCCTGTTTTTTTTCCTAGCCTTTGCCGGCGGCATTCATGTGCTAACGTCGTATCTGGTAGAGATTGTGCAGCGACGCATTTTTGTGCGCCTTGCCGCAGACCTGGCCTATCGCTTGCCCAGAGTCCGCAGCGATGCCTATGCACAGCATAACGGCGTGGAACTGGTGAATCGGTTTTTCGATGTGCTGACGGTGCAAAAAGCCGGTTCCGCGCTGCTGCTGGATGGCTTGAGCACTGCGGTTCAGACCTGCGTCGGGCTGATCATGCTGGCTTTCTATCATCCTTTTCTGCTCGCTTTTGACGTCGTTTTGTTGCTATCGATTAGCGCTATCATTTTCGTGTTGGGACGCGGTGGCGTGGCGACCTCCATTAATGAATCGATATCCAAATATGCCTTGGTTGCTTGGTTGGAAGTCATCGCCGGCCATATGCAGACCTTCAAATTCAGCGGCGGCCCTGAGCTGGCCGCCAAACGGACGGATAAGCTCGCACTGGCCTATCTGGAGCACAAGCGCCGTCATTATCGGATACTGCTGCGTCAAGTTATCGGTTCCGTGGCCTTATATGCCATAGCCAGCACCGCATTGCTGGCCATCGGCGGTTATCTGGTCATCGATGGCCATTTGACACTAGGGCAATTGGTCGCCGCCGAACTCATCGTGTCATCGGCGCTGGTGTCGCTGGTCAAGTTCGGTAAGCATTTGGAAGGTTACTATGACCTGATGGCGGGCGCCGACAAAATCGGCTACTTGCTGGATTTGCCGCTGGAACAGGAGCATGGCTTGACGCCCATTATGAAAGGCCCGGCGGCACTGGTCATCCGTGATTTATCGTTTGGTTTTAGTGCTAAAAGGCCGCTATTTTCCCAGTTCAATTGCCAACTTGAGCCCGGCGAGAAAGTCGCGGTGCTGGCCGGTTTCGGCTGTGGCAAAACATTGCTGGCCAACCTGTTGTGCGGCTTGCGTCCGCTGCAAAAAGGCAGCATTGAGATCAACGCTGTCGAGTTGGCCAACCTGCGTCTGGAGGCCTTGCGCAGACACATTGCCGTGATCAGCGGCATAGAAATCATCGGCGACACCCTGCTCGAAAATGTGCGCCTTGGCCGCGAAGAACTGAGTCTGGATCAGATAAGACAGGTGCTGGATGCCGTCGGGCTGTCGGAAGAAATTGTCGGGCATGATATGGATGTCGAACTAACCCCCGGCGGTTCGCCGCTGTCGGCTACTCAGGCGCTGTTGCTGATGTTGGCACGGGCCACGGTCGGAAACCCCTCACTGCTGATTTTGGACGCTGTCCTCGACGACATGGATGAACGCTCACGCAACCAGATTGCCCCGCTGCTGTTTGCCGCCGATGCGCCCTGGACGTTGCTGGTACTGACCGCCTCACCCGCTGTTGCTGCATTGTGTGAACGGGTGGTGCCGCTAACCGGAGCTGATACCCATGCTTGATTTACAGACTCATCTTTCCGCGCTGGCGGTTGCGCGCACCCCTCGCCTGATCGGCCTGCTAGCCAAGGCCGGTGTTTGGCTGTTTTTGTTGACGCCGTTTGCCTTATTGTTAACACCGTGGCAGCAAAATATCACATCTAACGGACGCGTCACCGCCTTCTCCCCGATTGAACGCGAGCAGACCATTCAAGCGCCGGTGTCTGGCCGTATCGTGCAATGGCAGATAAAAGAGGGTGCCAAAGTGAAAGCGGGCGATGTTTTATTGGAAATTATCGATGTCGATCCCCAATTGCTCGAGCGCCTGCAACAACAGCGCGCAGCTGCCGCCGCTAAACTGGCGGCTAAGGAAGAGGAGCTGCGTACCTACCGGCTACAAATTGACAATCTGGTTACCACCCGTGATTTACAGGCTGCCACAGCCCAATATCGCTTGGATGTAGCACGGCAGCGCGCGCTTTCAGCCACCGAAACCATCGCTTCGGTACGCGCCACACTCGATGCCGCAGAAATACAGACTAAGCGCCTGCAACGTCTGCTATCCGATGGTCTGGTGTCGCAGCGTGATTTTGAGCTGGCCGAACGCGACGGCATTGTCGCCCGACGCAACCTGAACAGCGGACAGGCGGCACTCGATGGCGCGCTGGCCGAACAGCGCGCCGCTGAAAATGAAATCGGCCGCATCCGTGCCGATGCCCAAGTCCGTGTTGATTTAGCCGAAGCGTCGGCCAACAAGATTCAAAGCGAACTCGAAGACAGCAAAACCAGCCTGCTCAAAAGCGAAATCGATGTGTCCCGCCAGCAGTCGCAAATAGTGACAGCGCCCCGCGACGGCAGCGTGTTGCGTTTGTTGGTCAATCCGCAAAGCAACATTGTGCGCCAAGGCGAGCCGTTGTTGATTTTGGTGCCCGATCCCGGCATGAAGGCGGTTGAATTGTGGGTATCCGGCAACGATGCGGTGCTGATTACCCCAGGCCGCCATGTGCGCCTGCAATTTGAGGGCTGGCCTGCGATACAGTTTGCCGGCTGGCCGGAAGTGGCGGTGGGCACGTTCGGCGGCAATGTCGCCTTTGTCGATGCCACCGATGATGGTAAGGGCAAGTTTCGGGTGCTGATTGTGCCCAATCCGGATGATGTTCCGTGGCCGTCGGCGCGCTTTTTGCGTCAGGGCGTGCGCGTTAACGGCTGGATATTGCTCAACCGGGTCACCATGGCTTATGAACTCTGGCGTCAGCTGAATGCGTTTCCGCCGCAAATGACCCAGGAGTCCCCTACGACTGATTTGGCCCGCCAATTACTGAAATAATTTGATGATGAAACGATTGCTTGCTGTCTACGGCTACGCCTGTGCGCGCCATTTGTTGCTGGCGCTGCCCTTGCTCGCTGGCTGTAGCTATTATTTTGATACCGGGCCGGAACGGCAAATTGCTCAGCGGGTTGAACAGCGCTTAAATAGCGATGAACAACTGTCGCTGGCGCCGTTGTCGAAAACCGCGCCGCTCACCATCGAACAAGCCCTGCCTAAGTTTAAGCAGCGCCGCCCTCAGCTGGACCTTAGTTTACCGCCGGTCAAAGCGGTGGCGGCGACTGAACCGACGGTTACCGACGCTAAAACTCGGGAGAAGGCGGCAGCTAAGCCGATAGTCAAGGCTCAGCCAAAATCTAGCAAAGGCCTAGCCATCAGCCAGGTGCGCACACTGGCGCTGGAAAATAACCTCGATCTGAAAATCGCCCAAATCGATCCGAAAATTGCCGCCACCGAGGTTAGCGAGGAACAGGCCAAATTTGACGACCTGATCTTTGCGCGCGCCAAATACGGCACTAAAAACACGCCCTCTCGAAACCTCGATGTGGTGACCTTTACCCCGGCCGATTCAAGCTCGTCATTGCTCAAGGGCGAAGTGGATAAACTGACGGCGGTGCCGCAACGCACTGAACTTCTCGACATGGAGGCCGGTATCGTTATTCCTTTGCGCACCGGCGCTAAAATGACCATCAGCGTACCCTTCGACACGAAAAAGGAGTTTAAAGGCGTTGCCTCCGAACAATACCTTAACGCGTTGCGTTTCTCCATCAGTCAGCCTTTACTGCGCGATGGCGGCATTGATGCCAATGTCGCCGGTATCCGTATCGCCCGTTACCAACAACAGGCTGTCGATGTGAGTACCCGCTTACAGGCCATTCGTGTACTGGCGGCGGTTGAACGCAGCTATTGGGGGCTTTATACCGCCTGGGGCGAGTTGGATGTTCGCCGTCAGCAATACGAGAACGCGGCCGACAATCTGGTCATGGTAAAAAAACGCGTGGCTGCGGGACTAACCGCTGCGGTAGAAATCAACCGCGCCGAAATCGGCGTGGCCGAACGGATCGAAGGGCTGATTGTCAGCGAAACCACGCTCAAGCTCAGACAGCGCCAGCTCAAATTGCTAATGAACGATCCCGAGATGGATTTGGGCACAGCGACTGTGTTGCTCCCGGAAACCACACCGATGCTGGTTCAATTTCAATTCGACCGCGAACAATTGGCGCAACGCGCACTGCAAGGGCGGCTGGAGCTGTTGGAGCTGGAGCTGAAACTGGCCGCCGACATGACCAAAATCGATTACCTCAGCAACCAAACCCTGCCGCTGTTTATGCTGGATTACAATTACGCCTCGCTGGGGCGCGATGCCGCATCGTTCAGTGGCGCTTTCGATCAAACCCTGGACGGCAACTATTCCGACTGGTCGGTGGGTTTGCGCATGGAATTGCCGCTCACCAATGAACTGCGGCGTGCGCGTCGGGACCGGTCGATACAGCAACGCTTACAGCGTCTCACGACTTTGCAACTGCGGGAACTCAGCGTACGCCGAGAAATTTACGATGCCCTGGATCAACTGGAGCAGAACTGGCAACGGATTCTTGCGGCGCGGCAAAATGTGCTGCTCGCCGGACTTAACTACGATGCCGAACTAAAACAATTCCGCGAAGGGCTCAGAACCATGACCGAGGTACTGGAAACCTTGACCCGTCTGGGCGATGCACAGTTACGCGAAGTCCGCGCCATTGGCGACTATCAGGTGTCGATGATCGACCTTGCCTTTGCCACCGGCACCCTGTTGGGGCACAGCCGAGTGGATTGGGCTATCGCCGCCGATGGAAGTTAGCTATTCTTAGCGCATACAATACGCAATATTGACCCGAATGGAGATAAACAGTGATTGACATCCTCCCCCACCTGAAGGAAGGGAATTCCTAGTTTCCTAAGAGTGAGTATGTATCGCTACTGCTCACTGGTTTCTGCTGCTGACGGCATTACTGCACCGTTCACTTCACAGACTAGCCCCGTCTGCCCGACGGTTGGTTTTACTTTTTAAAACGGTCATTCAGGGCTTCACACGGTTAGCTTGGTTTTCGCTGATTGTGCTTTTGAAGCCTTTTAAAACTTAAGTTGCCGTCATTGAGAGAGCCGATAGCCTCCTCTGGTACAACTGTTCAATATTAACACAATAGAGGTTTTATACTATGGAAAAAACGAAATTGAGCCGCTTACATCCCCGCCCTGAATAATTGAGTCGCCCGTATGAAGTGCAACGGAATATGGGTAGCGGAGTCACGAAATACTACTCCCTACGGGCGACTTACTTTTAATAAGGGTGCGTAAAAACGCACCCTATCAAAAATTACCTCAACACCCCCGCTGGACTGGAATAACTATCCAACACCTGCACATAATTGGCGCGTTCATAAGCGCTGGGATCGATGGCGTGTTGTTGACTGACGCTGCCTTTTAGTTGATTGACCGAATCATAGTCATGCTCGGCCAGCCACTGTTCCAGCTCAGTCAGGATTTCGCTTAAACGACCTGCGCCATGTTTTAGCAGCACACTGCAAAGATGCACCACATCGGCTCCCGCTAACAGTGCTTTTAATACATCGGGCGTCTGGTGAAAACCGCCGGTTACCGCCAGCGATAACTTCGTCCGGCCGTACAGCAAAGCCGTCCAGCGTATGCGCAATAAGGCTTCCGCCGAGGATGACAGCTCCAGTTTCGGCAACACTTCCAGCGTTTCCAGATCAATATCGGGCTGATAAAAACGGTTGAATAACGCGATGCCGTCGGCTCCGGCGGCTTCCAGACGTTTGGAAAAATGAATCGGCGAACTGAACTGCGAAGAAAGCTTCATCACAATCGGCACACTGACCTGCCCTTTCAATTCCCGCAAGATGTCCAGATAGCGTTGTTCGACCGCGTCGCCGCTTTCATCGCTATTGGCGGCCAGATGATAGATATTCAGCTCCAGCGCGTCGGCACCGGCCTGTTGCAATTGCTTGCCGTACTCGACCCAGCCGCTCAATGACGTGCCGTTCAAACTGGCGATGACCGGAATCGCCAGCGTGGACTTGAGTTTTTGCAGATGCTCCAGATAGTGCTCCTGATAAGTCTGGATGTGTTCCGGCATCGGATGAAACGAGTCCGCTTCGCCATGGCCTATGGCCTGCTGATAAAAAAACCGCTCCGTTTGCTGCGCTTCGGCGTCAATTTTTTCTTCGAACAGCGAATACATCACCAACGCCGATGCGCCTGCGTCTTCTAGTCTGCGTGCGCTATCGACATCCTTACTCAACGGCGATGCCGACGGCACCAACGGATTGGCCAGTTTCAAACCTAAATATTCAGTCGTTAAATCAACCATGGTCGGTCTCCTTGGCAGTTTCGCTTTTGAGTTGGGCTTTGACCGCTGAAACACTGGTGGTTTCGTTCCATTCCAGCTCAGACAGTTGTTTGTAATAATGATAGCGGTTTTTTACATCCTGCTGCGCCTGCGCCAGAAATCGCTCTGCATCTTCAGGATGCGTTTGCCACAACATGCTGAAACGGGTTTCGGTCTTCACGAAATCGCGGTAAGGAATCGACGGTTCCGCAGAATCCAGATGCATCGGGTTCTTGCCCTGTTTTATTTTGCCGGGATCGAAACGGAATAAAGGCCAATGCCCGCTTTTCACCGCCAGATTCTGCTGCCGGTGATTGTTGGATAAATCCACGCCGTGTGCGATACAGGGCGCGTAAGCAATGATAATGGACGGGCCGTCATGGGCTTCGGCTTCCAAAAACGCATTCAGGGTTTGCGTGTCTTTGCCCGCATAAGCGACATGGGCGACATAGACATTGCTGTAATCCATCGCCAGCAATGCCAAGTCTTTTTTCGCCGTGGCTTTGCCGCCTGCGGAGAATTTGGCCACCGCGCCTAACGGTGTCGATTTTGAGGTTTGCCCGCCGGTATTGGAATAAACCTCGGTATCCAGAACCAGGATGTTGACGTTGCGCCCGCTGGCCAAGACATGATCGACGCCGCCGAAACCAATATCGTAAGCCCAGCCGTCGCCACCGATAATCCAGACGCTTTTTTTGCACAGGTTGTCCGCTAACTGGAGCAATGTTTGTGCGCCCTGCCCGGTCAACAATTGCAACTGTTGTTTGAGTGCCGCAACCCGTTCGCGCTGCTCGTAAATTCCGGCTTCATCGGACTGGTCGGCATTCAGTATCGCATCGACCCATTCGCCGCCTAACGATTCACGTAGTGAGGCCAGTAATTCTTTGGCGTATTCGTTCTGCTTGTCAAGAGCGATGCGCATACCCAGACCGAATTCCGCATTGTCTTCGAATAAGGAATTGCTCCACGCAGGCCCGCGACCTTCCGGGTTTTTTGCCCACGGCGTGGTCGGCAGATTGCCGCCGTAAATCGACGAACAACCGGTCGCATTGGCAACCACCATCCGGTCGCCAAACAACTGCGACGCCAGTTTTATGTACGGCGTCTCGCCGCAACCCACGCAAGCACCGGAAAACTCGAACAACGGCTGCAACACCATCGAGCCTTTAATCGTTTTGGTTTTCAACAGCCTGCGATCATATTCGGGGATAGCCAAAAAGAAATCCCAGTTGTCGCGCTCGGCTTCACGCAGCGGCGGTTGCGGCTGCATATTGATGGCTTTGCGGCTGGCATTGGATTTATCCCGTATCGGGCAAACATCGACGCACAGCGTACAACCGGTGCAGTCTTCCGGCGCGACCTGATAGCTAATTTCCAGCCCGGCCGGAAAATCCTTGCCCAACATCGGCACATGTTTGAAGGTAGGCGGCGCATTGGCCAAAACCTCGGTCGGGAAAATTTTGCTGCGAATGACCGAGTGCGGACAAACCATCACGCATTTGCCGCATTGGGTGCACAAATCGGTTTCCCAAACCGGGATTTCCAGCGCCAAATTGCGTTTTTCATAAGCCGCGGTACCGGTTGGAAAGGTCCCGTCAACCGGCATCGCGCTAACCGGCAACGCATCGCCTCTACCTGCAATAATTTCGCCGGTCACCCGCCTGACAAAATCAGGTGCCGCATCGCTGATTCGGGATTGAATGTCGAATTGACTGCTAACCGTTGTTGGCAAGGGAACCGAATTCAAACTGGCCAAGGTTTCATCGATGGCTTTGAAATTCAGCTCGACGATGCGTCGGCCTTTTTTGCCGTAAGTCTTTTCGACTGCGTGTTTAATATCGGCAATCGCCTGGTCTTGCGGCAACACCCCGGATATGGCGAAGAAGCAGGTCTGCATGATGGTATTGATGCGTTTGCCCATGCCGCTTTTTTCGGCTACGTCATAGCCGTCGATCACATAAAAACGGATTTTTTTAGCGATCATTTGCTGCTGCATTTTTAAGGGTAACGATGCCCAAACTTGTTCGGCAGGCTCCGGCGAGTTCAGCAAAAACACCGCGTTTTCCGCCGCATTGGCGAGCATGTCGTAACGTTCCAGAAAAATCGTTTGATGACAGCCAATAAAATTGGCATCGTTTTCGCCAATCAAATAGGTGGAACGTATCGGTTTAGGGCCGAAGCGCAAATGCGAGACGGTAATCGCGCCGGATTTTTTCGAATCGTAAACGAAATACCCTTGGGCATTCAAATCGGTGGCTTCACCGATGATTTTAATGGTGTTTTTATTGGCGCTGACCGTGCCGTCGCTGCCCAGGCCGTAAAACATGGCCTGAAAAGTTTCGGCCTGCGCGTCGGTACGATAAGCCGCGTCCCAATCCAGGCTGGTGTGCGTGACATCATCATGGATGCCGATGGTGAAATTGTTTTTCGGCTGCACCTGTTTCAATTCATCGAAAATCGCCTTGATCATGCCGGGCGTGAATTCTTTGGAAGACAGGCCGTAACGGCCGCCAACCACCTTCGGCAGTACCGAAAACTTAGCCTCACCGCCGATAAAATCCTGGGCCAGCGCGCCAAGTACGTCCTTATACAGCGGTTCGCCATCCGCGCCCGGCTCTTTGGTGCGGTCCAGCACCGCTATTTTGCGGCAGGTCGAAGGCAGCGCCGCTAACAGGCTGGCGGCATCGAAGGGCCGGTATAAACGCACTTTAA
Source organism: Methylobacter sp. (assembly GCA_030653985.1). Taxonomy (GTDB): domain Bacteria; phylum Pseudomonadota; class Gammaproteobacteria; order Methylococcales; family Methylomonadaceae; genus Methylobacter_A. The sequence continues at coordinate 2,656 of JAURYJ010000026.1, read as the reverse complement.
GCAGGCCGACCGATTCGCCCTGACGATTAAGATAATCCAGGGTTTCCGCGACAGCCTCCGCACCCGACCCCATTATCACGATAACGCGCTCGGCTTCCTGCGACCCCAGATAGTCAAACAGGCGATAACAGCGGCCGGTCAGCTTCGCAAACCGGTCCATCGCAGCCTGAACGATTCCCGGCATCGCCTGATAATAGGCATTGACCGATTCCCTGGCCTGAAAATACACATCGGGATTCTGGGCAGTGCCGCGCAGCACCGGCTTATCGGGCGTCAAGGCCCGGCTCCGGTGCGCCAAAACCCAGTCATCGTTAATCATGGCCCGCAAAACGGCATCATCCACAAGAGTCATCTTGGCGACTTCATGCGAAGTCCTGAACCCGTCGAAAAAATGCATCAGCGGAATTCGCCCTTCCAGCGCTGCGGCATGGGCGATCAGCGCAAAGTCCATGACTTCCTGCGGCGAATTGGAGCACAGCATGCCGAAACCGGTCATCCTCGCCGACATCACATCGCTATGGTCGCCGAAAATCGACAAGCCCTGGCAAGCCAGCGAACGGGCGGCGATATGAAACACCGTCGGCGTCAGTTCCCCGGCGATTTTGTACATATTGGGTAGCATCAGCAGCAAGCCCTGGGAGGCAGTAAACGTCGTCGCCATCGATCCGGCCTGCAACGCGCCGTGAATAGCGCCGGCGGCTCCGGCCTCGCTTTGCATTTCCGTCACTTGCGGCACCGTCCCCCATAAATTGACCTGTCCGCGAGACGACCATTCATCGGCCCATTCACCCATATTGGATGACGGTGTTATCGGGTAAATCGCGATGACTTCATTGAGCTTATGAGCTACCGTCGCGGCCGCCTGATTTCCATCGATGGTAACTGTTTGCTGATTTTTCATGAGAAAACCCTATGATGAACAAAAAAATGTAACGATCCTATTTTCTGCAAAATGGATTGTCATTAGGCATCCCATATTGCTTAGATTCAACGCCTAAGTGCAATCGACAATTAACCTAAAAGGAACGGGTTAACTGATCTGGTTTCACGCTTTTTTAAATCCGATTCAAGATCAGAAATTATAAACAGCTAAGAGGCAAGATACCAGATTGGGCTATTAAATACAGCAGGAATAGACAGCAAAGTTGCCGGGTGTATCAGGATCAACAGTAGCTGGGAGCTGATGCGTAACCAACAAGCCTAAAAACCCATATAGATTAAAGAATAAACGCGGCCGGATTAGAGTCTGAAAGAGTAAATATGACATTAACTGACTAATTTCGCACCCTCCCCTAAACTCAGGCGCATGCCTGGCAAGCCCGACTTTTTTCCAGGCTAAGATTTACAATGCGGTTGGTTCGGCTTCTAGCAGGTGCTCATTGAGCAAGTCGAAGATATGATCGCCTTTCAGCAGCGTGGCATTAAAACCGGATTGTTGCATAATGTCGCCAAACTTGGCCGACGCTTTGGAATCCGTGCCGAGATAAGCCATAGACCAATTGGAAAATCTGCGCTCCGCCATTGTCTCGAATGTGAGTACAACGACATGCGAATGTCTTGGGTCGCATTGAATGCGCTCGAAACTATTCACAATTTCATCATGCGACCCTTCCAGAACCTGGGCGAAGCAGCCAGCATTGAACATGAGTGCTCCCGAAATGTGCGCAACTGGATTTTTTACTCGGGAAGTCGCCAAAATTTGTTCAATTTCGCGGCGAACCGTCTCGTCATCGCCAGCAATTTCATTGCGACTAATGTAAACCAGTCGATAAAGTAATTCATTCATAGTTGGCGCCTCTTAATTTAGCTTCTTTGGGTTTTTGAGATTGGAAATAAACTCTGCAATCGCCATAGTGGAAATGGGACGGCTGATAAGATAACCCTGTGCTGCCAAGCATCCGCCAGCAGCCAGCTGATCAAATTGCTCTTTAGTCTCCACACCTTCAGCAATCGTCTTCATATCAAGGTTTGCACCCAAGCTAATGATTGCCTGTACTAGCGCACGCGACTTCGGAGAGTTTTCTCCGCGCACAAACGACTGGTCGATTTTGATCTTGGAGAAAGGGAAACTGTTCAGGTAGCTAAGTGATGAATAGCCGGTGCCGAAATCGTCCATTGCAATCCCGACACCGAGAGATTTGAGCGCCCAAAGTTGCTTTAGGGCGTTGTCAAAGTCCTTCATCAATACGCCCTCAGTGATTTCGAGCTCAAGTCGTTCAGGCGGAAGTCCAGTGCTTGCAAGAGCATTGTGCACAACGTCGACGATTCTTTCGCTTTCGAACTGGATCGGCGATACGTTTACCGCCACCGAGAAGCGGCCATCCCAGCTCATCGCTTCCTTGCAGGCCATACGCAAGGTCCACTCGCCGATGGCATGTATTTCGCCGGTCTCTTCGGCTAACGGTATAAAGTCTGTCGGCGACACCAATCCCCGCGTTGGACTCTGCCAGCGAATCAGTGCTTCGAAGCCTTCTAAGGTACCGTCAGTCATATTGACTTGCGGTTGATACAATAATTTGACTGCTCCCCTACCTAAAGGAAGGGGATTCCTAATTCAACGAGAACAGGACACAGGGACTAACCCAATGCCACTTACATTCTCTCCAAAGGCTAGAATCGCAAGCCCTGCGACTTTGATATTTTCTGCCGCGTTACA
>JAURYJ010000025.1 GCA_030653985.1 Methylobacter sp. | reverse complement strand
TAAATCATCTACAAATGAAGCATCGGTTGCGATATCTTCTTTAACACCTAATTGTTCTGCAACAATCTTTTTTACTCGCTCTTCAATATTACTCATAATTATTATCCTCAAACAATGTAAGTTTCCTAATATCTTAAATTTCGGACTTACACTAGTATTGTTATTGATTTTATTTGAAATCCCGTGTCCGGAGGTTCCAGACGGCGGGGGGGATTATACTTGATATTGCGACAAAGTCACAACATTAAGGCATGAACATGCCGCCATTAACATGAATGTTTTCACCCGTGATATAAGCTGCGCCACTCGATGCCAAAAATGAAACGGTATGCGCAATTTCTTCCGCTTGCCCCAATCGGGACAAAGGAATTGATGCCAGCAAGGCTGTTTTAATATCGTCACCCAGTTCTTTGGTCATATCAGTATCGATAAATCCGGGCGACACTGTGTTGATGGTGATATTGCGCGAACCAACCTCTTTGGCCATAGATTTGGCAAAACCGACCATGCCGGCTTTCGCTGCCGCATAATTGGCCTGCCCGGCATTGCCGGTGGCGCCGACGACCGATGAAATATTGATGATACGGCCAGTCTTGGCTTTCATCATGCCGCGCAACACCGCTTTGCTCATGCGAAAAACCGACGTCAGGTTGGTGTTGATAATGTCGTCCCATTCGTCGTCCTTCATCCGCATCAACAAATTATCGCGGGTGATACCGGCATTATTGACTAATACCGCAGGCGCGCCAAAGTCGTCATTAACAACCTTGATGACATCGGCAATAGATTCAGGGTCGGCGACATCCAACTTTAAGCCCTTGCCGAGTTCACCCAAATAAGCACTGATTGAATCGGCGCCGTTATCGGTGGTGGCGGTGCCGATGACAAAAAAACCATCCTGCGCCAACCTATCGGCGATGGCTCGGCCAATACCGCGACTGGCTCCCGTTACTAAAGCGACTTGTTTATCCATTAAATTGCTCCAATGCTGTGTTTAATGTATCCGGATCATAAATAGAGTAGTGTCCGGCATCCTTAGCGATACGCTTATTCAAGCCGATGAGCACTTTGCCGGGGCCGCACTCAACAAAACAGGTGACGCCCTGGTCATGCATGAACTTGATGCCGTCAGCCCAACGCACCGGTTTATAGAGTTGTTCTTTCAACGCGTTACGGATGACTTCGGGAGCGCTATGGGAGGCGACATCGACATTATGGATCAGCGTCATCTTAGGCGTATCGATAGCGGTATTTTGCAATTGCTGATCCAGTTTTAGCGCGGCCGATGCCATTAATGCGCAATGCGAAGGCACACTAACCGACAACAGCACAGCACGTTTAGCCCCCGCTGCTTTAGCACCCAGTATGGCGCGCTCAACGGCGGCAACATGACCGGCAATGACCACCTGGCCCGGTGAATTAAAGTTGACCGCAGAAACCACTTCACTGCCTGCAGCATCAGAGCACACCTTAACCACCTCATGATCCTCAAGCCCCAAAATGGCGGCCATTGCGCCAACACCGGCAGGCACCGCTTCCTGCATCAGCCGACCTCTGGCGGCAACCAGTTTTATGCCGTCTTCAAACGACATCGCATCCGAACAAACCAGAGCAGTATATTCGCCCAGACTGTGCCCGGCCATCCACGCCGGGCGCACCGTGCTGCGCTTGCACCAAATTTCCCATACCGCCACACCGGCCGCCAACATGGCCGGTTGCGTATTATGCGTTTGGTTAAGTTCGTCGTCCGGGCCATTGGCGACAAGCGCCCACAAATCCTTGCCCAGCGCATCTGATGCCCGCTCAAAAGTCTGCCTAACCTCCGGATAACTGGCCGCCAAGTCAGCCAACATACCGACCGATTGCGAACTCTGACCCGGAAAAACAAATGCTAAGTTATAAATTTGGTTATTCATCAAATTTCCTTGTTGGTTTGAGACCTCTCCCTTTAGGGAGATTTGTTAAACGTTGACAACGATGCTTTACCTTCCAGGTAACCTCGTCGTTTACGGCGAGCCAATCCACCGGCCTCTATCTGTCGATGGATTGTCGTAAGACAAGTGATTTGGCAGATGAGGTCGAATGTGGATTGAAACATGAGATACTTTTACTTATCGGATTTCTGTTGGCGGCGGCTACTTAAAATGATGCCCGGTAGCCGTCTGCTACCGGGCAATATTCATTTTTAAGCACAACCCAATGCTTGTAGCGGGTCGGTATATTTTAAGTCGAACGCTTCCGCCACGGCGGGATAGGTTACGGCCCCGCGATAGGTATTGAGTCCGCATTGCAACGCCGGATCTTTACGTACGGCGTCCAGGCCTTCGTTTGCCAGATGCAAGGCGTAGCCGGCCGTTTGGTTGTTCAGCGCAAAAGTACTGGTGCGCGGCACAGCGCCCGGCATGTTGGCGACGCAATAATGCACCACGCCGTCGATTTCATATGTCGGATGGCTGTGAGTCGTCGGGCGCGTGGTCTCTACGCAGCCGCCCTGATCGACGGCCACGTCAACGATCACCGAGCCTTTGCGCATGGTCGGCAGCATGTTACGGGTAATCAGCCAGGGTGCTCGTCCACCGGGGATTAAAATCGCGCCGATGACCAGATCGGCGGTGTCGATGACCTCTTCGATAGTCGATTCATTGCTGATGCGCGTTTGTAGTTGACCTCGGTAAATGTCATCCAAATATTTTAAGCGGGTATGGCTGATGTCCAGTACCGTGACTTGCGCGCCCAAGCCGACCGCGACCCGCGCGGCGTTGGTACCGACGATGCCGCCGCCCAGAATGACGACATTGGCGGGAGCGACGCCCGGCACACCGCCTATTAAGACACCGCGACCGCCATGCGACTTTTGTAAATAGATTGCGCCCACTTGAGTCGCCATACGTCCTGCCACTTCACTCATCGGTATCAATAAAGGCAAACTACCGTCTTCGGTTTGTACGGTCTCGTAAGCGATACCGGTGGTTCCGCTGGCTAACAGGGCGTCGGTCAGCGCTTTATCCGACGCCAAATGCAGATAGGTAAACAGCAACAAGTCCTGACGCAGATAGTGATATTCCGATGCAATCGGCTCTTTTACCTTGACCACCATGTCGGCCGCCCACGCATCTTCTGCATGGGCAACGATTTGAGCGCCGGCAGACTGATATTCTTCATCCGAAAGCGAGCTGCCTTCCCCCGCGCCGCTTTGTACCAGCACCTGATGACCTCTGCGCGTTAACGCTTTGACTGAACCTGGCGTCAGACCGACTCGATTCTCGTTGTCCTTAATTTCTTTGGGTAGTCCGATTAGCATGGTTTGACTCCTGATGAATGGAAGGTAATACGCAGTAATAAAAGTCTTGCGGGTCGAATTTACCCGCAATGCCTAAAAGCGTAGCATAATTCGAATTACAGGTTAGTACGATTTTCCGGTTTAATAAGTCAATATAGTTACTCATAAATACCGAGATAAATGGATGATGTGGCGTTTATTGCTGGCGGGCAAAGATTTTCGTTCGTGATGACTCACTCGGAAGGCGCAGCTTTAGTCGTGACGCCATCTGCAAGCTGAATTATTGACCGGTAACGCATTCACCCTGACTAAACAACCGATAATAACCGGCTTCCATTTTATGCCATTGTTCATCGCTGGTTAGCGGTAGCGTGGCGATGACGGTGACGATATCATTGGGTGTGGTTTCCTGATGAAAATCGATGACGATATCATCATCAATTAGCTGGGCTTTCCCGAATGGCGCGCGTCGGGTAATCCAATGCAAGGTATTGCTGCAAAAACAGAACAAATAGTCGCCATCTGACAGCAGGATGTTGACGATGCCGAAATGCTGCAATTGGAGACACAGATCGCCCATATAACGGAACATGGCTTGCATGTCAGCGGGCTTGTTGGGGTATTTTCGATCCAGTTCGTTGAGCAGCCAGCAAAATGCGGTTTCACTGTCGGTATCGCCGACGGGAAGATGTTTGCCTGACTGTTGCAAGGCCTGATAATCGCTCAATTGACCGTTATGAGCGAACGTCCAAAAACTGCCCCATTGTTCGCGGGTGAAAGGATGGGTGTTTTTCAAAGCGACAGGGCCCCGATTAGCCTGTCGGATATGGCCGATAACGGCGCGGCTTTTAATCGGGCTGGCTTGAATCAGTTTGGCAATGGGGGAGTCATAGCAGGCCCCGGGGTCTTTAATGGTGCGACAATCTTGATCTTCGTAAAAGGTGATACCCCAACCATCCCGATGCGGTCCGGTCCGTCCGCCGCGCTGCCTCAGGCCGGTAAAGCTGAAGCAAATATCGGTCGGGACATTTGCGCTCATACCCAATAATTCACACATGGAATTTCCTCGCAATGGCATGGTGACTGTTAGTATTAACTATCGTTTTTAATTCCCCACATCCAATTGCTTCATCGTCAGAATAAAGTTGACTGAGTACTAGCCATAGGCGCTGACTCCGGAATCACTTGATTCCGACGAAAATACGGGGGCTAATGATCGTTCATAATAACTACCCTGCACCAGATCAAAACCGGTATTGCGAGCCAGGGAATCAGATCTCTTTTCATCAATATGTTGCAGAATATTTTGTCCCCCTGTACTGGTCACCAAGGCTTTCAATTTGTGTAATTTTGCCGGTAAGGTATTGTCACGTACATTATCCAGATATCGAGCTGATAAGCTGACATAATCGGGGGATAACTTTTGAATGAATTCAAATGTTTGACTTTCTTTAGCAACGGAATCGAATTTAAGTCCAATTTGATAACCTCGATGTCGATAGTTTTCCAAACCTTCAATCAGTACTTGATGATAACGTATATATTGGCTGTTTACGGCCAGTATGATAACGATATTTTTAGTTTCTAATCCGCACTGCGTAATGACTTCTTGAAAATAAGCGCCGTGATCTTGTTTAACGCCAAGTATATGGCGTGGATCTACCTCCAAAAAAAGTAGGTCGTGTAAATGCGTTAATGGTAAAAAATTTAGCATGTGCACGGTGCGGGATAAGCGGTCAAAATTAATGATAGATTCAAATTCATTGGTTTGGAATGAATTATGAGGCAACAGATTTTCAATTTCGCTTGAATACAGGTGCTGAACTTCATAAGTGGACACTTTGATTTTGGCGGTATGTCCAATGATCGCCGCAGGTTTTAAGGTCTGTCGTAGTGGCGAAAAACTGCTGTCTATCCGAACCGGGCCGAATAGGCCGCTTATTTTTCCCTGTTCCAGAATAAAGGGCCTAAAACTGGAGCGATGCTCCTGCCCGAATCGGTCATTGAAATATTCAACTAAATTTTGTAATGGCATAGCCTTATTCCTTAACTCTAATAAAAACGTGTGATCATCAGCGGATTTCCGCCTATGCCACCTTTCCCAGTTTAAAAAAAAGCGGGTCGAAACCCGCCCAAAAAACGTCCTTGTATAGAAGGAGGGCACACTTAAAAAACGTCAAACAATTGTTGCAAACAACGTTGGATTATTCTTTGCAACCGTTTTGTTGAGATTGGAAATAGTGTAGTGCGATTTTTGTTTTTAATATAACGATATTATTCGATATTTATATCGAATAAATTGATATAAGCGGTGTTTTTCAATCAGCCAACAAAGCAGTTAAGGGCCAAAAGGATCGGCGTTATTGAAGATGATAAGCGGTGGGTGCTTTATTACCTTTCCGCGTTTAGTGATATTTCGTTCGTCAAGAGCGCTGAACGACAATGATGCCGCTACAATGCCTATACGGCGTCAAGATAACCGTCGCGTTAGGCTGTGGCAAATGTTGCGGTCAGAAGAGTTTAAGGGGGAATTGCGCATGAGGATAATTAAGAACGAGCAAGAGGGTGAGTGTGTCTCTTGCTCGCCTGAGGATGATTAACTTTTTCCGGGTAACATGCCGACCGAACCGGGTTTGATGCGTTTGCACGTGACAACCATATCTTCCAGATGACACTGGCTTTTGCCTTGATTAGCGCCAGCGCATGGTGTGCAGGCGGCTTTACCTTCATCCTTCACTTTTTCAACATGCCAGCCGTAACCTTGCGACTGGCAAAATGTTTTACTGTATCTTTTAATGTTATAGGCTTTTGATGCGGTTGCAATGGCTTGAGATTCTACGTCACATACCGCAGAGGGCAGTGTATTAGCCATAAGATCCCGGTAAATATATTCTGTCGCTAACGTTGTTCCGGAAAAAAGAGTTAATGCCACCGATAGGCAGATCAAATTAAGTTTCATGGTGCTCTCCTGATTATTATTTTACGCGGTGTGTGCCCACGCTAAGGTTGATAACAGCTATCGCCTATCTACAGACAGGTTAATTAAGGCCTACTGTCTCTTTATAATAGGGCGTCTTGTCACGAGGATAATGAACTTCAGTTCAATACTCGGATATTCATCTGCGCTGTTTCTTCTTCTAGCTGCTGTTTGATGGGAGCGAATTTGTCATCTTCGCTTTGCTTGACTACAGTAATGACTATCAATAAAGCCACTATTGTACAACCCACATACAGCCAGAAATTGTCTTTTTTTTGTGCTATTGCGCTCATTTTTTATACCTTTTGTTGTGTTAAATCATCAATGGACGTATCAAGGTTGATATGAGTACTATGTCTTGCATCAACGCAGGAACCGATTTCCACCTGAGGTTTATGCATCCTCTGGATAAACTACTTCACGTTGATATTTTGAGCGGTCAACAATCTTGGTGGCCAAGTTGGCACAAGCATGATGCATAAAATATCCTCTTTTTAGTATAGTAGCGGATCAATACTATAAAAGAATCTCAAGAATACTGTCAATTAATATCGATTCGATACGGGATGGGTTTGTTAAAACGGTTCTGCGAACTTAGTTAGTTTGCAATTGATGCACTTCGTTCCCGATACAGTGCTAGGCCGTGCCTGCCTTCGTCAGGTCATCCTATGACCCTAAAGTAAATTCTGCGACAATAAGATGTTATAATCTGCATATAAATTGCTGGGCTGATGCCTGCTATCACTATTTACTCATCAACGCATTTATGAACGAAACAACAGTATTCAAACCTTGTGACCTGGTTATCTTTGGCGCTTTAGGCGATTTATCCCGCCGTAAATTGCTTATTTCTCTGTATCGACTTGAGAAAGCTAATTTGCTTGAAGCGGATACTCGTATTATTGGCATAGATAGGCATGAGGGCGATAATTCAGACTTCATCGAGATTATTCATGAAAGTTTGCAAGAGTTTTTAAATGAGATAATCGATGAAAAAATCTGGGCAAGGTTTTCGGCAAGATTGGCGTATCTGAAAATAGATTTAACTCAGATGGATCAATACCCGCTGTTGAATACCCTTATTAATGGGCAATCCAGGGTCATGGTGAACTATTTTGCCGTAGCTCCTTCCTTGTTTACTAATATTTGTCAGGGACTATCGCAGTGCGGGGTTTTGAATGAAGAATCACGTATGGTGATGGAAAAGCCGATAGGCCACGACCTTCAGTCTTCAAAAGATATTAATGATGCAGTTGCCGAGGTGTTCAACGAAAAACAGGTCTATCGTATCGATCATTATCTGGGTAAGGAAACGGTACTTAATTTATTAGCCTTGCGTTTTGCCAATGCCATTTTTACTACTAACTGGGATCACAATACCATTGACCATGTTCAAATTACTGTCGCTGAAGAAGTCGGTATTGAAGGGCGCTGGGATTATTTTGACAAGACCGGTCAGTTGCGCGATATGCTGCAAAATCATTTGTTGCAGATTCTGACTTTTGTAGCGATGGAGCCGCCAGTCAATCTGGAAGCGCAAAGTATACATAATGAAAAAATAAAGGTTCTTGCCGCGCTTCGGCCGATTACCAAGGAAAATGTCGAGCTAAAAACCGTTCGTGGGCTGTACTCGGCGGGGGAGATCAACGGCAAGCCGGTGCCTGGCTATCTTGAAGAAGTCGGTGCTAATACGGAAAGTACCACAGAAAGCTTTGTCGCGTTGAAAGTGGCTATTGATAACTGGCGTTGGGCCGGGGTGCCGTTTTATCTGCGCACGGGTAAACGGATGTCCTATAAGCGCACTGAAATTGTTATTAAGTTCAAGCGCTTGCCGCATAATATCTTTAAAGAAAGCTTTGAGGATCTGCCGTCTAATAAGTTGATCATTCACTTGCAGCCGAATGAAGGCATAGAAATTCAGATGCTGAACAAAATTCCGGGTATCGATGAAAATATTAAACTGCAAAAAACTAAGCTGGATTTAAGTTTTTCCGACACCTTCAAAAACAGCAAGATTTTCGGCGGTTATGAGAAGTTGGTGCTTGAAGCGATGCGGGGCAATCCCACCTTGTTTCTGAGTCGTGAAGAGATTGAGCAGGCTTGGACCTGGATTGATTCCATACAGGATGCCTGGGCGCATACCAATGTTGCACCGAAACCCTATCCGGCCGGAACATGGGGGCCTGAGGCCGCTGATGAATTAATCGCCAGAGACGGAAAAGCTTGGGAAGAATGAAATAGATAACGAGCTGGGATGGCTATCGGCTATTGCCGCTGTCCACCCTGCCGCAACGATTTATAGACAGAAGGAACAACGATGCATCCCGTATTAGAACAAGTGACTAACGAAATTATTGAGCGCAGTCGTGAAACGCGTGCTGCCTATTTGGCGCGTATTGAGGCGGCGGTAAAGCAAGAGCCCCATCGTGCCGAGCTTGCTTGCGGTAATCTGGCTCATGCCTTTGCTGCTTGCGGAGCCGATGAAAAAAGCGATCTAACGGGTCATAAAAAAGCCAATATTGCGATTGTCTCTTCTTATAATGACATGCTGTCGGCACATGAGCCGTTTAAGGACTCACCGGCGCTGATCAAAGCGGCTATCAAGGAAGCCGGCGGCGTTGCTCAGTTTGCTGCCGGGGTACCGGCTATGTGTGACGGCGTTACTCAAGGTCGCCCCGGTATGGAACTGTCGTTATTTAGCCGTGATGTGATTGCGATGGCCACAGCCGTGGGTTTAAGCCACGATATGTTCGATGGCGCATTGTACTTGGGCGTCTGCGACAAGATTGTGCCAGGACTGCTGATTGGTGCGCTAAGTTTTGGTCATTTGCCCGCCTTGTTTATACCGGCCGGCCCCATGCCTAGCGGCCTGCCCAACAAAGAAAAAGTGCGTATCCGTCAGCTTTATGCCGAAGGCAAAATTGGCCGTAAAGAGCTGCTGGAGTCTGAGTCTGCATCCTATCACAGCGCGGGTACCTGTACGTTTTACGGCACCGCAAACAGCAACCAGATGATGGTTGAGATTATGGGCCTGCATCTGCCGGGCAGTTCGTTCATCAACCCTTATACGCCATTGCGCGATGAACTGACCAAAGCCGCAGCCAGACAGGTTTTAAAATTTACTGCGTTGGGTAATGATTTTCGTCCGATTGGTCATATGATCAATGAAAAAGCCATTGTGAATGCGATTGTTGGCTTATTGGCAACGGGCGGTTCCACCAATCACACCATTCATCTGGTTGCTATTGCACGCGCCGCAGGCATCATTATTAATTGGGATGATTTTGATAATCTTTCCAGAGCCATACCATTTTTAACCCGTATTTATCCGAACGGTCATGCAGACATCAATCACTTCCAGGCTGCCGGCGGCATGGGCGTATTGATTGCCGAACTGTTAAAGAACGGCCTGTTGCATGAAGATATTCTGACGGTTGCAGACCAACGCGGCATGAAGAATTATGTACAAGAACCAAAATTGATTGACGGAAAATTAACCTGGGTGCCTTGTCCTGAAGCCTCTTTAGACGCGAAAGTTATCAGTACCGTCGCCAAACCCTTTGCAATCGGTGGCGGTTTGCATGTTATGCATGGCAATTTGGGGCGAGGGGTGTCAAAAGTTTCTGCTGTGGCAGCAATACACCAGATCGTTGAGGCACCTGCGATGGTATTTGATGATCAGGACGATGTGGTTGCGGCCTTTAGACGCGGCGAAATGGAGAAAGATGTTATTGTTGTGCTCCGCTTCCAGGGGCCGAAATCCAACGGTATGCCCGAACTGCATAAATTGACGCCGCCTTTGGGTGTGCTGCAGGATAGAGGCTTTAAAGTCGCGCTGGTGACGGATGGACGCATGTCCGGCGCTTCAGGTAAAGTACCCTCTGCCATCCATATGTGTCCCGAGTGTGAAGAGGGCGGTCCGTTAACGAAAGTGCGCACCGGTGACATCATCCATCTGAACACCCAAACCGGCGAGGTCAATGTACTGGTCGATGCGGATGAGTTTAATGCCCGTATTCCGGCGGCGAATAGCGCCAAAGGCCATCATTTCGGCATGGGCCGTGAGTTGTTTGGCGGTTTCCGTCTGGGTGCATCTTCTGCTGAAACCGGCGCCAGCAATTTGTTTGTCATCGATTAATCACTATAAGAATTTGGTATAACAATGAATAAAAAGAACTGGAAAATTCAACCCGCTGATGTTTTAAATGCCGGTCCGGTAATGCCTGTAATGGTCATTCAAAATTTGGAGGATGCGGTTCCTCTGGCTAAGGCTTTGGTTGCGGGCGGCATTAACGTGCTGGAAATTACGCTACGCACGCCGGTAGCGCTTGATGCGATCAGGCTGATCAGTCAGCAAGTCGAAGGCGCCATCGTCGGTGCGGGCACTATTACTACGCCCGAACAATTGAAAGCGGCAGAAGAAGCCGGTGCCGTTTTTGCGATTAGTCCCGGATTAACGCCGAAGCTGTTAGCTGCTGCTCAAGCCGGAAATATAGCATTGATTCCGGGCATAGCCACCTTGTCGGAACTGATGTTAGGCATGGAGTATGGATTGGATCATTTTAAATTCTTCCCTGCCGAAGCAGCAGGTGGCATACCCATGCTAAAATCTATTTCTGGCCCTGTTCCTGGCGTGACTTTTTGCCCGACAGGCGGTATTTCGCCGGAAAATTACAACAGTTATTTGCAGTTAAGTAATGTTGCCTGCGTTGGTGGTTCATGGCTGGTGCCAGCAGATGTGATAAAATCAAAAAATTGGGCTAAGGTGACTGAACTGGCAAAACAGACCCTAGACAGGGCTGTTTCGGCTTGATTGCAGGCTTTACGCCACTGACTAAAAAGATGAATGATGTTTGTGGGGCTGTTATTGTATAAGCAAGTTCCCTTTAGAATACTAGCGAAGATCAATTGCACAAAAGGTCGGCCAAATCTCATAACTTAATGATTTTGCTAGGCTTTTTATGCCGCTACAGACTATGTTTCAACACCGAGAAAACCTATGACTAAACTGCGCAGTGTTACCTTAAATGAGAAAGCTCAGTCTTTATGTGAGCTGCCGATTTTATCTGGAGCTACGGGGCCCGATGTAGTAGATATTCAAACTTTGTACCAACAGACCGGTATGTTTACCTATGATCCCGGGTTTACCTCCACGGCCAGTTGCCGTTCAGCGATAACCTATATAGATGGCGAGAAAGGCATACTGCTTTATCGCGGTTACCCTATCGAGCAACTTGCAGAACATTGTACTTTTTTGGAGGTTTGTTATTTGCTGTTGAATGGTGAATTAGCCGACACCGATGAAATGCAGACGTTCGAAGATACTATAACCCTGCACACGATGGTGCACGATCAGCTGACTAACTTTTTTAAAGGATTCCGTCGCGATGCACACCCGATGGCCATTATGGTGGGTGTTGTTGGTGCATTGTCATCGTTTTATCATGACGCGCTGGATATTAAATCTAAGAAAGATCGTGACCTGAGCGCCATTCGCCTGATCGCCAAAGTACCGACCATCGTGGCGATGTGTCATAAGTACAGCACCGGCTTACCGTTTATGTATCCGCAAAATAAGCTAAATTACGTTGAAAACTTTATGCGGATGATGTTGGGTACGCCTTGTGACGAGTTTTCGCCTAATCCTGTCTTGGTCAGAGCGTTGGACAGAATTTTGATCCTGCATGCCGATCATGAACAAAATGCGTCGACTTCAACCGTGCGCTTAGCCGGTTCCAGTGGTGCCAATCCCTATGCCTGTATTACTGCCGGGATTGCCTGCCTTTGGGGAGCAGCCCATGGCGGTGCTAATGAGGCTGTACTCAATATGCTGGAGGAGATTGGCGATGTTTCCAATATTACTACCTTTATAAACAAGGCCAAGGACAAAAGCGATCCGTTCAGACTGATGGGTTTTGGTCATCGGGTTTATAAAAACTATGACCCGCGTGCCAAGTTAATGCGTGACACCTGTCATGAGGTACTCACGGAATTAGGTCTGCATGATGATAAAATATTTAAATTAGCGCTGGAGTTGGAGCGCATCGCCCTTGAAGATGAATACTTCGTCGAGAAAAAACTTTACCCGAACGTCGATTATTATTCCGGCATTGTGCTGCATGCATTAGGTATACCCAGTAACATGTTTACCGCGATGTTCGCTATGGGTCGAACCGTGGGCTGGATTGCTCATTGGGATGAAATGATAGCCGATCCTGAGCAAAGAATAGGGCGTCCAAGGCAGCTTTACACCGGCGCAACAAAACGTGATATTCCGCCGCAGCACATGAAACGGAGGTAGTGCCGGTAAATTGTAGGAGCGACCGGCGGGGCACCCCTTGTGCGAAGGCATGTTTTTCATCCTATAACACCGCAAACGACTGGTATGGATGCAGGAGAAAATAGCTATTTTCGCGGTCGTTAGGCAAGACGCAAAAATAAATCGTTACTTTTGTAGGATGTGCTGAACGGCAGTGAAGCGCATCATTTGTGATTGAGCGATGCGCTTCACTGCGTTCAGCACATCCTACGGGGGTATTTTATTTATTGCGAGTTACCTTAGTTGTTTCAATTATTTGCTGAAGGGCATCTAAAAATTGAATTGATAAACGCTGAAATGTGTTGAATTTCTTCAATGCAAAGACTGTGTTCCATAATGTAATCATGCCATTCGATATTGTAATCCATCGATTTTAGCGTATCGAATGCGGCTTTGCCGGACTCGACTGCAACGACAGGGTCTATGATGCCGTGAGCCATAAATATTGGTGTAGCCTTATTGGCGGCTGAATGCTCGGTTTTTAATTGGTCAATTGTCGGCAAATAAGTCGATAGCGCAACAATGCCGGCCAATTGATGCGGGTACTTTAAGCCGGTATGAAGCGCAATCACGCCACCCTGGGAAAACCCGGCCAGTAAAATATGGGTTGATGGGATACCCCTGTCAATTTCCTGCTGGATCAATGGTTCAATCAAGTTAGCTGATTGATAGATACCGTCAATATCGACTTTGCGTTCCAGCGACATCTCCAAAATATCGTACCAGGAGCGCATCGACATGCCTCCGTTGATGGTGACGGCCTGGATCGGCGCATTGGGAAAGATGAAATGAATATTGGCTTGCGCGGTTAACAGTAGTTGGGGAATCAGTCCTTCAAAATCATGACCATCGGCACCTAATCCATGTAACCATATGACGGAATAGAGGTGCTCGGATTCAGGCTGTATTTCGATAGTGCTAAGTTGTCCGGAATTCATAAATTCTCCAAAATAATAATCAATGCGAGGGATTGCCGTTAAATTTCGGCAGATCAGGGTTCATAGTGTCCCATGGCTGGGCATCTGCAACCCAAATATCTTTTTTTGGCTGAAAAATACCGGGATCATCAAGCGTTGCGGAGGCGACCGTTCTTATGTCGGTGAAGGTGCTGTTCCTGCCAAACAACGAGGTTCCGCATTCCGGGCAAAAAGCACGATAAACGGTATTGCCGCTTGCCGCAACTGTGGCATATTCTTTATAGTTACCGGTTATGGTAAGTGCTGAGCTTGGAACAAATAGGCCGGCAAAATAGGGGGCGCCAATCGCTTTTTGACAGGTTCGACAATGGCAGTTGAAACCACTGATAGGTTTAGTCGATATTTTATAGCTGACCGCACGGCAAAGACAGCCGCCAGTAATAGGCAGTTTCATATTTTTCTCCTTCGACGGCACGGACAGATATTTGCTCTCCTGTCATTGCAGGGGAGATTTGCCGGAAAATCTTAGTACAATAGGGCGAATATAGCTAAGTTTTAATAACAACACAGGGTCATAAACAATGTCGGATGATCTTATTTTAATCGCTTTATTGCTGGGTGCATATCTGTACTGGTTTAACGGGCAGCAGGTCAAGGAGATTGCACTTAAAGCAGTCAGGGCGCATTGCTCGAATCTGGATGTTCAAATGCTGGATGAGTATGTTGCGCTAAACAGCATCCGGCTAGTCAGAGATGAAACCGGGAAGATCCGAGTGCGACGGGCATTTTTGTTTGAGTTTTCTTCAACCGGGAATGAGCGCTATAACGGAGCTTGTATTATGCTCGGACGGCGAGTCAAATCCATTCATATGGAGCCGTACCGGTTTGACGAGGAATTTTAAAAAATAATTTTGTGGAGGATCAAATGAGTCAGTGTTCAGTCTGTGGTCATGAACGTAACGATAGTAATATTAAGTGTCCTGGATGTGGCCATTTTTACTCAAAAATTGCCGAGATTATTGCCGAACAGGAAGCGCAGGAGGAAATGCAAACATTTAGTGGGCGATGTAAAAGAATCTTTAACGCGGAAGATAGTAAACTCGCATTATTGACAGAGTTGAAGCTGATGAGGGAGGGGCTGACTAAAAAAGGCTTATTTGCGCTTTTTGTGATTTTCGTCTTTGTGTTTGCTTTGGTTGCTTCTGTTTTGTAGTCATCATTAAGCGATGACGTGCGCCATACGCTAAGCTGTTAGCTTTCCACAAACAGCTTAAGGTATGGCGCTGGGTTTACGCTAACCTATCTTTCCAATAGATCGAGTTTGCCTTCTTTCCCGTTCCAATTATCCGCATCGGGTAAAGGCGGTTTTACATCGGTAATAATAGGCCATTGTTTGGCCAGTTCAGCATTTAAGGCGATGAAATCTTCCTGCCCTTCAGGCAATTCATCTTCTGCAAAAATTGCGTTGGCGGGGCATTCAGGTTCGCATAACGTACAATCGATGCACTCATCTGGATCAATAACCAGAAAGTTAGGGCCTTCATGAAAGCAATCTACAGGACATACATCGACACAGTCAGTAAATTTACATTTAATACAGTTTTCGGTGACTACAAAAGTCATAATTATTACCCGGAAAGTTGATTTCTAATTTAAGGCGATATTCTAGCAGAAAGCATGGAATGATTGAATGCCGAGTTTGTTAAACACATCATTTAGCCGGGTTTGCGGTGATACCAAGGCAAGTAATGGCAGCGTGAAGAGGCTCATTTAGTCTTCACGCCATTCTGAATAAGGATGTATGGCAAGATTGTTGTTGTAATAACGTAAATCCCCAGTGACTTCCAAGCCTAGCCAGTCAGGTTTTGAAAAAGATTGTCCTGTTTCGTCCAGTTCAATTTCAGCGACTATCAAGCCCTGATTATCGCCTGTAAACTCATCTATTTCCCAAAGATGATTATCATCAGTGACGAAATGACGGGTTTTTTCGATTAAGGGTTTTCTGCAAAGATTCATTAATATTTCGTTTGCATCAGTCATTGGAATTTCATATTCATATTCATGCCGGTGAGTGCCGACAGTCGCCGTTTTTATATTCAGCCAGGCATGATTATTGCTGATGCGCACCCTGATTGAGCTGGTTGCCTGAGAGCTTAAATAGCCTTGTCGATATTCTACCGAGCGGCTAACGTGTTTGCGCCAGTCATCATTGGCGAGCAAAAATTTATGTTCTATTTCTATAGCCATGAGTAGATGTTTTTAGTATGAGTTACCCTTCAGCTTGCGTAGCCAGGCTAACCGGATTAATGGAAAAAATGATCGTCATCGGCAGCTATGTCGTCATTATAGTCGTCCAGCGACAATGATTCTCCGGGAATTGTCTTTTCTTCCATTGCCCATTCTCCCAAAT
Organism: Methylobacter sp.; assembly: GCA_030653985.1. Taxonomy (GTDB): domain Bacteria; phylum Pseudomonadota; class Gammaproteobacteria; order Methylococcales; family Methylomonadaceae; genus Methylobacter_A. The sequence goes on along the minus strand of JAURYJ010000025.1, from coordinate 22,726 downwards.
CAATCAATTTACACCGTTCGGAGCAGAAAGGTTTGGAGACTTGTTCAGGAGTCCAGGGTACAGAGCATCCGCAGTTAGGACACTTCACAATCAGTGTTTTATTGGATGTTGACATTAGAAGAGGCAGCGGGTCAGATAAAAAGGAATATCGTCAGGACTTTGTGTTGGGCGTTTATTGTCGGTAGACGGCACCATGAACCGGATGGTGCAGCGGTGTTTGCCGCCACTGATTTCTGCAAAGCAATGTATGGATTTATCCAGGCTGACTTTAAGCAGCTGGTGGAGCTGGTGGGGTTGGTGGGCGTCCAGTGAAAATTGAAAAAAACCGGCTTCAGCTATCTCATGAGTAGGGGCGCTGCAATGACGAATAAAATTAAGAATCAGGTCAATTGCGATACGAATGTCATTAAATGGGCTGCTCCAGTGTTCCAGGTCTTTTAAGCGATTAGCTTCATCCTGCTCAAGCCAGTAATGGAATTCGGGTAAGTCGAAAGAACAGGTGCCACCAGGGATGGAACTACGTTGAGCAATGCTCTGGAATAGGTCGCTTTCCATGACAAGGGTGCCGATTTTTCCGTTAGTGGCATAGAGGTTTTTACTGGTTTGATTTAATGTACTAAGCAGTTCTTCCAGTTTTTGAGTGTCGACGCTTTGGTTATGGGCAATTTTATTGAGTACGTTGGCATGCCGATCCAGCTCTTTCAGTATTTCTGATTTGAGATCATTGCGTCTGAAAATAGTCATGATATCGAGCAGCACGCTGATCGCCGCACGTTTATCATCAACCGTCTCCCCCGTTAAGAAATGGCTGAATTGCAGGAAAAGTTGTTCTAGCCGTATAAAAACCCGGATGCGTTCATTGAGTGGGAATTCATAGGTAATCGTGGTATTCACAGACAAGTTAATCCTGGTAAGCGCTTAATGAAAGGTATAAATTGTGCAGTTTTTTTACCTGTTCTGCAAGTCTATAATCAGCATTTGAGTTATCAATCAGATCGTCGGCGTTTGCTTTTCTGAATGCCCTGGACACCTGGCTGTCGATTATGGACTGTATTCTGGCAACGGTCAGATTATCTCGAAGCGTAACGCGTTCAATTTGTGTCTCAATAGGGCAGTCGATAACCAGTATTCGGTCAACAAGATGCGTCATGCCGGTTTCGAATAATAAGGGAATGCTGATGATGCAATACGGAGCAATGAGTTGTTCAAGTTCTGTTTGCAGGGTTTTGTAGATTAAGGGGTGAAGTATCGATTCAAGTTTTTGTTTCTGTTTGAGATCGGAAAAAATCAGTTCCCTGAGGTTTTTTCTATTCAACGAGTCATCTGGGTTGAGGCTGGCGGGGCCAAATTCCTGTCGTATTCGAGCGAGTGCCGGCTGCCCTTTTTCGACCAGTCGATGGGCTATTTCATCGGCATCAAGCACAGGGATATGTAAAGCAGAAAAGATCCGGGCAACTGTCGATTTGCCACAGCCTATGCCGCCGGTTAATCCGACTTTCAACACGATTTTACAAACCTACAGTAGTCAAATAGAGTTGGTTAAGATCGTTTCCCCATAATAGCGCGATCCATCCTGCGGCGGCTAAATAAGGCCCGAAAGGGATGGGAATGTTATGATCGTGTTTGACAAAAATAATCATGCCAACCCCGATAATCGCACCGACCAGTGATGATAATAAAATAATAATCGGCAGGTACTGCCAGCCTAGCCAGGCACCGAATAAAGCCAGTAATTTGAAATCGCCATAGCCCATGCCTTCTTTGCCTGTTATCAATTTAAACAGATGAAATACCGACCAAAGGGCTGCATAGCCGACAACAGTGCCGATGATGCTGGCGTGAGCATCAGTAAATACATCAAATAAACTCAGGCACAGACCCAGCCAAAGCACCGGTAGGGTGATGGAGTCAGGCAGTAACTGGTGGTCAATATCAATAAAGATTAAGGCAATCAACGACCACGTCAGCAGCAGGGCGAAGGCGGCTTGAGGCGTGTAGCCAAAATGCCAGGCGACGATGAATGATGTTATCGCGGTGAACGCTTCTATGATCGGATAGCGTAGCGAAATGTGACAGCCACATTGCGCACATTTCCCCCCTAAAAAAACATAGCTGATGACCGGGATGTTCTGGTAAGGCTTGATCGGCTTATTGCATTTTGGGCAGTGCGATAAAGGAAAAGCCAGGTTGAAAGTTGCTTCTTTTTCGGTTTGCGCCGTTTCTGGATTAAGTTGCAAGTATTCGGTACATTCCTTGCGCCATCCTTGTTGCATCATGATGGGCAATCGATAGATGACGACATTGAGAAAGCTGCCGACTAGCAAGCCGATAACACCGGCTAAAAGTGAAAATAAAGGGCTGATAGTTAAAAAGATATTAAGCTGTTGCATCGGTGTTTTTTGAGGAGTAAGTGAAAGACTAAAGATGAATTGTATTGGCGCCAGGGTTTTTCGTCTTTCGCCTTGTACCTTTCGCCTGGGTTTGCTAAATCGCCGCCCCCATTTTAAATATCGGTAAATACATCGCGACAATCAGACCGCCGACTAAAATGCCCAGTATCACCATAATAATAGGTTCCATTAAGCTGCTTAAATTATCGACCAGGTTGTCGACTTCTTCGTCGAAAAAGTCGGCAACTTTCAACAGCATGGAATCCATCGCGCCGGATTCCTCGCCGATAGCCACCATCTGTATCACCATGTTCGGCCAAAGATTGGACTGCTGCATCGCAAATTGAAGCCGTTGTCCGGTTGCCACTTCCTCGCGCATTTTTAACACGGCTTCTGAGTAGATAATATTACCGCAGGCTCCGGCGACGGACTCAAGAGCCTCTACCAAGGGTACTCCGGCTGCCGACATGGTTGCCAAGGTTCTGGCAAAACGCGCAACGGCAGACTTGTTTAAAATGAGGCCGACTACCGGTAATTTCAGCAGGGTTTTATCCATAAAGTGATTGAATGGCTTCGAGCGTTTTTTAAAATAGCCAAATACGTAAACGGCGCCAATAACAATACCAACAACAACGTACCACCAAGCCTGCATCCATTCAGACATATGGACAACCATTTTAGTGAAGGCGGGCAGATCCGCACCAAAACTTTTAAACATATCGTCAAATACCGGCACCACAAAAATCAGCAGGATGGTGGTGACGATAAAGGCGACCACAATAACCGCGATCGGATAGGTCAGCGCCTTTTTGATCTTTTTCTTCATCGACTCGGTTTTTTCTTTGTAGGTAGCGATCTTATCCAGCAGCGTTTCTAATACCCCCGCCTGTTCGCCTGCCGCAACCAAGTTACAAAATAATTCATCAAAATACAGTGATTTTTTGTTTAGCGCTTCGGCCAAAGTGTCGCCGCCTTCAATATCGGCTTTGATGCCCATCAGCAGGGCCTCCATGCTGGCGTTATCATGGCCTTTACCGACAATTTCGAACGACTGAACCAAAGGTACCCCTGCCTTAAGCATGGTGGCAAGCTGTCTGGCGAAAATGGCTATGTCGCCCGGCGTGATGGCCTTGACTTTTGCACTGAATAACGGCTTGGGTTTTTTCTTGAGTTTAATGACGCGGTAGCCTTGTCGCCTTAGCTCCGTTTTCGCGGTGATTTCGCTTCTAGCAGAGATTATGCCTCCGGTTTTCTTTTTGTTTTTGTCGGTTCCCGCCCAGACGAAATCGATTTGTTCAGTTTGCTGTGCCATGATTATTCCTTGGTGATCCGATCAATTTCTTCCAGACTGGTTATTCCCATGCTTACCTTGTTGAGTCCTGATCGACGCAAATCATTAAAACCTTCAGCCAGCGCGCACTCCGCCAGTTGATCGGTATTGCCGCCGTTTAAGATCAGTGTGCGCATTTTTTCGGTCAGCGTCAGGACTTGATAAATACCGACTCGACCTTTATAGCCATTAGTGCAATGATCGCAGCCCACTGCACTGAACATTTTAAGATCGCGTAACTCTTCCGGTTTAAAGCCGGTCTCAAGGAGCACTTTATCGGGAAGGTGGGCCGGGACTTTGCAGTGTTCACAAAGCCTCCGGCCCAGACGTTGCGCCATAATCAAATTAACCGAAGAAATGATGTTGAAGGCAGGTATGCCCATTTGTAACAGTCGATTTAAGGTTTGCGGGGCATCATTCGTATGCAAGGTTGATAGCACCAAATGTCCGGTTTGTGCGGCTTTAACGGCGATTTCGGCGGTTTCCAAATCACGAATTTCGCCGACCATGATGATATCAGGATCCTGCCGTAAAAAAGCCCGTAAAGCACTGGCAAAGGTCAGACCTGCTTTAGGGTTCATATTGACCTGATTGATGCCTTCTACGGTGATTTCAACGGGGTCTTCGGCGGTGGAAATATTGCGCTCCACGGTATTCAGGATATTTAAACCGGTATAGAGAGTGACGGTTTTACCGCTACCCGTTGGCCCCGTCACCAGGACTAAACCGTAGGGTTTGTTGATGGCCTCAAGGAAAATCCGTTGTTGTTCCGGTTCAAAACCCAGTTTTTCGACGCCCAGTTGGGCGCTGGTAGGGTCCAAAATACGCAAAACGACTTTTTCGCCAAACAGGGTAGGGCAGGTATTGACCCGGAAATCAATGGCGCGATTTTTGGATAAAGTCATTTTGATACGGCCATCCTGCGGAACCCTGCGTTCGGCAATATCCATTTTAGACATCACCTTAAGGCGAGACACGAGTCTGTTAGCGATACTTTGGGGCGGCGTGGCAACCTGGCGAAGTATGCCGTCCGATCGGTAGCGGATGCGGAAAACTTTTTCGTAGGGTTCCATGTGTATATCGGATACTCCCTGTTTGATCGAGTCTAACAATATCTTGTTAACGTAACGCACAATAGGCGCATCATCAATATCTGAGTTGACTTCGGTTTTAGCGACATCTTCTTCGCTCCCGCTGATGTTCAGGTTGTCCAAATCCTCATCAAGCATATCCGTCATTGAAGTATCGGCGGCCTCTAAGGCGGCCTCAATGGTTTTGACAAGCTTATCTTCTTCAACCAGAACGGCTTCGGGATTAAGGCGACTGTGGAATTTTATGTCATCCAGGGCGTGAAAATCGGATGGGTCGGATATGGCGACAAATAGTGTTTTTCCCCGGGTAAAAAGGGGAAGCGCATGGCATTTTCGGATGAGTTTTTCACCCACCAGCGTTACCGGGAGTTTACGGAAGTCGATGGCATTGAGGTCAAAAAAAGGCATGCCAAATTCAATGGAGGCTTGGAATGCGATCACCTTGCTGTCAATAAGCTTATTACTGACAAGATAGCGTATTAACGAGACCTGTTTTTTTTGCGCTTCCTGGTTATGGGTTCGCGCATCATTGGCTGTTAGCAATTCTTTTTCAATCAAGCGCCGTATAAGGCCGCTAAATTGTAAATCTGTTAGTGCCGTATTCATAGGATGATTGCTGGGTCAGTTGTTTGCAGTTGTTTGAGCAAATATAGGTTAAAAAGGGGTGAGGTACAAGGCAATGGGCTAAAGGCTGTGGGCGCGAATTTATTCGCGTTGTTGACACGTATTTAGTCAATTTAGAAATGACGGGTGCCTGTCACTGTGGGGTTGGCTTTAGCCACCCAGTGACGACTGAAGTCGCCCCCACATCCCGTTGCTTAACCGTCAGAAAGTAGCTAGGCGCGAATAAATTCGCGCCCACAGAAGCAATAATTGCCTTCACCCTTCTTCACCTGCCTTTCTTACAACGACCGAATTTTACCTTGCTGTTCTTCCAGGTTGTTCAGCATCGAACGTAAATCAGCCAGTTTGGCCTTTTCTTTATCGATAACTTCTGGAGGTGCTTTGTCGACAAACGCCGGGTTATTCAACTTGCCCTCGACTCTAGGCAGGTCGTTATGGATTTTTTGTATTTCCTTTTCCAGTCGTGCCAGTTCTGCTTCCTTGTCGATTAAGCCCGCCATCGGGATTAGGATTTTCATCTCGCCGACTAGCGCCATTGCCGATTCCGGCGTGGCGTCATCAGCGTTTAACCAGGTAATCGATTCCAGCCTGCCCAGCTTTTGTAAATAAATCCGGTTGTTGGCCAAGCTTTGTTGATCGGCCTCCGAGCCGCTTTGCAATAATATTGGCAGTGGTTTGCTCGGAGCGATATTCATTTCGCCACGAATGCGGCGCACGCCCAGAATAAAACTCATTACCCAGTTGGTTTCGGCGATGGCGTTAGCATCGATTTGCGCTTCATCGGCAACCGGGTACGGCTGCAACATAATGGTATCGCCTTTAATTCCCGCCAATGGTGCAACCCGCTGCCAGATTTCTTCGGTGATAAACGGCATGATCGGATGCGCCAAACGTAAAATCGACTCTAAAACCGTCAGCAAGGTTTTACGGGTGCCGCGTTGCAGCGCCTCGTCATCGGATTGCAACGATATTTTTGACAGTTCCAGATACCAGTCGCAATATTCATTCCAGGTGAACTCGTAAAGGGCTTGAGCCGCCAAATCAAAACGATAGTTGTCGATCGCGTTGGTGGTTACGGCCGTCACCTGATGCAACCTCGAGATGATCCAGCGATCCACTTGGCTGTATGCGCACGGTGCATCAGACAAACCGTTATCCTGCTCCTCGGCAACTGCTCCCTGCGTTGCTCTCGGCAACCGCTCCCTGCGTTGCTCTACCTCCCCCATCCTTGGGGTCGTACCTCCTGCATCCATGCAGTCGTCGGTATTCATCAGCACGAAACGCGCGGCGTTCCACAGCTTGTTGCAGAAATTGCGATAACCTTCGGTGCGGGCAAGATCGAAACGAATATCGCGGCCTGTAGACGCCAACGAAGCAAAGGTAAAACGCAACGCATCGGTACCGTAAGACTGAATGCCGTCCGGAAAATGCTTGCGGGTATCCTGCTCGATTTTTTTGGCCAGATGCGGCTGCATCATGCCGGAAATGCGTTTGGCTACCAGCGCTTCCAGTTCAATGCCGTCGATGATGTCAATCGGATCGAGCACATTGCCCTTGGATTTGGACATTTTTTGGCCTTCGGCATCGCGCACCAGGCCGTGGATGTAGACTTCCTTAAACGGCACTTTGCCCTGAAATTTCAAGCCCATCATAATCATCCGTGCCACCCAGAAGAAAATGATGTCGAAGCCGGTCACCAGTACGCTGGTCGGGTAATACTTGGCTAATTCCGGGGTTTGCTCGGGCCAGCCTAGTGTAGAAAAAGGCCACAAGGCGGAAGAAAACCAGGTGTCCAGCACGTCTTCATCCTGTCTAAGCGCATAGTCGGCGGACAGATTGTGTTTGGCGCGGACGTCCTGCTCGGAGTTACCGACATAAATATTGCCCAGTTCGTCATACCAGGCCGGGATACGGTGGCCCCACCAGATTTGCCGGGAAATACACCAGTCCTGGATATTGCGCATCCAGTCGAAATAGGTGTTTTTCCAGTTGTCCGGCACAAACTTGATGTCGCCGTTTTCAACGGCGGCAATCGCGGGTTCCGCCAATGGCGCAACCTTGACGTACCACTGGTCGGTCAACAGTGGTTCTATCACGCTGTTGCTGCGGTCGCCGCGCGGCACCATCAGTTTGTGGTCGACGATTTTTTCCAGCAAACCCAGAGCATCAAGGTCGGCGACCACTTGTTTACGCGCGACCAAGCGATCCAGGCCGATGTATTTGGCTGGAATCAGCTCGTTTTCGCCGTCGTCGTTAGCGCGTATCGCGGCGTCAACGGTAAACAGATTAATCAAGCCGCCGTGCGGCAAATCCTGAATAACCGAGGTATGACGATGACGCGTCCAGACCTCGTAATCGTTAAAATCATGGGCTGGAGTAATCTTGACGCAACCGGTGCCGAATTCGGGATCGACATAGTCATCGGCAATAATCGGTATACGACGGCCTGTTAACGGCAGTTCCACAAACTCGCCGAGCAGATGTTTGTAGCGCTCGTCGTTCGGATGTATCGCTACCGCCGCATCGCCGAGCAGGGTTTCAGGGCGAGTGGTCGCAACAATTAAATGCCCCTGACCGTTGGACAGCGGATAACGCAGATGCCACATGAAACCGTTTTCTTCTTCCGACAACACTTCCAGGTCGGAAACGGCGGTATGCAAAACCGGGTCCCAGTTGACCAAACGTTTGCCGCGATAAATCAGGCCTTCCTCATACAGCCGGATAAACACTTCCTGCACCGCATCGGACATGCCCTCATCCATGGTGAAGCGCTCCTTGTCCCAGTCCAGCGAAGAGCCCATGCGCCGCAACTGGCGGGTAATGGTGCCGCCGGATTCCTCCTTCCATTCCCAGACTTTTTCCAGGAATTTTTCGCGGCCCAGATCATGGCGGGTAAGGCCTTCCGCATTGCACAGCCTTTCGACCACCATTTGCGTGGCAATGCCCGCATGGTCGGTGCCCGGTTGCCACAAGGTGCTACAGCCTTTCATCCGGTGATAGCGGGTCAGCGCATCCATGATGGTATCCTGAAACGCATGGCCCATGTGCAAACTGCCGGTGACATTGGGCGGCGGAATCATGATGCAATAGGATTCACCCTCCGGTTTGGCGGCTGCCGAACCTGCTCCCGGCAGGTTTCCGGCATACACACCCTCCTTGGCGCTAAAATAGCCTTTTTCTTCCCAGGTTTGATACCAGCGTTGTTCAATCGAATGCGGGGCGTATGTTTTTTCCATGGATGCGTTATTGTTTTTGTGAAAAATCAGGTATTTTAGCAGGATTCACGTCAGGCTATCCTGCCTGTCGCCCTTCGGGTTAATGCAAATCTGTTCCAGACAGATTTGTAAGGTCGGAAATCGGGCTGGTGAATTTGATTATGGATTTTGTAGCCATTTAGCGATGTTGCCCCTTATTTTATTAAGTCTGAGAGTATCGATATTACCCAGCTTGCCGATTAGAATGTCTTCATCAACAACAGCCAGTCTGCTGGCGCGAATTAAACTCGACTGCTTTAAACCTGTTTGCTGAAAATTCGTTTCTTCCAGATTAATAATTTCATCCAGACCGGGAATTACTTGATGAAGCTGGCTGGAAATCATGCAGATAAGCCAATCATCAAATTTCCCAGGCAGTTTTCGAAGTACCAGTGCGGGACGAAGTTTTCCGTCTTTTTGATCCGTTTGAGGAAAACGAAAAAGAACAATCTGGCCTTCTGAAATCATCAGTATGTTTCTTTCAAATCAGTAAATGAATAATTGGATTCTTCATTTTCCATGCCCCTCATTGCCGTAGCGATAGAAAAATTGTTCCATTCCCCACTTTCTTCTTTTTCCGTTTTTAGTTTTAGGTATTCTATAAAATCAAGCACTTCCACCTGTTTTGATTCGGGTAATGAGGCTACGGTTGTTAATATTTTTTCCGATAAATTCATGCTTGTCTCCGGATAAACCTAAAAATCAGGCTAAGTTAACGATAATATAAACCAACATTTGAAGCTACCAATCTTTATGCGTCGTAATCTTGATGCCTGACTGCTGATAGCGGCGATAACGATTTCTGCCGGCTTCTTTGGTCGTTTCGCTGTTATCCAGTATTTCAAGAATGCGCTCGGTTTGCGCGCCTATGTCAGGATAATGCGAAGACAGGTTGAATAAGACTTTTTGCCAATGTTCCGGCGCGTCCAGCGAGCCGATCAAGATGACTTTTTCTGTGGCCGCACTCGCTCCCGGCGAGTCTGCGGCAGACACACCATCCCTGGCGATCGCCGCGCCTGTTCCCGACAGGCTTGCGGCATACACGCCCTCCCTGGCGATATCGGGTGGCTCGCCGCTATATATCCGGTGCGGGATAAAACTGCCCGCCCTGAAAGTCCAGAGCAGGTCGTCTATGATTTGGCTTTGTTCGGCCGAATCGGTGAGCACATAGCAAAAACTGCCGCTGCGATAGGCTTTTTCGATCAGTTTGCAGGCAAACAGATACCGATCTTTCAGCGATTCAGTCGGCAGTATGTAAAAGCTGACTTCAGCCACTTAGGTGATTTCCACTAATGAATCGACTAAAAAAATCGTCCACGAAAAATACAAAAATTCTGATAACACGGTTGCTGTGACGGCTTTTTTCGTGTCTTTCGTGGATAGGGTTTTTTCTGCGGATCACCTTATGCCTTGGGCTGTTGGGCGCGGTCAATCAGGTACTGGCTTAATAACGATACCGGGCGGCCGGTTGCGCCTTTGGTTGGACCGGTGCGCCAGGCGGTGCCGGCAATGTCCAGATGCGCCCAGCGGAATTTTTCGGCAAAACGTGACAGAAAACAGGCGGCAGTGATGGTGCCGGCATCTTTGCCGCCGACATTGGCTATGTCGGCGAAATTGGATTTAAGTTGTTCCTGATATTCTTCCCATAGCGGTAAACGCCAAACGCTGTCGTTGGCGGTTTCACCGGCTGCAAGCAGCTCATTGCACAAGGCGTCATCGTTGCCGAGCAGGCCGCTGGTTACACGGCCTAAAGCCACCAGGCAGGCACCGGTCAGAGTGGCCAGATCAATCACTACCTCGGGATTGAAGCGTTCGGCATAGGTTAACGCGTCGCACAGCAGTAAGCGGCCTTCGGCGTCGGTATTTAACACTTCAATGGTTTTGCCGGACATGCTGGTCAAAATATCGCCCGGTTTATTGGCGTCGCCATCCGGCATGTTTTCTGACGAGGGAATCAGACCGATAATATTCAGCGGCAGTTGCAGCTGCGCCACGGCAAGTAAGGTGCCCAGAACAGACGCGCCGCCGCACATGTCGTATTTCATTTCATCCATGCCTGCGGGCTGTTTTAATGAAATGCCGCCCGCATCGAAAGTGAGACCTTTGCCGATCAGCACGATAGGCTTGGCGTCTTTATCGCCACATTGATAGCTTAGGGTAATGAATTTTGCCGGTTGACGACTGCCGCGCGAGACCGATAGCAAAGCGCCCATGCCCAGTGCGGTCATATCGGATTCTTCCAGGACGTTAACCTCCAGGCTGGCGTATTTTTTACTCAGCTCTATCGCTTGTTCGGCAAGATAGGTTGGGGTGCAGATGTTGCCCGGCAAATCGCTCAGGTGTTTGGTCAATTCCATGCCTTCGGCAATAGCTTTGCCTTGCAGCATCCCGGAATGCGCCAAATCCCGTTCGGCTTCGGTGGCGGCGAAGCTTACCGCTCCAAGCTCACGCTCCTTGCCTACATCCATGTAGGCAATAGAGATTTTTTGAAGCTGGCTTTCTGTTTCTTTATCGGATTTTGTGTGGGTGAATTGATAGGCGGCATCGTTAAAGACTTCGATGATATGCCGGGATTTCCATTGCCGGTCACGGCCTGCAACATCGCATTCCGCCAAGCAGCAGACGACCGATTTTATTTGCGGTTTTTTCAGGCTGTTGACGGCGGCCAGCAGCGCTTTTTTGTAGTCTTTGCCGGATAAAGGCTTATTTTCGCCCAGTCCGACCAGCAAAATGCGTTCAATGTTGCTGTCTGGAACGGCGTTGATTAACACGGTTTCGCCGTTTTTTCCGCTCAGGTCGCCACGGCTGACGATGGTGTTAATGAGTCCGTGGGTGCTGTTGTTAAGCGCGGTTGCTGACGGGCTGAGTTGTTGGTCTTGATAAACGCCGACAATAATACAATCACATTGCAGGTCTTCTAATGGCGCGGTTTCTATTGAATAATCCATAACTTAACTCGTTGATGTGTAAGAGAGCGTTATCTTGAACAGGCAGGAGAAATTGTTGCAAGATGAGCCGTTTAGACGCAATTATACAACATAAATATCGATTTTTGATTGAGCCGGTACGGTTGGCGGTAAATTGTATCGTTTAGATTCATCATCGAAAACATCAAGACCGGGGCTGCCAGCTTAAGGGCGGACAAGTACCACGGCTTCACTTTTAGGCTGTCCTCATTTAAGTTGGTAGCCAAAACCGGCGTTGTTTCTATAAAATGGCTGATAATTTACCCGTTCAAGGCAGGAGACAGTGCTCTTTTGACCGTGTATCGCGGACTTTCGTTGTACAACATAGACGTTTTTGATGGGGAGAATACGCTTGGAAGCAGCTTGGACTAAAGGCGATAAAACGGGGCGGCGCAAGATAGTCACCGTTCTGGATAAAATGGTTGCTTTGGATTTGTTAAGGACGTTGCTGGCGGTTTGGTCGGTGATTGTCGTGATTATCGTCAGTCGGCAGTTTATCAGAATTCTTGATAAGGCCATTGAGGGGCAAGTATCCAATCAAACCCTGATGACCGTTCTAGGTTTGAAAACGATTATTGCCAGCGCGACTTTTTTGCCAGCGGCCTTGTTTATGGCGGTGTTAATGGTTCTGGGCAGAATGTACCGGGATCAGGAAATGTCGGCAGTGGCCTCGGCAGGAGGCGGCGCCGGAACGGTCTATCGCGCTATATTCTTGCTGATTTTTCCGGTCACAGTGCTGTCAACTGGCTTGTCATTTTATGTCTCTCCCTGGGCGGAGGCCATGATGGAGGAGTTGATGCATCAGGATAAGGAATCCGCCGATCTTAGGGGTATTGCCGCCGGAAAGTTTAGTGAATACAGCCAGGGAGATCTGGTTTTTTATGTGGAAAATATTGATGCCGATAAAAAAATGCATCAGGTTTTCGTCCAGCACAGACAGGGAAATCGCTTGGCGATTATCAATGCGGAAGCTGGTCGGTTGCAAGATTTGCCGGACGGGCGCTATGTTATTCTGGAAAATGGTGAGCGCATACAAGGACAACCGGGGGCGTTAAATTTTGTGCTTGAACAGTTCACTGAATATGCGGTCAGAATAGAGAATAAAGAATCAGTTGCTAATTTTGGCAAGGAGTCGATTGCCAGTGAGGCCTTAGTGACTTCCGGCCAAATAGCCGATATTGCCGAGTTGCAGCGCCGACTGTCTATTCCTATGGGGATAATATTACTGAGTTTTATTGCCGTGCCTTTAGCGCAAATGTCGCCTCGCGGAGGTGTATACGGGAATATGCTGGTTGGCTTTATCATTTATTTTAGCTATGGCAATCTTATTCGAGTCAGTCATAGCTGGGTAATGAATCAAACCATTCCCGCCTGGCTGGGTATTGTTGGCGTTAATACCTTATTATTGTTGGTAGGCGGGGTTTTGTTGGCACGGTTATTTGGCTGGAAGTGGTTGCTGATGAAGCTTAGGGAGATCAATAAGTGAATGTATTGACAGGCTATATCGTCAGGGAAATAGTAAAGGGCTCTTTTATTGCCATTTTATTATTATTGACCTTGTTTAATTTATTTACTTTTAGCGATCAGCTAAAGGACCTGGGCAAAGGCAGCTACGGTTTAACCGAGATTTTTTATTATCTTGCGCTGACCTCACCGACCGTTTTTTATGAATTGATGCCTGCATCAGCATTATTAGGAAGTCTGTTTATCTTGGGTGCGATGGGCAATAATCGTGAGCTGATTGCGATGCAAGCCGCCGGCTTATCTGTTATGGGCATTATTAGAGCGGTGATGCTGGCCGGTGCCATTTTAGTCTTTATTGCGATATTGGTCGGTGAATTTGTGGCGCCGGTCACCGAACGGGCGGCACGGGTATTGAAAGTTACCGCCCAGAATGAGCAGGTTGTTATGGGAGGTGAATATGGACTGTGGCTGCGCGAGGGCAAAAAATTCATTAATGTACGCAAAATACAAGATGACGGAAGCCTAGCCGACATCAGTATTTATGAGCTGGACGGCCAGCGCCATTTGAGGCAGTCAACGCATGCAGAGAAAGCCTCTTTTCAAGGCAAGAAGCAATGGAAATTAGAGCAAATCAAGCAATCGGATATTTCAATACAGCAAGTGACGGCAAGTAGTCAAAATGAGCAGCTATGGCAATCATCCGTTGCCCCGGATTTATTAAAAATTGTTGTGGTCAATCCAAATAATCTGTCCATGTATGATCTGGCTATGTACATTGGTTTTTTAAAGGACAATCATCAAAAATCGCATAGTTTTGAACTGGCTTTCTGGGGGCGGGTGGTGAATCCGCTGATTGTTTTTGTGATGTTGCTGGTGTCAGCGCCCTTTGTTATCGGCGTTAAACGCGGCGTTAACGTAGGCGCAAGGATGATGATAGGCATTGTCATCGGCATGGGATTTAATATCGTCGATAAAATAGTCGGGCATATCGGCTTGATTTATGAGATGAATCCGCCGTTAATGGCATTTGCTCCCAGTTTGGCTGTTTTGGTGGTGGCATTATTTGCTTTGAAACGGGTGCAAGGCTAATTCGACGCTGTGCACGCGGCGTCAAGGGATGAAAATTAACGATACCTTGGATGCTTAAGCTTTCCGTTTTTGCAAGTCATCAAGTCCATGTGAGGGCGACTTTAGTCGCCCCGCAATTTGCCGGGTGTTCAACTTATTTGGACTCCATTCCTAACGTGTGTCAGTCGAGGTTAGTGTGACCATTAGAAAATTTAACGATAAACAGCCTAAAGTCGGCAAGTCGGTGTTCATAGACGATAGCGCGGTGGTGATCGGCGACGTTACCTTGGGTGATGATGTCTCTATCTGGCCGACGACGGTGGTCAGAGGCGATGTTGAAACTATCACGATCGGCAATGGCACCAATGTTCAGGACGGTTCGGTATTGCATGTATCGCATTTTGGCAAATTCACCGATAAAGGCCATCCTTTAACCCTAGGTAAGGGCGTCACTATCGGGCATAGAGCGGTGGTTCATGCCTGCACTGTGGGCGATTATTGTCTGATCGGCATAGGGGCGATTATTATGGATGATGCCGTTCTTGAAGATTATGTGATGCTGGGTGCGGGTGCGTTGGTTCCGCCGGGCAAAAAACTGGAAAGCGGCTATCTTTATGTCGGCTCGCCCGCCAAACAGGTACGGGCATTAACAGAGACCGAAAAAGAGTTTCTGGAATACTCGTCTCAACATTACATTCAGTTGAAAAATGAATATTTGAAGGTGTAGGAGCGACCGGCGGGTCGCCCATTTCAAGGTTTCCGCTCTGAATTCAACAGCTCAATAACCGGTCGAGTCTTCGGACGAACGCCGCGCCAGATAAAAAAAGCCTCTGCCGCCTGTTCAACCAACATACCCAGACCATCCAGGCTTTTTAGCGCATGGTTGTCCTGTCCCCAGCGCACAAAAGCGGTCGGCTCGTTGCCGTAGGCGAGATCGTAACACACGCCATTTTTAGCCAGTAAAGCGGTCGGCAGTGGCGGCAACTGGCCGCTTAAACTGGCGGATGTCGCGTTTAAAATCAAGTCGAATTGCCGGTTTTTTAAGGCCTCAAAACCGCAGCCGGTGATTGAGCTGTCGTTGTCAAATTCGGCGGCCAGCTTGACGGCTTTATCAATGGTACGGTTGGCGATAACAAGGGTGTGCGGGGATTGCTCAAGAATCGGGGCTATGATGCCGCGACTGGCACCGCCTGCACCCAAAATCAATATGCGGCTGTCCGATAAGACGATGCCATGATTGATGGTCAAGTCAGTTACCAGGCCGATGCCGTCGGTGTTGTCGCCTAACAGAGAGCCGTCCGCCTGGAGTGCGAGCGTGTTGACGGCTTTGCTCAGTTGAGCGCGTTCGGTTTTATGGGCGACGTAGTTCCAGGCGAGTTCTTTAAGCGGTACCGTGCAATTTAGGCCTTTGCCGCCTCCAGCAAAAAAGGTGGTAACGGCGCGCTGAAATTGTTCGGCGGGAACATCTTGAGTTGTGTATTCCAGTGTTTGTCCGGTTTGTTCGGCAAAAAGTCGATGAATGCGGGGTGATTTGCTGTGTTTGATAGGGTGGCCAAATACAGCGTAGCGATCTAGTTGTGTCATGATTGTGCTTGTTTTTCCATGTGTAATTCCCAGAAAATAGTCGCCGTAACGATCAAAATAGCGATACCCATCTCTATCCAGAGAAAATGCGCGGTATAAACGGAAACAACCGCAGCAACGCCCAGAAAAAGTCCGACCAGACTGAAGCGCCAGCCTACGCGCAGACCGTCGAGCATAGTTGAAAGCGACAAAATAAGCAGGATAATCAGTCCTGCATCTTCTTCGGCTATCCGTCCGGAATGATGAATGATAAAGGCACCGCCAACCACCAGCAACGATGTCCCCCAATGTATGGACTGCTCTCGCAGGATAATCCAAACATCGTCGCTACGATGTTTGGATTGCAGCCAGCCGATAATCATCGCAAACAGGCAAAAGACAAAAACCAGAATCAGCCAGTAAAAATAGCCATCGGCGGGGGAAAAGTCCATGATGCCAATACCGACCAGTGACAGTATCAGCAGCAAAACCAGAATAGCTTCCTCAATATGGAATTTTCTTTTTTCGGTGATTAAGATATCTTCTGACATGAAATAAGCTCCACCTTAAGTTATTGAATTAAATCATACGTTCGAATTACTCTTGTAGCCACTGGGCTACATCTTTGGCGTAATAGGTCAAAATGGCATCACTACCGGCGCGTTTGAAGGCCATTAAGGATTCCAGTACGACGGCTTTTTCATCCAGCCAGCCGTTTAGGGAGGCGGCCTTGAGCATCGCGTATTCGCCGCTGACCTGATAGGCGAAGGTCGGCACGCCATAGTCGTCTTTTACCCGGCGGATAATATCCAGATAGGGCATTCCGGGCTTGATCATGATCATATCCGCGCCTTCTTGCAAATCCAATTGAATTTCGCGCAGGGCTTCATCAGAATTGGCCGGATCCATTTGATAGCTGAATTTATTACTTTTGCCTAAGGTTCCGGCGGAACCGACCGCATCCCTGAACGGACCGTAAAAGCTGGAGGCATATTTCGCAGAATAAGCGAGTATCAAGGTATTGATATGATTTTCCGCTTCCAGTGCTTGTCTTATTGCGCCGATGCGACCATCCATCATATCCGACGGCGCCACAATATCAGCCCCGGCTTCAGCATGGGAGAGCGCCTGTCGGGTCAATACGTCGATGGTCTCATCATTCATCACGTAGCCATCGGCATTGATCAGTCCATCCTGTCCATGTGTGGTAAAGGGATCTAATGCGACATCGGTAATAATGCCTAATTCAGGAATGGTTTTTTTTAAGGCTCTTACGCTACGCTGAATCAGTCCGTCAGGATTATAGGCCTCGCTCGCCTGCTCCGATTTTTTATCGGCAGAGGTCACCGGAAACAGTGCGATCGCGGGAATACCCAGCTTATAAAGCTGATGGGCTTCTTCAATTAATAAGTCCAGCGAGAGTCTTTCTACTCCGGGCATCGATGAGACCGATGCCCGTTGATTTGAGCCTTCAGTGACAAACATCGGGTAAATCAGGTCGTCGACAGAGAGGCTGTTTTCGCGCATTAAACGCCGGGAAAAATCGTTGTAACGCATTCTTCTCATGCGTGTTTGAGGGAAGTTGATGTTATTATATGTCATCTTATCTTTAGGCTCTGAGGGTTTGGAAAGATCTTAAATTTCTGTGGAGATTCTAAGCACAGAAAATTTATTGTATCAGGGAACACCACTCTGATATTTAAACAGTAAACATATTCGTTAGTTTGATTTTGAGGGTTTTATGAAAGCTAAGCAAGTTTCAATAGTGGGTTTACTCGTGGTATTACTCGGTTTAATGCCTGTCACTAAGGTTATCGCAGCTGAGTTATTGCCGCCGCAACAGGCGATCAACGTAGCTTCGATGCAATTGCAGGAAAGGATGCAGGATAAGTCATTCACCACCGATTTTGCCAAGATTACAGAATTCGTTAACAAGGCCATTTATCCACATACCGATTTTGACAGGATTGCGGCATTAGTACTCGGAAAGCTTTGGAGAACCGCGACTAATGATGAACGTGCACGTTTTAAACATGAATTCCAAACGCTGTTAGTAAGAACCTATTCCCGTGCTTTTGTGGAATTTAAGGATTGGTCGGTTCGATTCCTACCGCTTGACATGGAAGGTGACGCAACAAAAGTGATTGTAAAAACAGAAGTGTTGCAGCCCGGTATCCAACCTATCGGCGTTAATTACCGGATGCTGCTAAGCAACGGCGAATGGAAAGCCTACGACATTATGATTGAAGGTGTGAGTCTGGTAACTAATTATCGCACCACCTTCACCAATGAAGTTCAAAGCAAAGGTTCATTAAACGCCGTTATTGATAACCTGGCTAAGCGTAATGCTGAAGCATTGGCGGTAAGATCTAAAGCAAGATCCTAACTTTAATAGGAAGCTTGCCCTTCGTAAGGGCGACCGGTTGGTCGCTCTTATTCATTCGCTAGTTATTCCGCCCTGTGCAATTTTCTTGTTAAATTCATATTTCAATCCATATCCAAGCTCATCCGTTGAATAACCTGTAGACGGCTAGAGGCCGGTGGATTGTTCCTCTGCGTAAATGAAGAGGTTACCAAAAAGGATAACGATGCCGGTGTATCGTTGTCAAATTCACATAATCCCCCTGAAGAGGGAGGTTTCAGACCCGCAAGGAAATTTGATGAATTCCCTCAAAGACTCCATCTATGCCAGTCCCGTTGGCGAAGTCGGTGCTTTTAAGTTTGACGAAACAGTCGTCAGTGTTTTCCCGGATATGATCCAGCGATCCGTTCCCGGTTATAAGGCCATTATTGCCGCGATAGGTCTTTTGGCTGGACGTTTTGCTCGCGAACATAGTGTTTGTTACGACCTGGGCTGCTCTTTAGGTGCGGCGACCTTATCGATGCGCCATCAGATTGAAGCTAAAGATTGCCGCATCATAGCTGTCGATAATTCTCCGGCGATGGTGACAGGCTTTCAGCAAGCATTGCAAAAAGATCAGGCCACGGTTGCCGTCGATGTGGTGTGCGCCGATATTCGAGAACTTGCGATAGAAAATGCCTCGGTGGTTGTCTTAAACTTTACCTTGCAGTTTATTCCGCTTGAAGATCGGCTCGATTTTTTGCAAAAAATCTACCGGGGACTATTGCCTGGCGGCATATTAATCTTGTCGGAAAAACTTAAATTCGATGATGATAGGCAGCAGGAATTGCAGACCCAAATGCATCACGCCTTTAAAAAAGCGCAAGGTTACAGCGACCTGGAAATCAGCCAGAAACGCACCGCGCTGGAAAATGTGTTGATTGCTGAAACCTTTATTCAGCATCAAAACCGCTTGCTCCAAGTCGGATTCAGCAGCGCCGAAGTCTGGTTCCAATATTTCAATTTTGCCTCAATGATTGCCTTGAAATGATCGACTACCAACCCTTATATGATGCATTGATCGACGCCAAGGCCGAGGCTTGGGCAAAAATGCTGCCGCAACAGCTTGAACACAGCCTTGATCAAAGCAAGCATGGCGATTTGGCGCAGTGGCAGGCTTTAGTCGATGGCGTGCCACACATACCGACCGCACATCGAGTGCTGGATGCCGATGCAGTGCAAATAGGCCATTCGGATGAACTGCCGGACGAGTATTGTGGGGGCGACTTTAGTCGCCCTGGGCGACTAAAGTCGCCCCTACAAAGCCAGTTAAAAGCCCTGCGTCCCTGGCGTAAAGGCCCTTACAACCTCTTCGGCATCGATATAGACACCGAATGGCGTTCGGACTGGAAGTGGGAGCGGCTAAAAGACCATATCGCGCCGTTAGAGCATCGTTTGGTGCTGGATGTCGGTTGCGGCAACGGCTACCACTGCTGGCGTATGCTGGGCGCCGGGGCAAAAATGGTGGTCGGCATCGACCCCATGCTGCTCAATGTGATGCAATTTCATTTGGTTAGAAAATTGTATGGCGAAGCGCCGGTTTACGTTTTGCCATTGGGCATAGAAGACCTGCCTTATGGTTTGAAGGCATTCGACACGGTATTTTCGATGGGGGTGCTCTACCATCGCCGTTCGCCGATTGATCATCTGCTGGAATTAAGAGACTGCCTGAAATCCGGCGGTGAACTGGTACTGGAAACGCTGGTTATTGATGGCGGCCTGGGTGAGGTTTTACTGCCGGAAGATCGTTATGCCAGAATGCGCAACGTCTGGTTCCTGCCCAGCTGCGACACCCTGATCAGCTGGTTAAAACGCTGCGGCTTTAAAAATATCCGCCTGGTCGATGTCACCGTAACCAGCATTGAAGAGCAGCGGACTACGGAATGGATGACTTTTCATTCGCTGAAAGATTTTCTGGATGCGGAAAATCCGCAACTGACCTGCGAAGGCTTGCCGGCGCCGAAGCGGGCTATGATTATTGCCAATGCGGCGTAGAATTGGGGGTGGAGTGCAGGCTTCGCCTGCCTTGCAAGCAGAGCTTGCACTCTTGCCGTTCATTGACTAAACGCCATCAGGCGGTAGTGATTATTTAGCGCCACCCAACGCTGGATGAGCGGTTCTTGGGTTAATCCACAGATAGTGTATTCTCAAAAAATTCGCCAAGGACTAATGTCCTTGGCGTAAGTTTTAACCATTTAATTGTTTAATCAATGCCGCCAATTCATTTTTACCGGCAGAATCCAGTGGCAGCAAAGGCTTACGGGGAATGCCTGCATCAAATCCGCGCACTTGCAGGCCGGCTTTGATCGTCGTAGGTAAGCCACCCTTAAGAATAAATTGCAGCAACGGGAGCTGTTTGTAGAATACTTCGCGCGCCTGCTTTAAATCACCAGCCAGGCTCGCTTCATATAGCCTCAGCGGCCAGGCAGGAATCAGGTTGGGTGCAGCGGTACACCAGCCGACAGCGCCCGCGGCAAAAGCTTCCAGTGCCAACGGATTACTACCGTTATAGAAGGGGATTTCTGCATTGGAAAGCTGAGAAATGCGATGCATGCGTTGAATATCGCCAGAGCTTTCCTTAACCATGGTCACGTTATCAATCTCCTTGATGATGCGCACGATTAACTCGGGTGACAAATCCAGGCCGCTGGTAGCCGGGTTGTTATATAACATCACTGGAATGCTGATAGCCTCGCTGATAGAAGCGTAATGCTGAAAAATTTCCCGCTCCGTCAGCTTCCAATAAGAAATAGGTAAAACCATTACTGAGTCTGCCCCTACTTTTTCGGCAAACTTTGCCCGGCGCACTGCGTTTTGAGTCGTCAGATCGGATATCCCAACCACAGTCGGTACGCGTTTCGCGACTTGTTTTACCGAGGCTTCGGCCACGGTATTCCATTCCTCATCGTTCAGGTATGCACTTTCGCCAGTGCTACCTAGTGGAGCAATGGCATGGGAGCCGTCCTCGATAAGACGATCAATGAGTTGCTCTAGCGTTTTAATATCAACCCCTCCATCTCCTGCAAGAAAAGGTGTGATGGGATAAGAGATGATACCTTTGAACAGATTTTTTGACATGATATTAAGTCCTTGTGGTGAGTGAAAAAATGACCTACATAAACTATATTTGGGCTAAATTGCTTATCGAAACATTCAATTTAGGCAATCGGGATGGGCTCGCAAGGCACGGCGGGCATAATATGCAAAGGCGGTCTGGTTACGTTTTGCGGTGGAAATCCAGTCATGTGCCTCAATGCCCAATTTTTTCGGGATCGGTTTAATATCGCCAGAAGCCAAAGCAAGCAGCTGCATTTTTGCTGCGCGCTCAAAAAGTATGGCGAGTCCGCAAGCCTCTTCAACGGTGGTGCCCACGACTAATTGACCATGATGGGACAACAACAAAGCACGTTTGTCACCAAGGGCGGCCGAGATAATTTCGCCTTCCTCATTGCCCACCGGTATACCCGGCCAGTCTTTCAGAAAGGCGCAATCATCAAACAAGGGGCAGATATCCATATGCGACACCACTAACGGTATTTCCAGCATAGACAGGGTCGCAATATGCAGTGGATGAGTATGTATGATGCAATTAACATCAGGGCGTGCACGATAGACCCAGCTATGAAAACGATTGGCTGGATTGGCCATGCCCGAGCCGCCCATCACGTTCAAATCCTCATCTACCAGCACTAGGTTAGACGGCGTAATTTCATCAAAACCCAGACCGAAGGGTTGCGTGTAATAGGTGCCAGAATGCTCAGCTCTGGCGGTGATTTGTCCTGCCAAGCCCGAATCATGGCCCGCATCGAACAGAATGCGACAAGTGAGTGCCAGTTTTTCTCGAATACTCCACGAGTTATCCGGCAGTACCTGTTGCATCTGCTGATGTGCCTTGGCGATAAGTTCGGATTTTTCAATGTGAAAGGTATCAGTCATAATCTTGAAATTTTCCTTTTTGTCGTTTAAAAATTCCTGCGGAGATGTCCCCAGTGATAATGCTAGAATGAATACTAACGGTTTACTGGTCTAGTTGTAACCTCCAGAATTGTGAATTACCCCGACCTAAAGAACGGGGCTTCTAACGTCAATGGCACGAGCAAGAACAGCAATTTACGTTCTCTGACTTGGCTAACAGTGCCTCAGTTAGCAGTACCGGCGATTCCCGCCGCTATGAAAGTATCATGCTAACTTAGGGCGACTAGCGCCATCAGCACGAAATGACCATACAACTCTGAAAAAGAAAAATCAAGAGCATCCTTACATCCCCGACCTGAAGGAAGGGGTTTTACGGAAAAACTGATAAATCTAGCTGGTCCAGGTGACCGTTATAGCACCTTCAAGACACGTTTAAGACGGTGAATACCTTCTGTTAATTCAAGCTTATTCAGGCTGGCAAAGCCTAGTCTGATGGCTTGCGTAGTTTCATTGTCATCATTGACATCCTCCCCGACCTAAAGGACGGGGATTCCTACCGCTAGACGCTTATGCCCAAGCGCGAGAATGTTCTTTGCCGCATTCATATCTCTATCATGCGTAGTGCCACACTCGGCACAAGTCCATGCTCTTATTCGCAAG
>JAURYJ010000024.1 GCA_030653985.1 Methylobacter sp. | reverse complement strand
GTGTTTCGGATTATCGAACTTGGAGCCATCACTGGTTATAGCCAAGTGCGTCAAGCCCATATCGATGCCCAGAATCTTGCCGTCAAAGGAAATGATAGGTGCGTCCAGCCCGTTTTCAGTCAGGATAGACGCGAAGTATTTGCCCGTTGGCGTTTTACTGAGGGTGACAGTTTTGATCGTTCCCGTTATTTCACGATGCACAACGGCTTTGACGTGACCGATTTTAGGCAAGAAAAGCTTACGGCCTTCGACAAGCTTCACCCCTTGCGGGTATTGAATAGTTTGCTTGCCATGCTTGCTTTTGAAAGTTGGGTACGCTGCACGGCGCTCAAAGAAATTGATGAAGGCTCTGGACAAATTCAGGCAAACCGATTGCAAGACTTGGCTATGGGTTTCACCGAGCCAGTCAACCGATTGTTTAAGTTCAGGCAATCTATTGTTCAAGGCAAAATGCCCCAAGCCTTTACCTGTCTCCTGGTAAGTTTTCTGGCTTTCGTTGATACTGTTATTCCACAACCACCGCGCACAACCGAACGCCTTAGCCAGTTTTTCAGCTTGCTGTGTGTTTGGATATATGCGTATTTTGGTGGCTGCAATCATATTTTTATAGTAAATAATTATCACTGCAAAATCAAGAGCACACTTACATCCCCCACCTGAAGGAAGGGGTTTTACGTGCAATCTGATAAACTGCTTTAGTGTGTTTCAATTTTGAAGATTACAGGCTAAGTCAGATAAGCCTAAAAAAACGGTTGTTGTTATATAGGCTAGCTGTAGGATAGGAGGTTCAACTTTTTCAATCAATAAGTGCTATTACCTATCGAGTGTTAGGATAAATGCCGCGCGTCAATGAAATGACGGGGGACGATTGTGGAATATATTATCGGGCCTGAATAATTACCTGCATACGGCTTTTCGTTGGTATATTGCACACCATCAAACGCTTCTAAAAGAGAAAACTCATGTTAAGACTATTTCACACCGCAGACTGGCATCTGGGTCATCATCTCCATGGCGTATCTAGGCAATTGGAACATCAGCAGTTTCTGGACTGGTTGTTGGATGAATTGCAAAACAAACAGGCTGATGCGCTGCTGGTTGCCGGTGATATTTTTGACTCGGCCAATCCCTCTTCGGCAGCGCAGTCGCAGCTGTACGATTTTCTGGTCAAGGCCAAAGCGCAGCAACCGAATTTGGATATTGTTTTAATCGGCGGCAATCACGATTCGGCGTCACGTCTGGATGCGCCATCGCCCATTCTTAATGCGTTGGGCGTTACTGTGGTCGGCGGCTTGTCGCGTGACGATCAGGGCGGTATCGATTGGGAGCGCTTGTTGGTGCCGCTGACCAATGCGACGGGCCAGATTAAAGCCTGGTGCGGGGCCATGCCGTTTTTGCGCAATGCCGATTTGCCCGCCACTGTATTAAGCACAATGGAGCCCATGCAAGCTGCTGAACAAGACAGCGATCCGTTAATTTCCGGCATGAAAACGCTGTACGCCGAGCTGTTCGAAAAGCTGCAACAAAAGGCGGGCAATACTGAGAACCTGATCCTGACCGGGCATTGTTATATGGTCAACGGCGCGTTATCCGAATTGAGCGAACGCAAAATACTGGGCGGCAACCAACATGCGTTGCCGGTCGAATTATTTCCCGACGATATTGCTTATGTGGCTTTAGGCCATTTGCATCTGGCGCAACAGGTCGGTGCGAACGAGCATATTCGCTACAGCGGTTCGCCGATTCCGCTGTCGTTTGATGAAACCGATTATGCGCATCAAGTGGTTCAGGTCGACGTCCGTTCAGGTCAGCCGATTGAAACCACTGCTGTTAAAATTCCCCGTAGCGTTCAATTACTCAGAATCCCCAACGGCAAAGATTTTGCGCTATTACCTGAGGTGATCAAACAATTGGAAAGCCTGATTCTGGACGATCTGCCGATAGAGCAGCGGCCGCTGCTTGAATTGCGCATCAGGCTGGAAAAACCGGAACCCGGATTACGCCAACAGATTGAAGAAGCCATCGCCAAACTGCCGGTGCGCTTATTGAAAATATCCACCGCTTACAGCGGCAGCGAAAAAAGTCTGGCTGACATGAAAATCGAAGAGCGCCTGGAAGAATTGCAACCTTTGGATGTTTTTCAGCGCTGTTATCAAAATAAGTATGACCGGGAAACGCCCGAAATGATGAATGCGTTATTTAATGAGTTGGTTGAAAATCTGCAAGGAAGGGAATAATGCGCATTTTAGCGATACGCGGGAAAAATCTGGCCAGTTTAGCTGAGCCGTTTGAGATTTTGCTGAACTCTGGGCCGTTGGAGCAGGCCGGATTATTTGCCATTACCGGACAAACCGGCGCCGGTAAAAGCACAATTCTGGATGCCTTGTGTCTGGCGCTGTACGACAAAATTCCGCGCCTGCCGGACGGTCACGGTTTTGCGGTAGGCCATCAGGATGAAGCTGACAATCTGCGCGTGATCAGTACCGACGTCCGTTCGATATTACGTCGAGGCACCAGCCATGCTTATGCCGAAGTGGATTTCATCGGCAAGGATAAACAGCATTACCGTGCGCGCTGGGAAGTCAGCAAAGCGCGCGGCAAAGCGGACGGACGCTTGCAGGCGCAGGAAGTCACCTTAAGCAAAATTGATGATGGTCAGCGTATCGGGCAGGGCAAGAGAAACACGCTGGAAATAATCGGCGAGTTGATTGATCTTAACTTCGACCAGTTCCGCCGCTCGGTTTTATTGGCTCAGGGCGATTTTGCCGCGTTTTTAAAAGCCAAAAAAGACGAGCGTTCTAGTTTGCTGGAGCGCATCACCGGTACCGAACTGTATTCGGTGTTGTCTATTGCTGCATTCGACCGTGCCAGTCAGGAAAAGAACGCGTTAACTCAGATTACAAACCGGATGCAGGATCAAATTCCGCTGGATGAAGGTGCCCGTCAACTATTGGAACAGCAACGCGATCAATTCACCGATCAGTTAACCGATCTGGATAAGCAAATCGCCAGCAACCAGCAAATTATCGACTGGTATGCCGAGCTGAAAAAACGGCAGGAAGCTGAACAGCTTGCCCGTGATGTTCTTGCCGTCAGCCAACAGGCGTGGGATGCGGCAGACACTGAACGTCAGTTGATACAACACGTTGAACTTGCGTTGCCTTTAAGACCGCTGTTAAGTCAGTACCAAACGGCAAATGCCGAATATTTGGATGCCCAGCACCAACTCAAAGACAGTGGCACTCAGCAGATAGTCGCGGAAACAACGCTGCAAACGGCAAGGGAGCAACTCAGTTCGCTGGCAGGCGCGTTAGTGGCTGCCGAACAGCAACAACAGCAGGCGCAACCGTTATTAATTAAAGCGCGGGCATTGGACACGCGCCTTGATGTTATCCGGCAAACTGTCAGTAGCTTGGTCTTGGATGAAAACCGGCTGCTGACTTCATGGAATGCCGCCGAAAAACACCATCAATCCTTATTGGCTGAACAAGCCGAACAAACGACGACGTTGCAACGGCTAACTGTTTGGCTGGAACAAAACCAAGCGATCAAACCCATCGCCGCCGAATGGAGCCGGTGGGATGCTGAGTTGGAGCGCTATCAAACGCTGAATGCCCGGAAAACAGACGATACAGTCAAAGCGGAGCAGTTAAGACTAACCGTTGCCCAAGATGAACGCAGCTTGGCAGCATTAAAACTGGCGATTGATGACAGTCACAAAAAAGAGGAGCTGCAGCAACAGACGCTGGCGCAACTGAAAACACAGGATAGCCAGCAATCGCTTGAAGACCTGCATCGCTCAAAAGACGCGTTTGAAATCAAGCGCGAGCAAGTCATCAAGGCGCTGAATTTGGCGAATCATGCCCAGGAGTTGCAACAGATTATCAAGCGGGACACGGATAAACTGACAACAACCGAACAAACGATCAATGACAGTACGCAGCAACTGCAAACAGTCAATCAGCAGCGGATAGTTAATGGTGCCGGGCTGAGCGAGGCTAAAAAAGCCTTGGAACTGATTCAGGCAAGCACCCATAAAAACGCCGAGCAATTTCGTTCGTTATTGCAGGACGATCAGCCTTGCCCGGTTTGCGGAGCGTTAGAACATCCCTGGAAAGATCAGGTTAGCATAGGTGATGAACAGGCGGCGGCACAGTCGGCACGAGTCGCCGAGCTGGAAAATCAAAATGAAATACTGATTAAAACCAGCGCCGAATTGACTAAGGGCATTAGTCAGGGACAGCAGCAAAAAACAGCGCTGGCGGACGGTTTGATTGAGGCGCAGGCAAAATTGGCGCAGTGCCATAGCGACTGGCTGGGGTTAGCGCTACATGATTTCGCCATCACCGATGGCCAGCTGTTGCCTGAGCTTAAAACACAAGAAGAACAGATAAGTTCGGACTTGGCGCGCAGTAAACAGCAAGAAAAAGCCGTACTGGAATTACAAAAACAGTTAAAAGCGGCACAGGGTTTATTCGATGCGACCAAGCAGAATAGGGAAAACCTGTCTGCCGAATACGTCTCGCTGGACAAGCAACAGGCCAAAAATAAAGCTGACCTGGAGCATCTCGCTGTCGGCATTGAGGCGTTGGCAACACAGCGGCAAGCGATTGTCGATTTATTGGCGACACCGTTCCGGCAGTTGGAAAACTGGCAGTCTTATCTACAGGATTCCACCGCAGCATTCAGGCAGGATTGCGCGGCAAAAGTGCAGGAATTCCAGCGCACCGAACAGCAGATTGAGACGGCCACCAAATCCCTGGAAAAAATCAACCACGATCAAAAACTCGCCGAGCAGGCGCTGAATCAATGCCTGCAACAACACCAAATCAAACAGGCCGAGTTAAATACCCAAACAGAAGAACAGCACAAACTGTCACAACAGCGCGAGGCGGTGTTGCCAAAAATTAGCGCTGATGATTATCAGCAAAGCATTAACCAAAGCTTACAGACCGCAAGAGCCGCGCATCAGCAAGCCGGTCAAGCCGTCAGTCAGGTGGAAACCGGGCTGGCAACCTGCAAACAAAATCAGCTGCATTGGCAAATCGAGACCGGCAGACGTTACGGCAATTTGGAAAAAGCGTTAAGCGCATTGAACCAGTCGCTGGAAAAACAGGCCATCAATCTTGAGCAGTTAAGCCGGTTGTTGGAAAAAGACGAGCATTGGCTGGCAGCACAGAAAACCAAAATGGCGGCGCTGGAGCGGACCTTGCAAGAGTCTTTGGCCTTATTAACAGTTAAAGTCGACGATTGTTTGCAACAGCAAAGCCATTCTGCCGAAATAGCCGAGGAAGTCGCCCATAAACTGTCGATCGAATTGCAGCAGCAAAGACAGCTTGCGCATAGCCAAAAACAAGAGCAAATCATCCTGCTACGGGAAGACGATAAAAAAATCGAAGCAGGACGGCTGTTGAAAGCAGCGTTGGACGGCCAACGACAATGCTGGGAGCAATGGGAAAGTCTGAATGAATTGATAGGCTCAAGAAGTGGCGCCAAGTTCCGTACTTTTGCCCAAAGCCTGACTCTGGAAGCATTGCTGGCGCACAGCAATCAACATCTTGAAGACTTCGCCAAACGCTATGCCCTGCAACGGGTGCCGGGCAGCGATCTGGAGCTGCAAATTATCGACCGCGACATGGCCGATGACGTGCGTAGCGTACACAGCCTGTCCGGCGGCGAAAGCTTTCTGGTGTCGCTGGCGCTGGCCTTGGGCTTGGCGTCGCTTTCATCCAACAAAACCCAGGTTGAATCGCTGTTCATTGACGAAGGCTTCGGCAGTCTGGACCCGGAAACGCTGGACATCGCCATCGCCAGCCTGGACACCCTGCAAGCGCTGGGCAGAAAAGTCGGCGTTATTTCGCATGTGCCTATTTTGGTTGAGCGTATCGGTGCCAAGGTGATGGTGGAAAAACAGGGTGGGGGGCGCAGTCGTGTTGTGATTGTTGCGGGCGGCGCTTAGCGTAGCGCATCTATTGCGTTAAATAACGTCAAAAGACTGACAATCCTTGATGCGTTTGGTAATATTGCCCGGGCCATTATTTCACCACCGAGGCTAGTCATAGTGACAATGGTTTCAGCAGCCTAAATATCGTGGCAGCCAAGCCACAGGGATCGCCAGTAGGCGCAGAGGAACAGCGATCCACTCTACTCATTACTATAATAACAAGAGCTTAATTATGAATTCATTTCCAATCGATCTTGGTGCTTATCAACGCATCACTTTAAACGCAAGCAATAGCACACTGACCGACGAGCAACGCGCCAGTCTTAAGGCGAATATTCAACTGTGTCGCGACGCCATCGTCTTTTTTACCGCGACCGGCGCTGCCAGAGGCGTCGGCGGTCATACCGGCGGTCCTTACGATACCGTGCCGGAAGTGATGATTATGGATGCTTTGTTCCGGGGCGATGCTGATAAATACGTGCCTATTTTCTTTGACGAAGCCGGACATCGCGTAGCCACCCAATATCTGATGTCTACGCTTAACGGCGATCTGCCCGCAGAACGTCTGATGGAATACCGCGCTGCGCATTCGCATTTACCGGGGCACCCTGAACTGGGCTTTACGCCCGGCGTAAAATTCAGCTCAGGACGATTAGGTCATATGTGGCCTTACGTCAACGGCGTGGCTATCGCTAATTCAACTAAAACCCTGTTCTGCCTGGGTTCTGATGGTTCCCAACAAGAAGGTAATGACGCAGAAGCCGCGCGTCTGGCCGTTGCTCAACAACTGAATGTCAAGCTGATTATCGACGACAATAACGTCACCATTGCCGGTCATCCGTCACATTATCTGCCCGGTTGCACCACGGCTAAAACCTTGGCGGGTCAAGGTGTCACCGTATTAGAAGGCGACGGTGAAGATCTTGATGATCTTTACAAACGTATTTGTATTGCCGTAAACACCGATGGCCCGGTTGCCGTCATTAACCATCGCCCGATGTGTCCCGGCATTGTCGGCCTGGAAGGTTCTACTCATGGTCATGACGTCATTTCTGTCAAAGTGGCGGTTGAGTATCTTGAGTCTCGTGGTCAACAAGCGGCAGCCGATCACCTTAAAGGCATTAAAGCGCCAAAGAATGACGCGGTATTTTTAGGTTCCAGCGACAAATGGGATGCTAACCGCAACGTTTTCGGTGATGCAGCCGTTGAAATCATGGGCAGATTGAGTGAAGCCGAACGTATTGAAAAAATCCGTGTTGTTGACAGTGATCTGGAAGGCTCTTGCGGCTTGTTCAAAATTCACGCGGCTTTCCCTGAAGTCTTTATCTCTTCGGGTATTATGGAGCGTGGCAACTTCTCGGCAGCCGCCGGTTTCGGTATGGAAGCGGGCAAGCAGGGTATTTTTGGTACCTTTAGCGCCTTCTTGGAAATGCTGCTGTCTGAAATCACCATGGCGCGGTTGAATAATTCTAATGTGCTCAGTCATTTCTCGCACTCCGGGATTGACGACATGGCTGACAATACCTGTCATTTCGGTCTGAACAACATGTTTGCCGATAATGGTTTGAGTGACGGCTATGCGACCAACCTTTACTTTCCTGCCGACCCGTTGCAAATGAAAGCCTGCTTGGAAACCATCTTCTTTAATCCAGGCTTGCGTTTTGTCTTTTCGACCCGCTCTAAAGTACCGACTATTTTGAATGCTGACGGCCAGGACTACTTTGGTGGCGACTATAAATTTGTCTCCGGCAAAGATGAAGTTATCCGCGAAGGTACTCAAGGCTACATCATCAGCTTCGGCGAATCGTTGTACCGGGCATTGGATGCCGTCGAGCGTCTAAAACAAGAAGGCATCGATGTCGGTTTGATCAACAAACCTACCTTGAATGTCATCGATGAAGAAATGATGGCCAAGATTGGCAAGTCGCCGATGGTGTTGGTGGTCGAGTCGTACAACCGCAAAACCGGATTGGGCAGCCGCTTTGGCTCCTGGTTGCTGGAGCGTGGCCTGACCCCAAAATATGCGCATATTGCAACGCATAAAGAAGGCTGCGGCGGTCTGTGGGAACAATTCCCTCATCAAGGCATTGATCCTGCCGGGATTATGGCTAAAGCCAAGGAACTGCTGAAAGCTTAATCGGATTGATTGATAAGGGGGGCGCGTAGAGCGCCCTTTTTTTTGCTTAAAAAACGTCAGTGGCGCATTAGGCAATATTCTGGTTCTAGGCGAAATACAGCGGGTTTGATTTTCGACCAAGGAGCTGAACAACCACCCGTTTTAGCCGGTGGCGTTCGATAAAAAGCCATCTTTAATAAAATCAATTGACTGTAAAGATGTGTAGATGGCTTTTCCTTTAGGCGGGGAGGATGTCAATGGTTCAATAAAGATCAGGTAACATGAGTTGTAAGGTGAAATTTAATGACCAGTCCGGCGCGTAATCCGGTTTTACTGCGTTGTAGTAGCCTTCTAATTTAGTGTTGACGGCATAATTATCTAAGGCAAATAATTTACCCACTCCGCCGCCTACCGGAACTGTCCATCGGTTATCAGATCTGGAATTCCAGTTGGCAACAGTGTCCATATTAGTCGTCAAATACCAACCTTCATCAAGATTGTAATTAGCAAAGGGCTCAACAACGAGTTGACTGACATCGTTACGAGAATCATTACCCACTACAGACCATATTTGTCTGGACTTTACACCTATTGACCATGGACCGGGTTGGACCACAAACACCAATGCAGGGCCAACGCTGAACTTTCCGCTACCCAGTTCCCGCGATCTACGATCCTCTGTATCAGAAAGAAGAGTATCCGTTGGAAAAACGAAAGTTGGCCCAACCCCCCAATAAATATTTCCGGAACTTACCGGAGTAAAAAGAGAAGTGAAATTCGTATCAGCGAGACCCGCTATCCCTGAACCTGGAAATGGCTCAGGCAACTCGGAAATACCTGTTACTACGCCGGGGGTACCTATAAAATTTAACGACAACTGATTAATCATGTTCCACTCGCCGAGTGATACAGGAATAATAGGCTGTATACTGCCGATTGACACATCACCGTTATCTGCTCCACCGTGATGCGTGTAAGTAAGCGGGACGCTTAATACCGGAGCCAGTGGATTTTGGGCAGACCTTAGCCAATCCTCAGAACTTTTCGTCGCCTCTTCAGCAACAGCGGTCTGGATGCCCAGCAACGAAAGCAAAAGCAACGCGCTGATGTTATTACAATTTTTCATGTATTTTTCCTAAATAAAAATAGCTTGCTAATAAAGTTGTGTAAGAATTTATCAAGCATTCAGACTAATCTCCCTTGAATGAAAAAGCATCCGAAACCGGTTCAATTTGAAAAATACGATTTGGCATGCGGGTATTAAATGTTTTTTCGTTGCCCTCGGAGTCTCGTTCTCTTAGATTGAAGGTATTACAGTCCGCTATTAAATGGGATAGGCCTCCTGGCATTTCAACAGCGTCTTGAACCCATTTAACCGGGAACAATGCATTTGTCCCTTTGATGCGATCAGTCAATTTAAAATCATGATCATAAATGAGGACTTCACCTTTTCGAGAGTTCGACAGCATGTAACCTTTCGAGTGAGGGCGGATGTGGTGCGCTCCGTTCAGTCCGGTTATAACAACGTCTAGCGCTAATGTTTTTCTGTCGATACGAACAACCGCGCCTTGATAAAACAAAATAGTCAGAATTTTATTGTTATCGTAAGGATCGATTATGGCTGAATTCAAGTGCGTCGATTGCAATTTTCCTGAATAACATTTGAGTCGATGATCCATGGTCTTATCGATCTGTCTAACCCCCCCTCCATAGGCATTAGGATAACCCCGTTCTGTTGCCCACCACGACCAGATAACATTGCCTTCGAAGTCGACTTCCAATATGGCATCAATGCCACTGGCTGTTACCAGAAATCCGTCCTTGGTACGACGTAGCGAGCGCAATTGCGAAAATAATGGACTTCTTATTTTTAAATCAACTTCACCTTTATCATTTAACCTTTCGATATGCTCATCACCCGCGATTCCATCTTCTGCACAGGGAAGTCCGCAAATGTAATACAAACCCTCACCTTCAACAAACTCCATACCAAAAGGCTTAGTCGGATAGATTTCATCTAGTAATTGGATATTACCCAATTGCCCCTGATGATTTAACAGTTGAATTTTCCCCCCGGGTTCTCCTTTGAACACCTCATTCGAACGATCTTTACCTTTTATGATTCTTTCCAGCCTAAATTTCGCGTAATCCCAATTAGTTTGAGGATAAGAAATAACAAATTTCATGTGATATATGTCCGTAATAAGAAGTAAAAAACGTAACTGTTCTGCATTGTTGAGTTGGGTTTCCGCCCAGCTAAGTGCTTGTTTGCGAAGCGAGCGTAAAAACTATTTCGAGACAGGCACATAGAGAGAAAGCTGAAAAATCAACGATTCAATCGGGTTTTGTTTGTGATTGTCATGATAATTCGTGGTTCTTTATTAGGCATCTTTCCTAAATAATGACGAGGCTGGAATAGGCTACCCAAGCGTAGCGCGTGGTAGCGTTTCCGGCAAATTCGTGGGTGCCGGAACACCGATTCTCGCTATGACTTGATCCAGCCTACATGCTTAGGTAA
>JAURYJ010000019.1 GCA_030653985.1 Methylobacter sp. | reverse complement strand
TAATCTGATCGTAATCAATGTTAATGAAACGGATTGCTGTTATATCACGCAACTAAATACCGTACAGCGGCGTATTTTAGCGTTGCTTGGTTTCCCACACAGCCTTTATCAAGGCATTGTGGGAAAATCTAATGAACTGGCCGTCTAAATGGACGAACCGTGAGTTATTTATCTGAAAGTGTATAGGAATCTATGGTTATGTGCGAAGAGTCACATTGAGAGAGTTGCTTACTTTGGGCATGGTCTTCCCGTTCCTGTGCCTTCCAAACTTTTACGCCATCCGACTGAAGAATCTTGCTAATCAAGGAGGGCGATGCTAATGTTTCTAGTCCTGATTCAGAGACCCCATATAAGCCATGATTATCTATACATTGCCCGCCCTAAGAGTCCTCTACCGGTTGTATTTAGGCTGGTGGGCTTGATTATTGGTATCTTGCTGGCTGCTGGAACCAGTCGGCGCTTCGGCGCAGACAAGCTCACCCATCTTTTGCCCGATGGTGACAGGGTGGCGGTGCGTGCGTGCCGCAACCTATTGGCCAGCACCGATGGGGTGTTGGCGGTGGTAAGGCCAGGCAGCGAGGAGTTGACTGCTTTATTGCAGGCCGAAGGCGCGGAAGTCCAGATCTGCGCCGATGCCAAACAAGGCATGGGCGCGAGTCTTGTTTTCGGTGTCCGCGCGCGACCAGAAGCTGCTGGCTGGCTGATCGCCCTTGCAGATATGCCGTGGATAGCGCCAACGACCATCCGTAAAGTGGCGGATGCGCTTCGCTCGGGCGCCACCATTGCTGCGCCCTGTTGGCACGGCCGACGAGGGCACCCGGTAGGCTTTTCACGCGTCTTAGGCCCAGACTTGGCGGCATTGAGCGGCGATGTCGGCGCGAAAGCAGTGATTCAGGCCCATCTTGAATTAATTCACATCGTTGACTGTGATGATCCCGGCATACTTCAGGATATCGACAAACAGGAAGATTTGAATCGCTTAAAAAAACTAAAAAAGCCATCATGATTCGCGATATTATCGAGCTCCAACTGGAGCTACACAAAAAACGACGTCCTTATGCTCTAGCTACCGTAGTAGAAATACTCGGTTCATCCTCAGCCAAACCTGCGGCTAAGGCGCTGATCGGACTCTCTGGAAAGGTTATTGCCGGCTGGGTCGGCGGTGGTTGTGCGCAATCCATGGTGTCCAGTGCCGCGCTTAAATGTCTTGAAACCGGAGAACCTCGCGTGATTGAAATCGACCTGAACGATGAAGTTTTCGGCGCGGGTATGCCGTGTGGCGGCAGCATGCGGGTATATGTGGAACCGATCTTGCCCAAACCGTTACTCTGGGTGATGGGGCATGGGCGTATCGTAGAAAGTCTTTGCGAATTCGCCTACCGATTAGGATTCGAGGTGGTTGTCAATGATCCGCAGGCCACGACGGAGTGCTTTCCCTCTGCCCACAGTGTCATTAACGACGACAGCCGTTATCAACAATTGCGGCCACAGCCAGGCGATTTCGTGGTGATAGCCACTCATCACAAGGGCGACTATGACTCTCTCGTTCGTACACTCCAATCCGAAGCGTTGTATATCGCGCTGGTCTCCAGCCGCAAGCGAGCTAAACTGGTATTGGAGCGATTGGAAAAGGAAGGTTTTTCCGGGTCCAGCCTTGCCAAGGTCCGCGCTCCCGCCGGTCTGGATCTAGGCGCGAAGTTGCCGGAGGAAATCGCCTTGTCCATTGTCAGTGAGATGGTGCTGGTAAGGCGGGGCGGGCTCGGAGGAGTATTAAGTAAAGGAGCGGGCTATTAATTAGCCGATTCAAGCTTTCACCCCCTTCTGTCCGGGCGCCTTTACTGGCCGATGGAGGCCGTGTAAGATTGGTTCCAATGAACTGCGCCCAGTTACACAATACGATGCGGGTGCCTTGTACTTCTGATGACAGGAGGGAGAAATCCCCATGATTACGCTTAATATCAACGGCAAACCCCGTCAGATCGACTTATCGACGGATACGCCCCTCCTTTGGGTCTTACGCGATCACCTGGGTCTGACTGGAACCAAATTCGGCTGCGGTATTTCTTTGTGTGGAGCTTGTACGGTACACCTAGATGGAGAGCCCACTCGAGCTTGCGTGACTCCCATCTCAACCGCCGTCGGCAAGAAAATCGTGACGATCGAAGCCATCAACCAGGACGCAACAGGACAAAGGGTCCAGGAAGCCTGGTTAGCGCTACGCGTACCGCAATGCGGTTATTGCCAGTCCGGTCAAATAATGGCTGCCACAGCACTGCTCAAGCAAAATCCCAAGCCCACCGATACCGATATCGACACGGCAATGAGCGGCAATATCTGCCGGTGCGGGACCTATTGCCGTATACGCGCCGCGATCAAGCAGGTCGCCGGGTTAACGGAGGTCAGGCCATGAAAAAACCACTGGATTGCCCTGAATTAAACGCAGACACCTGGAACTCAGGCGATAGCCTACATATTGTCAACATCAGTCGACGTACTTTTCTCAAGGATCTGGCCCTTACCGGATTCGTGCTGGCCGCAGGATTTCCTGCTCTGATTAGAGCAGACGAAACTGCCATGCCCTCAGAAAAGGAGAAGTATGGCGCCGATGCCATGCCGCACGGCTGGGTAGATAACCCGCTGGTGTTCGTTGCAATAGCGGGCGACGGCACGGTAACTATCATTTGCCACCGTTCGGAAATGGGACAAGGCATACGTACCAGTCTGCCGATGGTGGTGGCCGACGAACTCGAAGCCAACTGGCTGCATGTACGGGTCGAGCAAGCGCCCGGCGACGAACGACGTTACGGCAACCAGGATACCGATGGCTCTCGTAGCATGCGTCATTTCTTCATGCCCATGCGCAGGGTCGGTGCTGCCGCCCGCACCATGCTGGAATCAGCGGCGGCTGCACAATGGCAAGTGCCGATAGAGGAAGTCCATGCCGAGCAACACCAAATCCTTCATCCTGCCACCGGCAGAACACTCGGCTACGGGGAGCTGGCCGAAGCAGCGGCAAAACTACCGGTACCTGCTCGGGAAAGCTTGCGTCTGAAGAATCCAGCGGATTTTCGCTACATAGGCAAGGGGTCACTCAGGATTTATGACGGACAGGATATAGTCACGGGCCTCGCACAGTACGGCATCGATACCCGTCTCGAAGACATGCTTTACGCAGTCGTGGCGCGTCCGCCGGTATTTGGCGGTAAGGTCTTGAGTTACGATGCCAGGGATGCCCTTAAGGTGCCGGGCGTGGTTAAGGTTATCGAGCTACCGAGCAGTCCTCCGCCTGCCGACTTCAACCCACTAGGGGGTATAGCTGTGATTGCCCGCAATACCTGGGCGGCTATCCAGGGACGCAAGGCACTCAAGATTGAATGGGATAAAGGGCCTCATGGAAACTACGATTCTGTAGCATACAAAGCCGAACTCGAAGCTGCCGCACGCAAACCCGGTAAAGTTGTTCGCAACGATGGAGACATTGATGCCGCCTTGCAAGGTGCGGTTAAACGCGTGGCAGCTGAATATTACGCCCCGCATCTCGCTCAGGCCCCAATGGAGCCACCGGCAGCGACAGCCCGTATTGTTAATGGAGTATGCGAAATTTGGACCTGTACACAGGCCCCACAGGTATCTCGCGAGCGCGTGGCCAAATGGCTCAAGCTGCCGGAGGATAAAGTCACGGTACATGTCACCCTGTTAGGTGGCGGTTTCGGACGTAAATCCAAGCCTGATTACGTCATTGAAGCGGCGCTATTGTCGCAAGCCATGAATGGTAGGCCAGTCAAGTTGACTTGGACGCGCGAGGATGACCTGCATCATTCTTATTTTCACACAGTTTCAGTCGAGCGGCTGGAAGCGGGTCTGGATACTCAAGGTAAACCTGTGGCCTGGCTGCACCGAACGGTAGCACCAACTATTTCATCTACTTTCGCTCCCGACAGCAAGCATCAGATGCCGACCGAGCTGGGTATGGGCGTCATCAATGTGCCTTTTGCCATTGCCAATTTGCGCATCGAAAATCCGGAAGCAGAAGCACATACTCGCATTGGCTGGTTTCGTTCGGTGTCCAATATCCCACACGCCTTCGCCATTCAGTCTTTCGTAGCTGAATTGGCCGCTGCGTCAGGGCGTGATCCTAAGGATTTTCTGCTTGATTTGATCGGCTCGCCACGCCATATTGATCCGCGTACCCTTGGAGATACCTGGAATCAGGGCGAATCACCCGAGATATATCCTGTAGACACGGGGCGCCTGCGCCGAGTAATTGAGGCAGTTAGCCGTGAAGCTAACTGGGGTCGCGTACTGCCGAATGGTCGAGGATTGGGCTTGGCGGCCCATTACAGCTTTGTCACTTATGTCGCCGTCGTAGTGGAGGTGACTGTTGACGAGCACGGTAAGCTCAGCATACCCCGAATCGATATCGCCGTGGATTGCGGGCCACAGGTCAATCCGGAGCGCATCCGTTCGCAGCTTGAGGGCGCCTGTATTATGGGGGTCAGTCTGGCTACTCTGGGGGAAATCAGCTTTAAGGAGGGCGCGGTGATACAGGATAACTTCCATACCTACCAACTCACCCGCATGGATGATGCGCCCCGTGAAATCCGAATTCATCTACTGTCCACGACCGAGTTCGATATACCACTGGGTGGAGTTGGTGAACCAGGTTTACCTCCCATTGCGCCGGCATTGTGCAACGCGATTTTTGCCGCTACCGGTCAACGCATCCGCCAACTACCTATCAGGGATCAGTTACGGAAAGACTGAACAGTTGTCAGTCTTGCGTAGCAAATTAGCCTCATATTAAGTTGATGTAGGTTGAGCTGGTTGTAACCGCCTTGATAAATTATCAGGCATAGCAAAAAAAATATTGACGATAGGGTGATCTATCGTTATCATATGCAGCTCTTCAAGGGTGGTTTTAAAGTTTAACAAGCCATTAAAAAGAAGATTATCGGGGTATAGCGCAGTTTGGTAGCGCGCCTGCTTTGGGAGCAGGATGTCGGGAGTTCGAATCTCTCTACCCCGACCAAATTTAGCGCTTGTAGCTCAACCGGATAGAGCACCGGCCTTCTAAGCCGGGGGTCGCAGGTTCGAGTCCTGCCAAGCGCACCATTATAGAATATCCTCGTAACACCGCCATATTATGGTGAGCGTAGCTCAGTTGGTAGAGTCCCGGATTGTGATTCCGGTTGTCGCGGGTTCGAGCCCCGTCGCCCACCCCATTAAATTAGTAGCTTCCGTCATTTTTAAGCGAAAAGCTTAAGCTTTCTCTTCAAAATACAGTAGCCATCATCAGCAAAGCATTTCCCTCCGAAAAAGATTTCTCAGTTTCGATCAAGGTAATCCCTTGGCGGAATTCTAAATACCCATAGTCCCTAATTTTATTAAGCCGCAACACATTTGAACATTCATGCTTTACTGCTGGTTCGACGTAATAATCTGCCGGATACGTTGTTCTACACCGTCTAATTCATGATCGTAAATTTGGGTTCGATAAGCGTCGCCATCGGCATGAACTAAGGACGTTAACAACGATTGCCCTTGCTCACTGATATTGATGCGGGTGAACGTAGAAAGTCCCGGTTGCAAGGGATTGTCCTTCAGCTCTTTGGGGTCAAGTCCAATACGCACCTGCACACGTTCGGCGATATGAATAAAGTTGCCGGTTGCATTATCGGTCGGCAACAGCGCAAAGGTGCTGCCGGTGCCGGGGGTAATACCTTGTACTTTGCCGTGATAGATCAGTTTATCGCCATAGGCATCGACCTTGATGTCGGCCGATTGTCCCGGACGGATTCCGGCGATCTGGGTTTCCAGAAAGTTGGCGTCAATCCACAGGTCGTCCAGCGGCACAATCGCCAGCAGAGGCGTGCCCGCCTTGACGTTGTCACCTATTTGAACGTTGCGTTTGGCGACATAACCCGATACCGGTGCGATGATGTTGCGGCGCTGGTAATTCAAAAAGGCGGTGCGAATCCGGCTCTTGGCTTTTTCGATAGCAGGATGGTTGTCGATCTCAGTGCCGCGTATTTGGGCTTCAACGGCGGCTTTTTCGGCCTGAGTTTCACCAATGACAGCATCAAGTTCACGGATTCTATCCTGGGTATTTTTTACCTGTTGATCCGATACGGCAACGTCATGCGCCGCCTTTTTAAAGCGGCTAAGATCGTGACGAACCTGATTCAGCGACGCTTCTTTAGCGATAATGTGCCGTTTAAGCGTGTCGATTTTCGCCGCCAAACTGACAATATTGCGCACTGTTTCGCCTAATTCGGCTTCGGCTTGTTGCAAGGCAATTTCCGCGTGGGTGCCGTCCAGCTTGATCAGCACGTCACCTTTTTGCACATGCCGGGTGTTTTCTGTCAGAATTTCCACGAGAGTGCCCTCAGTCTGTGCGTTCAAAGTAATCAGATGTCCCATCACAAAGGCATCGTCGGTGCTAACCCAACCGCGGTTAAGCGTCCACCAGTAGCCGAAATATCCCAGGCACACCAATACTATGGACAACGTTACCCGTTTTAGCCGGCGATTGCGTTGATGAATAATTTCCTTGGGACGAATGTTATTTTGCATAATTGATTTATTGATGTTTAGCGCTGATTTCGTTAAAGTCGCCGCCCGGTGCATTGATTTCCTGGGAGTCGGCTTGTGCATGCAGTCGTGCAGTGGTGGCGGGCCAACAGGCGCAGCGGCAAAAAGCTAGATGTTTGGGGAAAACACCGCGTTTGATCACGATACTGCGGCCAGCGATGGTGATATTTCCGGTACGGCCATCATCTTTGCACGTTTAGTTTCATCGCCAAACCAGGCGCAACAGGGCAACGAGACCGGCACGGCAGCCAAGCTAATCCAAAAGACCAAATATCGGTAACGAAAACCATATTGCATCAAGATTCCTCCAAAAGTATTTCTTGCGCTTCACGACGCTGGGCTTGGCTTAATGTGCTCTTGGCAGGTTGCTTGGTCGGGTTCGCAAACCAAACCAGTATCGCCAAGCCGACAAAGATGCAACCTGCTATCCAGAAAGCATCATTCATGCTGTGGATCATCGAGTTCCGGCCAGCCAATTTGGCGAGCTTGGCGACAGCTGCCGATTCGCTAAAGCCAGCCCCAATCAAGGTATCCATGGTTTGCTCAAAGCTTGAATCGAAAGCGGTGTGGGTCTCGGCGAACCGGTTCATATGCAACGGCGCCCGTCGATAAAGCACAATGCCTTGCAGTGCGATGCCGATGGCGCCGGCGGCAATACGCATAAGACTTGCCAATTCTATTGCTCGCCACTGACGCTCCGGGGGCAGTCCATGCAACAGCAAGGCAGTCAGTGGTACGAAGAAACTGCCCAGGCAGACGCCTTCCAGTAATTTGGGCCAGAATAGCTGTGCGAAAGGATCCTGGCCGTCGAACCGGCTCAGCCAGAAATAGGACGCCGCAAAACCCAGACAATTAATCGAGGCGAGCAAGCGGGCGTCGAAGCGTTTGACGATTTCATGAAACACGCCGGCCATCGGTTTGGCGAAAATCGCCATCGGCAGAAACACCAAGCCTGCCAATAACGATGAATAGCCCATGGACAGTTGCAGCTGCACTATCAGCATCGATAATAGCCCCTGAAACAACAGAAAACCCACGAATAAAATGACCACGCCAATCGTAAAATTCCGCTGTGCGAACAAACTTATATCCAGAAAGGGGCGGCGCAGACTCAATTCCCAGATCACCCAATAAACCAGCGTGACGACGATGAAAATAATCAGGCTGTTGATATACAAGGAATTATTCCAGTCCAGGTCGTTACCTTGGTTTAGCAAGGTTTGAATACCGAACAGTGCCAGAGTAATCAGCACAAAACCAAGGCTATCGAAACGATGCCGGAGTCGTTTACTGCTACGTTGATAAAGCAAGGCGCCGACGATACCGCCGATGGCCAGCGCTATCGGAATATTGAGCCAAAATAGCCAGCGCCAACCCAGCGTGTCGGCTATCAAACCACCCAAAGGTGGCCCGAAGGTAAATGGTGTTAAGGTAAACACACTCCAAATGCCGATGCCGATGGATTTTCGTTTATCCGGGTATTCATGAATAAGCAGCGACTGTCCCAACGGCAGCGTCAACCCACCGGCAAACCCCAGCAAAATGCGTCCAGCCAAATAGCCATAAAACGAGGTCGCAGTGGCACAGATAACAGATGCCAATGCAAACATAAAAAAGGCTGCAACAAAGGGGCGATATTCACCCATCCGTCGCGACAACCAGCCGCCCACCGGAAAAGCGAGGGCCAGTCCGATCATGTAATCGGTCTGTGTCCAGGTGGCAAAACTAGGCGGAATACCCAAGCCTGCGGCGACCCGCGGTAACATCGCAATATATGCCCCGGCATTGAATATCACCAGCGCATGGCTCAGGCCCAAGCAGATATTGAATAAAACAAATCGCCATCCTTGGAGCTGTTTATCGTAGATGATAGCCATGGTTCCTATTCAATCAGTCCTGGATGGTTAAATCCGGGTCGTCGATGCAGTCACTGACTAAGCCGATAATGACTTCAAGTGGGGGTGATTCCGCCGTTATAGTGCGGAATTTGTTGATTTCAGAAACTGACGGTTTGATTGCTGGCGTCCAACAACCGCTGACTAGAAAGACCAGCGTAACAGTAACGCTTTTGGTTATTGAGCAGGAATTAAATATCGACTGATAAACAGAATCTTCGGCATTAACGCTTGTGTCGGATGATGATTGCATTAAGTTGTTCCCCCGCAGGATTATGCGCATTGCTTCTACACGGATCGGCGATTCATAGTGCAAACAACTATAAAAACAAAGTTAATATAAGGCAAACGATTTTTATTGGACATTAATATCGACAAGTCCGATACTAACGCTATGGACATTGATCAGATCAGAACATTTTTGAGTGTCGCCGCCAACGGCAGTTTTCTGGAGGCCGCCGGTAGACTGTATGTGACTCAATCGACAGTGAGCACACGCATACAGCGCCTGGAAGCGTATTTGGGTGTTACCTTATTTGTGCGTAATCGTTCTGGTGCCACGTTAACGCTGCCGGGGCGGCGGTTTTTACGTCACGCCAAATCACTGTTATTAACGCTGGAACAGGCGCGGCACGACATCGGCCTGCCCAGCCGCTACCGCGGCAGTATTACCATCGGCGCGCGGATTGCCTTGTGGGAAGCCTTGCTGCCGGAATGGATTGGCAACATACGCATACAGGTACCGGATGTTTCAATACGCAGCGATATCGGTTTTGAAGAGGATTTAATGCGCAGCCTTATCGAAGGCTCGATGGACATAGGGATGATGTACACGCCGCAACATAGTCCCGGACTGCAGATTGAACATTTGTTCGATGAAACCTTGGTGCTGATGACCACCGATCCCGGTAAGCCATGGCCCAATGATGATTACATCTATGTCGACTGGGGGCCGGGATTTTACGCCGAGCACAGTAACAGTTATCCTGACCTCGAACGCCCGGCCCAAGTGGTCAATATCGGCTGGCTGGCGGTGCAGTTAATTCTCAGTAATGGCGGTTCTGGCTTTTTGCCGATACGTATCGCCGAACCGCTGATTAAAAGCCAAAAACTGTTTCATGTGCCCGATAGTCCGCAATTCAAATTACCGGCTTATATGGTTTCGCCGCGTGATAGCGATTCCGTCATCTTACAACAGGTACTCGATCATTTAAGGTCGTTAGCCGCGATTGAGCGACAAAAGACCTATTGATGACATCCTGCTCAAAAGGTCACGACTTACCGACAGAAAATCCATTGAAATAAGCGTTTTTACACACTTATTTTTAGTGCGCTCGCAGAAGCGTCTAGGCTTAGATCTTAGATTTCCGTGGTTGGGTCGACTTTCGAAGTAGCTGATTCCGCTTTGTCAAGTTGTTTTCTAAGCGTTCATCGCCTACTGAGACGAGAGCGTTATTACTTGCATAAAATATCTGAGTGGCTGCTTTAGGTCTTGGAACCGGCTGTCGATCAGAGCAGTGAAGAATGTCGCTTGCGGGTCAGTTTCAGCTCAATGCTGATGCGGGTATTTATTTGCTATCCCCGAATAATTACGCGTGTTTTGCCTAATTATTTGAGAAATACCACGGTTACGTTAAATGCGATCATGATGGGTTTTAAGTGCAAGCCGTTACAAGTAAGGGCTGAGTTATTATGTGTGTTACCGTACAGATATCTTCTGATCCAGCTGCTAAATTATTTCTAAGCTTAGAGCGAAAAGTATAACTGTTAGCCTTTAAGCTTAGTTTGTCTGTTAGAAGAAGTTTAACTTTTTATAAACAGTAAGAGGGGAATAGACATGAACTGGGATCAAGTAGCGGGTAACTGGAAACAATTCACGGGTAAGGTCAAAGAGCAATGGGGTGATTTGACCGA
This sequence comes from Methylobacter sp., assembly GCA_030653985.1. Lineage (GTDB taxonomy): Bacteria > Pseudomonadota > Gammaproteobacteria > Methylococcales > Methylomonadaceae > Methylobacter_A. The sequence continues at coordinate 25,055 of JAURYJ010000019.1, read as the reverse complement.
TGATGAACTCGATCAAATCGCAGGAAAACGCGATATTCTCGTTGGCAAGGTCCAAGAGAAATATGGGATCGTAAAAGAGGAAGCCGAAAAGCAGGTCAAGGACTGGGAGAAGACTCAACGTTGATGATTGTTTTACACATAAAACGAGCGGCACTGTACGACGGCAATAAGATACTCACAAATATTTTTTACAGGAAATAAATATGAAATTGACTAACGTAAAACTCACTGGTTTAGGGGCGATCATCATTTTAACATTCTGCTCGTTTAGCGTTTATGCCGCAGAAAGTCAGGACGCCGCACCTATAAACAAAGATCAAGTAGAAGGCCGGGTCGATGAAGCCACAGGTAAAGTAAAGGAAGCGACCGGCGTGATATTGGACGACAAAAAAATGCAGGTAGAAGGCAATGTCCAAAAGAATATTGGCAAGATCCAGAAGGGCTATGGTGATCTCAAGCAGGATATTAAGAAGGGCAACTAAAATGCGCCTGTGTCGGCGAAACCATAGAGGCTTTTAATCATCGGAAAGCCTTGTAATAAAGGGCTTTCAGCTTCGGTTCGACGTGGATGTAGTTGAATTTTTATTAAAAATAAATACTTACTATTAAGGGTATTATTATGTTTACACGATTATTGTTAGTTATGTTTGCATTAACAAGCGGTTTACTACTGATGGCAGGCGTTGTTCGGGCTGAGCAAAATACTGCTATTTATTTAACCGCTGACTCAGCATTGGAAAATACCGAGCTTAATGTTCGCGACAAGGACAACGCTACCTTAACTCCAGAAGACCAAAAGGAAACCAAAAAGGATATTGAAATCACAGCTAAGATACGTCAAGCCGTGGTTAGGGATAAATCCTTATCAGTCAATGCACAGAATGTAAAAATCATCACGCGTAATGGCGTAGTGACTTTACGTGGGCCTGTTGCAAGTGGAGCTGAAAGCAAGAAACTGCAAAAAATCGCCGAAAAAATGCGCGATGTAGTGCAGGTAGATAATCAACTTGAAAATAAAGCACCTTAAAGGTTTAGGAGAATCACATGAAGAAAGCAGTTTTTTGTATCGCCAAAAATCTCGAGCAGACAGAGAACATTGTTAATAACCTGAAAACAGCCGGTTTTTTAACGGATGATATATCCGTGCTATTTCCTGACAAAACCACGACCAAGGATTTTGCTTATGAGAAGCACACCAAAGCGCCGGAAGGTGCGGCTATCGGTGGGACAGTGGGTTTAGGTACTGGCGCCGTGGTCGGATTATTAGCCGGAATTGGCGCGCTGGCTATTCCAGGCGTCGGTCCGTTAATCGCCGCAGGGCCCATTATGGGTGCATTAAGTGGTGCGGCAGTAGGCGCCGCCTCTGGAGGTTTGGCTGGAGCCTTAATTGGATTAGGTATTCCGGAGTATGAAGCCAAGCGCTATGAAGGAAAAATTGAGGGAGGAAGTGCCTTGATTTCTGTACATACGGATAGCAGCGAAGAGCGTGATCAGGCAAAAGAAATTTTCAAAAATGCTCAGGCAGAGGATATTTCCTCGACTGGAGAAGCGTCTGTTTAATTAAAACGAGGCGCGTTTTTTATAAATGACGCGCCTCGTTCGTCAGATGAGATCCTACACGGCCGAATTGTACATAATCAGGTAATCATTGCAGAGGCGTTTTGTTATGCATCATATTGAACAATTGACCTATTGCTGAAAGCTACATTATCATCAAAATGGGACGTAAGTTCAAAATCCATAAATCTTAAAATACCTTATAATATCGTTTGCTTATTGGAAAGTGACAAGTTATCTATTAATAAATAAAATAAAATTTAAATGTTTGATTTATAATACTTTTATTAGTGTTTACTTGCAGCCTCGGATAAATAAATCGTCTAATAAAACTTATAATAGGATCATACTATGAAAACTAAAGAAATTATTGCTGCCGGTTTAGTGGCATTGGCGCTATTGGCTGGCTGTAGCAAAGAAACAGAAACCACCTCTACCACCACCAAAAGCGTTACAACACCAGCTCCGGCTCCGGCTGAAGAACCAATTACAATTAAAGAGTCGACCTCTACCACTACAACTGATACAAAAGACAAATAATATAAGATTTTCCGGTTCTTAATTGCTTGATTGGGAGCCGGGTTTTGTATAGCTCGAAAGAGGTGGGGCCAATCTCCTATATCGGAATCGATACCTTTTTAATCTTGATAAAATATTGTCTGGGCAATGGAGGTTCACTTTAGTACTGAATCCTACCGCGTCACTTGAAAAAACACGATAGTAGACCAGTTCTGAATATTGGGGTTTTAAAAAACTCTACTGCAAGCTTGGTTTCCTTGTTTAAACGTGGATTACACCGCCTAATAACTTACCTCTACCGGTATTTTTTGGGGTCACGAGAAACTGATAGGTGCTAAGGCTATAGGAAAATATACTTTGACATAATTGAGATCAAAGGCTTATAATTATTCTAGCTTAGAAATAAGATTTACCCTCTGCTTACCATTTCGATGTATCTTCTGTAGTTCTTCGTCCTGTTTTTCATTTTGTAATTTCCAAATTTACCGGCTCAATCCGCCTTTTTTTAAGGCTTTATATACTCAAATTTTTACAGGACTCTTTATGTCTACAATAACTACTGGCATCGTTAAATGGTTTAATTCAGATAAAGGCTTTGGCTTTATCGAGCAAGCATCAGGCCCCGATGTATTCGTACATTTTCAACAAATCAATAACTCCGGCGGCTACAAATCGCTGGATGAAGGCCAAAAAGTACAGTTCAGCGTAGCCCAAGGCCAAAAAGGCCCGCAAGCTGAAAACGTAACGGTCATCTAAGTACGAAGCGCCCGCTGCAACAACGTGCGGGCGGGAGGCGGGAGAATTTTTCTTGCCTCCAAAAAATCCTAAGAACCGGCAGATTCCCCAAAAGGACTGCCGGTTTTTTTATGTCTGTCGATTTTTGAGGGATGCATTAGCAACTCTGCAGTAGGGAGTTGTGGTATTGGCTTAATGATGCCTTCGTTCACGATGGCCATTGCCGCGATGTCTATCGCCACCGCCATCGCGATAGTGATTGCCATGGCCGCCATCACCGTGACCTCCGCCATAAAAATGATGTGGATATACGCAGGCGCTGACTAATAGTATCAGCCCGCAGAGCATAATCCTTCTTGTTATTAATGCCATTACCGTATCCCTTATGTAAATAATGATAGCAAAGAATAACCGGTGATTGCTGAATAACGCATGAATCAACTTTATTAGCCATGATATGTCACAGGCACACAGCTGAACGACGACGCTGTTCTTTTGGGTTGGTACTGCATTAAGCTGCGCCATGAAAGTCGAGGTGGCATAAGCATGGATGATTGTATTACCAAAGAGCGTAACTCTCATTAGTCACAGGTAACATTTGAAAAATCAGGTTAAAATGGCCTCATGAATTCACTCAAGCCGCAACTATCAAAAATCAGCAACGAAGATCGGACACCGCTAGTTGATGTGTTGCTGGAATTGCTTGCGTGGCAGCAAAAGCAGATCGACAGACTGGAGCAGGAAATACTCAAGCTCAAGGGCGAAACCACTAAACCCAAAATCAAACCCAGCAAGATGGATAAGGATTCTGCCGAGGAGGGTGATGGCGATAACCGCGACGCTTCAAAAAAGAAAAAAGGGCCTAAACGCAGTAAAACTGAGCACATTAAGATAGATGCCACGGTCGACATCCAACCCGACAAAATACCGAAAGGTTCAACGTTTAAGGGTTATCGGGAAGTCGTCATTCAGGACATTGTGTTTAAAACCTTCAACACCTGCTATCGTCTGGCTCAATACCAGGTGCCGGATGGCGAGGGTGTAAATAATTTCGTGTAACTGCTTATTTTCAGTGTAGTAGAATTCCTTCACGAGGAATGAAAATGAGCAGCATCATTAACGCCCCAGTTTTAGTTTCAGCGATTCAGGATTTGGCCCGAGGCATTAAGTCGGAGGCGGATCTATCATCATTAACCAGAGAGCTACTCAAAATCACTGTAGAAGCCTCGCTTAATGCCGAAATGGAAGCTCATCTGGGCTACCCCAGGCATTCACCGGCCGGTCATCATTCCGGTAACAGTCGGAATGGCTATGGTAGCAAATCACTTAAAGGCGACCACGGCGTACTTGAAATTGAAACACCCCGAGACCGCAACGGCACCTTTGAGCCTCAGTTTGTGCGTAAAAATCAAACACGGTTAACGCATTTCGACGACAAGATTCTAACCTTATATGCTAAAGGCATGACGACACGGAATATTGTTGATACCTTTGAAGAAATGTACGGTACGACCATTTCAGCAGCACAGGTTTCAACCATCACTGAATCGGTTATGGAGAAAATCATCGAATGGCAATCCAGGCCGCTTGATGAGGTCTATCCCATTATCTATCTGGATTGTATCGTGGTAAAAATCAAGCACGATAAGCGCGTCATTAACAAGGCGGTTTATGTGGCGCTAGGTGTTAATATGGCAGGCCAGAAGGAGCTGCTAGGGCTGTGGCTGTCCGAAAACGAAGGCGCTAAATTTTTGGCTTTCGGTGCTGACGGAGCTTAAGAATCGAGGCATCAAGGATGTTTTTGTTGCCTGTGTGGATGGCTTGACCGGCTTTCCTGATGCTATCGGCGCTGTCTTTCCTAAAACGCAAGTACAGCTCTGTATTGTGCACATGGTACGGAACTCATTACGCTTTGTTTCCTGGAAAGAGCGAAAACTGATTGCCGCCGATCTCAAGAAAATCTACCAATCGATCACGGTTGAAGAAGCAGAAATGGAACTCGAAGCCTTTGCGAGGACCTGGGATAGCCAATATCCATCCATCAGCCAATCCTGGCGTAATCATTGGCCTAACCTGATTGCTTTCTTTGATTACCCCAATGAAATCAGGAAAATCATCTATACCACTAATGCGATTGAATCGGTGAATAGCGTGATTAGAAAAACGACCAACGCCAGGAAAACATTTCCCCATGATCAAGCGGCAATGAAGGTCGTTTATCTGGCTATTGAGCATGCGGCAAAAAAATGGTCTATGCCTTTGCGCGATTGGAAGCCAGCCATAAATCAGTTTATGATTATGTACCAGGACAGGATGCCTGATTTTAATTAGAGGCAGTTTACACAGATTTTTTTACACCCTTGGACTTGGAATAAGAGAATGGACGTGTGCTGAGTGTCGCGCAACGCATGATAGAGATATTCATGCGGCAAAGAACATTCTCGCGCTTGGGCATAAGTGTCTAGCGGTAGGAGTTCCCATTCTTTAGGTCAGGGATGATGTCAAACTGTTTCTTGATATAGGCTAGTACTTAGTCAACTTAGAAATGACGGGTTCCTGTAACTGTGGGGGCGGCTAAAGCCGCCTCCACATCCAGTTGCTTAACCGTCAGAATAAAGTTGACTGAGTACTAGTGCCAGTAGGTACTACACACTGCAACAGGTGAGCAAATATGCGAAAAACAATAATCAATCAGGCCGGTAAAAACAGCCCATCTTCCGATCTGGATTTTCTGGATCTGGAGCATCTTGCTCAGGTAGAGTTTACCTCTGAGTGTCTGGAGCATCCTGTCGAGTCGGCCTTGTTATTGATGGAGAATTCGGTATCAGGATGGCAGGCGGCAATTTCCGGCGAGCAAGTCATTCGTCTTATTTTCGATCAACCCCGGACTATCGAGCATATTGTTCTTATGTTCGAGGAACGGCAACAGTCGCGCACTCAAGAATTTGTGCTGCTTTGGTTGATGGACAATGAAGATACTTACCGTGAGGTTTTGCGGCAGCAATATCACTTTAGTCCGCCAAATACCACCTGCGAAATTGAACATTATGAGGTTGGGCTTAATCAATTAAAGGCGCTGGAATTAAGAATAATTCCTGACATTATTGGCGGTGAAGCTTGTGCCACACTTAAACAGTTGCGTCTTGCGTAAATGCCGCTTCTAATGGTCATGGCTGTGCATATTTGTGTGACAGCTAAATCAATAATAAAAAAACAGCGCTTGGTTTAACCAAGCCAACCAAAGAGGAGAGGAAGCTATGATGTTTACAACATCTGAATCAGTTCTGATCGCATTATTGATGGGCTTAGTCGGGAGCTTATTCGTGATTCGGGAGTTGCGACGCGTTCTTGCCTATGACCCGGGTAATGAAACCATGCAAGCCATCGCCAAGGCTATTCAAGAAGGATCGGCGGCTTTTTTGTCGCGAGAATATCGGGTTATAGCGATTTTTGTTGCGATTGTCGCTACGGTTATTGCTTCGTTTTTACATTGGCAGACTGCGCTTTGTTTTGTGGTCGGTGCGATTGCATCGGCAAGCGCGGGCTACTTGGGTATGTATGTGGCGGTTCGCGCCAACGTCCGAACCGCAGCGGCGGCCAGTCGAAGCCTGCATGAAGGCTTGCGCGTTGCCTTTGGCAGCGGCTCGATTATGGGCATGGCGGTGGTCAGTTTTAGTTTGATCGGCATGACGGTTCTGTTTTTGATATTTAACGGCAATCCGAATCAATTGACCTATATTACCGGTTTTGGTTTCGGTGCCAGCAGTATTGCGCTGTTTGCCAGGGTCGGCGGCGGCATTTACACCAAAGCCGCCGATGTGGGTGCAGATTTGGTGGGTAAGGTCGAGCAAGGCATTCCCGAAGACGATCCGCGCAATCCCGCCGTCATTGCCGATAATGTCGGCGATAATGTCGGTGACGTTGCCGGCATGGGTGCCGACTTGTTTGAAAGTTATACGGGTTCAATTATTGCTGCGGCTACTCTGGGTGCGGCGTTGGGTGTAAATTCTCCGGCTTTTATCGGACTGCCTTTTCTGGTTGCTGCAGTAGGCGTCATTGCCAGTTTGTTCGGTATTTATAGAGTGACCGGCAGAAAGTTAAAACCTGCAAAAAATACAAAGGGCGCCAAAACCCCCAGTTTGGATGAGTTGTTGAAAGTGTTGCGTCGTTCGGTTTGGGGGGCTTCAGTACTCATTTTGGCGCTCTCTTTACTTGTTATATATATATCGGGTGTCAATTATAATTATGGATTGGTTATCCTGGTCGGTTTGGTGGCAGGTAACGCCATTGCTTATGTGACTGAATATTACACGGCCTACTCGGAAAAGCCCACGCAAGGCATTGCTTATGCTACACAAACAGGCGCTGCAACTACCATTATTCAAGGCTTGGCGGTGGGTATGATGAGTACCGTATTTCCGGTATTGATCGTCGCGACGGCTATCTTATTGAGTATATGGCTGGGTCATAAGGCCGACGGCACCATGACTGCCGGTCTTTATGCGGTCGCTTTGGCAGGTGTGGGCATGCTTAGCACCTTGGGTGTAACGCTGGCGACCGATGCTTACGGCCCGGTTGCCGATAATGCGGGCGGCATTGCTGAAATGAGTCACCTGCCCAGTGACGTGCGGCTGCGTACCGATGCGCTGGATAGTTTGGGTAACACCACCGCCGCTACCGGCAAAGGTTTTGCGATCGGCTCGGCAGTGTTAACGGCGTTGGCGCTATTAGCCGCTTATGTGACCGCCGCAAAAATCGACAATTTGAATATTTTGGGGCCTACCGTGCTGCCGGGGTTACTGATTGGCGCGATGATGCCTTATCTGTTTTCCGCACTGACTATGCTGGCTGTCGGTAAAGCGGCTCACGAGATTGTTGTTGAAGTACGTCGTCAGTTTCGTGAAATTCCGGGCTTGATGGACGGCACAGGAAAGCCGGATTACGCGGCCTGTGTCGGTATCAGTACTGAAAGCGCTTTGCGTGAAATGATCTTGCCTGGCGCATTGGCGGTTATTGTGCCAATCGTTGTAGGGCATGTTTTGGGTAAAGAAGCCCTGGCTGGTATGCTGGTCGGCACGATGTCGTCCGGATTTTTGCTGGCGGTGATGATGGCGAATGCGGGCGGCGCTTGGGACAATGCGAAAAAATGGATTGAAACAGGGCAATACGGCGGCAAGGGTTCCGCTTCTCACAAAGCTGCGGTGGTGGGCGACACCGTAGGCGATCCGTTTAAAGACACCAGCGGCCCATCTTTAAATATCTTGATCAAGCTGATGACCATAGTCAGTCTTGTTTTTGCGACTTCATTCGGTTCGGGGTGGCTTAATTTTTAAAGAAGCACACGAAATTTTGTAATTATCCGGCAAACGCAGGTTTTTATTTTTGCTTTTCTTCATACTCTTCGCGTCTTTGTGGTAAAAGTATTTTTTTAATTGAATAGGCTTAAGCGATGTGTATGGCCGCTAAGTTTTAAAGCCTAACTTACGGGGTTGATATGTTTAAACAGCTGATTGTTTTGTTGGTGATGATGGTTTTGTCCGGTTGCGGTTATAACGCGCTACAGTCCAGCGACGAGGACATTAAGGCGACTTGGGCGGAGGTGCTGAATCAGTATCAACGCCGCGCTGATCTGGTGCCTAATTTAGTCAATGTGGTGAAAGGCTACGCGGCTCACGAAAAGGATGTGCTGGTCGAAGTGACCGAAGCTCGCGCCAAAGTCGGAGCGTTACAGGCTACACCCGAATTGGTTAATGATGAGCAAGCGTTTCAAAAGTTTATCGCCGCTCAGGGGCAAATGACCAGTGCGATTTCACGGCTGTTGGCGGTGGCTGAAAGCTATCCGCAATTGAAAGCCGATGGTCTGTTTCGTGATTTACAGGCTCAATTAGAAGGCACCGAAAATCGTATTACCGTGGCGCGCAATCGCTACATTGCGGCGGTCAAGGAATACAACATTACCGTGCGCTCTTTCCCTTCTAACCTGACTGCGATGATGTTCGGTTACCGAACCAAGCCAAGCTTTACGGTAGAAAATGAACAAGCCATTGCGGTTCCGCCCAAAGTGGACTTTGGTTCTCCTGCAACGGTGAATAGTCATTAATATGTTATCTCTGATATTTCCCCGAGTTCGCTACGGACTCGGGTTTTTCTTGTTGTTATTTTGCATAACAATCTGGGCCGTAGTTGGCGTTCCCGAGTTATCGCAGCGCGTCACCGATCTGACCTCTACACTTAACGTCGAGCAAATCGCGGCGCTGGAAAATAAGCTGGCTGCGTTTGAAGCGAAAAAAGGCAGTCAGATTGCGGTATTAATCGTTCCGACCACTGGACCTAAAGATATAGCCGAATTTGGCATAGAAGTCGCTGACTTATGGGAGCTTGGGCGCAAAGGTGTTGATGATGGCCTTATCCTGATCGTTGCCAAAGATGACCGAAAGCTGCGGATGGAAGTCGGCTACGGCCTGGAGGGGGTTATTCCCGATGCGGTTGCCAAGCGGGTAATTGCCGAGACCATTACCCCGTATTTTAAGAAGGGTGACTACGCTGGCGGCATTGATTCGGGGATTATGCAGCTAATGAAGTTGATTGAAGGTGAGGCCTTGCCGACGCCGACTGAAAGTTTGACTGAAGGACTGGATGAGGGGACCTTCCTATTCATTTTGATGGGTGGCTTAATCGTAGGTTTTATGCTGTCAGTCGTGGTGGGACGAGTCATGGCTGGCACGCTGGCGGGATTGGGTAGTGGCATCGTGGCCGTACTGGTTTTAGGCTTAGCTTTTTCGGTAGCGTTATTTGTCGGGATAATGATTTTTTTTATTGTCAGTGTCCGTTCAACGGGTGGGCGCGGATTGTCTAACGGAGGCGGCTTTGGCGGGAGTGGTGGTGGCTCATGGAGCGGTGGTGGCGGTGGCTTTGGCGGAGGAGGCGCATCAGGATCATGGTAAATATTAAGCGTTGGTTTCGACATGCTCTTATGCCGCCATGGCGCTGGCGCGTGTCGTTTCCTAAGGTTGTGTTGGCCGAGATAGAACACGCAGTACAGCAGTCCGAGCTTCAGCATCGTGGCGAGCTTCGTTTTGCTGTTGAAAATACGCTGGCATTGGCTAGGGTTTGGCGTGGCATATCGGCTCGGCAGCGCGCGATAGAGGTGTTTTCAAATTTACGGGTCTGGGATACCGAAGAGAACAGCGGTGTGTTGATTTATCTGTTACTGGCAGATCGGGAAGTTCATATTATCGCAGACCGGGGGATTGCCAAGCGCGTGGCGCAAGCCGAGTGGGATGCGACAGCCGCAGCTATGCAGAAAGAATTCAAACAGGGTGATTTTTTGCATGGCTCAATACGAGGCATCGAGCGTATTACGCTGTTGTTGGCAGCGCATTTTCCGCCCGGTACCCATAACCCTAATGAACTTGCCAATAAGCCTGTTATTGTTAAATAATGATAAAGATACTGCACACAGATTTGACGAGTTTGTTGTTTCCATATACCATTGCTCGGTTATGTTAGCTCGATTACCTGAATATATAGATCCCTTGCACCTCGCTGATAAGCGTGGTGAATTGAAGGGACAAATACCCGTAAGTAGCTTGGATCGTTTGGCAGATTTACTGTTTGACGAGACAGGAGCTGTAACTGTGGATCTTTTTTTTGGTCGGGAAGGAAGGTTGGCCAAAATTGAGGGATACATGGAAGCAGTTCTGGAGCTTGAATGTCAAAATTGCCTACAGGCAGTGTCGTGGCCTGTCAAGCATACCGTTAAGCTAGGTATTGTTACTTCAATAGATCAAGCAGACAGATTACCCGAGGATTACGAGCCACTGTTAGTTGTTGAGGGTAAAATGCCTTTAAAAAACATTGTCGAAGACGAATTATTGCTTATTTTGCCTGCATTCCCCAGGCACTCGCACAATTGTCTCGCTCATAAGTCTGGTAATAAAGAGGCGGATTTTGCACTTAATGAGCAGGAGTCGCCCACCAAAAATCCTTTTTCCATCTTAGCCAAATTTAAAAACACTGGAGATTTATAATGGCCGTACAAAAAAGTAAAGTATCGCGTTCAAGACGTGGTCAACGTCGTTCACACGATGCGTTAACTGGTAGAACCTTATCACAGGATCCAATCACGGGTGAAACTCATATTCGTCATCACATGACTCCAGACGGTTTCTTTAAAGGTCGTCAAATTGTAAGCAATGGCAGCGAAGATTAATCAATCTTCCGCTCTTGTAGCATAATGATATGCCGAAGCTGATCAGATCAGCTTCGGCTTCTTTGTAATAACTCAGGAGTTATCCGTAAGCGTGAGCCTAACAATTTCGATTGATGCAATGGGCGGGGATCACGGTCCTGAAGTTACCATACCGGCATCATTGGATTGTTTAAAGAACAATCCAGACTTAAAACTAATTTTAGTGGGTGACGAAACTGTTCTCAAGCAACAGTTGGCACAGGCATTAATTAATTATCAAGATAGGCTTACCATTCAGCACGCATCCCAATGCGTTGAAATGGATGAGTCTCCGTCCAAAGCGTTAAAAAATAAAAAAGACTCGTCTATGCGGGTTGCCATCAACCTCGTTCATGACGGTCGTGCAGATGCCTGCGTTAGTGCCGGAAACACCGGGGCTTTAATGGCGACTGCCCGATTTGTCCTTAAAATGATCCCCGGTATCAGTCGTCCAGCGATTATTTCGACGTTGCCGTCAATTAGCGGGCATACCCATGTGCTTGATTTGGGAGCAAATGTGGATTGTACGGCAGAACACCTTTTTCAATTTGCGGTGATGGGTGCGGAACTGGTTAAAGCGGTTGAAAATATTGATAATCCCAGGGTGGGCTTGTTAAATATTGGTGAAGAAGATATGAAAGGTAATGAGCAGGTTAAAGCGGCTGCAAAATTACTGGAAAATTCGTCGTTAAACTATATAGGTTATGTGGAAGGTAACTCTTTAAATGCGGGCCATGTTCAGGTTGATTTGATTGTTACCGATGGTTTTGTGGGTAATGTTGCGCTCAAGGCTATTGAAGGTGCGGCAAAAATGATAGGTACTGCGTTAAAAGAGGCTTTTGGCAAAAATATTTTTACCAAATTGGCAGGATTGCTGGTCTATCCGGTGCTTAAATCTTTTAAAAAGCGTATCGATCCGCGCTTGTATAATGGTGCAAGCTTTTTAGGTTTACGCGGGTTAGTCATTAAAAGTCATGGTGGCGCTGATGTGCTGGCGTTTAAAACAGCTATTCATCTTGCTGAGATTGAAGTTAAAAAAGACGTTATCAAAAAAATAAGCGAACAAGTCGAAAAAACCTTGGCACTGAGAGAGCATGCATGACGCGATATTCAAAAGTAATCGGTACCGGTGGTTATTTGCCGGAAGAAGTTCGCACCAATGAACAAATATCACAAACTGTTGATACTTCCGATAGCTGGATTTTTGAGCGTACCGGCATTAAAAGTCGTCGCATTGCAGGCGCTGACGAAACAGCCTCAAGCATGGCTGAAATCGCGGCAAGACAGGCTATAGCAGCTGCCGCATGTGATCCCGAAGACATCGATTTGATTATCGTTGCTACCGGGACGCCTGATCGTGTTTACCCCAGTACCGGCTGTTTATTGCAGCGGCGTTTGGGTATTAAAAACTGCGTTGCCTTTGATGTGCAGGCCGCATGTTCAGGTTCGATTTTTGCGTTGAGTATTGCCGATCAATATATAAAATCGGGTGCTGCCAAGATGGTTCTTGTTGTGGGCTCTGAAATCTGTTCGCGCGTTGTTGACTGGACGGACCGGGGAACTTGTATTTTATTTGGTGATGGTGCCGGTGCGGTATTACTGAGTGCATCGGATAATGCCGGTGTTTTGTCGACGCATATTCATTCTGATGGCGAATATGAAGACCTATTGTATTGTCCAAATCCTCAGGCGGCTACCGAGGCAAATAAAGATGAAGCAGGTTACATCAACATGCGCGGCAACGAAGTGTTCAAGGTGGCTGTCAACACGCTGGGGCGCATAGTCGATGAAACGCTGGCTGCAAATAACATGCAGCAATCCGATATTGACTGGCTGGTTCCTCACCAAGCGAACATGCGGATTATAGCGGCGACAGCAAAAAAATTAAAAATGTCCATGGATCATGTTATTTTGACCCTTGAGACTCAGGGGAATACTTCATCTGCCTCCGTGCTGCTCGCCCTCAATGAAGGTGTTCGGGATGGTCGGATTCAACGCGGACAAGTCGTGTTGCTTGAAGCGTTTGGCGCAGGATTCACTTGGGGTTCTGCATTAATTAAGTACTAAAAGCGTATTAAAATGAATAACCAAACTTATAATTTAGCTTTTGTTTTTCCAGGACAAGGGTCGCAATCAGTCGGCATGTTAACGGATTTGGCTGCCCGCTATCCTGAAGTAAGGCATGTATTTGAACGAGCATCTGATGTGCTGGGCAAGGATCTATGGTCAATTGTTTCTCAGGGTTCAGAAGAAGAGCTTAATCAAACCCATAATACCCAGCCTGCCATGCTGGCTGCCGGTGTCGCCGTTTGGGAGGTTTGGTGTAAGCACAGTAGTGTTCGCCCCGCGTGGATGGCTGGACATAGTCTGGGAGAATATACCGCCTTGGTTTGTTCGGAGGCTCTGTCATTTGAAGATGGCATAAGACTGGTTGCTGCAAGAGGGCGTTTGATGCAGGAAGCAGTACCTCCTGGTGTTGGCGCGATGGCGGCAATTTTGGGCCTTGAAGATCATCAAGTTGTTAAGGTTTGTATCGATGCGGCTGAGAATGAAATCGTTTCTGCGGTTAACTTCAATTCGCCGGGGCAGGTGGTTATTGCAGGCAATGTTGCTGCCGTAGAAAGAGCCATGTTGGCGGCAAAAGCGACGGGCGCCAAAAAAGTCGTACTGTTGTCGGTCAGCGTGCCTTCGCATTGTGCATTAATGGAATCGGCAGCTAAAAAGCTGGATCAACAATTGCAGAATACGGTTATTGATACGCCAAAAATGACGCTGATTCATAACGTAGATGTCGCATCGCACAGCGCCCCTGAAGTCATCCGTAACGCATTAAAAGAACAACTCTATAAGCCTGTGCGTTGGGCTGACAGTATCAAGTTTATGCATGATCAGGGCGTTACCTGTTTTGTTGAATGCGGTCCCGGCAAGGCATTAATCGGATTGAATAAACGTATCGCCAAGGATGCCGAGCATAGATCCATTTATGATTCGGAATCATTCAATATAGTATTGGAGCAACTCAATGGCTAAAAAAATAGCTTTAGTGACGGGTGCCAGTCGCGGTATCGGTCGAGCAATCGCAGCCAGATTGGCTCAGGATGGTTTTTTTGTTATTGGTACCGCCACCACCGATAACGGCGCCGATTCAATTTCTGCCTATCTAGGTGAGCAGGGCAAGGGCTTGAAGCTTGACGTCGCTAATCCGGAATCTATCGCAGAAGTCATGAAAATGGTTAATGACGAGTTTGGGGCGCCTGCGGTATTGGTTAATAATGCCGGCATCACTCGTGATAATTTGTTGATGCGTATGAAAGATGAAGAGTGGGATGATATTATCAGCACTAATCTGACTTCGGTTTTTCGTATGAGCAAAGCAGTACTGCGAGGCATGATGAAAGCCAAAACAGGCCGTATTATCAATGTTTCATCGGTTGTCGGTGCAACCGGCAATGCCGGGCAGGCAAATTATGCCGCCGCAAAGGCCGGTATGGTTGGCTTTGCCAAATCCATGGCCAAAGAAGTGGGGTCGCGCAATATTACTATCAATACGGTGTCGCCTGGATTTATTGATACCGATATGACTAAGGAGCTGGGTGATGATATTAAGAATGCCCTACTGTCATCTATTCCTCTGTCTCGTTTGGGTAAGGCAGAAGAGATCGCCCATACGGTTTCATTCCTGGCTTCTGATGGTGCAGCGTATATTACCGGTGAAAATATTCATGTCAATGGTGGCATGTTCATGCCGTAAGAGGTGTCGCCTATAGGTCATAACAGTACGTTCATGCCTTATTATTGTGACATTATTGCAATATAAAGTATAATTCGCCCGCCGTCTGGAATTTCCGGAGACGGGATTTCAAATAAAATTAATAACAATACTATTGTAGGTTTCAGGCTAGACCCTGGTGAACTTACAGTGTTTGAGGATAATAACTATGAGTAACATTGAAGAACGAGTAAAAAAGATTGTTGCAGAACAATTGGGTGTTAAAGAAGATATTGCTACTGATGCTTCATTTGTAGATGATCTTGGTGCTGATTCTCTTGATACAGTTGAACTCGTCATGGCTCTTGAAGAAGAATTCGAATGCGAAATTCCAGACGATGAAGCTGAAAAAATCACAACTGTTCAGCAAGCTATCGATTACGTAGTAAAAAACGCTTCTTAAAAACTGATTTTTGTAGGTTGGGTTACGACCTCCCAAGGATGGGGGATCAAGCGACGCATGGAGCACAAACCGATGACTGCCTGGATGCAGGAGGTAGAGCAATCAGGAGAAATTGCCGAGCGTAGCGTAACCCAAGGTAGTGCTTCGATTGCAGTGTTACGTTGCACTATCGACCTATCTAATCCTTTATTCCCGCCTTTATTTTTCTTACGGTAAATCACATTGAGCAAACGCCGAGTTGTCATAACTGGATTAGGCGCAATCACGCCTTTAGCTAATACGGTCTCAGAAACATGGGATGGGATTATTAATGGTAAAAGCGGTATAAGCCCAATTGATTCTTTCGACATTTCTTCTTTTGCCACCACCTTTGGCGGCGTCATAAGAAATTTTGACATCAGTCAGTATATTCCCGAAAAAGATGCCAAACGCATGGATGGATTTATCCATTATGGTATTGCCGCTGGCTGCCAGGCTATTGAAGATTCAGGTATTGAAGTTACCGAAGCCAATGCCGAGCGCATCGGCGTTGCTATCGGATCGGGTATCGGTGGCATTACCGGTATTGAAGAATGCTATGCGACCTATGATAAAAGCGGCCCGCGACGTATTTCGCCGTTCTTTGTCCCAGGCAACATTATCAACATGATTTCAGGCAACCTTTCAATCAAATACGGATTAAAAGGACCTAACTATGCCATTGTTACCGCCTGTTCTACCGGTACGCACAACATTGGCGATGCTGCACGATTGATTAAATATGGCGATGCCGACGTGATGATTGCAGGCGGCGCAGAGCGCTGCACAACATCACCGACAGCGATGGGCGGTTTTGCCTCGGCAAAAGCCTTGTCACGCCGCAATGACAATCCACAGGCCGCTAGTCGTCCTTGGGATAAAGATCGAGACGGCTTTGTATTAAGTGATGGTGCCGGCGTTGTAGTTCTTGAAGAATTGGAACATGCCAAAGCGCGTGGCGCAAAAATTTATGCTGAATTAGTGGGCTTTGGAATGAGCGGTGACGCTTACCATATGACCACGCCTTCAGTCGGTGGCGAAGGCGCAGCACGTTGCATGAAAAACGCACTGCGTGATGCCGGTTTAAATGCGGATGCTGTCGATTACATCAATGCCCATGGTACATCAACGCCGGCCGGTGATATTGGCGAAACCCAGGCGATGAAAGCCGCTTTGGGTGATCATGCCTATAAAGTTGCAATTAGCTCAACAAAATCCATGATTGGCCATCTATTAGGTGCAGCAGGCGGTATTGAAGCGGTGTTGACTGCATTAAGTATTAAAAATCAAATTGCTCCGCCGACCATCAATCTGGAAAATCAAGATCCCGAATGCGATCTTGATTTTGTGCCGAATACCGCAAGAAATATGAAAATCGATGTGGCCATGTCAAATTCCTTCGGTTTTGGCGGCACTAACGGTTCGTTGATTTTTAAACGGTACGAGTAGTAGGGTGGGCAGCGCTTTTCTGCCCACTATTTATCTCGTCAATGGTGAAAGCAAGGAGCATATCGAAATATCCGACCGCGGTTTTCAATATGGCGATGGATTATTCGAAACCATTGAAGTGAGAGGCGGACATGCTGTTTGTCTTCAGCGGCATTTAGATCGGTTAAATTCAGGTTGTCTTCGGCTTCACATCCCTTTTCCCGGTGCAGAATTAATTAGTCTTGAAGCTGAAAAACTTTGCCGCAGTATGCCTTCCAACCGGGCTGTGCTTAAAATTATAGTCACACGCGGCTCAGGTGGACGTGGTTATCGGCCACCGGATGTCATTCAAGCTACTCGCGTATTAAGTCTTCATCCTTACCCCGACTACCCGACAAACTATTCAGAGCAGGGGATAGTCGCGCGTTTCTGCGCGACTCGGCTAGGCTTGAACCCTGCCTTAGCGGGCATTAAGCATTTGAACCGGCTTGAACAGGTTATGGCGAGAGCAGAATGGACTGACTCAGCGATTCAGGAAGGGCTAATGCTGGATATCAATGATTATGTTATTGAGGGAACAATGACGAATCTGTTCTACATTAAAAATAATAATCTTTATACCGCAGCACTCCATCAATCAGGCATTGCCGGTATTATGCGCAGCATTATAATGACGTGTTCAGTTGAACAAGGTCTTTCCGTCGTTGAGCATATGTTTACCCGCGATCAGCTGTTATCAGCCGATGAAGTATTCGTTTGTAATTCAATTATTGGTATCTGGCCTATCAAGCAAATCGCAACGACGCATTTCTCAGTCGGTCCGATAACCCAGAACATTCAAATTCAACTGAGCGAGTTTACCAGTAGAGGTATCAACAATGAACAATAAAATCATTGGCTTTGTCTTGCTGATTTTAAGTTTTGTAGGCGGGTGGCTATGGATAGACTACCAGAGTGCGTTAACTAAACCGGTGCTGGTTGGCGAAACGGTTTATATAGAAATTGAAAAAGGCGACTCGCTTAACCGGATTATCGACAAGCTTATCACCCAAAAAATAGCGGTTAAATCTTTTTGGTTTAAAGTCGTTGCCTTGCAGGAAAATGCACTCAAAAAACTGAAAACAGGGGAATATGAGCTAACTTCGGGGCTAACTTTGCCTGAAATATTAGCCTTATTCGTTCAGGGGAAAACCAAACAGCACACCATTACCTTTCCTGAAGGTTGGGGTTTTAAGGAAATTCTGCTCGAAATTGAGAAAAATCCTCATATCGAGCACACCTTAAGTAGTGTTGATTTTAAAAGCATCATGAGCAAACTTGAGTCAGAAGCGACGGCTCCTGCATCGCCTGAAGGCTTGATTTTTCCCGATACTTATTTTTTCGAAAAACATACGCCCGATGTATCTGTATTAAAACGAGCCTACGATAAAATGCAGCAGGTATTGCAGCAAGAGTGGCTGAATAAAGAAGAAAATCTACCGTTTAAAACGCCTTATGAAGCCCTGACTCTTGCTTCGATTGTAGAAAAGGAAACCGGAGTCGCCGCTGAAAGATCCTTAATCGCGGGTGTATTTATCCGTAGACTGGAACAGAATATGTTGTTGCAAACCGATCCTACCGTCATTTACGGGATGGGCGAAAGTTATCAAGGCAACATTAAATCTAAAGATCTAACCACAGCTACACCTTACAATACTTATGTTATTAGCGGTTTACCGCCAACGCCGATTGCGATGCCCGGGCGTGATGCACTTCATGCGGTCTTGCATCCTGCGAAGGGCGACAGCCTTTATTTTGTCGCTCGTGGTGACGGTACGCATGTGTTTTCAGCAACGTTAAAAGACCACAACTCTGCCGTTGATAAATTTCAAAGGAACAAGAAATGATCCGAGGCAAGTTTATTACTCTGGAAGGCGGGGAGGGGGTAGGCAAAACCACCAATATGGCTTTTATAAAAGATTACTTACAGCAACATGATATTTCTGTTGTGGTGACGCGTGAACCCGGCGGCACCGAGTTGGCCGAAAAAATACGTCAATTATTGCTGGATAACGACAGCGAAGCCATTTCAGAACAGGCCGAATTATTGCTGATGTTTGCGGCAAGAGCCCAACATATAAAGCATGTGATTGAGCCAGCTTTGGCCCATGGAAAATGGGTGCTTTGCGATCGATTTATCGATGCCACCTACGCCTATCAGGGCGGAGGCCGGAACATGAAAATCAGCACCATACAGTGGCTGGAAAATCTGGTGCTCGGCACATTAAGGCCTGATTTAACCCTGTTATTGGATGCGCCGGTTGACATAGGTATAGAGCGAGTCAGAAAACGCGGTGCTTTTGATCGTTTTGAGTCAGAAAAAATCAGTTTTTTTGAAAACGTTAGGCGCGCTTATTTATTGCAGGCTGAACTGTACCCGGAGCGCATCAAACTGATAAAAGCCAATCAACCGTTAGCCGATGTGCAAAGAGCCATTACTGATGTCATTCGTATTTTGCTCGGGTTGTACACCTTGAATTGTCCGACTTCCCCCAGGCACGGCAGCGCAAAATGACGTTGCCGAACCCGTTATTACCCTGGCAACAGCATCAATGGGAGCATCTGTGCAGTTATATCGCGCAAAAACGTATTCCTCAGGCTTTACTCATTACCGGCAATAAAGGCTTAGGCAAACAGCAATTAGCGCATCAGTTCGCCGCTGCCCTGCTTTGTGCAACACCGCAGACCAGCGGTACGGCTTGCGGGCATTGCAGTAGCTGTTTGCTGGTTAATGCGGATACACATCCCGATTTTATCCAGATACAGCCCGAGGAACCGGGTAAAGGCATTGGTATCGGGCAGATACGTAGCCTGATTAGCCGCTTAACCTTAAAACCCCAGTTTGAGACTCAACGTGTTGTTATTGTCAATCCTGCCGACAAGATGAATAATGCAGCGGCTAATGCCTTCTTGAAATGCCTTGAAGAGCCTACCGAACGCACCAGTATTATATTGATTACCGAAAAACCGGCTAAATTGCCTGCAACTATAATCAGTCGTTGTCAGAAACTAGCGCTAGCCACACCGGATAAGGAAGTCGTGGTTAAGTGGCTGGCAGAAATATTGCGATGTGATGCGGCGACTAATAAGATGTTGCCGCTCAACGTCTCTTTAGCGCAGGGAGCGCCTTTACTGGCACTGGAATATGCCAATGATCAAACATTGACCTTGCGTAATGAATGTTTCGATGCCTGGATGGCGATAGCGAAACAGCTTAAATCTCCGGTTATTATCGCCGAAGATTGGCACAAGCTACCGGCATCGCCGTTAATATTCTGGATGACATCCTGGGTTATCGATTTGATTAAGTGTTTTTACCAAGCTCAGGTTGCAAATTTATATAATCCAGATTTGAATAAGCCATTGCAGGAACTGTCACGGAGACTAGAATTAAAAGGGCTTTATAAATTGTATGATTTATTATTGTCAGATCGGCAGCGACTGGATACTCAAATAAACAAGCAGTTATTGTTTGAAGAAATTTTAATCCAATGGCACGAACTTAACCGGAGCAAATGACATGGCAGATGCAGCGCCAGGGCAAGGCATATTGTCCCTTTCCATTAAAGATAAAAACGCGTTGTACGCAGCCTACATGCCTTTTGTCACCAACGGCGGGCTGTTTATCCCCACCAACCGTGAATATGAAATGGGGCAGGAAGTCTTTATGTTGCTCAATTTAATGGATGAAGCCGAACGGCTGCCGATAGCTGGTAAAATAATCTGGATAACGCCTCCTGGCTCAGAAGGCTATAGAGCCAGCGGCGTCGGCGTACAATTTAGCGATCAGGACGGCGGACTAGCCCGCAACAAAATTGAAAACTATCTGGCCGGTTCTTTAGAAAATGACCGTTCGACCCATACTATGTAAATAAGACCAACGGCGAAAGGCTAAGGGCAGACGTTGATGCTCAGGTTTTTTCGCCCTTAGCCTTGTGCCTTTTGCCTGCTTTTATAAAAACTTTTATGTTAATAGATTCCCATTGTCACCTGGATCGTATCGATCTGGCACCCTATCAAAATGATTTTGCCTGTTTTATGCGCGAAGCGGAAAACAGCCAAATTGAACACCTGTTATGTATTGCGATAGATTTGGAAGCCTATCCGGCAATGCTGGCTTTGGTGTCTGCTTATGCGCAAATATCCGTGACCGTAGGGGTGCATCCCAATATTCAGGATGGCCAAGACCCCAGTGTCGAAGAGCTTATTGCTTTAGGGCGCCCCGATAAAGTCATCGGCATAGGTGAAACCGGTTTGGATTATTTTCGTAGTGAAGGCGATGTAGATTGGCAGCGCCAACGCTTCAGAAACCATATTAATGCCGCAAAAGCGTTGCATAAACCGTTGATTATCCACACCCGAGAAGCTAAAGACGATACCCTGCGTATCCTGGAAGAAGAGGGCGCTGGTGAAGTCGGGGGGGTTATCCATTGTTTTACCGAAGACTGGGAGTTTGCCAAAAAAGCCTTGGATTTGAATTTCTATATTTCCTTTTCCGGTATAGTCACCTTTAACAGCGCCAAGGAAATCAAAGCGGTTGCCAAAAAAGTACCCGCCGACCGCTTCCTTATCGAAACCGATTCGCCCTATCTGGCTCCCGTACCCTTCCGCGGCAGACCCAACTATCCAACCTACGTACGCTATGTTGCCGAACACGTGGCAGAATTGCGCGGCACGACGATCAATAAAATCGCAGAGTCATCGACTGAAAATTTTTATCGGTTATTCAAGTTCGCCTAAACCATAAATTGTTGTAAGGGGTTGTTGTTTCAGCGCTTATGAAAAATGATGAGACAGGAAAAGTACAAAATTATCTGGATATTGGTATCGTCAGCCAGCAGTTGACTATCTATACGGATGGCAGTCCGGTGCAGGTTTATCCGGTTTCCACGGCCAAAAAAGGCACGGGCGAACTCATGGGCAGCGAGTGTACGCCCACCGGCTGGCATAAAATCAGAGCTAAAATTGGCGCGGGTCAGCGGTTAAACTCGGTTTTTGTCGGCAGACGGGCGACCGGTGAAATATACAGCGCTGACCTGGGTAGGCAATATCCGCAACGAGACTGGATATTAACCCGGATTTTGTGGCTGGGTGGACTGGAACCGCATAAAAATCGTTACGGCAAAGTCGATACGACCTGGCGGTATATTTATATACATGGGTGTCCTGATCAACTGATGCACGGCAGCCCTGAATCGCACGGCTGTATTCGGATGAAAAATGCCGATGTATGGGATTTGTTTAATCGGGTAGAAGTTGGAGTTAAGGTTTACATTCATGAATAATCGTTTTTCAGTCAAGGTAAAGTTTGATTGTGTCGAAAAGAGGCCTACATGACACGCATCATTCTAGGTATTGAATATGACGGCAGCGGTTTTTGCGGTTGGCAGTGGCAAACGAATCAGCGCAGTGTTCAGCAGGTGCTTGAACAGGCCTTGTCGAGAGTTGCTAATCATAAGGTCACCGTACAGTGTGCGGGAAGAACCGATACCGGTGTACATGCGCTTGAGCAGGTGGTGCATTTTGAGCCAAAAATAGAGCGCGATCTTCATGCCTGGATGTTGGGCGGCAACAGTAATTTGCCGGATGATGTCAGAATTACCTGGGTAAAGCAGGCCGTAGGCGATTTTCATGCCAGATACAGCGCCATTGCCCGTTTTTATCGCTATGTTATTCTTAATCGGCCGATAAAATCGGCATTATTGCGCAAGCAGGTGACTTGGCATCATAACCCGCTGGATGTCGATAAAATGCACCGGGCGGCGCAACATCTGATCGGCAAGCATGATTTTTCTTCGTTCAGGGCGCAAGGTTGTCAGTCGAAAAGTCCTTGTCGGCAGATGTATTTTATTGATGTTTATCGGGAAGATGACAAGGTCATTATTGATATTTCCGCCAATGCTTTTTTGCATCACATGGTCAGAAATATTGCCGGAGTATTGATGGACATAGGGGCAGGAAAGCAGCAGATAAACTGGACTCTGGAGCTGCTTGAGGTTAAAAGCCGCAAGCTGGGTGGAGTGACTGCACCGCCTGACGGCCTGTATTTGGGGGCAGTTTATTATCCGGAGCATTACGGCATGGGTAAGCATCCGATATTTGATAAATTGCCGGATGATGCCAAGCGGCATGATTAACGATTAGTCCACGAAAAGCACGAAAAAAAGGCGAAGGGCGAAAAACCAATAGACACCATCAGTCCGGTTTCGATCAAAACCTTGCGTTTGCGTGCCTGGGTTGGACCTTCAGCAAAAGCTTCGGGCTGAAGCGGGCTATCTTAACCCGTATCTGGATGACGCCAGCCACACCAATAACCCCCTGCATCACTTGATTATGGGGGCGTTATTTATCAACTTTTAATTCTATCCTGTAACTCATTGATAAATAATCTATGGGGCCGTTGATTCTCAATCCGGTCAATAGGATTGAACGTATCGTGACAGATGATGCGATAATTAGAAACTTTAATCCGATCCAAAGAGAGTTCATTGAAACCAATCTTTTACCGTCCTGCCCAGCTGCGTGGCCTGGCCTTCTTGGGTTTATTGTTGATGGCTCTCGCCATACTCGGCGGCATGATCGGGCGGAATGTGCATCATTTTGAAACGGTTTTTTCTTATGTCAATTATTCGCACCGCATCCAAAATGTTTCAGTGGGCTTACAGCAATCGTTGATTGAATATTTGACCGAAACGGCGTCGGATTCACATTCAGAAGCACTGACCAAAACGCTGGATGAGATGGAGGCGTTGATGGCAGACAATCGCTATTTATCAACCGCGACCAGAACGAGTCTGGAAACGGTCCGGACTATGCTGGCTGATTTGCCCGCATTACAAAAACAAGAACAGCACAATCGTCTGTTAGCGACGCTTAAATTGATGAGCGAAACGCTGGATAACGAAGCCTTACAGCGCGAAGAATTATTGGAGGACATTAGCCGGGGCACCCAAACCGAATTGTATATAGCCCTCGCTATTTTTCTGGCAATATTGGTTGTAGCGCTGTTATTTTTTCGTTTCAGAATCCTGCATCCGTTAAATGATTTGAGGGAGTTGCTGCAGCATTTGACCGAAGAAAATTTTACCCCGATTACCACCGATCATCTTGATCCGCTGCTGTTACCTGTGTTTGACAGTTATAACGAGATGGTTAACCATCTCGCGGAATTGGAAGATAGCAATCGCTTGCATGCACAATCACTGCAACATGAGGTCAGGTTAGCCACGCAAGCCTTATTGGAGCAGCAATACAGCTTAGCGAGAGCTGACCGGTTAGCGGCAATAGGAGAAGTCGCCGCGGAATTGGCGCACGAAATACGAAATCCACTAGCCGGAGTTCAAATGGCGGTTAGCAATTTACGCCGTGAAATTGATGACAAAGACCAACTGGAAAGGCTGGATTTGATTAATGCAGAACTAAAACGGATGGCAAGACTGCTTAATGACATGCTCGATCAGAGCCGTCATTCGCCGGAAGAAGCCACCACTTTGGATGTAAGGACGTTAATTCGGGATTTGGTGGCGTTGACCCGTTATCAGATTGCCGAATCCATCTACTTGGACATTGAAGCTCCTTGCGCCTTGCCGGTGCATTTGCCTGAGAGCGGGATACGGCAAGCCTTGTTGAATTTGATCCTGAATGCAGCCGATGCGCTTGAAGGTAATTCCGGAACTATCCATATTAAGGCGCGCACCAGCAGGCAGGGATTACGCATCGACGTACAGGATGACGGCATCGGTTTTTCCCGGGATATGTTGGAGCATGGCATCCGACCCTTTCGTAGCAGTCGTCAACGCGGTACCGGCTTAGGCTTGGCAATGGTGCAACGCTTTGTAAAAGATGTGGGTGGTACTATCCGTCTAAGCAATCAACCGACTCATGGCGCATGCGTATCCATATTGTTGCCCAATGAATGCATAATCAGAGATAGATCATGATAAAAACTCTGCTCATTATTGAAGATGAAAAACTGTTAGGTTCCGAGTTATCCCGTCATTATCGACAGTCCGGTTGGGAAGTGGTGCTGGCTACCAATCTGGCCGAAGCTAGAGAATTATTGCTGAATAAGAAAATAGAACCGTTATTAATTCTTTCCGATATGAATTTGCCGGATGGTAATGCGCTGGATTTCATGGAAAAGATCAAAAAAGAGACAGGTAATACCGACGACTCCAAGGATGGAAAAGGTACGACTCCAGGGAAGGGCGATGTAGGGCAGCGCAGGGAGCAGTTGCCGACGACTGCACGGATGCAGGAGGTAGAGCAACGCAGGGAGCAGTTGCCGACGACTGCACGGATGCAGGAGGTAGAGCAACGCAGGGAGCAGTTGCCGACGACTGCACGGATGCAGGAGG